>NZ_JBVATA010000009.1:0-415433 GCF_057814275.1 Pseudomonas sp. F007 | reverse complement strand
AGATGATGTCCACCGATTTTTTCGCCTCGGCGACGGCCAGGTGCACGGCGCGAAAGGCTTCCTCGCCATTGATCAAGGGTTCATAGGTGGCCTCAAGCGGATGGTATTCGGTGTGTTTCACGTACCAAGGGGCGGTGCAGGTCGCGGTCTGGGTGTGCTGCAAGGCGATGGGCACGATGATGTCGGCTTGGTTCATGGGGGGTTACCTTCCTGGCCGCTGAGTGGGTTCAGCACCGCTTCGTAGCGATCGCGGTGATCCGTGTGGGAGAGGGGCTCGGCTTATTCGCCAATGCTGGCTTGGCCGAGATGGTTTTGCAGCCCGGCATTGGCCAGGTGCGCGTGTGCGGCGCTGGTGAATTCGATGCTGTAGAGACAGGGCTGGCTCAGGCCCTCGACGCCGTCAACAGTGAACAAATCGATGGGAGCCTGGAGGTTGTTGATTTCGAGGGTGTGGCGGCTGTGGTTGCAAAATACACGCGGACTGCTGGACACAATTCGTACTTCCCTGGACTGGTTTAGAGTGCTCGGGAAGGACGTTTCCCACCCTCGATAAAGCGCTGGAAGACTTTCACGAAGGGGATAACTGTTGGTATCAGACAATTCGGTTTGGTGTGTAGGATGGGTCTGGATATTGATGTGACGGAGCTAAGCGATCGTATCTGCGGGGCACGGAGGACAACGCGTTTCGACACTTTTTGACTATGCTTGCCTCACACCCCACCGGTGACGAGGGATTTATGGACGATCCAATCGACAACAAGCCCCCCAGCTTCTGGCAGATGCTGCACAGCGTGATGGCTGCGGCCTTTGGCGTGCAGAGCGGGAAGAACCGTGCGCGGGATTTTACCCACGGCAAGCCGAGTCATTTCGTGGTGCTGGGCATTCTGTTTACCGCGGTGTTTGCCCTGGGTCTGTTTGCCATCGTCAAGCTGGTGGTGTACCTGGCCGGGGTTTGAACGCCGGTTTCAGTGCATCAGGGTTTGCAGGTTGAACGGGTAGCGGTAGGTCAGGGGACGGCCCTTGGCCGACAGGCTGCGAAAGTCCACGCCGTAATCCTGGCTGTCACGCAATGCCAGCATGCGCCTGGCCTGTTCGCGATCAATCAGTTGCAGCAAGGGGATCTGCCGATCGCGGCCGCCGTATTGTTCCACCGGCACGCCCTGCGCATAGTCGTGCAACTCCACCAGCGCCCAGCCGCCGAGACTGAAATGCCCGCCCAACAAGACGCTCAGGCGTCCATCGAGCAATGCCTGCAAGGCTTGCGGCGAGGTGTTCACGGCGCTGAACAGCACGCCTTTGCCAGGCTTCCCACCCGCCTCTTCATAAGCCTGCATGGCGCCGAACGCCATTTCGTCGTTGGCCGACCACACCAACGACACCCGCGGGTAGCGCTTGAAGAGTTGCACGGCCTGCTCATGGGCGCGGGCACGGGTCCATTCGCCATACACCAATTGCCGCAACTGCACCTCGGGATGCTCGCGCAAGGCGCGCTGCATGCCCTTCTCGCGCATTTGCGCGGACGGGGTGATCTTCAGGCCGGAAAAGGCCAGCAGTTCGATTTTCTGCCCCGGCGCGATGGGTGGGTGCTGGCGGATCAACTCCTTGAGCATCCGGTAGCCGCCCTCCTCGTCGTTGGGCACCAGGCTGCCGAGCAAGTCAGGGTATTTTTCTCGGGGATCGCCCAGCAGATCCAGTTGATCTTTGGTCAGCGCGCTGTTGACCATGAACAGCTTGACCCCGCTGCCCTGGGACAGGCGCAGGATCTCCGGCGCCACATATTGTTCGTTGACGAACACCAGGTAGTCCGGGCGGTTGTCGCCCAACAACACTTCGCGGGCCTGTTCGACGGTGGCGTGCACTTGCCGCTCGGCATAGCGCACCTCGAGGTCAATGCCCAGGTTACGGGCTGCCGCCTGCATGAACTGGCTGTAGCTGACCCAGAACACTTCCCTGGTCGTGCCCGGATTGAGGAACACCACTGACGTTGCCTGCGCCACCGATCCATAGATCGAGCCCAGCGTCAGCATGACTCCACACAGAAACCTCAACATTGAACAACCGAGCCCCGAAAATTTAGCCGCGCATTATAGCCAGCCAATCCTGGTTCTCCGCGGTGAATTCGCGTTTTTGTCCGACAATCGTCGGAAAAGGGCCCGGTTCGCAGGGATTACTGATGGCTAACCCAATACACCGCCGTGCCTACCACCAGAATGATCAAGAACAGAATCGCCCATGCGTCGACGCTGCTGTCGCTTTTCGTTGCCTTGGTCGGATTGCTCATTGCATCGCCTCTTGTCGGTTTTATCGGTGATTGCAGGAAGACTCGATCACAGTTAAGACGACGATTGCCCGCACGACAAATGTGGGTAAGACAATAATCAGTCGCATTAGTCGATTTGGTTCTTTCCATATACTCAAACATCACTTTTACGCATAAACGCAAACTGCTATCTTGCCCCGGCTCCGTGGGGAGTGCGCGGCCGTGCGCGCAGAATTACCAAGGCATTTTCGGAACATCAGCGAGCGAGCAACGCAGCGGATTCCGATCAGCCCAGCCTGAGAACAGGACCTATATGTACGTATACGACGAGTACGATCAGCGGATCATCGAGGACCGCGTCAAGCAGTTCCGTGATCAGACCCGACGCTATCTGGCAGGCGAGCTGAGCGAAGAAGAATTCCGCCCCCTGCGCCTGCAAAATGGCCTTTATATCCAGCGCTTCGCCCCGATGCTGCGGGTTGCCGTGCCTTATGGCCAACTGACTTCGCGGCAGACGCGAATGATGGCCAAGATCGCTCGCGACTACGACAAGGGCTATGCCCACATCAGTACCCGGCAGAACGTGCAGTTCAACTGGCCGGCGCTGGAAGACATCCCGGACATCCTCGCCGAACTGGCGACCGTGCAGATGCACGCGATCCAGACCAGCGGCAACTGCCTGCGCAACGTCACCACCGACCAGTTCGCCGGTGTGGCCGCCGACGAGTTGATCGACCCGCGCCCATGGTGCGAGATCGTCCGTCAATGGACCACCTTCCACCCGGAATTCGCCTACCTGCCGCGCAAGTTCAAGATTGCGATCAACGGTTCGACGTCTGACCGTGCCGCCATCGAAGTCCATGACATTGGGCTGGAGCCGGTGCACAACGCCGCTGGCGAGCTGGGCTTCCGCGTGCTGGTCGGCGGCGGCCTGGGCCGGACCCCGGTGGTCGGCGCGTTCATCAATGAATTCCTGCCGTGGCAAGACCTGTTGAGCTACCTCGACGCCATCCTGCGTGTGTACAACCGCTATGGCCGTCGCGACAACAAGTACAAGGCGCGGATCAAGATCCTGGTCAAGGCCCTGACGCCTGAAGTCTTCGCGCAGAAAGTCGACGCGGAAATGGAGCACCTGCGCGGTGGCCAGACCACCCTGACCGAAGCCGAAGTGCACCGCGTTGCCAAGCACTTCGTCGACCCGGACTACAAGGCGCTGGACAACCAGCACGCCGCCCTGGCCGAGCTCGATGCCCAGCACCCGGGCTTTGCCCGCTGGCGCACGCGCAACACCGTGGCCCACAAGAAGCCGGGCTATGTGGCCGTGACCCTGTCGCTCAAGCCCACCGGCGTTGCCCCGGGCGACCTGACCGACAAGCAGCTGGACGCCGTCGCCGACCTGGCCGAGCGCTACAGCTATGGTCAATTGCGCACCTCCCACGAGCAGAACATCATCCTCGCCGACGTCGAGCAGGCGCAGTTGTTCACCCTCTGGGGCGAATTGCGCGAGCATGGCTTTGCCACGCCGAACATCGGCCTGCTGACCGACATCATCTGCTGCCCGGGTGGCGATTTCTGCTCCCTGGCCAACGCCAAGTCGATCCCGATCGCCGAGTCGATCCAGCGCCGTTTCGACGACCTGGATTACCTGTTCGACATCGGTGAGCTGGACCTGAACATCTCCGGCTGCATGAACGCCTGCGGTCACCACCACGTCGGCCACATCGGCATCCTCGGGGTGGACAAGAAAGGTGAAGAGTTCTACCAGGTGTCCCTCGGTGGCAGCGCCAGCCGCGACGCCAGCCTGGGCAAGATCCTCGGCCCATCGTTTGCCCAGGACGCCATGCCGGATGTGATCTCGAAGCTGATCGACGTGTACGTGGAACAACGTACCGAAGACGAGCGCTTCATCGACACCTACCAACGTATCGGCATCGACCTCTTCAAGGAACGCGTCTATGCAGCGAATCATTAAGAACAACGAAGTCATCGACGAAACCTGGCACCTGCTGCCCAAGGATTTCAACATCGATGAAATCAGCAACTGCGACGACTACATCGTGCCGTTGCAGCTGTGGCGTGAACACGGACGCATGCTCCTGGCCCGCGATGGCGGCCTGGGCGTGTGGCTGGACGCTGGCGAAGAAGCCGAGGAAATCGGTGATGACGTGCAGCACTTCCAGGTGATTGCCCTGAACTTCCCGGCGTTCACCGATGGCCGCAATTACTCCAACGCCCGCCTGCTGCGTGACCGTTATGGTTTCAAGGGCGAGCTGCGGGCGATTGGCGACATCCTGCGCGACCAACTGTTCTACCTGCGCCGTTGCGGTTTCGACGCCTTTGCACTGCGGGCCGACAAGGACCCGTACGAAGCCCTTGAAAGCCTCAAGGACTTCTCGGTGACCTACCAGGCCGCCACCGACGAGCCGCTGCCGCTGTTCCGTCGCCGCTGATCGACCGGCCTTGAACCCCGCCCCGGGGTTCAAGGCCGGCAGCCTGATTACTGCTCCTGCAATTGCGCGATCGGAAAGGGCCTGCCCATGCGCAGCCAATCCATGTACAACTTCAAGCGCTGCTCCAGCGCCGTGAATCCGGCAAACGGATTCTCCACATCCAGCGCCGACAGCGCCACGTCACCACTCAATACGCCCCACAGCTCCTGCGACGCGTCCGCTTCCTCCAGCAAGTGCCAGACCCGTGCCTGTATCAGCGGGTAACTCACCTGGAAATCAGCCGTGCGGCAGAGGTTTTCGATCTGCTTGAGCAACCGCTGGCCGCGAGGTTTTGCCAGCAGGCGTTGCCAGATCAGCTGCCTGAGCTCGACCTGCGCCTCAGGCAGCTGCTGCAGCCAGGCCTCGGGCTGCGCCAGGCTCGGGTCCGCCGCGCCGAGCCACAGATTCAGGCCGGTCTGCTGTCGATGGCGGACGACACGTCGCAGGCTGTCTTCGTCCGTCAGTGGATTGCCCCACAGCTGCACCCGATCCCTGGCCACCGCTTGCGCGAACACGGCCGGCGGGAACCGGCTGATCTGATTGTCGCTGAGGTCCAGCAACTTCAACGACGGTTGCTCGGGCAACCCCACCGGACAGGAGTGGATGCCAGTGCCGTGCAAGTTCAGGTGGAGCAACGCATTCATCCCCGACACCAGCGGCGGCACCGCCAGCGGATTGTCACTCAGGTCCAGGGTCTGCAGGTGCACCAGCTCCGACAACCGGCCGGCGGATTGCTCACTGAGCACCAGGTGGGTCGAGCTGAGGTTCAGCTCTGTCAGATGGGGCATGTTCCAGATCCCTCGCGGTACACCGCCCTCAAGCTCGCCCACGGTATTGACCCGACGCAGGTCGACGCCCTCGAGGTTGAGGCGGCGCAAGTTGGGAAAACACTCGAGGAATGAATCGAGGCCTTCCGGTCGCCCGACTTCAAACGCCTTCATCGACAACTCGACGACGTTGGGGAACCGGGTGCGCAATAACGGCAGGGACAGATACTGCTGCGCATCCAGGTCAAGCCGGTAACCCAGCAACTGCCCATCGACCAGGACATGGCTGCGGCTATCTGCCAGGTACTGCCAGCAATTCAGCAGTTGATAGCCCAGTTGCTTTCTCGACTCGCGCTCCTCATGCAACACCTCTTCGAAGCGCTCGAGGTTCTCCTCCTCGATCTGATCGGCATCCAGGCCCTCGGCGGCCGCGTCGCCTTCGCGCAAATACAGCCCGTCCACAGCCCACACCTGATCGACAGTGTCGTTGAGCCACTGGCTGAGATCGATATCCAACTGATACAGCTGGGTTTCCAGGCGCACCAGTTCCTCCATCGCCCCGCTGCCCAGGACCTCGAGGAAATCCATAGCCTGCTGGTTGCTCAACCCGGGATAGACCCAGCGCACCTGGAACAACTCGATATTGCGCGACAACGTAGCGCCCTGGGCCGTGTTCGGATAACCGCCGCCCCGCAGGCCGATCGCCTCGAAGGTCAGCCCGCTGTCCATGCGCTGCAAGCCATTGACGAACGGCTCACGGGGCAAGGCGTGCTGGCGGATTTTCAGCAGCAGGTCGAGGGCCGGCGCTGACGGATCGAGTCCCAGGGCAGCTCGCTGGTCCGCGCTCAGCAGATCGTGAAGGGCCTGGTAAAGGTCACTGCCGCCCTGCACGCCAAAACCATTGTCCACCTTGATCAAGCGCCGGACATCCACCGCGTCGATCGGCCCGATGCGGTCCAGTACCCGGCCAATGGCCGAGCCCTCGCGCAGCTCGACACTCAAGGTTGTCGGCCAGCCCGGCAGACGGCTCAGGGAATGCAAGGCCAGCACCTGGGTCTGCGGATTTTGCAGCGATTGCAGGTACAGCCCCTCATACGCACGCCCCAGGCGCACATGCTGCTGGTACTCGCTGAACTTGCCATCCAGTTGGCGCAGCAGCCGTTGGTACTGCGCTACTGAAGGCAGTGCGTCGAGGTCGACGCCGGAACGATCGAGCACCTGTTCAATGGCATTTTTCGGCAACCCGGGGTACTGCTTCTGGAACAGTTTCACCCAGCGCGAATCGCTGAGTTGGGCTGCCCCGTAGCGCGCCTCGAACGCTGCGGTGCGGGCAGGACCGGGGGCCATCGTGGCCAGCTCCTGATCGATCCGAAAGCGCGCCAGGGTATCGGCCAGTTGCGGGGCCGGCGGGCGTTGCCCGGCCTGCATCAGGCGCAGCATGTCGTCGTCGACCGTGCTGATACGGGCGATCTGTGCCAGCGTTTCATCACTCAGTGCCGCCACGGACGCGCCGAGGCCACGCAGCAGTTGCAGGCGGGTGGCGGGCGCAGGGGCTGGTGGTGGCTCGGGATGGAGTTCGCTAACAGCTGCCTGCGGCGCTTCTTCCACCAGGGTTTCAGCAACACCCTCGCCACGCAGAACGGCGGTCGCGCCCAACAACGGCAGCGCGTTGAGCAGACCAAATACCGTGCGGCCCAGCCCCGCTGCCTGCGCCCCCGGCTCCCGGCCATTGACCGCCTGATCCAGGCCATACCCGGCATCGATCAGCCCGGCCAGCGCCAGCAGCCCTTCCCCGCCCGGGACAAACAGTGCCAGCGGGGCGTACCGGTTGATCCATTGCACCAGGGGTTCGACCCACGCGCTCAGCTCATCGCGATTGACCTGGGCGTCGTCGCGAATCGTCTGAATACTGGCGATGGCCGCCTGCTTCATGCTCAGCACCAGTTGCGCGAACGGATCAGTGGCCGCGGAGACCACCTGCAGATGAAGGTAATCGGCCGGGTCCCAATAGCCGTCGTTATTGAAAAAGCCATGGCCCTTTTGCAGGAGGTGTTGGCGCGGGTATTGGCGCATGCCCTCGAGGGCCGTCAGCACCCCGGCGTGGAAGGTGCCATCTTCGCGATCGTCCTCGGCAAAATGCGCCGCCAGCGCCTGTTTGCATGCCGGGTCTGCGGCCTGCTGGACGATCCAGTGATGCAACGCCTGGGTGTCGACGAACTCATGCAAGGGCGAGGCATTGCCCGGCACGTAGAGCAAAAGTCTGGAGCCGGAGAAATGGCGAAACACCCAGAGATCGATGCTGGTGTAGCGATAGATCACCAGGCGTGACGCTTCGACCGGGCTTCGGCCTGGCGCCTGCAGCTGTTCGAGGGTCAACTGCGCCCAGCTCTGCTGCGCCGGTAATCCGGCGGCTTGCAGCGCCAGCTCCAGCCCGTCCTTGGTCAGGCTGTTCTCCTGGCGCTGCAGATAGGCCGCCATGACCAGGGCAATCTTGGCCGATGTGCGCAGGGGGTAAGCCTGGGGGCCGGTAATCAGGCCGTCCACGGGCCAGGCCTGGTCCACATAGGCGCTGAACCGATCCTTGAGATTGAGGCGCCATACCCAGTCCTTGAACGCGGCGGGGGTGATCTGTAGCTGCGTTTGCGGGCCATAGCGTTGCGGGGTGGTTGGCCGGTAGATGCCTTCGTAGCTGGCATGGTTGCCGGTGCCGATGTAGGCGAATTCATCGACCTGATCGACGATCTGCACGGCAGGCCCGATGGCTGGCGGCGTATAGGCGCCGAATGCCGTCTCGGCGAAACGATCGTCGCCGACGGCCTGGTAGTTGCCCAGCACCACCTGGGTCAGGCTCTGCGAACTGGCGACGCGGCCTTGCTCGACGCCGTCGATCGCCGGATGGCCGTGGTAGCCGTAGTCGAGATTGACCAGCAGCGTCTGCTGGGGGTCGATGTCCTTGCCCCAGCGCTGCTGAATGAGTGCGTTGGCGAATTGTGCGGGGGTCTGCGGCAGTGCGGCAGTGACCAGCGCCTGGAAGTCCTGGCGCGGTTGCGGTTCGATCATGGTGCAATTCCTTTGCGATGGGTCATGAGGCCCTGAAGCCTATGCCAATCGCCTCCCCCGCCCGCGCCGGAAAGCGCGGCCAGCCAGTCTTGAAATTGCACCAGATCACGTCAGAACAAACGCCGACAAAAAAGCCCTGGAACCGCAGCGAGCGCCGGGTTCCAGGGCTTGATCAGACCCGCTTTTTTACCAGAAGCGTTGCTGCGTCAGGCGGCTCCACCAGGTCAGCAGCAGGCGATCCACCGAGCCACTGGCCGCCAGGCCCACACGCTCCTGCAAGCTCTTGCGTTCGGCATAGTGCAGGTGGAACAGTTCGGCGCCCTTGGCCCGCTCGGCGAGGTATTCGTCGCTGGTCTTCAACTCATCGACCAACTGTTTATCCAGCGCCGCAATGCCCAGCCAGACCTCGCCAGTGGCCACTTCATCAATGGCCAGCTGTGGGCGATAGCGCGCGACGAAGTTCTTGAACAATTCATGGGTGACGTCCAAGTCTTCCTGGAATTTTTCCCGGCCCTTCTCGGTGTTTTCGCCGAACACCGTCAGGGTGCGCTTGTACTCGCCGGCCGTCAGCACTTCGAAGTCGATGTCGTGTTTTTTCAGCAGGCGATTGACGTTCGGCAGCTGCGCCACCACGCCGATCGAGCCGAGCACGGCAAAGGGCGCGCTGATGATCTTCTCGCCGATGCACGCCATCATGTAGCCGCCGCTGGCCGCGACCTTGTCGATGCATACGGTCAGCGGCACCCCGGCCTGGCGGATGCGCGCCAGTTGCGAGGACGCCAGGCCGTAGCTGTGAACCATGCCGCCGCCGCTTTCCAGGCGCAACACCACTTCGTCCTTGGGCGTGGCCAAGGTCAGCAGTGCGGTGATTTCATGGCGCAGGCTTTCGGTGGCCGAGGCCTTGATGTCGCCATCGAAGTCCAGCACGAACACCCGCGGCTTGGCCTCGGGTTTTTTCTTCTGTTTCTTGTCGGACTTGGCTTCGGACTTGCGCAGGGCCTTGAGCTGATCCTTGTCGAGCAAGGTCTGCTCCAGGCGCTCGCGCAGGCCCTTGTAGAAATCATTCAGCTTGCTGACCTGCAACTGGCCGGCGGCCTTGCGCCGGCCTTTGCTGCGCAACGAGGCAAAGCTCACCAGCACCACCAGGATGGCGATCACCAGGGTAACGGTCTTGGCGAGAAAACTGGCGTACTCGGACAAAAACTCCACATGGACTCCTTAACGACTTTGCGCCGCTGATAAACACGGGCGCGGGATGTCTCCAGCATACCCATGCGCCGGGCTTGCGGCCAGCCGTGAAACGGTCTGTCACGGGGCTCCAACGCGCATTTCAAACAAGCGTATGTTTTTTCATTGACAGCTCTTCGCCATCCTCATAACCTCGCCAAACCTTCAACGTACCGGGACGACGCGGACGTGGGCAGCATCTATCTGATACGACATGGCCAGGCCTCCTTTGGTGCAGACGACTACGACGTGCTGTCGCCGACCGGTGTGCGCCAGGCAGAAGTGCTCGGCAGCCACCTGGCTGAACTGGGTCTGAGCTTCGATCGCTGCCTGGCGGGCGACCTGCGCCGCCAGCAACACACCGCCACCAGCGCCCTGGCCCAGTTCGGCGCCGTCGGCCTGCCGGTGCCGGTCCTGGAAACCGATGCGGCGTTCAACGAATTCGACGCCGACGCGGTGATCCGCGCCCTGCTTCCCGACTTGCTGCCCCAGGAGCCGGAAGCCCTGAACATCCTGCGCAACGCGGCGCAGAACCGTGGCGAGTTCCAACGTATTTTCGCCTTGATCATCGAGCGCTGGCTGACCGGCAACTATGACCCACCGGGCCTGGAAAGCTGGCTGGGCTTCGTCGAGCGAGTGCAGGGCGGCTTGCAGCGGATTCTCGAGCAGGCCGACAACACTCAGAAGATCGCCGTGTTCACCTCCGGCGGGACCATCACCGCCCTACTCCACCTGATTACCCAGATGCCCGCCAAACAGGCTTTCGAGCTGAACTGGCAAATCGTTAACACCTCGCTCAATCACCTGAAATTTCGGGGTCGCGAGGTGGCCCTGGCTTCCTTCAACAGTCACGCCCACCTGCAACTGCTGAAGGCCCCGGAACTCATCACCTTCCGCTGAGTCCGGATAACTGTGACCCTTGCTGTAACACCCCAAGAAAAGGATCGAACCATGACCTCCGTAGCTGACGCCGTACAAGCAATGAAAGCCAAGTTCAACCCAGCCGCCGCTGCCGGCCTGGACCTGGTGTTCGGTTTCCGTATCGACGACACCAAACACTTCTCGCTGGTGGTCAAAGACAGCACCTGCGAGCTGAAAGAAGGCGAGAACCCGGACGCCCAGGTAACTCTGGTCATGGACGCTGAAACCCTGCAAGGCATCGTCAGCGGCGAGACCGACGGCATGCAAGCGTTCATGGGCGGCAAACTGCGCGCTGAAGGCGACATGATGCTGGCGATGAAACTGTCCGAGCTGTTCCCGGCCTAAGACCTCGGCTTCCCTCGGGAGGCCCTGTCGGCTGCCTACGAATCCCGCCGTCCTGGCGGGATTCGTCGTTAAGGCCCCCGCCTTGCTCTACACTGCGTGACTCTTCACGTCAGCGACTGCCCCATGGACATCGATCTCGCCCGCACCTTCCTGGAAATCGTCCGTTGTGGCAGCCTCGCCGCCGCCGCGGAAAAACTCCACGTCACCCAGACCGCCATCACCGCGCGGGTGCAAAAACTCGAAAGCCAACTCGCCAGCACCCTGTTCGTGCGCAACCGTGCCGGTGCCCGCCTGACCGCCGATGGCGAGGCTTTCGTGGTCTACGCCAATCACATGGTCCAGGCCTGGGAAGGTGCGCGCCGCGACTTGCCATTGCCTGACGGTTATCGCAACGTCCTGCACATCGGCGGCGAGACCAGTTTGTGCAATCCGCTGATGCTCAGTTGGACCAAGGAGATCCGTGCCCGGATCCCCACCTATGCCCTGCGCACCGAAATCGACACCGGCGAGAGCCTGCTCAAGCAACTGGAAGTGGGCATGCTGGATGCGGCACTGGTCTATCAACCCGAATACTGGCCGCGGCTGCAGGTCGAGCAATTGCTGGAGGAAAAGCTGATCCAGGTGCGCCTGCGCGCACAACCCGAGCCTTACGTGTACATCGACTGGGGCAGCGACTTTCGCCGCCAGCACGACGCCGCGCTGCCCGACAAGGCCCGCGCCGCGCTGACCTTCAACCTCGGCCCGCTGGCCTTGCAATACATCCTGCAGAACGGTGGCAGTGGCTATTTCCGCACGCGGGTGGTGCAGTCCTACCTCGACAGCGGCGTGCTGGAACGGGTGCCCAAGGCGCCGGAATTCAGTTACCCGACCTTTCTCGTGTACTCCCGCGATCGCGACTCCCCGGTGCTGCAGCAGGCGTTCGATTTACTGCGCGCGCTGGTTCGGGCGGACTGTGACTGGTCACAGCGCTGGGATCCGTTCTAGTCATTCAGCCCTTCAATGGCTGGCTATCACGCAGAACCATTGGCTGGATAATTTTGCCGCGACTAATCTTCTGTCAATAACAACGACAACAGGAGAAGACGGTGAGGCAAACCACGCAAGCGTTTCGCAGCCGTTACCGGGCAGACATCCACCGCTTCTACAATCCGTGGCTGCACGCCGGCTTTGTGCTGGTGTTCGGCATCGGCGCAATCGCTGCGTTCTGCTCCACCCTCGATCAGGTCAGCGCCGTGCAATGGTTGACGGTGCCGCTGGCGCTGGTGTTGTTCAGCTTCGCGGTCTATGGGGTGCACCGTCACCTGGGGCATCACAAGAAGCCCTTCGCCCGGTTGTTCTATGCGCGGCACACTGGCGATCACCACAGTTTTTTTGCCCCCGGGCACATGGCTTACGACAGCGCTCGGGACTGGCGGGTGATCCTGTTTCCGGCCTGGCTGATTGTCCTGCACACCTTGCTGTTCGCCCTGCCCGCCTGGTGGCTGCTGAAACCGTTCGACCGCAACGTCGCCGGGCTGTTTGCCAGCTGCCTGGTGCTCGGTTATCTGATCTACGAACTATTTCACGCCTGCGAACACCTGCCCGCTGACCATCCACTGAGCCAACTGCCGTGGATTCGCCAGATGCGCCGCCTGCATGAACTGCATCATCGACGGGAATTGATGCAGGCGCGCAATTTCAATATCGTTCTGCCACTAGCGGACTACCTGTTCGGCACCCTGTACTGGGAAGACGAACCGGACCACGCCCATCCCTCATCGAGAATGCCCATGACCCGCCTGCAGCATCAGATCGACATTGCCCGCGAGCCGATCGCCGTCCTGGCCTATGCCAGCACCGTGACCCGCTGGCCGGAGTGGCACCCCTCCTCGCTGCGTGTCGAGGGGCCTCCTGGACCCATGCATGCCGGGGCGCGATTCGAGGAGGACATTCATGCCGGGGGCCGTGCCGGGCACTTGAGCTGGGAAGTCAGCGAATACCTGCCGGGACGCCGCTGGAGCGCCCGGGCCCAGGGCGATCATGGCCTGGAGCTGCGGTTGACCTATGAATGCAGCGGTGACGGCGACGACACCCACTTCGTGCGCACGCTGGAATATCGCTTCAACAGTCTGTGGATGCGCCTGGTCAATCAGTTGCTGCTCAAGCGGCGGATCGAGCGCGAGTCGGCGGTGTCGATGCTGGCCCTGCGCGACATGGCACTGCTGCCCCAGTCAATCGATGCCGGAGTCCTTGCCTGATGCGCCGTGAACCCCGTCGCGTCAGCGTCAGCAGCTTTTTGCTGGTGGTCATCGTGCTGATCGGTCTGTTCCTGCTACTGGCACCGACCAAGGTGCAGCCGGTGGCCTGGAAACCCGCGCCGGCGCCTTCGCTGCAAACCGGCACCTACGCCGAAAATCAGAAGCTGCGCGACCTGGAACACGTGGGCGCAGCGAATATCGACGGGCCGGAAGCGTTGTTGCTGGAGGAAGGTTTCCTGATCAGCGGGCTCAATGATGGCAGGATCATCCGCAGCAGCCTCGACGGCCAGACACGCACGGTGCTGATCGATACCGGAGGACGACCCTTGGGCCTGGCCCGTCACCCGGACGGCCGGCTGATCATTGCCGATGCGAAAAAGGGTTTGCTGGCCCTCGATGCGCAAGGCCAGTTACTCGTCCTGACCAGGGAAGCCAACAGCCTGCCGTTCGGTTTTACCGACGATGTGGTGATCGACAAGACCGGTCATTACGCCTACTTCAGCGATGCGTCCAGCCGCTGGGGCTACGGCCATGACGGCGAGGCAATCATCGAACATGGCGGCGACGGCCGGCTGCTGCGCTATGACTTTCTAACCGGCAAGACCGAGCTACTGCTCGATCAACTGCAATTTGCCAACGGAGTCGCCCTGGGCCCGCAGGACAGCTACGTGCTGGTCAATGAAACCGGGGCCTATCGCATCACGCGTTATTGGTTGAGCGGGCCTATGGCGGGCACCCATGACGTGTTCGTCGACAACCTGCCAGGCATGCCCGACAACCTCAGTTTCAATGGCCAGGAGCGTTTCTGGGTGGCGCTGTACACGCCGCGCAACGCCTTGCTCGACGCCACCGCCGAGCAACCCTTCGTGCGCAAGATGATTGTCCGGGCCTTGATGGTCCTGCCCAAGCCCGCCGAGCGCCGGGCCTTTGTGGTGGGGGTGGATCTGCAGGGCAAGGTGATCGCCAATCTGCAGGATGCCGGCAGCGGCAACTACTCGCCGATTACTACCGTGCGTGAGTACGGTGACTGGCTGTATTTCGGTTCGCTCAAGGCCAGCCACATGACGCGATTGCCGCTGGGCAAGGCGCTGCAATAGAGAAAAAAGACGGGGGCGCCTGAACGCCGAATAACCTAGTAGGAGCGAGCCGGCTCCGGGCGGCGTTCCGACGAAAAACGTCAACGAAAACGCGGACATCCTGAAAGAACGCGGCGTCCTCAAGTTCTTCGCGAGCAGGCTCGCTCCTACAAAAGCACGAGCAATCGCGTTTCGGGCGTCAGACCTTACCTGCCCCGTTGAGCCTTCCGGCGATTTTATCCTTGATCAACAGGCGTTCTGCCTTGAGCCTGGTCAGTTGGTCATCCGCCTTGGCGGCGGCTTCCGCGTCGAGCACCTGGGTGTCGATGGCAGCGTACTTGTCCAGCAGCGCATGCAAATGCGGATCGCTGGCACGCAGTTTCTGCACCTCGTCTCTGGTATGGCTCAAGTCCTGGTACAGGTCATGTTTCACCGGCATGGAACACCTCCGTTTGTTGATCAGTGGCGAACACCTTTTCGCGTGCTCGCCCATTGGCAGAATGGCCTTGCCCAAGGGGGGCTGTCGACCGTCAATCAGACCAGCGGCAAGGCAAACGGCCGTCAGTCGCCTCCCAGGACATGCTGAACCATCGTCATCAAGGCATCCGGACTGTAAGGCTTGCTGAGCAAATGGGTGTCCGGACTCAGTTGATGGTTTCGGGAAATGATGTCGCGGGTGTGCCCGGAGGTGAACAGCACCGCCACCGGTGGCACCTGGACCTTGGCCCAGGCCGCGAGGTCCGAGCTCTTGATCAGCCCGGGCATCACCACATCGGTGAAAATCAGGTCCACCCGGCTGCCGTCCTGCAACATCTGCATGGCGCTGTCGCCGTTGGCCGCGACCAGCACCTCATAACCCGCCGCTTGCAGGAATTCGACCGCGGTATCACGCACTTCCTCATGATCCTCCACCACCAGAATAGTCCCGTGGCCGCCATCGTGCTGCGCACGGCGTACCGGCAGTTCTGCGCGCTGGACACGATCACTGCGGGGGAAATACATCCGCACGACAGTGCCCTCCCCCAGGGTGCTGCTTATATCGATGTGACCGCCACTCTGCTTGACGAAACCGAACACCATGCTCAGGCCCAGCCCAGTACCGTGGCCATCGGCCTTGGTGGTGAAAAAGGGCTCGAACGCCTGCTTGAGCGTTTCGTTATCCATGCCCTCGCCGGTGTCGCGTACCGACAATTGCACGTAGTCGCCGGCACTGATGCCCTTGCCCTGGCAAAAGCGCCGATCGAGCGCGACATTTTGCCCGCTGATGGTGATGGTGCCCTCGCCGTGCATGGCATCGCGGGCGTTGATCGCCAGGTTGAGCAAGGCGTTTTCCAGCTGATTGCGGTCGACGTGGATCGACCAGGGCGCGGCAGGCAACTGCACATCGATGTCGATGTTTTCACCCAGCGCTCGCTGCAACACCTCGCCCAGCCCCTGGTAAATCTGCCGGGTGTCGAACACGGCTGGCGACAGGGGCTGGCGCCGGGCGAAGGCGAGCAATTGTGCCGAGAGCATGGCGCCGCGCTCGACCGCCGCCAGCGCCGCACCGACCCGACGCTGGACAGTCGGGTTGTCACTCTCATGGCGCGCCAGCAGATGCAGATTGCCGGCGATCACCTGCAGCAGGTTATTGAAGTCGTGGGCCACGCCACCGGTCAGTCCGCCGATGGCTTCGAGCTTCTGCGACTGGCGCAATTGTTCTTCGGCGGCCAGGCGCGCGTCCACCTCCGCGACCACCCGCTGCTCGAGATCACGGGTGAACTTGAGCAACGACTCCTCGGCGCTCTTGCGCTCGTGAATGTCGATCAGCACCCCGGGAAAACGAAAGGCCTCGCCCTGCTCATCAAGCTCGCAGCAACCGCTGGCCAGCACCCACGCATAACTGCCATCGGCGCGCTGGATGCGGTACTCGGCGTTGAACGCCCCGCCGGTTTCCAGCGCCTGCTGCACTTGCTGGTCGACCCGGGCCAGGTCATCGGGATGGATCCGCTCACTGGCGGTTTCCGGCGACATGTGCTGCAGCGATTGCCCGCGGGGGAAGCCGAAGGTCCGGGCAAAACGTTCATCGCCGGACAACAGGTTGGCCTTGATGTCCCAGACGAACGAGCCGAGCAAGGCACCGGCATTGAGCGCCAGGCGTACCCGTTCGTTTTCCGCACGGTAGGCCGCTTGCGCTTGCTCGCGCAGGCGTTCGGAAAGCATGTGCGCAGTGGTTTCCACAACAATCGCCAGCACCCCGCCCGGGCGGCCGTCGTCATCGGCCACCGGGCTGTAGGACAGGTCCATGAACACCGCTTCGGGCTGACCGTTACGCGACAATTCCAGCTCTTTGTTGCGATAGGACAGGGTTCCGCCAGCCAGGCAGGTGTCGACCACATTGCGATTGAATTCGGCGATTTCCGGCCAGCCCAGTTCCACCGGCGAACCCAGCAGGTACGGATGCCGGCCCCCGGCAAACACCGAGTAGGCATCGTTATAGATCATGTAGCCGGGCTTGCCCCAGAGCATGACCAGTGGCACGGGGGACGCCAGCAACATTTGCACATTGCAGCGCAGACTTTTGCTCCAGGTATCGAAGGGCCCCAGTTCGGTACGGCTCCAGTCGAACGCACGAATGCGTCCGGCCATTTCACCTTTCCAGCCCCGACATCCATGGCTTTGCGTTAGAAACTGCATCGATAGACTCTGTGCGCATTTCGCAAAAGTTAAATAACAGTCCGACGCAGGTTGGCCCACGCTCAAGGCTTTGAGCACGGCCCACGCTGATCGTTTCATTGTTATACAACTTCAGCCGATTGTCACAGTTGCTGGCGAGCGGGCTACACCTCGATCAGGTGCTTGAGCGGGTGATAGCCGCTCTTCAAGCTGGCGGCGCCGTCGAGGATCGCCTTCTCGATGCCGTTCAGGTGCATGCAAATCAACTCGATGGCTGCACTCTGGTTGCCGGCCTCGATGTATTCGATCAGCCGCAGGTGTTCATCGTCGCGGCAGGTCTGGTGGCTGTCGTCGTCCAGCGCCACGGCGTACAGCGACGCCCGGGAAATCAGCTTGCAGAACCAGTCGAGGAGCACCGGATTGTTCAGGCTGCGCGCCAGCTTGATGTGGAACTCGCCCAACAAATGAATCAACCGCTCGTGGTCGCCGGCATGCGCCGCCTCGTGCTCCAGCAACAAGTGATCGCGCAGGTCACGGGTCACCGCGGTGTCGCGGCGGCGGCACAATTCACTGACGATGCCGATCTCGATCAGCCGCCGGGTTTCGAACAGCGAACGGATCTCTTCATCACTGGGCAGGGACACCGACGCACCTTTATTGGGCTCGGTGGTGACCAGGCCATCGGCCTCCAGCTGCTTGAGCGCCGCCCGCACCGAGGTGCGACTGACATTGAAAAGCTCGGCCAACGACGCCTCTCCCAACTTCATTCCGGGACGCAAGGTGTGCTTGCTGATCGCCAGGTAAACCCCTTGGTAGACGCGGTCTACCGTGGTTTCCAGCTTTTTGTCGGCCATGGGAAAACTCCTTCATCAAAAAACAACCGCCCCGGGCATTCGGCGCCCAAGTGAAAAAGGGGCTTGCATGGGCAGATTAAACGGGGTATTTCTAAATTGCATCCAGATTTTGCATACAATAATTAGAGGAATGCACCATTATGGGTCATCCAGCAGCCATCGAAGTGCGTAACGTCTCAAAGCGCTATTGCGAAGACCCGGACCAGGCACCCGCCCTGGACAACGTGTCGGTGGACATCGCCGATAACGAGTTCTTCACCCTGCTGGGCCCCTCCGGATGCGGTAAAACCACCCTGTTGCGCACCATCGCCGGCTTCGAGCATGTCAGCGATGGCGAGATCCGCCTGGATGGCGAAACGGTGAACCACTTGCCGCCGTTCCAGCGTCGGGTCAATACGGTGTTCCAGAGCTACGCGCTGTTTCCCCACATGAGTGTCGCGCAGAATATCGCCTTCGGCCTCGAGATGCAGGGTCTTGATCGCACATCGGCGGCGCGCCGGGTCGACGAGATGCTGGCGCTGGTGCAAATGCAGCACCTGGCGCGACGCAAGCCTTCCGAGCTGTCCGGCGGCCAACAGCAGCGCGTGGCCCTGGCCCGCGCCCTGGCGCCCAAGCCCAAGGTGCTGTTGCTGGATGAACCGCTGTCGGCGCTGGACCTCAAGCTGCGCAAGGAAATGCAGGTCGAACTCAAGCGCGTGCAGAAGGAAGCCGGGATCACCTTCATCTTCGTCACCCATGACCAGGAAGAAGCCCTGACCCTGTCCGACCGGATCGCCGTGATGTCCGCCGGCAAGATCCTGCAGATCGGCAGCCCGACCGATATCTACGAGCGGCCGCAACATCAGTTCGTCGCCCAGTTCATCGGCGACATCAACTTCCTCCCCGGTCGCCTCAAGCGCGGCCAGGACAACAACAGCCTGTTCCTGCCCAACGGCATGCCGGTGGAAATTCCCTGCACCCACCCGTTCGACTTCGCTTCACCGGCGGTGCAACTGGCGTTTCGCCCGGAGCGCTCGCAACTGGTCGACCCGACTCAACCGCACCACCTGCGCGGAATCATCGAGGCAGTGTTGTATGTCGGCACGGCCACCCTGTACCAGTGCCGGCTGAACAACGACATCAAGGTCATGCTGCGGGAAAACAACGAGGGCCTGAACCGCGCCCGCGCCGTCGGTGAAGGGGTCGCCGTGCACCTGCCACCCCACGCCTGCCTGCTGATGGAGGCCTGAGCCATGAGCGTCAGCAGCACTTCCCCCGCCCTCAGCCGGGCCCTGTTGCTCAGCCCGGTGGTCCTGACCCTGCTGGGCCTGATCGCGATCCCGCTGGGGATCATGGGCTATATCAGCCTGTTGCCGCGCAACGTCTACGGCGGCGTCGACTGGCAGGCCGACTGGCAATTGCAAAGCTATGTGCAGCTGTTTTTCCAGGAAGGCTTCGACGGCGACCTGGAACTCAACTGGGTCTACGCCCAGGCATTGCTGCGTTCGATCGGCCAGGCCGGCGGCACCACCCTGCTGTGCTTTCTGTTCGGTTTCCCGGTAGCCCTGTGGATGAGCAGCCTGACGCCACGGCGGCGCAACCTGATGGTGCTGCTGATCACCATTCCGTTCTGGACCAACCTGCTGATCCGCAACTACGCCTGGCTGATCATCCTGCGCGAACAGGGCTGGATCGCCCAGAGCCTCAACGCGCTGCTGCCCCAGGCCGGCGGCATCACCCTGCTGTACAACGATTTCGCGGTCAGTGTCGGGCTGGTCTACAGCTTCCTGCCGTTCATGATCCTGCCGATCTACTCGACCCTGGAAAAACTCGACTGGCGCCTGGTGGAAGCCGCCTATGACCTGGGCGCCAACCGCTGGCTGGCCTTGCGCCGGGTGATCCTGCCGCTGTCGATGCCGGGGGTGATCGCCGGAGCCTTGCTGGTATTCGTGCCGAGCCTCGGTGCGTTCATCACCCCGGCGATCCTCGGCGGCGGCAAGACCCTGATGATCGGCAACCTGATCCAGCAACAGTTCGGCACCGCGCGCAACTGGCCGCTGGGCAGTTCGCTGTCGTTTTTGCTGCTGGCCATCCTGCTGGTGTCCCTGGTGCTCTACGCGCTGTACAGCCGCACGTCCGCCAACAAACTCAACCGGGGAGCCGCCGCATGATCGCCCTGCACCTGAAGAAGTTGCCGCTGACCCGTGAAGTCAGCCTGCTGATCCTGGCCTACCTGTACCTGCCGATCTTCGTGCTGATCGCCTACAGCTTCAACGCCAACCGCTCGGCTACGGTGTGGACCGAGTTTTCCTTCGCCTGGTACGGACGAATCATCGCCAACCCGTCGATCCAGACGGCGGCGCTGAACTCGATCATCGTCGCCAGCATTGCCACGGTCTGCGCCACCACCATCGCCCTGCTCGCCGCCCTGGCCACCTACCGGCCGTTCTACGGGCAGAAGATGGTCGAGGGCGGGATCAACCTGCCGCTGATCCTGCCGGAGATCGTCACCGCCGTCGCCACCCTGCTGCTGTTCATGGCGCTGGGCATCAAGCTCGGGTTGTTCACCGTGATCATCGCCCACATCGGTTTCTGCATTCCGTTCGCCTACCTGCCGATCCGCGCCCGCCTGAATGACCTGGACAAAAGCCTGCTGGAAGCGGCCAACGACCTGTACGCCAACCCCTGGCAGGTGTTTCGTCGGGTGACCCTGCCGCTGCTGTGGCCGGCGGTGCTGTCCGGTTCGGTGCTGGCGTTCGTGGTCAGCCTCGACGACTTCATCATGACCTTCTTCGTCGCCGGCCCCGGTTCCACCACCCTGCCGGTGTACATCTTCTCGGCGATCAAGGCCGGGGTGACCCCGGAGATCAACGCGATTTCGACCCTGATGCTGGTGATTTCCATTGTGCTGGTGGTGCTGGCCTTCTGGCTGGGACAGCGCGGCAAGACTGAGTGAGCCCTTTTCCTTCGCGGTACTTCTGGAGCGTGAAAACCATGATATCGAAAAGCCTGCGTTACGCTGTTGCCGGTCTTGCCCTCGGTTGTTCTGCGGCCATGACCGCCCAGGCCGCCGAACCCAAGGAGCTGTTCTTCTACAACTGGACCGACTACTACCCGGTGCCGCTGCTGGCCAAGTTCGAGAAGGAAACCGGGATCAAGGTGACCATGGACGGCTACGACAGCAACGAGACCCTGCTCGCCAAGTTGCAGGCCGGCGGCGCGGCCTATGACGTCATCGTGCCGTCGCAATCGATCATGAAAACCCTGATCAACCAGGACCTGCTGCTGCCCATCAATGCCTCCAGCCTGCCGAACTTCCAGTACGTCAAACAGGCGTTCCGCGACCCTTCGTTCGACCCCGGGCGCAAGTTCTCCGCGCCCTACCTGTGGGGTTCCACCGGGTTCTCCTACGACAGCGCGCGGGTGCCCGGTGGCAAACTCGATGATTCGTGGAAAGAGTTCTTCGAGCCGCGCAAGGAACTGCAGGGCCAACTGGCCGCCCTCGACACCTCGAGCAGCCTGATCAACGCCGCCAGCCATTACCTGGGCGTCGACGAGTGCAGCGAAAACCCCCAGGACGCGAAGAAGGTGCTGGAGCTGCTGCAGAAACAGAAACCCTTCCTGAAGATGTACAGCTCGGACAACACCGTCGACCGCATGGCCTCCGGCGAAGTGATCATGATGCAGAACTGGAACGGCTCGACCGCTCGCGCCACCCTGCAAAAGAGCAGCATCAAGTACGTCTACCCGCGTGAAGGCCTGGCGATGTTCCAGGACAACTTCGCCGTGCCGAAAAGCGCGCCGCACCCGGAGAACGCGAAGATCTTCATCGACTGGATGATGAAGCCGGAAAACGCCGCCGCCGTGTCCAACGCCATCGCGTACGCCAACGGCATCGAGAGCGACCAGTTGCTCGACGCCAAGTGGAAAGTCATGGACGCGATCAACATGCCCGAAGAATTCGCCTCGCGCCTGCGCCCGGAAAAAGAGTGCAGCAACAAGGCGCGCGAGTTGCAGGACCGGATCTGGTCGAAGCTCAAGGGTTAAACATTCGGCGTTAGACCGAGGCCCTTTCGCTGGCAAGCCAGCTCCTACAGGTGGACGCAACCTCTGTAGGAGCTGGCTTGTCGGGACGCCGCATCGCAGCGAAGGGGCCCGACTGGCCAATACAAAACTCAAGACCTGAACGAGGTTGACATGACCCCCTCCCACTGGCTCCGCAACGTCCGCCCCTACGGCGCCCCCGCCGAAGACCTGCTGATCGACAACGGCCTGTTCACCGAACGCCGTCCGGCCTCGACCGCGCCGCTGGCATCCAACGACATCGACGGCCAGGGCCAGTTGCTGACCCCGGCACTGGTGGAAAGCCATGTGCACCTGGACAAGACCCTCTGGGGTCAACCCTGGCGCCCCAATAGCGCCGGCCCGACCCTCAAGGACTACATCAGCAATGAGCGCCAGGTGTTGCGCGAGATCGCCACGCCGATCGCCGAGCGCGCCGGTGCGCTGCTGGAAAACTGCATCGCCCGGGGCTCCCTGACCATGCGCTGCCACGTCGACATCGACCCGGAATTCGGCCTGCGTCACGTCGAAGCCATGCAGCAACTGCGCGAACACTATCGCGACCTGATCGACCTCGAGCTGGTGGTGTTCCCGCAGACCGGCCTGATCAGCCGTCCCGGCACCGCCGAGCTGATGCGCGAGGCCATGGCCCTGGGCGTGGAAAACGTTGGCGGGCTTGATCCCTGCGGCATCGACAACGACCCGATTGCCCAGCTCGATTTCGTGTTCAAGCTGGCCAGTGAATTCGACCGCGGCATCGATATCCATCTGCATGACAAGGGCGAGTTGGGCCTCTGGCAGATTGCGCGGATCGCCGATTACACCCAGCGTTTCGCCCGTCAGGGCCGGGTGATGATCAGCCACGCCTATTGCCTGGGCATGTTGCCCTGGGCCCAGGTCAAACCGCTGGCCGAGCGCCTGGCCGCGCTGGGCATCTCGCTGATGAGTTCGGCACCGGCCGACTGCGCGGTCCCCCCCTTCCTTGCCCTGAGCGAAGTGGGGGTCAATGTTTGCCTGGGCTCGGACGGGATCCGCGACGCCTGGTCGCCCATGGGCAATGGCGACATGCTGGAGCGAGCGATGTTGCTGGCGTTCCGTTTCGACCTCAACAAAGACGAAGAACTGGCGGCGGCCTTTGCGGCAGCCACCTTCAACGGCGCGCAGGCGTTGGGGCGCAAAGGGTATGGCGTGGCGCTGGGGCAACCCGCGGACTTCCTCCTGATGAACGTGCAAACCCTCGGTGAAGCCGTGGTTGCCCGTCCGCCGCGCCAGGTCTATCGCGGCGGCCGGCTGATCGCGGCCAATGGCCAACTGCTGGACAGTCGCCTGTGACCATCATTGGCCTGAAGGCCAGCTGCGTGGTCGGGTTCGACGGACGCCAGCACGTGCTGTGGCGCGACGGCCAGGTGGTGTTCGAGGGCTCGCGCATCCTGTTTGTCGGCCGTGATTATCCGGGGCCGGTGGACCAGTGGATCGACCATGGCAACGCCCTGATCGGGCCCGGTTTCATCGACCTCGATGCCCTCGGCGATCTGGACTCCACGGTGCTGACCCTGGACAACGGCGACGAATCGCAGATGGGCCGCATGTGGTCCGAGCAGTACCTGGCTGCCGGATCACGAGAAAGCTACGGCGCCGAAGAAGAAGTCTTCAAGTACCGCTACGCCTTCACCCAGTTGATCCGCAACGGCATCACCACGGCCATGCCGATCACCTCGATGTATTACCGCGAGTGGGCCGAGACCTACGACGAATTTGCCGCCGTGGCCGAAGTCGCCGCCGACCTCGGGCTGCGCACCTACCTCGGGCCGTGCTACATGAGCGGCATGGCTTATTGGCGGGCCAAAGGCCAGCTCGACCATCACTGGGACGAAGCCCGGGGCCTGGCCGGGCTGGCGGCGGCCGAACGGTTTTTTGCCGACTTCAATGGCCGTCACGGCGACCTGATTCGCGGCGCGCTGTTGCCCGATCGCATCCAGACCTGCACCCCGGCGTTGCTGCAACGTACCGCGCAGTTGAGCCGCGAACTGAATGCGCCAATGCGCCTGCATTGCTGCCAATCCCCCAGCGAATACGCCATGGTCCAACGGCTGCGCGGCGCATCCCCCCTGGCCTGGCTGCAGCAACTCGAGCTGCTCACCCCACGCAGCCTGCTGCCCCATGGGATCTACACCAGTGGCGACGACGACCTGCAGCGGGTGGTCGACGGCGGGGCCAGCCTGGTTCACTGCCCGGTGGTGTTCGCCCGTGATGGCGAGGCCCTGAATTCGTTTGGCCGCTACCGCGCCAAGGGCATCAACCTGGCCCTGGGCACCGACACCTGGCCAGCGGACCTGCTGGACAACATGCGCCAGGGCCTGAACATCGCCCGCCTGATGGAGCGCGGCAGTCACCTGACCCGCGCGCTGGACCTGTACAACGCTGCCACCCTCGGCGGCGCCACAGCCCTGGGTCGCGATGACCTGGGGCGCCTGGCGCCCGGGGCCAAGGCCGACATCACCGTGTTCAGCCTCAAGGGCCTGCACCTCGGGCCGCTGTTCGATCCGCTGAAAAACCTGGTCCTCGCCGGACGCGGCGACGACTGCATCGCCAGCTACATCGACGGCCGCTGCGTGATGCGCGACGGCCAGGTGCAGGGCGTCGACTACCCCGCCCTGCAACGCCAGGCGCAAAAACAGTACGCCAAGCTGATGCGCAGCCACAGCCAGCGCGCCGCCGACCAGTCCGCTTGGCACACCTTGTTCAAGCCGGCCATCCCGTTTGCCGACGACTACAGCGCACAGATGCCGCTGTGCGCAATCGACCCCTTTCGCGATTGATCCCCGGAGTTCAAAACCCATGCACAGTTTCGACTTCAGCTCCCTCAGTCCACGGGACAAATACAAGATCCTGATCGGCAGTGTGGTTCCGCGCCCAATCGCCCTGGTCACCACCATCGACGGTGAAGGCCGGGTCAATGCCGCACCGTTCAGCTTCTTCAACGCGCTGTCGGCCGATCCGCCGATCCTCGCCCTCGGCGTGGAAAACTACGGCGACCTGAGCCCGAAAGACACCACGCGCAATATCCAGCTCAACCAGGAATTCACCGTCAACATCGTCAGCGATGCACTGGTGGAAGCCATGAACATCTGCGCCGTGCCCTTCGCCCCCGGCTTTGACGAGTTGACCGCCGCTGGCCTGACGGCGATTCCGGGCACCCGGGTCAGTTGCCCGCGCATCGGCGAAGCGCCGGTAGCGCTGGAGTGCCGACGGATGATGGCGCTGAACATCGGCCAGTCGCGGGAGATCATTTTCGGCGAGGTGTTGATGGCCCATGTCCGCGATGAACTGATCGACCCCAAGACCCTGTACATCGACCAACTCGGCCTCGACGCCATCGGCCGCATGGGCGGCCACGGCTACGCCCGCACCCGCGACTACTTCGACCTGCCCACCCGCTCGCTGCAAGCCTGGAACGAGGCGCCGGGAGGTGGGGAGCGGAGTTGGCCGGGTGGCGCTGCCGACGATGGGCGTCAGCGATAGAGCCATCGCGGGCAACCCCGCTCCCACTGTAGGAGCGGGCTTGCCCGCGAAGGCGGGGTGTCAGGCGCTGAGATATTGGCTGTGACGACCTTTTCGCGGGCAAGCCCACTTCCACAGGTTCATTGACACTTCAGCTGGCAGTTTTTCCGAGATGCCAGCATTGCTGCCCCGCTGCAATCCGCCTCCAATCCTGCCTGCATTGCCCCTCTCTGCAATCAGGATTAATTCGACATGGACGCACAACCCGATTTCACCCCCGCCCGCAAAACCCGCAGCACGGTCATGACCCCTATGCTCGGCACAGCGCTCGCCCTCAGCTCGCTATTTTTCGCCAGCAACGCCAAAGCCACTTTGGAAGCTCGATCAGTCCAGGCGACAGACACCACCTGGGCCTATTACGAAGGGGCGAAAAACGGCCCCACCCTGCTGTTGGTCCATGGCTTTGCCTCCAGCAAGGAGGTCTGGCTCAGCCTTGCCGAGGACCTTGGCGCCGATTTCCATCTGGTGATTCCCGACCTGCCTGGCTGGGGCGAGTCGACGCGTATCGCCGGCGCCAACTATGACATCGAGGCGCAGGCACAGCGCCTCGATGGGTTTATCCAGGCGCTGGATCTGCAGCAGGTGACACTGGTGGGCCACTCCATGGGGGGTGCCATTGTCGGCGTACAAGCCGCCGAGCGTCCGCAGCGGGTGGCGCGCCTGGCTTTGATCGGCTCGCTGGGGTTGAGCTTTGTTGACAACGACTTCATCCGCGAACTGAACCAAGGCATCAATCCGTTTATCTACGATGACCGCGCCGGCGTCGAGCGCACCGCGCGCCTGGTCTATCTGGACCCGCCGCCAATGTCCGACGAGCAGGTTGCCCAGGCGATTGCCAGCAACCAGGCACAGCGCGGATTTATCGAGAGCACCCTGGCGCAAATCCGTCCACTGCCACAATGGCAGGCCCTCGACTCACGCTTGCCCAAGCTCGACTTGCCGGTACTCGGTGTGGGCTGCCGCGAGGATAAAGTGATCGATATCTCTGCCTTGCAAACCCTTGCCAATGGCCTGCCGGATAATCCGGCCAGCCCCGGCGTGATCCTTGAAGGCTGCAACCACCTGCCGATGCTCGAACGCCCGGAGCACACCGCGCAGTTACTGAGGACCTTCGCCCGTCAGCCATGACTCAACGAAAATCCCGGCTGAACACACTGATGCCATTGAGCAGCGGGCTCAGGTCGCTCAGCCGGCCGGCGATCAGGTGGCGCACTTCACCGACCTGTTCCCAGCGGCCATCGACCCTGAGCAGTTGCGAGCCGACCAGGGCCTTGCGCTGGCGCTCGGCCAGGTCGCGCCAGACCACCACATTGATGTTGCCGAATTCGTCCTCCAGGGTGACGAAGGTCACGCCACTGGCGGTGCCCGGGCGCTGGCGGCCGGTGACCAGGCCGGCCACGCTGACATTGCGCCCATCCTCCACCGCCAGCAACTCCCGCGAACTGCGGCAGCGCAGGCCGCGCAATTGCGTGCGCAGCAACGCCAGCGGATGCGGGCCCAGGGTGGTGCCGACGCTGTGATAATCGGCGTGCAGGTCTTCGCTGACGCTGGGCTTGGGCAGGCACACCGGGGGCTCATCCTGGCTCGGCAAAGCGGCGAACAAGCCCAGTTGCTGTTGCACCCCCGCCACTTCCCAGCGCGCCTGGTGCCGATTCCCAGCCAATTGGCGTAAGGCGCCGGCATCGGCCAGCAATGCCTGGGCCCGGGCATCGAGCTGGGCGCGTCGGCCAAGGTCGGCGACGTCGATGAAGGCCCCCAGCAAACGTTCGACTTCGATACGCCGCGCATCTTCCTCGCGAAAGCCCTTGATCATCCGCAACCCCAGGCGAATCGCCGGTTGCGGGCCGTCGGTCGGCTCCAGGCTGCAATCCCAGTCGCTGGCACAGACATCCACCGCACGCACCTGCAGATGATGCCGGCGCGCGTCCTGGAGGATCTGGTCGGGGCTGTAGAAGCCCATCGGCCAGCTGTTGATCAGGGCACAGGCAAAGGCCGCCGGCTCATGGCATTTGAGCCAGCAACTGGCGTAGGTCAGCAGGGCGAAGCTGGCGGCGTGAGACTCGGGAAAGCCGTAGCTGCCAAAGCCTTTGATCTGTTCGAAGATCTGCGCGGCAAAGGCTTCTGAATAGCCATTCTTGAGCATGCCTTCGCGCAGGCGCACCTGGTGCGGGTCGAGGCCGCCGTGACGTTTCCAGGCGGCCATGGCCCGGCGCAACTGGTCGGCCTCGCCGGGGCTGTAGTCGGCGGCGACGATGGCGATCTGCATCACCTGCTCCTGGAACAACGGCACCCCCAGGGTGCGCTTGAGCACGGCTTCCAACGCCTTGGACGGATAGGTCTCCGGCTCCTCCTGGTTGCGCCGTCGAAGGTACGGATGGACCATGCCGCCCTGGATCGGCCCGGGGCGGACGATCGCCACTTCGATCACCAGGTCATAGAATTTGCGCGGCTGCAGGCGCGGCAGCATCGACATCTGCGCCCGCGATTCGATCTGGAACACGCCGATGGTGTCGGCGCGGCAAATCATGTCGTAGGTGGCCGGGTCCTCGGCCGGGATCTTCGACAGGCTCAACTCCAATCCACGGTAGTGGCGCACCAGGTCGAAACAGCGGCGAATCGCGCTGAGCATGCCCAGGGCGAGGATATCGACCTTGAGCAGGCCGACCATGTCCAGGTCATCCTTGTCCCACTGGATGATGGTGCGTTCGGCCATGGCCGCGTTTTCCACCGGCACCAGGCTGTCCAGCGGCTGCTCGGAAATCACAAAACCGCCGGGATGCTGGGACAGGTGCCGGGGAAAGCCGATCAGTTGCCGGGTCAGCCCCAGCACCCGACGCAGCACCGGGCTGTCGGGATCGAAGCCAGCCTCGCGCAGGCGATCCAGGGGGGGCGCTTCGTCGCTCCAGCGTCCGCAGCAATCGGCCAGGGCGTTGATCTGGTCGGCCGGCAAACCCAGGGCCTTGGCCACATCGCGAACCGCCCCGGCCCCGTGGTAGGTGCTGACCACCGCGGTCAGCGCGGCGCGGCGGCGTCCGTAGCGCTGGAATACGTACTGCAGGACTTCTTCACGGCGCTCATGCTCGAAATCGACGTCGATGTCCGGCGGCTCGTTACGCTCGCGGGACAGAAACCGTTCGAACAGCATGTTCATCCGGCTCGGGTCGATTTCGGTGATGCCCAGGGCGTAGCACACCGCCGAGTTGGCCGCCGAGCCCCGGCCCTGGCAGAGGATGCGCTGGCGCCGGGCGAAGCTGACGATGTCCTCCACTGTCAGGAAGTAACTTTCGTAGCCCAGTTCGGCAATCAGTTGCAGCTCTTTATCGATCAGCGCCAGCACCTCGCTGCTCGGTCCCTCGGGCCAGCGCCGGCACAGGCCCTGTTCGGTCAGGCGGCGCAGCCAGGACGTCGGCGTCTGGCCCTCGGGCACCAGTTCGCGCGGGTACTGGTAGCGCAACTGGCCGAGGTCGAAGCTGCAGCGCCGGGCGATCACCAGGCTCTGCTCGAGCAACGCCGCCGGGTACAGCACGCGCAGGGTTTCGAGGCTGCGCAGGTGGCGCTCGCCATTGGGGTGCAGGCGTTGACCGGCAGCCGCCACCGGCACATGCAGGCGAATCGCAGTCATGGTGTCCTGCAGGGCTCGCCGGCCCCGGGCATGCATGTGCACATCGCCGCAGGCCACCGCCGGGATCTGCAAATCCGCCGCCAGCGCCAACAGTTCGGCCAGGCGCCGGGCATCGTCCTGCCCGCAATGCAACTCGACCGCCAGCCACAGGCGCCCGGCAAAGCGCTGCTGCAACCAGGCGCCGTGGGCCTGGCTGTCGACGCGATCCGGCAACCACAAGGCCAGGAGCCCCGGCATCGGCTCGTCGAAGTCCTCGCGCAGGACCCGGTAGTGGCCCTTCTCGCTGCGCCGGCGGGCGTGGGTGATCAAGCGGCACAACGCCTGGTAACCGTCGAGGTTCTCCACCAGCAGCACCAGCTTCGGGCCGTCCTCGACCCGCACTTCACTGCCGATGATCAGCGGCAGGCCCAGCACCCTGGACGCCTGCCAGGCGCGGACGATACCGGCCAGGGTGCATTCGTCGGTGATCGCCAGGGCCTGGTAACCCTGGGCCTTGGCCCGTTCGAACAGCTCCTGCGCACTGGAGGCCCCACGCTGGAAACTGAAGTTCGACAGGCAGTGCAGCTCGGCATAACCGGTGCTCATGCGAACCAACCTTGCAGCCACAGCGGCCCGCCCTCGCCCACCTCGCGATAGGCCCAACCCTGTTGCCCGCTGCGGGTTTCGATCAGGTAGTAATCCCGGCGCACGTCGGCGCCATCCCACCAGCCGGACTCGATGCGTTCCGGCCCCATGAGGATCTGCGCCGCGCCTTCCTGCACCGGCAACGGCTCACTGAGCAACCAACCCGGACGCCGAGCGTCCGACAGCATCACGGCCAACTGACTCTGGGTGCTGGGCTGCCAGGCACACTCCGGGCGATGATCGGCCTGAAAGCCCAGGCCTTGTACCGTGTCGTCACCCAAGCGGGCGCGCAGGCGTTCGCGCAGTTGCTCCCAGGGCAAGGATTGCTGGGGGCGCTCGTCAAACAGCTCGCGGCGCTGCGGCACGAAGCTTGGCAAATCCCGCGCCGACAGGCGAAAGCCGCGCACCGGCGCCTCGACCTGGACCTGCTCCAGGCGTCCACGGGCCAGTTCGAACAGCATGCCCGGGTCGCGCTCGGCGCTGAGCAGCCCGACCTTGACCAGGGTGTCGGTCAGGCCGGCATGTTCCAGATGCAGGTCGAAACGCTGCACGCCACTGTCGCGACCGCAGAGAAACGCGGCCAGGTCAGCCGTCAGGCGGCGCAATGGAAACAGCAGGGCCTGGTGCGACTGCACGTCGAAATTCAGTTCGATACGCACATCGAAACGGTCCGGCGGCAGGTAAAAGCCCAGGGCCAGGGGCCGCTCGCCGAGCAAGGTGTCGAGGTGCTTGAGCAGCGTGGCTTCGAAGCGTCGGGCCAGGGTCTGGCGTGGTAACGCCCGCAGTTGTGCAAGGGTGCGCAAGCCCATCCGCGACAGGGCCGTGGCGTCTGTGGGTGGCAGGCCGATGCGCTCGACCGACATCTGCCCGAGCAAACACTCCAGGCTGGACTGATCCGCCACCGCCAGGCCGTCGTGGGCATTGGCGAGGATTCGCGCGGCCAGCGGATTGGGCGCGGTCACCAGGCGATGACGAAACCCCAGCGCTGTCAGCTCGGCCCGCAAACGCGCCTCGAGCTTTGGCCAGGGCCCGAACAGCCCCAGGCTCGACTCGATTTCAAACAGCAGGGTGCGGGGAAAATGCACGCTGACCTGGGAACTGAAACCATAGGCCCAGGCCGCGAGAAACTGCTGCCAGTGCTCGACGCCAGCCACGTCATAGTCGGCACTGACAAAGGCCTTGCTCAAGGCCTGGGCAGCGGTCATCGACTGGCCCGCGCGCAGCCCCAGGGCCCGCGCCGGCTCATTGACCGCCTGCAATACCCGCCGCTGGGCCGGACCGCTGAGCAACACCAGGGGTTCTTCAGGATCGCTGCGCTGACGTAATACCGCGTCCAGCGCCAGCTGCGGGAAAACAATACAGACCCAGCGCATTGCAACCTCAGTGCCGCGTGGCGAAGGCGATCGGTGCCGTACGCAGCAGCCCGCCCCGGCACTTGAGCACGCGCAACTGGGCCGGACGCGCATCGATGGCAATGCGCAGGGCCGCCGGCGAAGGGTTGAGCGCTTCCTGGCTCGCCCGGTAGGCGAACACCAGGGTCTGCCCGGTTTCGGCCGCCACCTGCAAACGCCGCAAGGCCCGGTCATCGGCCTGCTTCGGCCAGCACAGCACGGCGCCGCAACTGCCCGAGCGCAGGCATTGCTCGGCGGCCCACAGCGCCTCGCGGTCGCTGGCCTGGATGATCGACAACTGGCGCAGGTCGACTCCGGCGTTCTGCCACGCCTGGGGATAGGGAATGGCGGGCGGAGCGACCAGTACCACCCGCTCGCCGGCAGCGGTCAAGCGGGCCAGGGTCGGCCAGACCAGTTGCAACTCACCAACGCCCTGCCCGGCAATCAGGATTTCCGTGAGCGCCGCCTCCGGCCAGCCACCGGCGGGCAATGCGGCATCCAGCGCCGCGTGGCCGGTGGGTTGGGTGCTGACATGGGCTGGCGCAGGCCGGCCTTTCCAGACCTGGCCGCCATTGAACAGGGTATCCAGCGCAACGACGGCGCCCATCAGCCCTGCCTCACCAGGCCACAAAACACCCCTTCGATCGCCAGGTCCTGGTCGGCGCTGACCACGATCGGGCTGTAGGCCGGGTTGCGTGGCAACAGGTGCACGCTGTCGGCGTGGCGCTCGAAGCGCTTGATGGTGACCTCACCCTCCAGCCGCGCGACCACGATCTGGCCGTTTTCCACCTGGGTACTGCGGCGCACGCCCACCAGGTCGCCGTCGAGAATGCCGTCGCCAATCATCGAGTCACCCTGGACCCGCAGCAGGTAGTCAGGGGTGCGGAAAAACAGCGCCGGGTCGAGCCACAAACGGCTATGGACCTCGGCATCGACACCGATCGGCGCACCGGCGGCGACCCGCCCGAGCACCGGGATATCCAGCAGTTCCGGGCGGCGCGGCTGATTGAGCAGGCGAATGCCACGGGCCTGATGCGGGTTGACCTCGATGAGGCCGGCTTCAGTCAGGGCAATCACATGCTTGCGCGCCACGCTGCGCGAGGCAAAACCAAAGGCCTCGCTGATTTCAGCGAGGCTCGGGGACTGACCTTGTTGAGCGATACGGTCGCTGATGAAGGTCAGGATGGCGGCACGGCGGGGAGTTAAAGTAGTCATGGAGTACATTTGTACTCCTGTCGGGTTTTTCTGACAAGAACCGCCAGTCGTGATGGTGGAGAGGACGACAGATCATCGGCGGCCGATCCCCACACCTGCTGTCATCGCAACCCTGTAGGAGCTGGCTTGTCGGGCCGCCGTATCGCAGCGAAGAAGTTGATGCGGTGTGGCTGGTGGCCCCTTCGCTGGCAAGCCAGCTCCTACAAGGGTGTGGTCAGCCGCCGTTCAACGCCCGCAGATCAAGCCGGCCTTCCTTGAGTGGCGGGCACCAGTAGTAGCCGCCGGTGATCGGTCGGCTCATGCGGTACAGGCCGTCGACGATGCCGTCTTCCAGGCCGCTCATGCGCCGCAGCTGGGCTTCGAAGGCGTTGAAGGAGTGGCCGAAGGCGGTGAACATCAGGCCGGCGCGGTCGCCTTCGATCCACGGCATCGAGCGGCGCACGATGAAGGCTTCGGGGCTGAAGCTTTCCTGGGCGGTGCGCTTGACGTGGGCCGAGAGCGGCGCGTCGTCGAGTTCTTCGTTATCGCTTTTGCGCCGACCCATGATGTGGTCCTGCTCTTCGGACGGCATGGCGTTAAAGCCCTTGAGGTCGTGCTGCCACTGCTGGATCGCGACGAAGCTGGCGCCGACTTCACCGTCCGCGCCTTCTGCCACCAAAGCAGCCGCCACAGCTGCATCATCATGAGGATTTTCGGTGCCGTCTTCATAACCGGTCAGGTCATGCCCGGTCATGTGGCGGAAGGTTTCGTTCATTTGTACCAGGCGCAATGCCGGGGCCAGCGCGGCCTCGATGGCCTGGCTGCGATTGAGCAGCTCGCCGCGGTCCTCGCCGTGCAGCCACAGCCACAGTGCGTGCTGGGTCGAAGGGTTCTCCACGCCGACGCCGATCATCGCCGGAAACGGTCGCAGACCGGCGACTTTCGCCCCCAGCGCATTGACCAGCGACTTGCCAAAACCCACCACCGCCGATTGGCCGTCGACCCATTGCACCAGTTGATCGAGCGCCGCTGGCAGGGCTTCTACCGATTCAAGGGCAAAAAACAGGTGCCGCGCCTGGGACGGAACGGGGGTCGCGAGGATGCCGGGCTGGTAGTTACTCATGGGAACTCCTTGGGAAAGGCGGGAATTCTACTACGCCAAGTAAGGATTTGTGACTAGTGCGCCGGTAATTGCGCCTCCCCCCGGTAGGCACTCGGGCTTTGCCCGGTCCAGCGCTTGAACGCCCGACGGAAGCTGCGAACGTCGCTGTAGCCGACTTCCTCGGTGATGCGCTCGATGGACATGTCCGGGTTGGCCAACAGGCTCATGGTCCGCGCCTGGCGCACCTGCTCCAGCAGGGCCTCGAAGGTCAGGGCGTGCTCGGTCAGGCGGCGGCGCAGGGTGCGACCGCTCATGTTGAGGTCGCCGGCAATTTTTTCCAGGTGGCTGCCACGGGTCAGGTCGCGGGAGATGGCGCGCTCCACGGCCTGGATCAGGTCCAGTTTCTGATGCACCTGGGCGCCTTCGAGCTCCAGCAGCTTGACCGCCTGGCGCAACGCCAGGGAATGATGATTGGGCAGGCACACATCCAGCCAGTGCGCCTCCAGCACCAGCCGATTGTGCAGGCAACCGAAGCGCACATCGGCCCCAAGCAAGCGATGATACTGCGCCACGTAATCCGGTGCGGCGTGCATGAATTCGACTCGCAGGCAGTGGAAATCCGCCCCCACCAGCGCCCGGCCATAGACCAGCAGGCTGGCGAAGAACTCCTCCACCGCAAACTGCTGAACGTCGGCAAACGGCAGGCGACATTCGGCGTCGACAAACACCTGGCCTGGCACTTCCTGCACGCTGGAGACCACGATGCCGCCGGTGGTGTGCTGATGGCGAATCCCCAGCTCAAAGGCATCACGCAGGGTCCTGCACAGCGACAGCACGTGCCCCAGCAGGCCAAGGGTGCCCAACACGTTCTGATTGCCAACCCAGAGCCCGAGCCCCTGGTTGGGAATGACCTTGAGGGCGCGCTGGATCATCGCCACCGCCTGGCGGTAGGAAATCCGCTGCGCGGGATCTTCGAGATCGTCGAGGGTAAAGCCCAGGCCACGACACAGGCTGTGCGGGTCGATGCCCTTGGCGGCGGCCACTTCGGCCAGGGTTTGCAGAAGGAAGGGAGACACCAGCGCCAGTTCGTAGTGGGGATCGATGACTTTGATAGGCATGGACGACGGTTTCCGCAGCTGTTCTTATTTTTGTAACTGGTTATGTCGACAAACGTTAGCACGCCTGGCCGCCTGACCGCCAACCTGCTGCCAACAGCGTCGGCCAGGTATCAAGGCGGGCCAGAGGCTGTCCGCAGATGTCCGCTCTGTGTCCGCCAATACCCTGCCCCGCCGAGCCCCGAGCGCTTATTTCTATAGCAAGGCCTGCGTGAAGGTCGATGGCGCCTCCAACCACAAGAACAAGAGCCCAGACATGAACCCCAATCCTCTGTTTTCTCCCCTGCGCCTGGCCGCCGGCGTGGCCCTGCTGTCGAGTCTCTGTGCCACGGCCCAGGCGACCGAATCCGGAGTCGACAATATCGGTCCCGGCACCGATGGCTTCTTCATGCTGCCACTGGACGTCAACAGCCTTCCGGACAACATGGTTGCGTTCAACCTCTACTACAACTACTACAAGGCCCGGGAGCTGAATATCAGCTCGCTCGGCGGCAAGGTGCCAGGGGTGGAGATCAAGTCCGAAGCGGTGATTCCGCGCCTGGACTACCTCAGCCCGTTGCGCATTGCCGGCGGTCGCCTGGGGTTCTATATCGCGCAGCCGTGGATCAAGCAGGAAGTGCAGGCTTTCGGCCTTTCCGATGACCGAGAAAGCATGGGCGACACCACGGTGGCGCCGATCATCCTGTGGGATATGGGAAAAAACCTGACTCTGGGCGCGGCGGTGGAGATCACCATTCCCACGGGCGAATACGACGCGACTCGCCTGGCCAATACCAGTAACAACTTCTACACCTACAAACCGCTGTTTTCCTTCACCTGGCTACCAAGCGAAAGAACCGAGTTGTCGCTCAAGACCACCTACAGTTTCAACCAGGAAAACCACGACACCGACTACCGCTCGGGGCAGATTTTCCACTTCGATTATTCCGCCAGCTACAAGGTCACCGACAACCTGAACCTGGGCCTCAACGGCTACTACCTGAAGCAGACCACCGACGACAAACAGTTCGGCAGGACCGTGCAGTTCAACGGCCAGGATGTGAACGATGGGGTGCGCGGCGAAGTATTCGCCATCGGTCCGGCGCTGTATTTCACTTTTCTCAAATACGCCAGTGCCGAGTTGCGCTGGGCCAGGGAGTTCGACGTAGAGAACCGTCCCGAGGGCCAGATGCTCTGGGCCAAGGTCAGCATTCCCTACGCCTTTTGATGTGAGGGTTCAGGGCTTGAGGGGGCGCTCCTGATCCAGGTCCGATAGTTCCCGGCTGTCGTCATGCTTCCAGGTTTGCGGCGGCGGATTTTCTTCCGGTCGGGCCTCGTCGGGCTTCTGCTCGTCTTCCTGCTCCCGTGGTTGTTCTTTTGCCATGACGCCATCTCCCGCAGTGAATGTGTACCTTGAAGAATAGAACAAGCCGGGCACCCGGGACGGCGGAGTCCGGTGTGACTGCTACACTTGATGTCTGGGGATTCGCGCGAGTCAGGCAGAAGGTGGTGGCATGAAAAACACTGGATCGCTGTTGCTGTTACTGGTCTGTCTATCCGCCGTCGCCGACGACCTCGACGCTCCCCAGGGGCCCCTGTTGATCGACTCGGAAACCCAGACGCTGTACTCCACCCCGGCCAAGCCGTTCGCCGACTCAGCGCCACAGGATTTCGTACCGCTGTCCGATTCCCACAGTTTCAACAATTCGCAATTGCCCAGCGTAGGTGACACCCGGCCGCAATTGCTGCGCCGCACCTACAACCCGGATCTGGGGGTCTACGTCGACAACACCGTGCCCATCGGACGCTGCCCCAACGACTGCGAGCCCGTAGATGCCGAGGACCAGGCGCCGGCGACCGAGTGACGCTCTACCACTGGCGTTTGTCGGGGCGCTCCAGGCCGAGTTTTTCAATGCGGTAACGCAGCATGTCGCGGCTCAAACCCAGCAGCCGTGCAGACTTGGTGACGTTCCAGTCGGTCTTGTCGAGCATCTTGCGCACCATGTCGCGCTCCACTTCCGGCAGGTTCATGCTGTCGCTGCCATTGAACGTCGGCCGCGGCTCGTTGAATGACGATGACTCGAACTGCGGCAGCGACTCCTCCACCAGGCTGTGGCAGACATTCAACTGTGCCGCGCCCACGCTGTCGTGAGGCGCCAGCAGCACGGTTTGCTCGAGCATGTTGCGCAGCTCGCGCACGTTGCCCGGCCAGCTGTAGCTGAGCAGCAGTTCCTCGGCCTGGGGGCTGAAATACAGGTTCGGCTTGCCGTAGCGCCGGCCATGCACGCCGAGGAAATGCCTGGCCAGCAGCAGCACGTCGTCGACCCGTGCATACAGGCGCGGCACCTTGATCGAAATGATCCGCAGGCGGAAGAACAGGTCGCGGCGGAACTTGCCCTGTTGCACCATCTGTTCAAGGTTGCAATTGGTTGCGCTGATGATCCGCAAGTCGACCTTGCGCTCCTTCACCGAGCCAACCCGGCGGATGGTCCGGTCTTCGAGCAACTTGAGCAGCTTGGCCTGCAGCAGCAGGTCCATCTCGCCCACCTCATCGAGGAACAGCGTGCCACCATCGGCCGCTTCCACCAGGCCCAGGCGGCGATCCTTGGCGTCGGTGAACGCGCCCTTCTCATGGCCGAACAACTCCGATTCCAGCAGGTTGGAAGGAATCGACGCACAGTTGAACTCGACGAACGGCCCCTTGCTGCGCGGACCGTCGAAATGCAGGGCCCGGGCCACCAGTTCCTTGCCGGTGCCGGTCTCGCCCTCCACCAGAACCGGCGGCAGGTCGGAGTTGGCCATCCGCCGCTCGGCATCGAGCAACTGGCAGATGGTGTTCTTCAGCGCCAGCATCGGCCCGGACTCGCCGATCAATGCCTGCACCCCGGACTTCTGCGCCTCGCGTTCCTGATAGAACGACAGCGTGCGCTCCATCCGCTCGGTCGCCAGCGCCTTGTCCAGCAGCAACTTGAGTTCCGGCAAGGCCACCGGTTTGGTCACGTAGTGAAACGCGCCCTCCTTCATCGCCGTGACCGCATCCTCGACGTTGCCGTAGCCGGTCATCATGATCACTTTCAGATCCGGCGCGCTGATGCGCAGCTTCTGGATCAGGTCGTGACCACTCATCCCCGGCAACGAGTTGTCGGTCAAGACCGCATCGGGCACAAAGGTGTTCAGTTGCTCCAGCGCTTCTTCGGCGCTGTGGCAGACGGTCACCTCGAAGCCCTTGCGCTCCAGATAGGTCTGGATGTTTTCGGCGAGCAACTCGTCGTCCTCAACCAGCAGTATGCTGTGCTCCATATTCCCCTCCCGCTGCCACTTTAAAGGTCAGACACACACGGGTTCCTTCCTGCTCCTGGCTGGTCAGTTCGACCGAACCCTCAAAGCGCTCCATTATTCGCTTGACCAACGCCAGGCCAACCCCGAGGCCGCCCTGCTTGGTGGTAAAAAAAGGTTTGAAGACCATCTGTTCCTGCTGCTTGCTCATGCCCTTGCCGGTGTCGGTGAGGGTCATCTGCAAGTGCCCGTTTTCCAGCTGCGCGATGTCGAGGCTGAGCACGCCGCCCTTGGGCATGGCCTCCAGGGCATTGGCGAACAGGCTGTTGAGAATCTGCGTCAGCAGCACCCGCTGGCTGACCACCGCCGGATAGCTGCCCGGGGTAAAACGCACCTCGACATTCGAGCGTTTGATCAGTGCATCGAAGGCGCTCAGGGTGTCGTCCAGGGCGAGCACCAGGTCGACTGCCTCGTGATCGTCGTGCATCGGTCGCAAGGACACCAGCAACTCGCGGACCCAACGCGACATACGGTCGACCTGGCTGATGATGTCGCCAATATTCTTCTGCGCCGGGGCACTGGCGATGTCCTGGGCCAGCTCGGCGCTGGAGCGAATGGTCGCCAGCGGGTTGCGCAGGCTGTGGGCCACCGCCGAGGACATCTCCCCTAGCGCGACGAAGGTTTCGTTGGTGACCAATTGCTGTTGCTGGGTCTGCAGCAACAGCGCGGCGCGGCGCACGATCCAGTACAGGCCGAGGTAAATCAGCAGGCCGCCGAAAATCGTCGCCACCCAGATCGCGGTAAAGCCGCGGCGGATACGCTCCACCAGATCGGCCGGCTCCTTGTAGATCTCGACCATGGCGATGACCTTGCTCTGGTCGGCATTGAACATCGGGATGTAGTTTTCGATGAACAGGTACTTGGGCTCGCGCAGCAGGCGTTGCTCCGGCTTCTCATCATCGATTTCGTGGTAACTGGAGGACACCGGCACCTTCATGGCGAAGGACTCATCGAGTTCATCATCGTCGTCGATGCGCACCCCGATAAGGTCCGGATTGGTCGACCAGACCACGGTACGGTCCAGCGCATAAACGGTGGCCAGCAAGATATCCGGCAGGTGCTCGACATGATCGAGAAACTCGTTGCGCGCCGCAGCCCGCGACAGTGGGTCGACGTCGGGATAGGCGTAGTCCTGGCGCGGGTCCAGCAACTCGCCCATGGTCCGGGCTTCGCTGATCGAGGCGTGACGCCGTTCGGCGGCGCCGATGGCCTGGATGAACTGGGCAGTGAGCAAGGCATCGCGCTCGATGCTTTCGGTGACCACGAAGCGCGTCGAGACATACCCCAGGCCCAGCGCCACCGCGGCGATGATGAAAAAGCTGGCGAGGGAAAACCAGCGCAGCAGATTGAACTGCCCGCCCCAGCCCTTGCGCTCGCCCGATGAAAAGGCTTGCTCAGGTATTTTTGTTGTTTCCAGCGTCTGCATGAGAGACGTTCCTGATTGCAATCCGGTTGTATAACTAAGCGGTTAATACTCCACACCAGTGTAGAAGCCATTGGCCAAAACAGCAGGCCAATGATGTTATTAAGCCGCTACTGCATAAGGCTGATCTCCGCCGGTACCGGCCCGGGTCGATGGCCGTGTTCCTCACTGTTGACCACCGGTGTGACGAGCGCTTGCTGGCGTTCGGTTTCGTCCTGGAGAAAACGCAGGATGGCCACGGTCGCGTTGTCGTCCAGGCGCAGGTTGGGCATCGAGATCCGGTCATACTCCTCATACAATTTCAGTGCCAACGGATCCTTCTCGGCGAGCATGCGGTCCGGTTCCTTGATCCAGCGTCGCAGCCAGACCGGGTCGCGTTGCTGGGTCACGCCGATCAGATCCGGGCCGATATTGCGCATGCCGATCCCCTGGCCATCCTGCGGGCCGAGGCTATGGCAGGAGGCGCAGCGCGTGCGAAACAGTTCCTCGCCATTGCTTGGCGGACGCAGCACCGGGGCATCGGCATAACTTTGTTCGGTGCTGGCGTGCTTCCAGTTCTGCAGGGTGTTGGCCAACTGATCGGCGAGAATCCACGGATTTTCGAACGGCGAGGCCTTCATCCAGCGCCCGCTGGCCTGGTTGCCGACGATCAGGCTGAGGTTGTGGTCCTTGGTGCGACCGTTGTCGACGCCCTCGATGAACAGCCCGAGCTTGCGCCGCAGATCGGCGATCTCCTGGAAGTCCCCGGTGAGGAACTGCCAACCCGGGCCGACTTTGAATTTTTCCGCGTACTGCTTGAGTACCGCGGGTGTGTCGCTCAGTGGGTCGATGCTGATGGAGTAGAAGAACACGTCCTTGCCGACCCGATCGCCGAGCAGTTTCTGCACCTGGCGCAACCGTGCGGTTTCCAGCGGACAGGAGTCGCCACAGCCGGTGAAGATGAAGTTGATCACCACCACCTTGTCCTTGATCAGGTCATCGAAAAAGCGCATGGGCTGACCGTCCTGGTTGGTCAGCACCGTATTGGGAAAATAGTCGGCGCCCCAGGGCGTCGCAGACGCTTCGACAGGGGTCGCCTCGTCGCTGGCCCAGAGCCCCCCGCCACTCAACAGGCAGGCCACGGCGGTCAGGATCAACAGGCTCGTGCGGGGGGGTGGACGGGTCATGGTCAGGTCCTCGACAGGTTATTTTTTCACGGCCACTTGTGGGCCCTTGCCGTCACCGCTGCGGAAGGTCGGCAGCGCGGCAGAGTTCACATAGCGCACGCCATCCCAGCTCGGCAGCGGCGTTGGCATCAACTGGAATTGCCCGGGGTGTTCAATGTCCCAACGCAGCAGCATGGAGTTGTCCTCGTGCTGGGTGTTGTGACAGTGCTCCATGTAGGTCCCGGCAAATTCGCGGAAGTTGATCGCCATTTCGACGTTGTCCAGCCCATCGGCTTCCGAACCGATGCGATAGACGTCCTTGCGTGCCCACTTTTCCCACTCTGGCGGCGCCTTGCCGCCGCGGCTGAGGATGATGCCTTCCTCGAAGTGCACGTGAACCGGATGGCTCCAGCCCGTGCCGCCGGCCTTGATGTTCCACACCTCCAGGGTGCCGAAACCGTTGACCCCGGCATCGGTGGGGCCACTGGCCAGTTGCGTCGAGGCGTTGAGCCGGCGTGGATCCATGTGATAGCCGAAACCGCCATCGGTTTTCACCGTCCAGGGTGCTTCATCGGTGCCATCGGAGCGGCCGAAGACGAACGTGCGGTGCCGAGCATTGGCCAGCAGGGCCTGGTCAGCCGGGTTGTCGCGGTGGATCTTCAGCGGGATCATCACCTTGCCTTCGGCCTTGCCTGGTTTGGCCGGTTCGTAGGCTGCCGGATCCATGGCCAGGTCTTGTCCAGTGTAGGCCTTGACGTTAAGTTGCAGGACTTTGCCTACCGCCGGATCACCCTTGTCCCACTGCGGGCCCTTGCTGGTCTGTTTGATCACTGCCAGGTATTTTTCCGACAGCACATCGCCCAGGGGGATGACCTCCTTCGGCCCCTTGCCGTCGTCCTGGGCCTGCAGGTTGACCACGAACAGCTTGTCCCCTGGCTTGATGCCGTTTTTCGCGAAGTTGACGATGATGTCGAACCGCTCGGCGATGCCCTGGGTCGGCAGGATCGCGTTGTGATTCTGCTTATCGCCATCGGCGTCGAGGTCCATGCTGCCGTCGAATGGCACGCTGTGTTCCATGATGTTGCCGTCGTTGGCAATCATGTGGAACGGCACCCGGCTGTAGGACAGCCCGGAGTTTTTCGGCCCCTGGAACTCGCCGCTACTGCCCTTGATTTCGCGCACGATCGCCAGCTTGAAGTAGCGCGACACCGAGCCATTGAGGATACGGAAGCGGTAGCTGCGCGCCCGCACATCCAGGGTCGGTTTGTATTGCCAGTTGACCAGCACCTGGTCACCGATAAAGCCGTCGGTATTGAACGGGTTGAACCACAGTTGGCCGTTCTGATCCCAGGCCTTGTCGGCGAACAGCAGGTTGATGTCGTAGTCGCGGTTACCCCACGCCAGCGCATTGCCGCTGGGGAATCGCAGGTTGACGCCGTCGTCCACCGACTCGTTGCCGCGGTCCAGGGCGCTGTAGTAGTTCATCATCGCCGCGTTGCCCTTGTAGACGTTCTGCGCGGTGAAATCGAGCATGTGGTCGTGGAACCAGTGGGTGCTCATGGTCTCGCGATAATCGCCACGAATCTTGATGGTGCCGTGGTCGCAGGTCTTGCGCCCGGGGTTGGCGTCGTTGACCCACAGGGTTTCACCCGGCGAGCAAGGGAACGCCGCGCGCGGGTCCTGGGCGCTGGTGTTGATGCTGTCATAACCGGCCAGTTGTACCGGCCAACGGTAGTCGTAGTACTGCCCGGGGAAAAAGAACGAGTTGGCATAGCCGTCACTCTCGGCCGGGTTGTGGCCGTTGTGTTCATGGGTGGAAATGGTGTGCAGGCCGAAGCCGGCGTTGGCCGAGGGATCGATCGGCAAGCCGTTGTAGTGACGCATCATCACCGGCTGGCCGTAGCGCACCATCAGCAACTTGGGCGGCAAGGTGCCATCGAAGGTCCACACCGAGTTGTGGTTCTGCACTGGCATCTTGGGGTGGATCCGTGGGTCGACACCCTTGGCCGTGCCATCGGTGGCAGGTACGCCGGCCACGTTGTGATACAGCCCGCCCGGGCCGAACTCGCCCAGCGCGTAGCCGTGCATCTGCCGCGCATCGCGCAGGCCACGGTTGACGCGGATCCCGGTTTGCACGGTCTTGTAGGCCGCTTGCGGGTAGAACTCGTTCCAGCGCTGATGGGACCAGCCCTTTCCTGGCGGCCGGCCTTCGGCGGAGGAGCCGATGTGGCGATTGAGGAAGTACTCGATCTGTGCCTGCCACGGGTTGCGGTCGACCGTGTTCGACACCTGGCTGGGGAATGGCGTCAGGCCTGGCTGACGCAGAAAGGCGTCCAGTTCGGCACTGGGTGGCCCACTGCGAGCGGCGCTGACGGGGTCCTGCTCCGGTGCCGGGCCGATGGCCGCCACTGGAAAGCCCAAGGGTGCGGCCGGGGTGGTGGGGTCGAGTTTTTCCGGGCCGAATTCCTCGAACAGCAGCAGTTGCTGGGTAAACGGCAAGGCGCCGAACAGCGGGCTGGGCTTGCCGTTGGTGGGGTAGTTGAAACTGGTCTGCGCCGCCGGCGGCAGCACGTTTTCCACCCGCAGATCGGTCTTGGTCCCTTTGACGTAATTGGGCAAATCGAAGGAGTCTTCGTTGGCCTCGGGCATCGTCAGGATACTGCTGAGCGCCGACGGTTCGTCGGCCGGCTCGTCCTGGTAGGCCGACGGATCGGAAGCCTCGGGTTGATTCTCGTCATCGATGGGGCTGGCCTGAAGCTCGAAGGAACCCACAGCCAACGCCACGCAGACGCTCAACGGCGTCAACAGGCCCATCCACTTGAAAGGGTGCCGCGTATTTCTAGTCATTGCCAACCACCTCGAGTTTTTTGGAGAGGTAATGGCTATGAGCAATTACCTCGCCACTCTCGAGATGGCATTTTGCGAAAGTATTAACACCCAAAAAAACAAGATGTTACAAATTATGTCAAAAGATCACAGCCGGTAAAAACCGGGGGATGACACCCGTTAGCGGGGAAAGTTCACACCCGTTCCCCGGGGGCAGCCTTGAAATCCAGGCGCACCGAAGTGCCCTCGCCTTCACTGCTGTCCAGGCTCACGCTGCCGCCAAAACGCTCCATGATGCGCTTGACCAACACCAGGCCGACCCCCAGCCCACCTTGTTTGGTGGTGAAGAACGGGCGAAATGCCATGCTGCGCTGCTCCTCGTTCATGCCCTTGCCGGTGTCGCTGATCACCAGGCTTACCCGCTGCCCTTCCTCCTGCACGCTGACGCTGAGCGTGCCATCGGGGCCCATGGCTTCCAGGGCATTGGCGATCAGGCTGTTGAGAATCTGCGTGAGCTGCACCTGCTGATTGAGCACCAGCGGCGCGCTCTGCGGGGTGAACAGCACCTGTGTGCGAGAACGGGCGATCTGTTGTTCGAACGCCGCCAGGCTGTCATGGATGCTCGCCACCAGATTGACCGCCTCGGCATCGTCGGTCAGCGGCCGCAACGATTGCAGCAACTCGCGTACCCACTTCGACATGCGATCGACCTGGGCAATGATGTCATTGATGTTCTTGTGCGCCGCGCCGTCGTCGAACTCCAGCGCCAGTTCGGCACTGGAGCGAATGGTCGCCAACGGGTTGCGCAGGCTGTGGGCCACGGCCGAGGACATTTCCCCCAGCGCCACGAAGGTCTCGTTGGTCACCAATTGGCGCTGCTGCTGCGCCAGCAGCATCGCTGCCCGCCGCACGATCCAGTACAGCCCCAGGTAAATCAACCCGCCCCCCAGCGCCGTGGCCAGCCAGATCAGCACCAGCCCGCGCTCGATCCGATTGATCAGGTCCTTGGGTTCCTTGTAGATCTCGACCATCGCCGAGACGTTCTTGCCATCGACATCGAACAGCGGAATGTAGTTTTCGATAAACAGGAAATCCGGTGGATTGAGGAATTTCTGCTCCAGGCGCGTGCGATCCACGTCGTGATAACTGGCCGAGACCGGCACCTTGTTATCGAAGGCGTAATCGAGGTCTTCATCGGTATGAATCCGCGTGCCGATCAGCTCCGGATTGGTCGACCAGATCACCGTGCGGTCGGGGGCGTAAATGTTCGCCAGCAGCACATCGGGCAGGTGCGCGACATGATCGAGGAATTCGCCCCTGGCCGCCGCACGGGCCAAGGGATCAACGTCGGGAAATTGATGATCCTGACGCGGATCGAGCAACTCGCCCATGGTCCGCACATTGGCAATCGAGACATGCCGCACTTCGGCTGAAGCAATCGCCTGGATGAATTGCGCGGTCAGCAGGGCATCGCGCTGGACGCTTTCGGTGATCACAAAACGCGTGGAGACCGCACCGAGTCCGACCGCCACCGTGCCGATGATGCCCAGGCTGACAAAGGAGAACCAACGCAGCAGATTGAAGGCCACGCGAGGCGTCCCCGAGCCCGCGCCCTGTGCTTTTCGCCGGCTGATTCTTAGAGGCATATTCATCCAGTTGGCTTCCCGCTCCGGGCTCCGGCACCCGTATATGGGTTATAGCGCACCGCCATGGTTTTGCCCGGTGGCGGGCGATGTTTAACCGCCGAACCGCCCGCCCCCAACGCCCCGTCATCCCCAAACCTGGGGGTAAACGCCCTTCCCGACTGACCATAGCGCATCGCAACCAAAGGCCTTAACCGCTCTGGAACAAGCATTACAGCGCTATTTATGGAGATTGGCATGGGAGTTGCCGAAGACCCTGCAACTCGAACTGAGCCACTGAGCCCATCCCCCACCGGTTCACAGCCGATGGGTCTGGCCAGGTCTCCAGGAGCTTGCCATGAAACCGCTGACCCTCACCGCGCTCTGCCTGTCGTTGCTCCTGAACCTGCCAGGTTCGGGTGCATGGGCCGACGATCTGATGGACAACGACGACCTGGCAGCCGCCACCGACCTGGGTGAACTGCCACCACCGGTTGGCCAGCAGGCGCTGATCAATCAGAACGGTCTGGGCAACCAGGCCAGCATTCAACAGAACGGCCAGTCACTGCTGGGCAACATCGTCCAGTCGGGTAGCAATCAGGAAGCCTGGATCCTGCAACAGGGCAACGACCTGATGGCCTTGATCACGCAACAGGGCTACGGCAACGCGGCCTCGATCACCCAGACCGGCAGCAGCAACCGGGCTCAGATTTCACAGAACGGCAGCAACAACAACGCAAGCATCGATCAGGCCGGTACGGGGCTGCAAAGCGCCGTGACGCAGTCGGGCAACGGTATGAGCGTTTCGGTTCAGCAGTATCGCTAGACCAGGCACTAAATCCCTTAGGAGGTAATACCATGTTCACTTTGAAACCCCTCAGCGCCGCGATCCTGATCGTCCTCAGCGCCCAGGCCATGGCCGCCAACAGTATTTCCTACCAGACCCAGGACGGTACTGAAAACATCGCCGATGTCCTGCAGATCCAGGCTTCGGCCAGCACCACCACCCAGAACCAGACCGGCACGGGCAACGATGTGGCCGCCAAGCAGCAACTGGCCAGCAGTACCATCGAGCAAACCCAGAACGGCGACTACAACGCCAGCTATGCCGAGCAGATCGACGACAACAACAGCACCATCAGCGTGACCCAGGAAGGCAGCTTCAACTCCGCCCATGCCAGCCAGTCGATCGGCGGCGGTGGCAACGAAGCCGTGCAGGAACAGAACGGCAGCGGCAACAACTCGTTGGTCTACCAGGAATGGCAATCGGACAGCAAGGGCACGACCCAGCAGCTCGGCGACAATAACGAAGCGAACATCGAACAGCTGGAGGACGGCGGCGCCCGGAACAGCGCCCTGGTGATCCAGACCGGTAACGGCAACTATGGCACCAGCGAGCACCTCAATCACCAGGACGGCCAGATCGAGATCCGTCAGACCGGCGATAACAACTATGCCTACAGCGATCAGCGCTATGGCGGCGGCAGTAAATCGAACGTCAACCAGAACGGTGATGGTCACGGCGTTGAAGTCTGGCAAGAGGGGCAGACCAACAGCCAGTCCACGATCAATCAATACGGCATCGCCAACGAAACCGGGATCGACCAGAGCTTTGGTGAAAACAACACCGCCCTGGTGGGCCAATCCGGTGATAGCAACGCCGTGTATGCCGACCAGTACGAGGCCAACCAGGCGAAACTGTCGATCTATCAGGATGGCACCTCCAACCTGCATTACACCTACCAGACCGGTGACAACCAGACTCTCAACGTGTCGTCCGTGGGCCAGGACAACAAGGTCTACGCCAGCAACTGGAAAGGCCCGCAATTGGGTGGCCAGTTCGGCAGCAACCAGACGGCCAATATCAGTCAGTCGGGCACCGGCAACACCGCCAACTTCACCCAGAAAGACAGCGGCCATGTGCTGAACCTCAACCAGAGCATGGACGGCAACACCGCCACCGTGGTCCAGGCCGATACCAACAACGAGCTGTGGTTCGACCAGAACGGCACCGACAACATCCTCATCGCCGATCAGCGCGGCATCAGCAACCTGGCCCAGGGCACCACCGCCGGCACCCGCAACAAAGTCGAACTCGACCAGTCCGGCGGCGACAACCAGGCCTTCACCACCCAGCTCTACGGTGAAGACAACAGCATCACCATCACCCAGACCGACAACCTTAACCTGGCCTACGTGACCCAGGGCGGCAACAACAACAGCGCCACCATCAACCAGAGCGGCACCTCGCAATACAGCAACGTGCAGCAGACCGGCGATGGCAACAAAGCCAATGTGGTGCAACAGTAAGGAGGATGCTTGCCAGGTTGTATCGAAGGCTTGAAACGAAAAAACCTGCGAGGGGGGCTTCGCAGGTTTTTTTTGTTTTTGGTTTAGCCGGACTTGCGGTTCTTCACCACAGGTTTGGCCTTAGCCCCCTCCTCCAGAAACACTTCGGTAGGCAAAGTGAAGCCCCGCAACTTGAGCAACTCCAACGGCCCAGTCCCCAGCTCGGTACGCAAATTCCAGGTCAGCTCCAGGTTGTCCGGCGCCTTGATTTGCACCCGCATCTGGCTGTCGCTGTCGTTCAACGGGGTGATGCGTGCGTGCTCCAGCAGGCGGATCAGGCCCCAGGTGCCTTCGTAGTCGGCGAACAGGCGTTCGCCGGTGTAGACGCTGGTCCACAGCAGGCGGCTGTCGGGGTGGCTGCTGGTGCCGGGCCAGGTAAAGCGCTGCCAGCGTTCGCGCTGGTTGAAGTAGTGGTGTTTTTCGCCGTTGAGGATGAAGGTGGTGTCGACGATGTCGCGCACGCCTTTGCCGCGCAGCTCGAAACTCAGGCCCAGGCCGCCGTCGGTGAAGAGCACGTCGGCGAGCTGGCTGAGTTGGTTGATCGCCGTGAGAAATTGCGGATTGAAACGCAGGCCCTGGCTGTGGCGGGTGTCGGCGACCCAGCGCTGACCTTCCTTGCGCAGCACGCCGCCGAGTTGCTGCTGGAGGAATTGCTCGAGGCGTCCGGAGTCAGTACGGATCATCTGCCCGAGCATCGGCAGCGAGGCGTCGCTGGTGGTGGCGGCGAAGGGATAGCGGCCGGCGAATGCGCTGTGCCATTCGTTGACGATCGAACGTTGCCACTGGCTGTTGAGGCCGGCGGCCGAGGGTTGCAGGACTCGCTGCCAGGCTTGTTCCAGCGGCTGCACGAATAGGGTCTGGCCGATGCCGTCCCACTCGGCGCCGAGGCTGGCGGCAAGGAGGCTGCCGTAGGACTGGGTGTCGGTGAGGTCGATGTTCTGGCCCTGGAACACGCTTTGCGCCAGCGCCTGGGTCATTTCCTGCGGGTTGGTCGCGTTGCTGACTTGCTGCAGTTTCAGGCGTACCCGGGTGACGCGATTGAGGAAGGCGGCGAGGCTCAGGCGGTCGGCGTTTTCGCTTTCTTTGCCGATCAAGGCCAGCAACGGGCCGAAGGTTTTGTCCAGGGGGCTGGTCGCTCCGGGTAGCTGTTGATCGATGGCTGCCACCGCATCCTGGGCGATGAGTTTTTGCGCCGACTTGACCAGCGATTCACTGAACGCCGGACCACGGGCACCGGCCTGGCCCTGATAGGCCAAGGTGTTCATCAACGCAATCAGCGGCGACTGGCGGGCGTCGCTCATCAGCGCCAACTGGTCGATCACCTCGCCCAGGCTTTTCACTTCTCGCCAGCGCAGGCCGTTGAGGAAGTCCAGCCAGGCGTTGGCGTAATCCTGGAAATAGCGCTCGGTGAGACGCTGGCGCAGTTGCTCGGGGGTCAACTCGGCGGCGATTTCGTGATGCTGGTCGCTGAGCACCCAGTCGATTTCCTCGCGGCGCTGCTCGGCAATCGCGTTGATGGCTTGGCGCACCTGGCCTTCCCAGGCCTGACGGGTGAAGACCCCGGGGACTTCCGCGCGGCTGGAGAACAAGGCCGAGGCGTCGGTGTCGCCGACCATCTGCGCCAGGCGCAGGGCCGGCGCCTGGGTGGCGGCATCGGCCAGGACTTTTTCATAGAGGCTGGCTTCGGCGTTGCGCTGGCCGAGTTGGCTGAGCAGCACTTGCCGGGCTTGCGCGACCAGCTTGGGGTCGGCTTCGATGCGCCAGTCTGGGTGAGCGGGCAGTTGCTCGGCGTAGAACTTCCAGAGCTCGGGGGTGAGTGCTTGCCAGAGGCCGGTCGAAATACCTTCGCGCTCGGTTTCGGCAGCAATGAGGGTCTTGGCGAGGAACGCGCTGTCGACCTTGTCCGGACGCGCCAGCATCAGGTAGGCCTTGAGCTGATCGTAGGCCTGGGCCGAGAGTTGGGTGCGTAGCGGGCTGTCAGCCGGTAGTTTGATCAGGCGCTTCAGCGCGGCTTGCAGATTGGCCGCCGCCGGGTCGCGCAACAGCCGTTGGTTGGCCTCGACGTAACGCGGCCAGAGGGCGTTGAGCAAGGCGTCGTTCTGGTTCAGGCCGAAGCGTTGGTACCAGGGTGTGCCGTTTGTGGCGCGGTAATCCAGGCGGTCGAGTTCGCGGGTGAGCTCGGAAAAGGCACGAAGCTGTGGGTCGCCCTGCTCCGCCGTTTGCAGGGTCGCGAGGGTGTTTTGCAGATGGGCAATCTGTGTGCGGTTGCTGGTAAATGAGAGCAGCATTCCGACGCTCCAGACCAGGGCCAGTCCCAAGGCCAACCGATACGCCATGCGCGTCGCCGGCCAGCCGAGGCGTCGACTGCGCCGCCTCTGTCCATCGAGAATCCCGGACCAGGCCGGCTCATGGGGCCAGTGGTGATTATTGGATTTTTCCCCGACAGGCAATGGGAGGCTGAACCACAGCCCACGCAATGGCAGGCTGCGGGCGTACATACCGAACAGCGGCGCCAGGGCATGCCGCCAACGAGCGATGCCTTCGACCTGTAACCCCCTGGATAGGCGCAGCAGGAAATCGTGTTTGAAGTCCATGCTCACTTCTGCCCAGCCTTCCTGGCGCAGCGGTTGGATCAACGTCTGCAACGCATCGTCGAGGGCTTGCGCGGTGGTTTTTTCTGGCAGCGCACAACCGACGGCCTGGGTCAGACGCATAGGTTGCGGCCATTGACTGTCGCACACCTGCCACACATGCAGCGGCAACGACCAACCCAGTTTTGTGGCCAACTCACCCAGACGTGCCACGCCGTGACTCAAGGTCTGTTGTTCTTGGCTTTGTGCAGGCGTCAGGGCCCAGACTACGCCGTCCAGGGCACGCCAGCGGGTGAGTTGCTGGCATAGCTCGATGACTGATCCGGGGAGCGGTTTCTGCACGCTACCGCCCCAGAGCAAGACGTTGTGTTCGCCGTGCAGCCAGTGGTCCTGGGACAGGTGCGGGGCGATGGCCTGGATTTGCTCGGGTTCGCCGATGACCAGGTACAGGCGGTTTTTTCGCCGCCAGAGTGAGCCGTGCTGGAAGCGTAGTTCGCCTATCATCTTTGACAGACTGGTTTGCGCAGTAGCCTTTAACACCGGCGGCGGGGTTGTCCGCGACGCCCCCACCAGCTTGCGGACTCCGTTCAAAAATATATGCCAAATCAATATCGCTATCACGAAACACAACGCCCACAGCGAAATAGCCTTGAGTGCCATTTCCCGCAATTGCGCGTCATCCAGTGGCTGTGCACCGCTCCACAACCACCAGGCCGTGTATCCCACGGCGACCGAAACGCCCAGGATCAGGGCCAGTAAAAGTACCGTTGCCAGCGGCGAAAATTTCGAAGCTTCAACTGATTCAGTCATTGGGTTTCACAACTCCAAGGGCAAGGGTGTAATGAGGATCGTTTGCCAGCCAGGCGCACGGCACTTGGTGCTGTTGGGCGTACCAGGCCGCCAGCGTCTGCACGACCATGGCCTGCAGACCTTCCAGAGCTCCAAAGTTGGCGTCTTGCAGGTGCTGCGAGGTGTTCCAGCCGCTGATTGAAAGATCGGCTACATGGGGCTGGATGAACGATGGGCAGGCGTCAGGTGGCGTTGTCAGCTCGCTCTGCTGCAACGCCCGATCGGCGACGACTTGGAGGGGCTCAGTGTCCACCTCGAACCATTCACCGCGAGACAAGCGCACCCCCTCTTCGGCACCCAATAACCAGAGCACCGCAGCTTCTCCAGCTGGCGACAGACTCTCCGGTTGCGCGACTGTGGACTGGCAACCGGCGCAGAGGATTCGGGCTCCCGCAGGCGCCACCTGCAGTTGGTCGATGATTGCATTCAAGCTGCGAAGGCCCAGCCAGGGCAGCGGTTTTTCCGGCAATTTCATGTGCGGAAAACAGCGTGCCATTTGTTCGACAAAGGCCTGCCAGGACTCCTGCGAGCCCTGCCAGTAACAACCTATGGGCTGCACCATCGGTTGCTCCGCGCGTTGTGCTTGCCATTGCAAGGCAAGCAGGATCGCCAGATTGCGCTCACGCTCAACGAAGTCACTGCCATGCACCTGCAGAAGACGAACAGTCTGTCCTTCGATGGTTTTCTCCGGCACCGGAGGCTGATGGTCCGAACTGAACAACCGGAGTCCGTGTTGCGCTGTGGTGCAGGCTGCTCCAAGCAACACCGCCTCGACCAAGCCGGCGGTCTGCCGATGATGCTCCCACCAGACTTCATGCTCCTGGGCTACCGCCATGGCATAACACTCGGCGTTATGCTGATTGAAACGAAACAACAGCAGGCGTATCAGCAAGGCCAGTATCAGCACCAGCAAGGCAGCGGCCACACTGACCAACATCGGAAGTGGTTCAACATAAGGCCGCAACAACACACTGGTGCTGCTCGACATCACCAGCAGGCCCGCTCCGACTGCCAGCCAGCGGGTATACGCGGGTGCCTGGGCGCTGGGGTACGGCGCGAAATCTGGAGCGCGATTCATGAGATCACCCAAGACCTGGGGATCCAGAGAGCTTGCATGGATCCCCAGGCACAGCAGCGGCCATCCTGCACTTCACCGCCAGACTCTTGCGGCGTGTCTCCTTGACGTATTACCGGTTTCATTGGATTTGCTCCTGCTATCTCGCAGATGTTTTAGAGGGACACGACTGCGGCTGTGGCAGATGCAGCGGCGTCTTGATCGGGTATTCGGGACTGCCGTAGACATGGCAGGACGTAGTGACCTGGAGTTCGTCGCAGGGCAGGAAGTGCACGGTGAGGCCGCAGACTTTTTGGCCGGTGTAGTCGGGGATGGGGACGGATTGGGAGTGTTGGCGTTTTTGGGCTCTGATCGTCTTCGCCCAAGCTTCGTACTTGGCAGAATCTGCAAAGCCGGGAAATCCATCGGGATAGGCTATGCCCGTTTCCCAATCGACACGCACCATCATTCCCGACTTCCAGCGCGACGGGGCGATATAACAACAGCCTCCCCCACCACCTTGGTACGGTCCAATGACGTCGACTCCCGAGCGGCCCTCGACGCTAAAACGATTGATCGCCCAGTGCGTGTGATTGATCGCTTCAAGAGAGCCGGCCAGGGCACCTTGAACCAGGAGCATTCCCACCAGTCCGCATGTACCGGCCGCCATTGAGGTCCGCAGAGGGTGCTTGAGCAGCGGTTCGCTCGCTTGAGTCATGCGCACACAAGCCCTATCAGACCGTTCCATCAACGGCTCCTGCATTTTGCGCGTCATAGTCTGCCCATCGTGCATCGATGGCTTTCATGACTGCTGCCATACGCTCGGCATCCATGTAAGGCGGTTGTTGCGCACGCTCAGCTTCCAATCTGCGCCGACCGGCGTCCTCGGCCAGCAACTGCCCATTCTTCTCGAGGAACAGCACCAATTCGCGGCGGTTGCTCTCGCCGAAGAACACCATGCGCTCGCCGAAGTAGCTGCCCCCGGGCTCACGCCCATGCTTGAAGAGAAACCAGGCACGGGAGTCGTGGACCTGGTCGTCGAACAGCGCACGCAACAAGCCCGTAGGCTCAGTGGCGTTGCGGCTTTCGTCGACGTTCAACCGCAGGGTTTCACTGACATGATTGCGCTCGTGTTTCGGCGGTGGGAACAACAGGCTGACTTTTTCCTTGCCGGCATTTCTCATCAACTGGCGCTCGACCCGGGCTTCAGGACTGGCCTGGTTGACAATCAGCGCCGGGATGATCGCCAGCCGTGCCAGACGAACCACAAAGGGTGTGATGACGCTTGGGTTTCGGTAATCGATGCCGAACTCCTCGGCTGCTTCGCGCAACTGCGTCTGGGCCATGTCGGCGTCGAAGTCCTTGACGCCGGGGGCCAATGGCATGGGTGCGAGACGTTTGAATTGTTCGTTGACCTGTTGTTCTCGACGGTTTTTTACGATGAGTGCCTGCCTTGCGTTCCGGGCAGCTTCGGCGTTTTCTCGATCGGTTGGATCGGCCTCCGTATCGGAAGCCTGCGCATAAAAAGGGGTCTGTTTGAGACTGGCAAAGGCGTAGCGGTCAATGCGCCAGGCAGTGATCCAGGTCATCTGCTCACGCAGGGCCTGTTCGAGGGAGGTGGTGGATGGCAGGGGTTGGTAGAGTTCTGTTTGTTCGGGGGATAGGGGTTGGGAGACGGGAAGTAAGCCTAGAGTGACCTCTCGCCAGGCGTTGAATCTGACCACCAGCGTTGAGGACGCATCGAATTCTTTTTGCAACTCAGATTCCATTGCTCGCCAGAGCTCGTTCCGCAGGTCTGAAGGTAGAGACAGTGGTGGTACCTTCAAAGGTGCACCATGTGCAAACGCATCCGCATACATGTCATGCAACGCAATCTGCGACAGCAACAGTCCGTCACCCTCAAACCTACCCTCGCTATAAGCCTTACCCTGATCCCCCGGCGGATACCCACCGCCCTGGTCCGAATGCACCCCCGGATAAATCACCTCTGTGGAATTTGCCGGATACCCACCGTTCTCCTGCCGAATCGACTCCAGCGGAAAACAAAGACGCTGCTCATGGCTGGCCACGATGTGCAGGCAACGTTTCACCAACCGTTCCGGTATCTGCTGATTGCCATCGGCCCAGCTCATATGACCATTCGCCCCCGGAAAAATATCGGCGAGCCCCACCGACGCCACGGTATCCAGCAAACCCAGATACTCGACGCTAACGGGCAACGTCAGGTCGCGCAACGCCAATGACGGCGTCGAGGCGGTCCGCGACAAAAGGCCATTGAGCCAATTGACAAAGGCCCGGGCCGCCGCAGCGCCGCGGGAAAAACCATAGACATAAAGGCGCAGGCCCAACAATCGTGAGCGGCCAGGATGGTAGTCGGAGAGCGCGATGCGCAGCGGCTTCTCCAGCGCGTCAAGCTGCCGACGAAACTCGTTGGACCGATTGGCGCGGCCCATGGCAGATTCCATACCCGGCAAAGTGCCCATGGCCTTGACTGCTCGGCTCTGGGCCGCGTAATCCAGACGCGGTAATTCCAAGGCGCGCCGCAAGGCATCAATCAGCATCATCAACCCCCAGTTGACCCGCTCCTCGCCATACGCAGCGGTGGCCAACCCGAGCGTGGTGTAATCCAGGTCACCGACCTCCGCAAAAGGGGTGCCGACGCCGGGCATGTAGTACTTGAAATAGTCGGCATTGCCGAGCACCGGAGCGTCGAGCAGACCTCTGGCCGTGCTGCCGGCATGCCCGGTGCCGCCCGCATGCCCTGTACCGATACTGGCGCGAAACAGCCGGGCAATATTGGTGGGATGGGTAGGGTTCGCCAGGTACAGATCGTGGTTGAGGTTGTTGCCGGTGCCGTCGAAGAACAGACTGATGTGCAGAGTTTTGCAGCACGGCGGCATCACCCGGCGCCCCGCCGCCACGCTGAGGGCATCGTGGTAGTCGTGCCCCCATTGGTCCTGACGTCGGAGGTTGCGATAAACCTGGTGCGCACTCTCTGGTAACCGCCCCTGCTCAGGAAATGGAGGTGGATAGCAGATACTGGCGTGATTTATTTCGGACATGATTGTGGCTCCGGAATATTTAACGGGGTCTTGATCGGGTATTCGGGGCTGCCATAGGCATGGCAGGAGGTGGTCACCTGGAGCTCATCACAGGGAAGAAAGTGCACGGTGAGGCCGCAGACTTTTTGGCCGGTGTAGTCGGGGATGGGGACTAATTGGGTGTGTTGGCGTTTTTGAGCCTCAAGGTTCTCAACCCAGGCCAAATACTTTTCTCGATCTGCATAGCCGGGAAAATCAAAGGAATAGGCCACCCCCGTCTCCCAATCAACCCGCACCGTCATCCCCGGTTTCCAGCGCGTAGGCGCCGCATAACAACAACCACCGCCACCGCCCTGATAGGGCCCGATGATGTCCAGCCCCGACTGGCCATCAACGGCAAATCGATTGATCGCCCAATGGGTGTGATTGATGGCTTGGAGAGTTCCACCCGGCGCGCTTTGCGGGAATATTGTCGCTAGAAGAGCGCTGAGCATGACGAGCCCCCCATCGCCACGTATAGGTATGAACATGCTGATTAACTCCTGTTGTCAGAATGAGTGGCACAGGCCTCGTACACCTTGCTGAGCGTGTACGCCTGCCGATCGGCATCGAGCAATAATCCGCGCTGCGTCGCATCGAGCATGGCCGCGTAACACACCTGAAACCGCTGCTCCGCACTCAAGTAACGTGGGATCACTGCAGCCAGACTTTTGATTGCCAACGTCGCATCGCTGGCACAGCCCAGCGTCTCCAACTGGCTATCGCTCAATTCGATATGAGAGAAGTCTTCAGGATCTGGCGGCGAATCCGCAGCACCCACCAATCGTCCCGGCAAGCCATCGCGGTCCAGCCAACTCCAGAACACCGCAGGACAGAGCAAGTCCCGCTGCTGCTCGGGTTCAAGCACATGACTGAACAGCAAGGGAAACAACCGCGGGTCGTAATAGCGCAGCAACCCCAAACACCCGCCATTGCGCGCTTCAATACAGCGACCCAGGTGGTCGGCCAGCGTCTCAAACGGCCATAGCGAGGCCAGCACCAGCAGTTGCGATTGGCATTTCAGCGTTTGCACCAGACCGACAAACCACAACCGCTGCATCGGTTGCGCTAGGTCGACGCGAACCAGCAGCGGTGCCAAGTCCACGGCGCCCTCCTCGGGTAAGCCGCTGAACAATGAGCGCCAGGGCAACGCCGGTTCAACGCTCAGTACACTCGGTAGCAGCGGGCTCGGGCTGCCGGCTTGATCGATGATCACGTCAAGGTAAGTGATGGACGCGTCGGCGCAGGACGACTCCAGACGCTCGATCCAGATATCGCAATGAACTGAACTCATCCTCGCGCCTCCCGACCGGTAAAGCCTTCGGCCTGAGCCCGCGCCTTTCTCAGGCACTCCTTGCATACGGAACTGGGCAGCTCGGGCAATGGAAAGCCTGCCCCCGACGGTGGGCTGAATCGATGCTGCCCATTCATACTGATCAAGCCTGGGCTATGAAGCTGAATTTCCCCCGCCGGCGTGATGCGGATGTAGGCCCCGCCACACCCCAACGTGATCCCATTCTTCGCCGTCACCTGCACGTGCCCCTGCGCCGACTGCAGGGTGAGGTCCTGCTGGGCGATCAGGTCCAGCAGGTCGCCGTGGGATTCGATTTGCAGCGGGCCTTTGCCCGATACCAGGCGCATGCCCTCCTGCTGGGCCAATAGCGACATGCCCTGGTTGGCGTGGACCGACAGGCGTTGCGCGGCGGCGAGGTTGATGTCGTCGGCGCTTTGCACGTAGAGCGCGTCGCCGCTTTTCAGCAGCAGGCTGGCCGGGGTCACTGCGCCAATGCCCTTGGGTGCGCTGAGCAGGATGGCGGCGCCGTGCAGGTCTTTGGCGTCGGTCTGCAGTTGCTGCAATCCACCGATGTCGGGTGTTTGGCTGTGATGGGCCTGAGCGATTTCCCGGCATTCGGCGAGTTGCTGGCGTGCGCTTTGGATCGCGTCGGTTGCCGGCTCCATGCTCAGCACATCGCCGATGGCCTTGGTCTGTTTATCGGCGCTGATGAGCACGCCTTTTCCTGCGCGAATGACGCCCCAGTCATCGGTCCGGAGCTCAACCCCCTCCCCTCGCTTCTGCTTCTTGGCATCCACCAGATGCCCCAGATTCAGCTGGCTCTTGCCGCCATACTCGGTACTGAGCTTGACGTGCTCCTGCCCGCGGTTGTCTTCCATGCGCAACTTGTTGTTCGCAGGCGTGCGCAAGACATTGCGGGTGTGATCGCGGCGTCTGTCGGTAACGAGATCGGGCCGTTCGCTGTCGTGCAGGGCGTGGGCGATGTAGGGGCGATCGGGGTCGCCCTCTTCGAAGGCGATCGCCACTTCGGTGCCGTCGATCAGCGGCAGGTGCAGGCCGTAGGTGTCGCCGGCGTAGGGTCGGGCCAGGCGCAGCCAGCGGCTTTCGCGACCCTGGGGCCAGGTGTCGCGGTCGAAGAGGAATTTGACCCGGTAGTAGCCGTGGCGGTCCATTTCCGCGTAGGTGTCGCGGGCGACGTTGCTGCTGATGCGCGCGGGAATGGTGCCGGCGATCTTCGGTTTGCTCGGAATCGGGGGGCGGAAACAGATGAAGGCGTCGTAGGGCATCGCGTCGAAGTGGGCGATAAACGCGCTGTTGCGGGCGGCGTGGGTGCGCAGGTGGGTGATTACCGCGCGTTTGTTGAAGGCTTGCGGGGCGAGTTCGGACGTCTCCAGCACCTGGCCGGGGGCCAGGCTCAGGCAGTTGCTGGTGCCGCTGAGGCGGGTGCGCTGGTTGAGGTAGCGCTCGTGGCGCAGGCGCGCGAAGTGGTAACCGCTTTCCCGGGCCAGACTTTCGAACTGGTAGAGGGTATTGCCCAGTTCGCGGTAGGGCTCGGCGTAGTTGAAGGCCTCGCCGTAGGTGGTCTTGTCGTTGCGCACCTGGTTCACATCGCCATCGAGGTAGGCGCGCGCATCGAGCGGGTTGTAGCTGCGGAACGTGATGTGTTTTTCCACCACCTGGTGGCGGGCCTGCAGGTGCCAGAGGCGGTCCTTGTCGTTGCTCTGGCCCGTCAGGGGGTGGTACGGCAGCTTGATGCCGAACTCATAACCCTTCTGCTCATCGTGGAATTCCACCACGTCGCGGCGCACGGTCGGGTGGCTGGCGATGCGGTACCAGATGCCGACTTCGGCCAGCAGGCGATGGATGAAATCCAGGTCGCTTTCGTTGTACTGCATCACCTGTTCGCGGCGCGGGTACTCGTGCACCAGGCGGAATGGGCAGTCGAAATGCTCCATGTCATGGCGGCTGAGGAGGATGCTCTTGACGATCTCCGGCACCGACTGATCCTGGTAGATCCGGTACTGCTTGCCGCGTCCGGCCAGGGCCAGGCGCGGCTCGAGGGTCACCGAATAGCGGGTCAGTTCGGCAGACTCCGACAGGCGCTGGAAGCCGGTGATGATCCCGTACAGGGTGCGCGCCGGCTTGTGTTCGATGACCCGCAAGCCTGAATAGCTGTCTTCCGGCGGCCCGTAGAGGCTGAACCAGGCGTGCTTGTTGAGCACCTCTTCGACGCCGATGTCCCGCGCATCGCTGGTGAATTCGAGGGTGTAGAGAAAGGGCCGGCTGAGGCCTTCTTCGCCGTCGAAGGCCAGGAGGTCGATCTTGGCCTGGAGCCGGTGGATTTCGAGGGTGTGGTTGTGAAAAACGCGGTATTTATCGGACAAAACTCAGACCTCCCTGGACCTTTTCAGTGTCGGGGGAGGACTATTCCTACCCTCGATGAAGCGCAGGAAGGCTTTCATGAAGGGGATAACGGATGGAATCAGACGTTTCGGTTTGGTGTGTAGGATGGGTCTGTGTATTAAGACAGCAGGGTTGTCAGATCCGTCTCAACCCTGTCTAAACCTCGCCACCCTCACCCCGCATGCTGCTTGCGATATTCCCCCGGCGCGATGCCGAACCTCGATTTGAAGGCCGTGGAGAAGTGGCTGGAATCGGCAAAGCCCCAGGAATAACCCAGCACCGACAGTTTCTGTTCGCCTGAGGATTTGCGCAGGGACTCGGCGCACAGGTCCAGCCGGCGGTTCTTGATGTAGCGCGCGACCACCAGGCCTTTTCTGGCGAAGATCCGGTACAGCCCGCGCACCGACATGCCGACTTCCCTGGCCAGCCATTCGGGGCACAGTTCCTCGGATTGGATGTGCCGGTCGATGCACTCCAGGGTCTTGCGAAACACCCGCTCGTGGACGTCGTTGCTGTCATCGGCCGCGCAGAGCGCCGGGCGCAGCAGGCTGATGACCGCCTCCAGGGTCGCTTCGCTTTCCTGCAGGGTCAGGTTGTCCTGGCGCGTCGCCTCAAGGATAAGTTGCCGCGACAGCCGGGCCAGCGGTGTGGTGCCGGCGATGCGCTGGGCGCAGGCGACCGGGTTGAACTGCATGGCCTGACGCAGTGCTTCCGATGGCAGGATCAGCGACAACTGTCGGGAGTTACCGGTGTAGGTGAAGTCGCTGGGCCGGGAAGCATCGATCAGGGTGATGTCGCCGGTTCGCAGCAGTGCTTTGCTGTCGCCCTGGGCCATGTCGGCTTCGCCGTCGAGCTGGAACACGGCGAAGAATTTGCTGCCCTCGCCTGCGGCGATTTGCGCCGGGGTGCGGAACAACCTTGCCTGACAGGCGTCGACCACGCTGAGTTTCAGCGCACCACTCTGGTAGGGGCGGATCTGTCCACTGAAGCCGCCGCCCAATGTCTGTGCATCGAAGGCGCCGCAGACTTGATTGATCTGATGGATCCACTGCTCGAACCCATCAGCACGCTGTGCACTTGAAGGCATCATTTCCAGACCTCACGCAGGCTTGTTTTTATTGTCTACGCCAGTACCCGTCACTCTTTACTTCAGGCCTCCGAAGCGGCGGTAGAAGCTGTCACCGACATCCGGCAACGGCCCGTCGGCGGTTTCCAGTGCACTGTTGAGCCACTCTTCGGCCTTGGCGTAGATCAGCCGATAGATATTGCGGCACAACTGGCGTGCGGCGCGGCCTTCCCAATCGCCGGGCAGGAGTTCATCCGGCAACTGCGGGTCACGCAGGAGCAATTTACGGTACTCGTGAATAAGCAGGACACGTGCCAGGAAGCAGTCTTCCGGTTGCAGGGTCTCCTGCTCGCGCAGCGCTTGCCAGAGCGGCCGGAACAACTGGATGAACTCGCTGTAGTGCGCCGCCAGCTCTTCGATGCTCCAGCTCTCGCGCACTTGCATGCGCAGCGCCTTCGAGGCCAGCACATCTTGCGCGGTGGTTTCGAAGACGATGGTGTCTTCCAGAACGCCGAGATCGACCAGCGTTGCGTTGACATCGCCACGGTCGCTGCGCGGGCTGGCCAGCACCACTGGCGAGATCGCGCCAAAGCCTTGCCATTCGAGCTCTTCGCGCACTTGTTTGCGTTTGTCCTGGCTCAGTTGCGAGAGCATCACCAGGCACCAGGAGCCGTCCCAGGCCGGCATGCTGGTGCTGTAGACCCGCTTGAAGGCCTTGTCGAAACGCCGGCGACCGGTGCCGGTCAGGCTGTAGTAGCTGCGCCGACCGACCTTTTCAGCGGTCAACCAGCCTTCCTTGGTCAGGCGGAAAATCGAGGTGCGGATCAGCCGTTCGTTGATCCCGATCGGCTCCAGCAATTGAATCAGGCTGCCCAGCCAGACGGTGCCGCCGTGGGGCTCGATGGCATCACCGTACAGGGTGATGATCAGGGAGCTGGCGCGGATGGGCGTCTGTTCCTGGAAGCGGGTGATCAGATGGTTCAAGGGTGTCAGGGACGACATGGGCGTACCGAGCGAAAAAAGAAAGGGAATATACCGAAAGCCGCCCCCCTGTAGGAGCCGGCTTGCTGGCGAAGGTGTGTCAGGCGACACCAAGGTAGCTGACCGGCTCCTACAAAGGGTTCACACGCTGCTGCCCTTGGGCCGCAACCCGCTGTCGCTGATCCGTGGGCGATCCGCCTCTGGCTCAGTCAACGGCTCGCAGACCTGCATCTGTTCCAGGCAGCGCTTGGCCAACTGCTGATACTCGCGGGTGCCGGCCTGTTTCCAGGCCACCTCCTGGTCGCTGAGGCTGCGCTTGATGCTCGCCGGCGCGCCCATCACCAGCGACTGCTCGGGGCATTCGAAGCCGGCCTTGACGAAGGCGGCCGCCGAGACAAATGACCGCGCACCGATCCGCGCGTTGTCCATCACCACCGCATTCATCCCCACCAGGGCGTCGGCGCCGATCCGGCAACCGTGCAGCACCGCGCCGTGACCGATATGGCCGTTGCGCTCGACCACCGTGTCGCTGTCCGGAAAACCGTGCATCACGCAGGTGTCCTGCAGATTGGCGCCCTCCTCGAGGACGATCCGCCCGAAGTCGCCGCGCAGGCTGGCCAGCGGCCCGACATAACAATGGGGGCCGATGATCACGTCACCGATCAATACGGCGGACGGGTGCACATAGGCACTGGGATCAACCACCGGGGTCAGGCCGTCGAGGCTGTAGCACGTCATGGCAGCTTCCTTCACAAAGCGATGCGATTTATGAATCAATTTGTATCACATCGTTTTTACAAGCACAAAGACTAAAAAGCGTATCACTTGAAACCGCGGTTTCCGATGACCTGCCACGGCCCGCAAATTCACCGAACAAACCCAATAAAAACGGGGCTATCCGCCAATAAAAAACGTCCTTGAACAGAGCAGGAGAGTAGAAACCCAACACAAATAGGACACGCTAATTCACTTTTAGTATTGCTTTTTCGTATCACATCATAGGTATACTCGGCGAAAACCGACCCCTGCGGTCGATCCAATAACAAGCCGGCCCACCGCCGAGCGTGCACCGTGAGGGCACCCACCATGCCGCTAACCCTTGCTGTCGAGCTGATCGAGCCCGGCGTCCGCCTGATGACCCTGCAACGCCCGCAAGCCCTGAATGCCCTGAACACCCAGCTGCTGGGCGAGTTGGCAAATGAGTTGAGCGTTGCCCAGGCCGATCCGGACACCCGCGCCGTGGTCATTACCGGCAGCCGCAAGGCGTTCGCCGCCGGCGCCGACATCAAGGAAATGGCCGAACGCGACCTGGTCGGCATCCTCGACGATCCGCGCCAGGCGTCCTGGCAGGCCATCACCCGCTTCAACAAACCGCTGATCGCCGCAGTCAACGGCTTCGCCCTCGGTGGTGGCTGCGAACTGGCGATGCACGCCGACATCATCATTGCCGGCGAAGACGCGCGCTTCGGCCAACCGGAAATCAACCTCGGGATCATGCCCGGTGCCGGTGGCACCCAACGCCTGCTGCGGGCGGTCGGCAAGTCGATGGCTATGCAGATGGTCCTCACCGGCGAGTCGATCGACGCGCGCCAGGCCCAGCGCGCCGGGCTGGTCAGCGAAGTGACCCAGCCGGAGTTCACCGTCGAGCGCGCCGTGCAGGTCGCCCGCAACATCGCCAGCAAGGCGCCGCTGGCGGTGCGCCTGGCCAAGGAAGCCCTGCTCAAGGCGATGGACACCGACCTGGCCAGCGGCCTGCGCTTCGAGCGCCATGCCTTCACGGTGCTGGCCGGCACCCGCGATCGTGACGAAGGCATCAGCGCCTTCCAGGAAAAACGCACGCCTTCCTTCACCGGCCAGTAACGCCCCGAACACCTATAAAGCGAACGACCTCCCAGAGAGCGCCAAGACCATGAACTTCGAACACATCCTGTTTTCCATCGAGGCCGGCGTCGCCCTGCTCAGCCTCAATCGCCCCGAGCAACTGAACAGCTTCAACACGCAGATGCATGGCGAGGTGAAGGAAGCGCTCAAGCAAGTACGCAACAACCCGGACGTGCGGGTACTGCTGCTGACCGGCGAAGGCCGCGGCTTCTGTGCCGGGCAGGATCTGAGCGATCGCAACGTCGCACCGGGCAGCGCCGTGCCGGACCTGGGCGAGTCGATCGAGAAGTTCTACAACCCGCTGATCCGCCAATTGCGCGACCTGCCGCTGCCGGTGATTTGCGCAGTGAACGGCGTGGCAGCCGGTGCCGGCGCGAACATTCCGCTGGCCTGCGACCTGGTCCTGGCCGCCCGTTCGGCGAGCTTCATCCAGGCGTTCTGCAAGATCGGCCTGATCCCTGATTCCGGCGGCACCTGGACCTTGCCACGGCTGGTCGGCATGGCCCGCGCCAAGGCCCTCGCCCTGCTCGGCAACCGCCTGACGGCAGAACAGGCTGAACAATGGGGCCTGATCTACCGTTGTGTGGACGACGCCGAACTGCGCGCCGAAGCACTGAAACTCGCACAACACCTGGCCACCCAGCCCACCTATGGCCTGGCGCTGATCAAACGCAGCCTGAACGCCAGCCTGAGCAACAGCTTTGACGAACAGCTGGATCTGGAACGCGACCTGCAACGCCTGGCCGGGCGCAGTGAGGATTACCGCGAAGGCGTCGGCGCCTTCATGGAAAAACGCACCCCGACCTTCAAGGGACGCTGAGTCATGACCGCACTGAACAAAACTGAACGGGTGGCGGTGATCGGCGCCGGCGCCATGGGTGCCGGTATCGCCCAGGTCGCGGCCCAGGCCGGTCATCCGGTACTGCTGCTGGACAACCGCCCTGGCGCTGCCGCCGAGGCCATCGAAGGCATCGACCGGCAACTGGGCAAACGCGTCGATAGCGGCAAGCTGTCCGCCGAATCGCGCAGCGCTACCATCGCTCGCCTGCAGGCGGTGGAGACCATCGAAGCCCTGGCCGGTTGCGACCTGATCATCGAGGCCATCGTCGAGAACCTCGAGGTCAAGCGCGCGCTGTTCCGCCAGCTCGAAGAGATCTGCGGCGACCACTGCATCCTCGCCAGCAACACCTCGTCGCTGTCGATCACCAGCATTGCCGCACAACTGCGCCAGCCGCAGCGCCTGCTCGGGCTGCACTTCTTCAACCCGGCACCGGTCATGGCACTGGTGGAAATCGTCTCTGGCCTGGCCAGCGATCCAGCCTTGGCCGAGTGCCTGTACGACACCGCCAAAGCCTGGGGCAAGAAGCCGGTGCACACCCGCTCCACCCCGGGCTTTATCGTCAACCGCGTGGCCCGGCCGTTCTACGCCGAGAGCCTGCGCCTGCTGCAGGAAGGCGCCGCCGATTGCCCGACCCTGGACGCCCTGATGCGCGAAGCCGGTGGCTTTGCCATGGGCGCGTTCGAGCTGACCGACCTGATCGGCCACGACGTCAATTACGCAGTGACCTGCTCGGTGTTCGACGCCTATTACCAGGACACCCGCTTCCAACCTTCGCTGATTCAGAAGGAACTGGTGGACGGCGGACGCCTGGGGCGCAAGAGCGGACAGGGTTTCTATCGCTATGCCGAAGGTGCGATGCGCCCGCCAGCGAGCGAGATCAGCAGCGGCGCCAGCATCGAAAGCTGTGTGGCCGAAGGCGATCTGGGCATTGCCCGCGAGCTGCTGCCACGCCTGCGCGAACACGGCGTCGAGGTCATCCAGCGCGACGGCTCGGGCCTGCTGCGGGTCGGCGATGCGGTGCTGGCCCTGAGCGACGGACGCATGGCCTGCCAGCGCGCGCGCGAAGACGGCTTGCGCAACCTGATCCTGCTGGATCTGGCGCACGACTACGGCAACGCCAAGCGCATCGCCATCAGCCACGCGGCCGGTATCGATCCGCTGGCCCTGGAACAAGGCGTGGCCCTGCTGCAACGCGCCGGCCTCACGGTCAGCCTGCTCAGCGACAGCCCGGCCCTGGCGGTGTTGCGCACCGTAGCGATGCTCGCCAACGAAGCCGCCGACGCCCTGCTGCAAGGCGTGGCCTCGGCCACCGACATCGATCTGGCGATGCGCGCCGGGGTCAACTACCCCCAAGGCCCACTGGCCTGGGCCGATGCCGTGGGCCTGGGGCACATCCTCACGACCCTCGACAACCTGCAAGCCGGCTACGGCGAAGAGCGCTACCGGCCATCGCTGCTGCTGCGGCGCCGGGTAGCCGAAGGGAGCAAATTCCATGACTGATCATCAAGCGCTGGACCTCGCCAGCGCCTGCGCGCAAACCCTGTTCCAGCGCGACAACGCCAGCCAGGCCATGGGCATGCGCCTGTTGTCCGCCGGCCCGGGTTGCGCGCGGGTCGGCATGACCGTGCGCGACGATATGGTTCAGGGCCACGGCACCTGCCACGGCGGCTACTTGTTTGCCCTCGCCGACTCAGCCTTCGCCTTTGCCTGCAACAGTTACAACGAGGCCACCGTGGCCATCGGTTGCAGCATCGACTACATCGCCCCGGCGCGCCTGGGCGACACCCTGAATGCCGACTGCATCGAGCAAAGCCGCTCCGGTCGCACCGGCAACTATGACGTGCGTATTGAAAACCAGCAGGGTCAGTTGATCGCCCTGTTCCACGGCAAATCCTACAAAGTGCGCGGCCCGGTGCTGACGCCGGAGAACTCGAATGAATGACGCGCTGATCATTGACGCAGTCCGCACCCCGATCGGCCGCTACGCCGGCGTCCTCAGCAGCGTACGTGTCGATGACCTCGGCGCGGTGCCGTTGCGTGAACTGCTGCGCCGCTACCCGCAAGTGGACTGGAACGCCGTCGACGACGTGATCTACGGCTGCGCCAACCAGGCCGGCGAAGACAACCGCAACGTCGCGCGCATGTCGGCGCTGCTGGCCGGATTGCCGGTCAGCGTGCCCGGCACCACCCTCAACCGTCTGTGCGGTTCGGGGCTGGATGCGGTCGGCACGGCGGCGCGGGCGATTCGTAGCGGCGAAGCCGGGTTGATGCTGGTGGGCGGCGTCGAGTCGATGTCCCGCGCCCCGCTGGTGATGGGCAAGGCCGAGCAGGCGTTTTCCCGTCAGGCGGAGATTTTTGACACCACCATCGGCTGGCGCTTCGTCAATCCGCTGATGAAAAAAGCCTTCGGCATTGATTCGATGCCGGAAACCGCCGAGAACGTCGCCGCGCAGTTCAACATTTCCCGCGCCGACCAGGACGCCTTTGCCCTGCGCAGCCAGCAACGTGCAGCAGCGGCCCAGGCCAACGGACGCCTGGCCAAGGAAATCGTCGCGGTGGAAATCCCGCAGCGCAAAGGCCCGGCCAAAGTGGTCGAGCACGACGAGCATCCGCGCGGAGACACCACCCTGGAGCAACTGGCCAAACTCGGCACGCCGTTCCGCGAGGGCGGCAGCGTCACCGCCGGCAATGCTTCCGGGGTCAATGACGGTGCCTGTGCCCTCCTGCTGGCCAGCCCGGAAGTCGCCAAGCGCCACGGTTTGACGGCTCGCGGTCGGGTAGTAGCCATGGCCACCGCCGGCGTCGAACCACGGATCATGGGCATCGGCCCGGTGCCGGCGACGCGCAAGGTGCTGGAACTGGCCAACCTGAGCCTGGCGGACATGGACGTCATCGAACTCAACGAGGCGTTCGCCGCCCAGGGCCTGGCCGTGCTGCGCGAACTGGGCCTGGGCGACAACGATCCACGGATCAACCCCAACGGTGGCGCGATTGCCCTGGGCCACCCCTTGGGCATGAGCGGCGCACGGCTGGTGACCACCGCCCTGCAGGAGCTTGAAGAACGCAACGGTCGTTATGCCCTGTGCACCATGTGCATCGGCGTCGGCCAAGGGATCGCGCTGGTCATCGAGCGGCTGTCCCAATAAAGAAACGCGATTCCCGGGGAGCCGACAGCGGTATCCTTGGGGCATGCACTCAAGCCCCCTGTGTGCAGGGGGCTGAAACACAAAAACAATTCGAGTGAAACCATGAACATGCCAATAGCCAAAGCCGTGCTCGACCCACAGCTGGACCCGCTGGAAACCGCCAGTGTCGACGAGTTGCGCCAGCACCAGCTGGAGCGTATGCGCTGGAGCCTGTCCCACGCCTACAAAAACGTGCCGCTGTACCGTCAGCGCTTCGATGCCCTGGGCGTGCACCCGGATGACATCAAGTCCCTCGAGGACCTGGCGAAGTTCCCCTTCACCACCAAGTCCGACCTGCGTGACAACTACCCCTACGGCATGTTTGCCGTGCCGATGAATGACGTCGTGCGCCTGCACGCCTCCAGCGGCACCACTGGTAAACCGACCGTGGTCGGCTACACCCAGAACGATATCGACACCTGGGCCAATGTGGTTGCCCGTTCGATCCGCGCGGCCGGTGGTCGGCGTGGCGACAAGGTGCATATTTCCTATGGCTACGGCCTGTTCACTGGCGGCCTCGGCGCGCACTACGGGGCTGAACGCCTGGGGTGCACGGTGATCCCGATGTCCGGCGGGCAGACCGAGAAGCAGGTGCAACTGATCAAGGATTTCCAGCCGGACATCATCATGGTCACGCCGTCGTACATGCTCAACCTGGCCGATGAAATCGAGCGCCAGGGCATCGACCCGCACAAGCTGGCCCTGCGCCTGGGCATCTTCGGCGCCGAGCCGTGGACCGCCGAGCTGCGCCGCGCCATCGAGGAGCGCCTGGGCATCACCGCCCTCGACATCTACGGCCTCTCGGAAATCATGGGCCCGGGCGTCGCCATGGAATGCGCCGAGACCAAGGACGGCCCGACCATCTGGGAAGACCACTTCTACCCGGAAATCATCGACCCGATCACCGGCGAAGTGCTGCCGGACGGGCAGATGGGCGAACTGGTGTTCACCTCCCTGAGCAAGGAAGCCCTGCCGATGATCCGCTACCGCACCCGCGACCTGACGCGCCTGCTGCCCGGCACTGCGCGGCCGATGCGACGGATCGACAAGATCACCGGCCGCAGCGACGACATGCTGATCATCCGTGGGGTCAACGTGTTCCCGACGCAGATCGAGGAGCAGGTGCTGAAAGTCAAACAGCTTGCCGAGTGTTATGAGATTCATCTGTATCGCAACGGCAACCTCGACAGCGTTGACGTTCACGTTGAATTGAAAGCCGAACACCAGCACCTGGGCGATGACCAGCAGAAGGCGGTGTGCAACGAACTGAGCAAGCACATCAAGACCTACATCGGCATCAGCTCACGGATCGTCCTGCAGCCGTTCCACTCGATCAAACGTTCCGAGGGCAAGGCCTGCCACGTGGTGGACAAACGCCCTAAAGCATGACTGCTGCACCCTTTACGGCCCCGCGATGCGGGGCTTTTTTTTGCCCGGTTTTTTGTCACCGACCACCGCCCCCCTGTAGGAGCGAGCTTGCTCGCGAAGGAGGGCAACGATGACGCGATAAGCCTGATGCCACGCGGCGGTCTCAGGTTCTTCGCTGGCAAGCCAGCTCCTACAAGGGTTACGCATCGATCATAAGAACTTCCCCCCCCCCAAAATAATCACCACTCATCCCAAAGCGATACAAAAAAACAATACGACACGTCATTTTACGTTTGATATTAATTTCTGTATCGCTTATAAAGTTCTCCATGCCTCAGAACCGTGCCAAGGCGGGAGAACAACAATGTACGCACAGCTAGTCGAAACCGGCGTCAAGCGCATCAAGGAACTCTCGGAGATGTCCGCAGAGGAACGCGCCTTCCAGGAAAAGATCGATGCCGAGATCAAGATCGAGGCCAAGAACTGGATGCCCGACGCCTACCGCCAGACCCTGATCCGGCAGATCTCGCAACACGCTCACTCGGAAATTGTCGGCATGCTGCCCGAGGGCAACTGGGTCACTCGCGCCCCGTCGCTCAAGCGCAAGCTGCAACTGATGGCGAAGATCCAGGACGAAGCCGGTCACGGCCTGTACCTGTACAGCGCCATGGAAACCCTGGGCGCTGATCGCGATACAGAAATCGACAAGCTGCACAGCGGCAAGGCGAAGTATTCGAGCATCTTCAATTACCCGACCCTGAACTGGGCCGACATGGGCGCGGTGGGCTGGCTGGTGGATGGGGCGGCGATCGTCAACCAGGTGGTGCTGCAGCGCACCTCCTACGGTCCGTACTCGCGGGCGATGATCCGCATCTGCAAGGAAGAGAGCTTCCACCAGCGCCAGGGCTACGAAATCCTCCTGACCATGATGCGCCACGGTACCCAGGCGCAAAAAGACATGGTCCAGGACGCGATCAACCGTCTGTGGTGGCCGTCGCTGATGATGTTCGGCCCAAGCGACGAACATTCGCCCAACAGCGCCCAGTCCATGGCCTGGAAAATCAAGCGCCAGAGCAACGACGAACTGCGCCAGCGCTTTATCGACCAGACCATTCCGCAGCTGGAGCTGCTGGGCTGCACCTGCCCCGACCCGGACCTGAAGTGGAACGCCGAGCGCGGCCATTACGATTTCGGCGAGATCCAGTGGAACGAATTCTACGAAGTGCTCAAGAGCAACGGCCCGTGCAACCAGGAACGCGTCGCCACCCGCCGCAAGGCGATTGAAGACGGTGCCTGGGTACGCGAAGCCGCCGTCGCCCACGCCCGCAAAAAACAAAACAAGAACGCCGCCTGATCCGGCAAAAAACCCCTGTGTGTAGGAGCTGGCTCGTCGGGTCGCCGCATCGCAGCGAAGGCGGCCTCGAGCGCGGCGACGATTTCACTGTCGTCTTCGCTTCGACGCGGCGCCCCACCAAGCCAGCCCCAACAAGCAACCGATGTGGAGTAAACCTCATGTCCCAGTGGACCCTCTTCGAAGTCTTCGTGCGCAGCAAGCACGGCCTCAACCACAAGCACGTCGGCAGCGTGCATGCCGCCGACACCACCATGGCCATCGAAAATGCGCGCGAGCTGTACACCCGTCGCAGCGAGGGCGTGAGCCTGTGGGTGGTGCCTTCGGCGCTGATCACCGCGTCCTCGCCGGATGAAAAAGACCCGCTGTTCGACCCCTCGGACGACAAGGTCTACCGCCATGCCAGCTTCTACGAGCTGCCGGCCGAAGTCGGACACATGTGAGGTCGACCATGGACAACAAGACTGATCTGATCGAATACCTGCTGCGCCTCGGCGACAGCGCCCTGATCCAGGGCCAGCGCCTGTGCCAATGGTGCGGCAAGGCGCCGGCGCTGGAAGAAGAGCTGGCGCTGATGAACGTCGGCCTCGACCTCGTCGGCCAGGCGCGCAACTGGCTGGAATACGCCGCTGAGCTGCTGAATGACGGCCGCGACGCCGATCACCTGGCGTTCCGCCGCGACGAGCGCGCCTATCGCAACCTGCTGCTGGTGGAACAACCGAACGGCGACTACGCGGTGACCATCCTCAAGCAATTCCTGTATGACGCCTGGCACCTGGAAGTGCTCAAGGGCCTGAGCCAATCCAGCGATGAACGCATTGCCGGCATCGCCGCCAAGGCCGTCAAGGAAGTCACCTATCACCTGCGCCGTTCCAGCGAATGGGTCGAGCGCCTGGGCGACGGCACTGAGGAAAGTCACCAGCGCATGCTCGCGGCGATCCCCGAAGTCTGGCGTTTCACCGTCGAGCTGCTCGCCGCCGATGACAGCGAACAGCGCCTGTGCGCTGCCGGTATCACCCCGGACATCGCCACCGTCGCCAGCGCCTGGCAGGCCAAGGTCGAAGCGATTTTCGCCAGCGCCACCCTGCCCGTCCCGGCGGCTGCGAGCTACTTCTACCTGAACGCGCGCAAAGGCCTGCACACCGAACACCTGGGCATCCTGCTGGCTGAAATGCAGTTCCTGCCACGAGCGTACCCCGATGCAACCTGGTGAGCTGATCGCCAGCGACCTCGGCGCCCGACCGGCCCAACCGGCCGACCTGGCCGTCGCCTGGGCGATCCTCGCCGAGGTGATGGACCCGGAAGTGCCGGTGGTCAGCGTGGTCGACCTGGGCATCGTCCGCGACCTCGACTGGCAGGCCGGCCACCTGCACGTGGTGGTCACGCCGACCTACTCCGGTTGCCCGGCCACCGAAGTGATCGAAAGCGATATCCGCCAGGCCCTGGAGCTTGGCGGTTTCCAGGCGCCCCAGCTGGAACGCAAATTGACCCCGGCCTGGACCACCGACTGGATCACCAGCAGCGGCCGCGAACGCCTGCGCGCCTACGGCATTGCGCCGCCCGAGGGCAGCACCAGCAAGCGCAGCCTGCTCGGTGAAAGCCCGCAGGTGCTGTGCCCGCAGTGCGGCAGCGTGCACACCGAGGTGCTCAGCGAATTCGGCTCGACCGCCTGCAAGGCGCTGTATCGCTGCATCGATTGCCGGGAACCGTTCGACTATTTCAAGTGCATCTGAGCGGCGATTCGACCGTCCCAGTTGGAGAAAAACAATGAGCAAATTTCACAGCCTGACCATCAAGGACGTGCGCACCGAGACCCGTGACGCGGTGTCCATCGCCTTCGAGATTCCCCAGGATCTGCAGGACAGCTTCCACTTCACCCAGGGCCAGCACCTGGTGATGCGCACCCTGATGGACGGCGAAGAAGTGCGCCGCTCCTACTCGATCTGCACCGGCATTAACGACGGCGAGCTGCGCGTGGCGATCAAGCGCGTGGCCGGCGGGCGTTTTTCCGCCTATGCCAACGAACAGCTGAAAGCCGGCCACAGCCTGGAAGTGATGCCGCCCGCCGGGCATTTCAGCGTCGAGCTGGACCCGGCACGGCACGGCAACTACCTGGCCGTCGCCGCCGGCAGCGGCATCACGCCGATCCTGTCGATCATCAAGACCACCCTCGAGACCGAGCCCCACAGTCGCGTCACCCTGCTCTACGGCAACCGCTCGAGCTCCGGCGCGCTGTTCCGCGAACAGCTCGAAGACCTGAAGAACCGCTACCTGCAACGCCTGAACCTGATCTTCGTGTTCAGCCGCGAGCAGCAGGACGTCGACCTCTACAACGGGCGGATCAACGCCGAGAAATGCGAGCAACTGTTCAGCCGCTGGCTCGACGTCAAGGCGCTGGATGCGGCGTTTATCTGCGGCCCGCAGGAAATGACCGAGACCGTGCGCGACAGCCTCAAGGCCAAGGGCATGGCGCCCGAGCGCATTCACTTCGAATTGTTCGCCGCCGCCGGCAGCCAGCAGAAACGCGAAGCCCGTGAAGCGGCCCGCCAGGTGGATTCGGCGGTCAGCCAGATCACCGTGATCAGCGACGGCCGCGCGCTGGCCTTCGACCTGCCGCGCAACAGCCAGAGCATCCTCGACGCCGGCAACGCCCAGGGCGCCGAACTGCCGTACTCATGCAAGGCCGGCGTGTGCTCGACCTGCAAGTGCAAGGTGATCGAAGGCGAAGTGGAAATGGACAGCAACCACGCCCTGGAAGACTACGAAGTGGCCGCCGGTTACGTGCTGTCGTGCCAGGCCTTCCCGATCAGCGACAAGGTGGTGCTGGATTTCGATCAGCTCTAAAAGCAGCACCGCAATCCTGTAGGAGCTGGCTTGCCAGCGAAGGGGCCCCAGAGATCACCTGTATCTTCAGGCCGCCTTCGCTGGCAAGCCAGCTCCTACGGGGGTAACACCGCTTGGCCCACAACAAAAACAACAAAGGACTATCCCATGACCCCCCAAGACCTGGAACTCATCCGCCAGCACCCGGACTTCATCACCCTGGTGCGGCGCAAACAGAAGCTCTACTGGCCACTGTCGCTGATCATGCTGGTGATCTACTTCGGCTTCGTGCTGCTGGTGGCGTTTTCCCCGGCGACCCTTGGCCAGTCCCTGAGCGGCGGCGTGACCACCGTGGGCATGTTGGTGGGTGTGGTGATCGTCCTGCTGGCCTTCGCCCTGACCGGTTTCTATGTCTATCGCGCCAACCACCTGATCGACCCGCTGAACGACAAACTCAAGCAGGAGTGCGCCCGATGAACCGCTTGCTTGCTCTCTTTTCGCTGGCCGCGGTCAGCGATCTGGCACTGGCCGCCGACGGCGCGTCCCGCCCTCTGAACTGGAACGCCATCGGCATGTTCCTGGTGTTCGTCCTGTTCACCCTCGGCGTGACCCGCTGGGCAGCCATGCGCACCCGTTCGGCCAGTGACTTCTACACGGCCGGCGGTGGCATGACCGGCTTTCAGAACGGCCTGGCGATTGCCGGTGACATGATCTCGGCCGCCTCGTTCCTCGGCATCTCGGCGATGATGTTCCTCAACGGCTACGACGGCCTGCTCTACGCCCTGGGCGTGTTGGCCGGCTGGCCGATCATCCTGTTCCTGATCGCCGAACGCCTGCGCAACCTGGGCAAATACACCTTTGCCGACGTGGTTTCCTATCGCCTCGAACAGACCCCGGTGCGCCTGACCTCGGCCTTCGGCACCCTCACCGTGGCGCTGATGTACCTGGTGGCGCAGATGGTCGGCGCCGGCAAGCTGATCGAGCTGCTGTTCGGCATCGACTACCTCTACGCAGTGATGCTGGTCGGCGTGCTGATGGTGTTCTACGTCACCTTCGGCGGCATGCTCGCCACCACTTGGGTGCAGATCATCAAGGCGGTGATGCTGCTGTTCGGCACCAGCTTCATGGCGTTCATGGTGCTCAAGCATTTCGGTTTCAGCACCGAGGCGATGTTTGCCGGCGCCACCGCGGTGCACGCCAAAGGCAGCGCGATCATGGCGCCAGGTGCCTTGCTGTCCAACCCGATTGACGCGATTTCCCTGGGCCTGGGCATGATTTTCGGCACCGCCGGCCTGCCGCACATCCTGATGCGCTTCTTCACCGTCAGCGATGCCAAGGAAGCGCGTAAAAGCGTGTTCTATGCCACCGGTTTCATCGGCTACTTCTACCTGCTGCTGATCGTGGTCGGCTTCGGCGCGATCGTCATGGTCGGCACCGATCCGAGCTTCCGTGACGCCAGCGGCGCGATCATCGGCGGCGGCAACATGGTCGCGGTGCACCTGGCGCAAGCGGTCGGCGGCAATCTGTTCCTCGGTTTCATCTCGGCAGTCGCCTTCGCGACGATTCTGGCGGTGGTCGCCGGGCTGGCGTTGTCCGGCGCCTCGGCGGTGTCCCACGACCTGTATGCCTGCGTGATGCGCAAGGGCCAGGCCAGCGAGAAGCAAGAGATGCGTGTGTCGCGCATTGCCACCCTGTGCATCGGCGTGCTGGCGATCATCCTCGGCCTGCTGTTCGAATCGCAGAACATTGCCTTCCTCTCCGGCCTGGTGCTGGCCATCGCTGCCTCGGTGAATTTCCCGGTGCTGTTCCTTTCCATGTACTGGAAAGGCCTGACCACCCGTGGCGCAGTGCTCGGCAGCCTGGCGGGGCTGGTCTCGGCGATCGTCCTGCTGGTGCTGAGCCCGGCGGTATGGGTCAACGTCATGCATCACGACAAGGCGCTGTTCCCGTATTCCAACCCGGCGCTGTTTTCCATGAGCCTGGCGTTCTTCAGTGCCTGGCTGTTTTCCGTCACCGACCGCTCGCCACGGGCCAGCCTCGAGCGCGGCCGTTACCTGGCGCAGTTCATCCGTTCCATGACCGGCATCGGCGCTTCGGGCGCCAGCCAGCACTAACTCACTCTTTATCTGACACCGAGGACTCGTGATGTCTCACGCCCCTACCCTGCAAAGCTTCATCGCCGGCCGCTGGATCGGCCAACAAGGTGCGCAGATCCTGCGCAGCGCCATCGACGGCCATGAAATCGCCCGCACCCACGAAGAGCGTCCGGACTTCGCCGAAGCCATCGAGCACGGCCGTCGCCAGGGCGTCAGCGGCCTGATGGCCCTGGACTTCCAGCAACGCGCCCAGCGCCTCAAGGCCCTGGCCCTGTACCTGGCCGAGCGCAAGGAACAGCTCTACGCCCTATCCCACCACAGCGGCGCGACCCGCGCCGACAGCTGGATCGATATCGAGGGCGGCAACAGCACCCTGTTCACTTACGCCGGCCTCGGCTCCCGCGAGTTGCCATCGGGCAACGTGGTCCACGAAGGCCCGGCGCTGCAACTGAGCAAGTTGGGCACCTTCGCCGGCACCCACATCCTGGTACCGCGCGGCGGTGTAGCGGTTCACATCAACGCCTTCAACTTCCCGATCTGGGGCATGCTGGAAAAATTCGCCCCGAGCTTCCTCGCCGGCATGCCGTGCATCGTCAAGCCGGCCAGCGCCACCAGCTACCTGACCGAAGCCGTGGTGCGCCTGATGGACGAATCCGGCCTGCTGCCAGCGGGCAGCCTGCAACTGATCATCGGCGGCACCGGCGACCTGCTGGACCGCCTGCAAGGCCAGGACGTGGTGACCTTCACCGGCTCCGCCGACACCGCGGCCAAATTGCGGGTCAATCCGAACCTGATCCGTAACTCGGTACCCTTCACCGCCGAAGCCGACTCGCTGAACTGCGCCATTCTCGCGCCGGACGTCAGCCCGGACGACGAAGAATTCGAGCTGTTCATCAAGGAAGTGGCGCGGGAAATGACCACCAAGGCCGGGCAGAAATGCACCGCCATCCGCCGCGCCATCGTCCCGGCCAAGCACATCGATGCCGTCGCCACACGCCTACGCGATCGTCTGGCCAAAGTGGTGGTCGGTGATCCGTCGGTGGAAGGCGTGCGCATGGGCGCCCTGGCTTCCCACGATCAACAGAAAGACGTGGCCGAGCGCCTGGAAGCCCTGTTGCAGAGCAGTGACCTGCTGTTCGGTGCCCGCGACGGTTTCGAGCCACGCGGCAACAACGTCAGCGAAGGTGCGTTCTTCGCCCCGACCCTGCTGCAGGCCCGTGACCCCCACGCCGAAGGTGGCCCCCACGACATCGAGGCCTTCGGTCCGGTCAGCACCCTGATGGCCTACGACGATCTGGACGAAGCCCTGGCCCTGGCCGCACGCGGCAAAGGCAGCCTGGTGGCGAGCCTGGTGACCAAGGATCCACAGATCGCCGCCAAGGCCATCCCGGTCGCCGCCGCCCTGCACGGCCGGCTGCTGGTGCTAGATCGCAACTGCGCCGGAGAATCCACCGGGCACGGTTCGCCCCTGCCACAACTCAAGCACGGCGGCCCGGGTCGTGCCGGTGGCGGCGAAGAGCTCGGCGGTCTGCGTGCGGTGAAACACTACCTGCAACGTGCGGCGGTTCAAGGCTCGCCAACGATGTTGGCAGCGGTCACCGGCGAGTACGTGCGGGGCGCCAAAGTCATCGAGACTGAAGTGCATCCGTTCCGTCGCTACTTCCAGGACCTGCAGATCGGCGAGTCGCTGCTGACTCACCGGCGCACCGTCACCGAAGCGGACCTGGTGAACTTCGGCTGCCTGTCGGGCGACCACTTCTACATGCACTTCGACGACATCGCGGCCAAGGAATCGCAGTTCGGCAAGCGTATCGCCCACGGCTATTTCGTGTTGTCGGCGGCGGCTGGTCTGTTCGTCTCCCCCGGCGTCGGCCCGGTGCTGGCCAACTACGGCCTGGACACTCTGCGCTTCATCAACCCGGTGGGCATCGGCGACACCATCCAGGCGCGCCTGACCTGCAAGCGCAAAATCGACCAGGGCAAGAAGAGCCCGCAAGGCATTCCGCAAGGCGTGGTGGCGTGGGACGTGGAAGTGACCAACCAGTTGGGTGAACTGGTGGCCAGTTATGACATCCTGACCCTGGTGGTCAAGCGCGAAGACTGAGCCTGAAACAGCGGGGCCATGGTCAAGTAGATCACCGCCCCGATCGCGCACAGCAAAACGCCCCGAACCAGTCGGGGCGTTTTTTTACTGTGCTTTCACACCATCAGCATGGGCTGACTCAGTGCTGCAGCGCAGGTTTCTCACCGTTGATCGGGATGCGTTTGGCTTTCGCTTCCTCGGGCACGATGCGCAGCAAGTCGATGCTCAACAGACCGTTGCGCAAGTCGGCGGCCTTGATCTCGATGTGATCGGCAAGACGGAACGACAGTTTGAACGCACGCTGGGCAATGCCCTGGTGCAGGAAGGTGACGCTGTCGTTGTTCTCGCGTTTGCCGCCACTGATGGTCAGCACACCTTTTTCGACTTGCAGCTCCAGGTCTTCTTCCTGGAAACCGGCTGCCGCGACGACGATGCGGTACTGGTCATCACCGTGTTTTTCAACGTTGTAGGGTGGGTAGCTGCTGCCGGGCTCATTGCGCAGCGCAGTCTCGAACAGATCGTTGAAACGATCGAAACCAACCGAAGAACGGAACAGTGGAGCCAGGGAAAATGCGGTACTCATGGTTCAAATCTCCTGAAAACAATCAGCAAGGTTTTTTATCTCCGCGACCCGAATTCGGCATCGCGTAACCCTTAGATAGGGACCACTGATTGCATTTCAAGAGATTGCCCGAAGATTTTTTCAGGCCGCTTCAGCGACCTCCAGGCCGAGCAAACGGGACACCTGATCCAGCTCGGTCTCGCGGCGCATCAGGGTAAACAGCTCCACCGCTTCCGGATAATTGCGGGTCAGCATCGCCAGCCACTGCTTCAAGCGACCGGGCGATTGGCGGGCGGTCATCTGCGCCTTGGCCTGCAGCCAGAATTCCTGGATCAGCGGCAGCAGCTCGGCCCAGCTCATCTCCACCACCTCTTCGCCGGACCGTGCCGCGGCGATCTGCCGGGCCAGGTCCGGACGCGACACAAGGCCGCGACCGAGCATGATGTCTTCGACGCCACTGATTTCCCGGCAACGCCGCCAATCCTCGACGCTCCAGATATCGCCGTTGGCGAACACCGGGACCTTGACCACTTCCTGCACCCGCGGGATCCACTCCCAATGCGCCGGCGGCTTGTAGCCGTCCATCTTGGTCCGTGCATGCACCACGATATGCTCCGCGCCACCCTCGGCCAGCGCCGTGGCACACACCAGCGAACCATCGGGGCTGTCGAAGCCCAGGCGCATCTTCGCAGTCACTGGAATGTGCGCCGGCACCGCGCGACGCACGTGCTCGACAATCTGGTTGAGCAGTTCCGGCTCCTTGAGCAACACCGCCCCGCCCCGAGATTTGTTGACGGTCTTGGCTGGGCAGCCGAAATTCAGGTCGATCACCTCCGACCCCAGCTCACAGGCCAACGCGGCGTTTTCCGCCAGGCACACCGGGTCGGAACCGAGCAACTGCACGCGCAACGGCACGCCGGCCGCCGTCTTGGCGCCGTTGAGCAATTCGGGACCAAACTTGTGGAAATACGCCGGCGTGAGCAGTTGATCGTTGATCCGGATGAACTCGGTCACGCACCAATCGATACCACCAACCCGGGTCAGCACGTCCCGCAGGATGTTGTCGACCAACCCCTCCATGGGCGCCAAAGCAATTTGCATGGGAAACACTCAACGAAAATCGTGCGGCAGTTTACCGGTTTTCGTGGGTAGGGGCATGGTGGGCGGGTGGACGGTTGTCGGGAAGGGAGGGTCATGTTGATCGGGCGACCTGTTGGACCTGACATGTCGGAGGGCCGCATCGCAGCGATCAAGTTGTGCCGTGTTGCTGATGGCCCCATCGCTGGCAGGCCAGCTCCCACAGGGGGCGTGGCGGACGCAGATGTATGGTCGACCAGAAACCTTGTGGGAGCCAGCCTGCTGGCGATGGCGATGTATCAGTCGACATCGATGTTGACTGAGCAACCCCCATCGCTGGCAGGCCAGCTCCCACAGGGTTTTGCGGGCTCCACAGAATTTGTGATCGACACGACCTCTGCAAGAGCGAGCCTGCTCGCGAAAAACGTTAACGATGACGCGGACATTCTGAATGTGCGCGGCGTCCTCAGGTTCTTCGCGAGCAAGCTCGCTCCTACAGGGTGGGTGACGTACGGCTTACTTACGCGCCGCCTCCCACGACTTCAGCAGTTCGGCGTAGCTGACGGTCTCGCCCTTGGGTTTCTCGTTGGCCAGTTTCGGCTTGGGCGCGCCCGGTTGGTCGAACCAGTACTGGGCGTCGCGTTCCGGGTTGAGTTTCGGGGCGCAGGTGGTCTGGGCTTTGGAGCGTTCGAGGCGGGCCATGATCGCGTCCTGGTCCTTGGCCAGGCCGTCGAGTGCCTGTTGCGGGGTTTTCTCGCCGCTGGCGGCTTCGGCGATGTGACTCCACCACAGCTGTGCCAGGCGTGGGTAGTCAGGCACGTTGGTGCCGGTCGGGGTCCATTGCACGCGGGCCGGGCTGCGGTAGAACTCCACCAGGCCACCGAGTTTCGGCGCCAGGTCGGTCATCGCTTGCGAATTGATGTCCGACTCGCGGATCGGCGTCAGGCCAACGATGGTTTTTTTCAACGACACGGTTTTCGAGGTGACGAACTGCGCGTAGAGCCAGGCCGCCAGCTTCTGCTTCTCCGGGGTCGATTTCATGAAGGTCCAGGAGCCCACGTCCTGATAACCCAGCTTCATCCCCTCCTCCCAGTACGGCCCGCGCGGCGACGGCGCCATCCGCCATTTCGGCGTACCGTCGGCGTTCATCACCGCCAGGCCTGGCTTGGTCATGTCGGCGGTGAAGGCGGTGTACCAGAAGATTTGCTGGGCGATGTTGCCCTGGGCCGGCACCGGGCCGGATTCGGAGAAGGTCATGCCGGCGGCTTCCGGCGGTGCGTAGGCCTTCATCCAGTCGACGTATTTCTGGGTGGCGAAGACCGCCGCCGGGCCGTTGGTGTCGCCACCACGGGTCACACTGGAACCAACCGGGTGGCAGTCCTCGACACGAATCCCCCACTCGTCCACCGGCAAGCCATTGGGCAGGCCCTTGTCGCCGCCACCGGCCATGGAGAACCAGGCATCGGTGAAGCGCCAGCCGAGGGACGGGTCTTTCTTGCCGTAGTCCATGTGCCCATAAACCCGCTTGCCGTCGATTTCCTTGACGTCCTCGCTGAAGAATTTGGCGATGTCCTCGTAGGCCGACCAGTTCACCGGCACGCCCAGCTCATAGCCGTACTTTTCCTTGAACTTGGCTTTCAGTTCCGGACGCTCGAACCAGTCGGCGCGGAACCAGTAGAGGTTGGCGAATTGCTGGTCGGGCAGTTGATAGATCTTGCCGTCCGGCGCGGTGGTGAAGGACAGGCCGATGAAGTCCTTGAGATCGAGGGTTGGCGAGGTGTAGTCCTTGCCCTCATTGGCCATCAGGTCGGTGATGGATTCCGTCTTGCCGTAGCGAAAATGCGTACCGATCAGGTCCGAGTCGTTGACCCAGCCGTCATAGATGTTCTTGTCGGATTGCATCTGGGTCTGCAGCTTTTCCACCACGTCGCCTTCCTGCAGCAAATCGTGGGTCAGCTTGATCCCGGTGATTTCACTGAAGGCCTTGGCCAGCACCTTGGACTCGTATTCGTGGGTGGCAATGGTTTCCGAGACCACGTTGATCTTCATCCCGCGAAACGGCTCGGAGGCCTTGATGAACCACTTCAGCTCTTCCAGCTGTTGCTCGGGCGTCAGGGTCGAGGGTTTGAATTCGCTGCCGATCCATTTCTTCGCGGCGTCTTCATAAGCATCGGCCCAGGCCGCAGCGCTCAAGCCACTGAGTGCCAGCATGGCTGCCAATGAAACGCTATGTCGCAGCTTGTTGTTTTTGTCGAACATAGAGACCTCCTGTTTGAGTTTCGGAGCACGATTGCCGATTTTCGACTAGCCCCAGCGCATCACAGCCAACAGCCACACCAGGGACAGCGCGGACGCCACCCAGATGCTCCAGCCGGTAGCGCCGATCACCAGCAAATGCAGGTAGGCGCTGCCGAGAAGACCGATAAACAGCCGATCACCACGGGTGGTGCTGATCGGTAAAAAACCGCGCCGGGGAATGCTTGGCGAACGCAGTTCCCAGGCGGTCATGCCCGCCAGCAGCAAGGCGATGACGCCGAAGAACAGCGCGGTGGGCAGGGTCCAGTTCATCCATTCCATGATCAGTTCCTCACACTCGGCCCAGGGCAAAGCCCTTGGCCACATGGTTGCGGACAAACCAGATCACCAGCATGCCCGGCAGAATGGTCAGCACCCCCGCCGCCGCCAGCACGCCCCAATCGATGCCCGAAGCCGACACGGTGCGGGTCATCACCGCTGCGATCGGCTTGGCGTTGACCGAGGTCAGGGTGCGCGCCAGCAGCAGCTCGACCCAGGAAAACATGAAGCAGAAAAACGCCGTCACGCCGATCCCTGAACCGATCAGCGGGATGAAAATCTTCACGAAGAACTTGGGAAAACTGTAGCCGTCGATGTAGGCGGTTTCGTCGATTTCCTTCGGCACCCCGGACATGAAGCCTTCGAGGATCCACACCGCCAGCGGCACGTTGAACAGGCAATGGGCCAAGGCCACCGCGATGTGGGTGTCGAACAGACCAATCGAGGAATAGAGCTGGAAGAACGGCAGGAGGAATACCGCCGGCGGCGCCATGCGGTTGGTCAGCAGCCAGAAGAACAGGTGCTTGTCGCCGAGGAAGCGATAGCGCGAGAACGCATAGGCCGCTGGCAACGCCACGCTGAGGGAGATCACCGTGTTCAGGCTGACGTAATACAGCGAGTTGATATAGCCGGTGTACCAGCTCGGATCGGTAAAGATCACCTTGTAGTTGGCCAGGGTGAATTGCTCGGGGAACAGGGTCAGGCCGCCAAGGATTTCCGTGTTGCTCTTGAACGACATGTTCAGCAGCCAGTAGATCGGCACCAGCAGGAACAGGATGTAGAGCAGCAGAGGCACCAGCTTTCTTGGGTTCATGTCAGGGCCTCAGCGGTTGGCGTCGGAGTGGGTCATGGCGGTATAGAACAGCCAGGACACCAGCAGGATGATCAGGAAATACACCAGGGAAAAAGCCGCGGCCGGTCCGAGGTCGAATTGCCCTACCGCCATCTGGGTCAGGGTCTGACTGAGGAAGGTGGTGGCATTGCCCGGTCCGCCGCCGGTGAGCACGAAGGGCTCGGTGTAGATCATGAAGCTGTCCATGAACCGCAGCATCACCGCGATCAGCAACACGCTCTTGAGCTTGGGCAACTGGATATGCCGGAACACCGCCCAACTGGAGGCGCGGTCGATGCGTGCCGCCTGGTAGTACACATCCGGTATCGCCCGCAGGCCGGAGTAGCACAGCAGTGCCACCAGCGAGGTCCAGTGCCAGACGTCCATCACCAGCACCGTGACCCAGGCGTCCATGGTGTTGGCCGCATAGTTGTAGCTGATGCCCATGGCGTTCAGCGTCGAGCCCAGCAGGCCGATGTCGGCGCGGCCGAAAATCTGCCAGATGGTGCCGACCACGTTCCACGGGATCAGCAGCGGAATCGCCAGGATAATCAGCACCAGCGACGACCAGCGGCCCTTGGTCGGCATGGTCAGGGCAATGCCGATGCCCAGGGGGATTTCGATCAGCAGCACGCAGGCCGAGTAGATGAACTGGCGCAGCAGCGAGTCGTGCAAACGCGGATCGAGCAGCACTTGTTTGTACCAATCGGCCCCGACGAAGTAACGGCTCGACTGGTCGAAGATGTCCTGCACCGAGTAGTTGACCACGGTCATCATCGGGATCACCGCGCTGAACGCCACCAGCAGGAACACCGGCAACACCAGCCACCAGGCCTTGTTGTTCTGCACCTTGTTCATGGCTGGACCTCCAGCAGGTAATCGTCGGCATAGACCATCAGCCACTGCGCCGGAAAACTGATCCAGGCGCTGCCCTCGGGCACCGGTTTGTCTTCGGCCAGGCGTACCTTGAGGGGCGCGCCGTCGAGTTTCAGGGTGAGGATCTTGTAGGTGCCGAGGTCTTCGACATGGATAACATCGGCACGCATCGCCTCTTCGTAGGGCTCATCCCAGACATGGATGAACTCCGGGCGAATGCCCACTTTCAGCGTCTTGAATTCGGACTCGGCAATCCGCCGTTGCATGGCCTCGGACAACCCCAGGTCGGTACTGGCAAAACCCACCCCACCGGCGCGCGGGCTGACCTCGATCAGGTTCATCCCCGGGCTGCCGATGAAATAGCCGACGAAGGTGTGGCTGGGGCGCTCGAATAACTCGCGCGGGGTGCCGAACTGAACGATCTGCCCGCCGTACATCACCGCGATCTTGTCGGCGAAGGTCGAGGCTTCGAGCTGGTCGTGAGTCACGTAGACCATGGTGATGTTGAACTGCTCGTGGATCTGCTTGAGCTTGCGCCGCAGCTTCCATTTCAGGTGCGGGTCGATCACCGTCAGCGGCTCGTCGAAGAGGATCGCCGAGACGTCATCGCGCACCAGTCCACGGCCCATGGAGACCTTCTGCTTTTCGTCGGCGGTGAGGTTGCGCGCCTTTTTCGCCAGCAGGTTCTGCAGGTCCAGCACCTCGGCAATTTCCTCGACCTTGCTGCGCACCCGCGCTTCGGCCAGGCCCTGGTTGCGCAGCGGGAAGGCCAGGTTATCGAACACCGTCATGGTGTCGTAGACCACCGGAAACTGGAACACCTGGGCGATGTTGCGCTTCTCCGGGGTCAGTTGGTTGACCACTTTATTGTCGAACAGCACCTGGCCTTCGGAGGGGCTGAGCAGGCCGGAGATGATGTTGAGCAAGGTCGACTTGCCGCACCCCGAAGGACCGAGCAAGGCATAGGCGCCGCCCTGCTCCCAGACGTGGTTCATTTCGCGGATCGCGTAATCCTCGGGCCCGCTGGGGCTGCGGGTGTAGCTGTGGGCGAGGTTGTGCAAATGTATTTCGGCCATCAGGCAACCCTCGCAACACGTCGCCCGGGCGCCTGCAACAAGCGGCCCTGGGCGTCGAAGACAAACAATTTGTGGGTCGGGATATAGATACGAATCGGCGCATCGACGTCGTATTCGTGGACCCCGGGCAAGTGCAGCACCAGCAGGAAATGCTCGTTGCGCACATGCAGGAAGGTTTCCGAGCCGCTGATTTCCGCGACTTCGACGGTGACTGCCAGCTCCAGGTCGTCATCGTTGCTGGGCACCAATGAGATATGGCTGGGGCGCACGCCAAAGCGGAACTCGCCCTCGCCCACCGCCCGCAGATCGACGTTGAGCGGGAAGTGCACGAAATTGGCGAAGCTGACTTCGTTGCCGCTGATGCGCCCCGGCATCAGGTTGATCGGCGGCTCGGAAAACAGCTCGGCCGCCAGCACCGTCTGCGGCTGGTGATAGACCTCGGCGGTCTTGCCACTCTGGATCACCCGGCCTTCGTGAAGAATGGTGGTGGTGCCGCCGAGGGCCAGGGCTTCGTTGGGTTCGGTGGTGGCGTAGATGGCAATGGTGTGGCGCGCCTGGAACAGCTCACGCATTTCCTGACGCAGCTCCTCACGCAGCTTGTAGTCGAGGTTGACCAGCGGCTCGTCGAACAGAATCAGTTCGGCATCCTTGACCAGCGCCCGGGCCATGGCGGTGCGCTGCTGCTGACCACCGGACAGTTCCAGTGGATAGCGCTGGAGGAACTTGTCGATGCGCAACATCTGCGCGGTTTCACGCACCTTGGTCTGGATGACTTCGGCCGAAACCCCGGCCTGGCGCAGCGGCGAGGCGATGTTCTCGAATACGGTCATGGTCGGGTAATTGATGAACTGCTGATAGACCATCGACACATTGCGCAGGCGCACCGGACGCTGGGTGACATCGACGCCATTCATCAGCACGCGGCCGCTGTCCGGCTTGTCGAGGCCGGCCATCAGGCGCATCAGGCTGGTCTTGCCGGACAGCGTGCGCCCGAGCAACACGTTGAAGGATCCGGGTTCGAATTTCAGGCAGGCGTCATCGATCCAGACCTGACCCTCGACGGTGCGGCTGACGTGCTCCAGGGTTAACGACATGGCGCGGCCTTTTTTATTATTGGGAGACAAGCGACCGGAGCAACAGAGCGACATTCGTGCCAGAAATTGCAAGTGGTTGATTCGTCGGGAAAAGCGTTATCAAGGCGGCTGATGACTGTTCATTGCTGAACACATTTGAACAGTTCATCTGGTTGACAATGAACAATAGTGAACAACACTCAATGGACGGTTTTTGCTCCGATCCTGTGACATTGATGGAACCTGTAGGAGCGAGCTCGCGAAAGCGGTGTGTCATTCAACGAATGTATTGACTGATCCGGCGCCTTCGCGAGCAAGCTCGCTCCTACAGGGGATTTCTGTGGTGTGCAGGAATTGGGCTCCATAACAACAATAAAAACATCGCATCAGAGGCTGACTGCCATGGCCGTTCCTGCCCCGCCCCTGTCCCATGACGCCATGGTCCAGGACTCCTGGTCCCGTTGCCGCAGCTTTGGCTTGCAACACCAAAGCGCTCCGGCCTTCGATCAACTGCCCGCCGCCGACATCTCGCGTCTGCTCGACAGCCAGCACGCGCTGGTGCAAACCACGCACCAGGAAGTGCTGCCGTATTACGAGAACATCCTCAGCAACTCCAACTGCCTGATCCTGCTCGCCGACAATCAGGGCCAGGTACTGACCTCCTGGGGCACCCAACGGCTGATCGACCCCGCGCTCAGCCGGGGTTTCAATGCCGGCGCCAACTGGCGCGAGCAATGCAGCGGCACCAACGCCATTGGCACCGCGCTGGCCTGCGAACAAGCGGTGCATATCGCCCACGATGAACACTTTCTCAAGGCCAACCGCTTCATGACCGGCTCGGCGGCACCGATCTTCGATGTCGAACGGCGGGTGATCGCCGTGCTCGATGTCTCCAGCGACAGCTACCTGCCGCCGGACCACACCCTGGGCATGGTCAAGATGATGAGCCAGACCGTGGAGAACCGGCTGATCCTGAATCTGTTCAAGGGTCAACACTTTCAACTGGTGTTCAACACCGGCCTGAACAACCTCGACAGCCAGTGGGCCGGGCTGCTGATTTTCGATGAAAGCGGCCAGGTGCTGTCGGCCAACCGCCGTGCCGACAACCTGCTGGGCGTGCGCCTGTCGCGAGTCAGCGTCGAAAGCCTGTTCAAGGTGTCGTTGCGTGAACTGCTCAATCAACCCGACGGCCAGCCCTTTGCCCTGCAAGCCGCTGGGCGCAATCGCTTTCATTGCCTGCTGCGGCGCCCGCAACAGCAACCGATCCAGCCTCGCGTGTTCAGCGAGCCGGCCGCGCCTGTTGCTGCCCCACAGACCATCGGCCTGAACACCCTGCACTTCGGTGACAGCCGCGTGGAAAAGGCTGTGCGCCAGGCTGAACGGCTGTTGGAGAAGGACATTCCGCTGCTGATCCATGGTGAAACCGGGGTCGGCAAGGAAGTCTTCGTCAAGGCCCTGCACCAGGCCAGCTCACGCAGCAAACAGGCATTGATTGCGGTCAACTGCGCGGCGATCCCCGCCGAACTGGTGGAGTCCGAACTGTTCGGCTACGAAAAAGGCGCGTTCACCGGTGCCAACCAGAAAGGCAGCATCGGGCTGATCCGCAAGGCCGACAAAGGCACGCTGTTTCTCGACGAGATTGGCGACATGCCACTGCCAACCCAGGCCCGATTGCTGCGCGTATTGCAGGAGCGCTGCGTGCAACCGGTGGGCAGCGGTGAGTCGTTCGCCGTGGATATCCGGATCATTTCCGCGACCAACCTGGTGTTGCGCGAGCAGGTGCAACTGGGGCGCTTTCGCGAGGATCTGTACTACCGCATCGGCGGCCTGACCCTCGAACTGCCGCCATTGCGTGAGCGCAGCGACAAACAGGCGATGTTCAAGCGCCTGTGGGAACAACATCGCGACCCTGCGCAGTGGAGCGGTTTGAGCGCGGAGGTGCTGGCGCTGTTCAGCCGCCATCCGTGGCCAGGCAATTTGCGCCAGGTCAGCAGCGTGCTGCAGGTGGCACTGGCCATGGCCGAAGACCAACCGATCCGCCCCGAGCATTTGCCGGATGATTTTTTTGTCGATTTGCAGATGGAACCGGTTGAGACGCCGCAGCCGTTGGCGGTGGATCTGGAGGATGCCGAGGATTTGAACCGGCAGTTGCAGGCGGTTGGAGGCAATATTTCGCACCTGGCGCGGCGGCTGGGGGTGAGTCGCAACACCCTCTATAAGCGGTTGCGTCAGGCCGAATAACCCATGCACCGCAGCAGTGGTGTATGGCTCCAGACCATCGCCAGCAGGCTGGCTCCCACAAAAGGCTGCGGTGATCACGATTCTGTGGGAGCTAGCCTGCTAGCGATTTGGCCAGCAGCAACACCGCAACACCCAAACCCGGCAGATAAACAAAAACCCGCACAAGGCGGGTTTTTGTCTCAAGCAACCACAGCAATCAGTCAGCCAGACGCCAAGTAGTCCCGCCCTTGCCATCTTCCAGCACCACGCCCATGGCGGTCAGCTGGTCGCGGATGCGGTCGGATTCGGCCCAGTCCTTGCCAGCCCGTGCGGCGAGGCGTGCAGCGATCAGCGCGTCGACTTCGGCGGCATCCACGCGCCCTTCGGCACCGGCTTGCAGGAAGTCGTCGGCTTCGAGTTGCAACACCCCCAACACACTGGCCAGTTCTTTCAGGCGCGCCGCCAGACCGGCTGCTGCGTCCAGGTCGCTGTCGCGCAGGCGATTGATCTCACGCACCATCTCGAACAGCACCGCGCAGGCTTCCGGCGTGCCGAAGTCGTCGTTCATCACCTGGGTGAAACGCTCGACGAAAGCTTCGCCGCCGGCTGGCGCCACGTTCGGCAGGCCTTTCAACGCATGGTAGAAACGCTCCAGGGCGCCCTTGGCGTCCTTGAGGTTGTCTTCCGAATAGTTGATGGCGCTGCGGTAGTGGCTCGACACCAGCAGGTAACGCACGACTTCCGGGTGGTACTTGTCGAGCACGTCGCGAATGGTGAAGAAGTTGTTCAACGACTTGGACATCTTCTCGCCATTGATCCGGATCATCCCGCAATGCATCCACGCGTTGGCGTAGGTCTTGCCGGTGGCCGCTTCGCTCTGGGCGATTTCGTTCTCGTGGTGCGGGAACTCCAGGTCGCTGCCGCCACCGTGGATGTCGAACGTCTCACCCAGGCAGCAGGTGGACATCACCGAGCACTCGATGTGCCAGCCCGGACGCCCGGCGCCCCATGGTGATTCCCAGCTCGGCTCGCCCGGCTTGACGCCTTTCCACAAAACGAAGTCCAGCGGATCTTCCTTGGCTTCGTCGACCTCGATCCGCGCACCGATGCGCAGGTCTTCGATCTTCTTGCGCGACAGCTTGCCGTAGCCCATGAACTTGCCGACGCGGTAGTACACGTCGCCATTGCCCGGGGCGTAGGCGAAGCCCTTGTCGATCAGGGTCTGGATCATCGCGTGCATGCCAGGAATGTGATCCGTGGCGCGCGGCTCCATGTCCGGCTTCTTGATGTTCAGCCGTGCTTCGTCTTCGTGCATCGCGGCGATCATGCGTTCGGTCAAGGCTTCGAACGATTCGCCGTTCTCGTTGGCCCGATTGATGATCTTGTCGTCGATGTCGGTGATATTGCGCACGTAGGTCAGGTCATAGCCGCTGAAGCGCAGCCAGCGGGTCACCAGGTCGAAGGCGACCATGCTGCGGCCGTGGCCGAGGTGGCAGTAGTCGTACACGGTCATGCCGCACACGTACATGCGCACCTTGTTGCCATCCAGGGGCTTGAAGACTTCTTTGCTCTTGGTGAGCGTGTTGTAGATCGTTAGCACGTTTAATCCTTGAATCACTGGCCCCAGGAATCACGCAGGGTCACGGTACGGTTGAACACCGGCTGACCGGGTTTCGAGTCCTTGATATCCGCGCAGAAGTAGCCTTCGCGCTCGAACTGGAAACGGTCTTCCGGCTGTGCATTGCCCAGCGAGGGTTCTGCACGACAACCGGTGAGTACCTGCAGCGAGTCAGGGTTGATGTTGTCGAGGAAGCTGGCGCTGTCTTCGGCCTTCTCCGGGTTCGGCGAGCGGAACAGGCGATCGTACAGGCGCACTTCGCACTCGACGCTGGCCGCAGCCGGTACCCAGTGGATCACGCCCTTGACCTTGCGGCCTTCCGGGTTCTTGCCCAGGGTTTGCGGATCGTAGGAGCAGCGCAGTTCGACGATGTTGCCGTCGGCGTCCTTGATCGCCTCGTCGGCGCGGATCACGTAGCTGCCACGCAGGCGCACTTCACCGGCCGGTTCCAGGCGTTTGTAGCCCTTCGGCGGCTCTTCCATGAAGTCGTCACGGTCGATGTAGATTTCACGGGCGAACGGCAATACCCGCACGCCCATGTCTTCTTTCGGGTGGCACGGCAGTTCAAGGTTCTCGACCTGGTCTTCCGGGTAGTTGGTGATCACCACTTTCAGCGGACGCAGCACGCACATCGCACGCGGGGCGCTGTGGTCGAGGTCGTCACGGATGCTGAATTCGAGCATGCCGAAGTCGACCACGCCGTCGGAACGGTTGGTGCCGACCATTTCGCAGAAGTTGCGGATCGATTTCGGCGTGTAGCCGCGACGGCGGAAGCCCGACAGCGTCGACATGCGCGGGTCGTCCCAGCCATTGACGTGCTTCTCGTCCACCAGCTGCTTGAGCTTGCGCTTGCTGGTGATGGTGTAGTTCAGGTTCAGGCGGCTGAACTCGTACTGGCGCGGGTTGGCCGGCACCGGCAGGTTCTCCAGGAACCATTCGTACAGCGGACGGTGGCTTTCGAACTCCAGGGTGCAGATCGAGTGGGTGATGCCTTCGATGGCGTCCGACTGACCGTGGGTGAAGTCGTAGTTCGGGTAGATGCACCACTTGTCGCCGGTCTGGTGGTGATGGGCGTGGCGAATGCGGTACATGATCGGATCGCGCAGGTTCATGTTCGGCGAGGCCATGTCGATCTTCGCGCGCAGCACGCGGGCGCCGTCCGGGAACTCACCGGCACGCATGCGGGCGAACCAGTCGAGGTTTTCTTCAACCGAACGGTCGCGGAACGGGCTGTTCTTGCCCGGCTCGGTCAGGCTGCCACGGTATTCCTTGGCCTGCTCGGGGCTCAGGTCGTCGACGTAGGCTTTGCCGGCCTTAATCAGCTCGACCGCCCAATCGTGCAGTTGATCGAAGTACTGCGAGGCGTAGCGCACTTCGCCCGACCACTCGAAACCCAGCCACTTGACGTCGCTTTCGATGGCGTCGATGTATTCCTGGTCTTCCTTGGCCGGGTTGGTGTCGTCGAAACGCAGGTGGGTGACGCCGCCGAATTCCTGGGCCAGGCCGAAGTTGACGCAGATCGACTTGGCGTGACCAATGTGCAGGTAGCCGTTGGGCTCAGGCGGGAAACGGGTGACGATCTGCGTGTGCTTACCCGAGTCCAGGTCTGCCTGGATAATCGGCCGCAGGAAGTTGACCGGCACGGCTGGGCCGGTCTTGGCATTCGAGGTAGGGTCGACAGTGGGCTTGCTCATAGGATCCTTGGGCATACGGGTGCGTGGCCTAGATACGGGCCGGACAAAACAAAACCGCTATCATAGCCGATGCGCTTGAGCCCCTGACAGAGCAGGCGGCAAAACTGCTGATTTTATTGGCCGCGCATTGAAAAACAGCCTCGAAATTCGCGCCTGTCGCGCTAAACTGCGCACCTTGGCCGTCAACGGCTGAACCGGTGCCGGGACGTGCTGTCCCAAAACCCACGAATTCCTTGAAAGAGTAGTAATCATGACCCAAGTCAAACTGACCACCAACCATGGCGAAATCGTCCTGGACCTGAACGCCGAGAAAGCCCCGATCACCGTGGCCAACTTCATCGAGTACGTCAAAGCCGGTCACTACACCAACACCGTATTCCACCGCGTAATCGGTAACTTCATGATCCAGGGCGGCGGTTTCGAGCCAGGCATGAAGGAAAAGAAAGACAAGCGCCCAAGCATCCAGAACGAGGCTGACAACGGCCTGTCGAACGACAAGTACACCGTCGCCATGGCCCGTACCATGGAGCCGCATTCGGCGTCCGCACAGTTCTTCATCAACGTGGCTGACAACAGCTTCCTCAACCACAGCGGCAAGAACGTGCAGGGCTGGGGCTACGCAGTATTCGGCAAAGTGACCGCCGGCACCGACGTGGTCGACAAGATCAAGGGTGTTTCCACCACCATGAAGTCCGGCCACCAGGACGTACCAGCAGACGACGTGATCATCGAGAAAGCCGAGATCATTGAGTGATATTGCTGATTTCAGACTTACATCTGGAAGAGGAGCGCCCGGACATTACCCGGGCGTTTCTGAATCTGCTCGCCACCCGCGCCCGCTCCGCCAGTGCGCTGTACATCCTCGGCGACTTTTTCGAGGCCTGGATTGGCGACGACGCCATGAGCCCGTTCCAGCGCTCCATCTGCCAGGCCCTGCGCGAACTCAGCGACAGCGGCACGGCCCTATTCCTGATGCACGGCAATCGTGACTTCCTGCTCGGCAAGGCGTTCTGCAAGGCCGCCGGCTGCACCCTGCTGCCAGACCCGAGCGTGGTGAAGTTCTATGGCGAGCCGGTGCTGCTGATGCACGGCGACAGCCTGTGCACCCGCGACGTCAGCTACATGAAGCTGCGACGCACCCTGCGCAACCCGCTGACCCTCTTCATCCTGCGCCACCTGCCGCTGCGCACGCGCCACGCGCTGGCGCGCAAGTTGCGCAGTGAAAGCCGCGCGCAAACCCGGGTCAAGGCCAACGACATCGTCGACGTGACCCCCGAGGAAGTCCCGCGGATCATGCAGCAGTACGGGGTGAAAACCCTGGTCCACGGCCACACCCACCGCCCGGCCATCCACAAGCTGCAACTCGGCGACCAGGCGGCCAAGCGCATTGTGCTCGGCGACTGGGACCGCCAGGGCTGGGCCCTGCAGGTCGACGAGCAGGGCTTCCAGCTGGCGGCCTTTGATTTCCTGCCGCCTGCAGTGCCGGCCCTACCCCAGCTATAAGCCTTACAGACAGGTCGCCAGCGCCGCCAAGCGGCGTTTGGCGACAAAGTTGTCTTCAACCGCGTAATACTTCAGCGAACCACCCTGCACATCAATAAAGGCCTCGGCGGAACGGGTGTAGACCGTGTAACCGCCGCCCTCGCTCGGCTCCAGGTAACCGCTGGCGTCGACGCCGAACATGTCCTCGTCCTGCCAGGCAAACTGCACGCACTGGGCAACGATCAGATCGGCCTTGTTCGAACTCAAGGTCTGCTTCGGCGCCTGGGTGCGCGCCTGTTTCATCGTTGACCCGGCACAACCCGCCAGCAGGACACCGGCCAGTGCCACCATCAAAATACGCATTGTGCTTCCTTAAAATGAGCAAAACGCCGACTCTATCACCCTGCGACGCTGTCTCGAAATGCACCGGCTCTGCTTAACTGGGGAAAAACGCCTGACCCGGATCAACACCGGCTACCCCAGGCTGCGCATACTGCCTATTTACCGAGGAAGATTCATGGCCCCAACCCAATCGCCACACGAACTGGCGCTGCAACGCTTCCTCAATGCGCACCCTGCGCTGCGCGAGGAACTCGACCACCTCAATCCCCTGGCCGCCCAGGCCAAGCACCAGAGCCTCGAAGTGTTTCGCAACGAACACCTGCATGAAGCCTTCGAAGCCGAGGCCGAGCGCCTGGGTTTGTTCGCCTGGGAGCTGACCCTGCAACTGACCAGCGCCACCCCCGAGGACTTTCAGGCGCAACGCCTGGAGGTGCACAAGGAAGTAGCGCAGATGGCCGGCATGGACTGGCCGGCGTATTGCGAACTGAACGGCATCAAGGAGTAAGCGATGCTGCCTACCGCCTCTCACCGCACACCTACCGCTGCTTTGCACCACACCCAGAAGTGGCGCGGGCGGATCGGCCTGTGCCTGGTGGCGAGCCTGTCGGTGCTGGCGGGCATGACCGATGCCATCGGCTTCATGGCCACCGGCGACTTCGTCTCCTTCATGAGCGGCAACACCACCCGCCTGGCCGTGGCGATCAGCGACGGTGACTGGCACCTGATCCTGCGTCTGCTGGGATTGGTCTTCATGTTCGTAATCGGCAATGCCCTGGGCGTGATCGTCAGCCGCATGGGCAGGCGGCGCGCCCTGCCGCTGATGCTGAGTATTTCCGGGCTGTTGTGCATGGCTGCCGCCTGGCCGTTCGAGGCCCGCTACCCGGCGCTGGTCGGAGCCGTGATCGCCATGGGCATGCTCAACGCTGCGGTAGAGCAGGTCAACGGCCTGCCCATCGGTCTGACCTACGTCACCGGCGCCCTGTCGCGCTTCGGTCGCGGGCTGGGGCGCTGGATGCTTGGCGAACGGCGCAATGGCTGGCGCGTGCAGTTGATTCCCTGGACCGGCATGTTCGCCGGCGCGGTGCTGGGCGCAGTGCTCGAACAGCGCTTCGGCCTGCAGGCCCTGTACGCCAGCGGCCTGCTCGCCGCGGTGCTGGGCATCGCGTCGCTGAAGATTCCACGGCGCTGGCAACTGGGCTACATGCCGCGCTGAATCGCCCTTCGCCGCTGCATCGATAAAGCATTATCATGGCCGCAGATTTTCCTCAGAGTTCGCCATGAAGTTTGCCATCGCGCTATTTTCCGCTGCACACGCGCCCTCCTCGCGCCGCGCCCTGCTGTTCGCCCAGGCGGCGCTGGCCGGTGGGCACGAAATTGTGCGGCTGTTTTTCTATCAGGACGGCGTCTATAACGCCTCGAACAGTCTGGTCACGCCTCAGGACGAACCGGACCTGGCGCGACAGTGGCGCGACTTTGTCAGCGCCAACCAGCTCGACGCGGTGGTGTGCATTGCCGCCGCCCTGCGCCGTGGCGTGCTGGACGCCGCCGAAGCCCAGCGCTACCAGCGCAGTGCGATCAACGTCGATGCGCCGTGGGAATTGTCCGGCCTCGGCCAACTGCACGACGCGGTGCAGGACGCCGATCGCCTGATCTGCTTTGGAGGGTCGTGAGCCATGCCTAAATCCCTGTTGATTGTCAGCCGCCAGGCGCCCTGGTCCGGCCCCAGCGCACGTGAAGCCCTGGACATCGTGCTCGCCGGTGGCGCGTTCGATTTGCCGATCGGCCTGCTGTTTCTCGACGATGGCGTGTTCCAGCTGGCCAGCGGCCAGAACGCCAAGGCGCTGCAGCAGAAAGACCTCAGCGCCAACCTGCAGGCCCTGGGTTTGTTCGGTATCGAAGAATTGTTCGTTTGCGCCGCCAGCGCCAGCGCCCGTGGCCTGACGCCCGACGCCCTGAGCCTCGACGAGCTGCAGCTACTGGATGCCGGGCAGATCTCGGCCGTTATCGATCGTTTTGACCAGGTGATTACCCTCTGATGTCGACTTTGCATGTCTTGTCTCACTCACCGTTCAACGACGACCGGCTGACCAGTTGCCTGCGCCTGATCGGCGCCAACGATGGGCTGCTGCTCACCGGCGATGCGGTCTATGCCCTGCAACCCGGCACCGCGCCGCTGCAGGCATTGCAGGCGCGGGGCGCTGGTTTGCGCGTGCTGGCCCTGGACGAAGACGTTCAGGCCCGGGGCTTGCAAGTGCCTGCAGGGGTTACCGCCATCGACTACCCGGCCTTCGTCGAACTGTCGATTGCCTACGACAAGGTCAACAGCTGGCTATGAATGCGCTGACCGTGGGTACACGGCACATCGAACTGGACAAGGACGGCTATCTGCTGGACCTGGCGGACTGGTCCGCTGAAGTCGCCGAGGCCCTGGCAGCGGCTGAAGAGCTTGAGCTGACCCCGGAGCACTGGGAAGTCCTCGAGTTGTTGCGCGGCTTCTATACGGAGTTCCAGCTGTCGCCGGCGACGCGGCCGCTGATCAAATACACCGCGCTCAAGCTGGGCGTGGACAAAGGCAACAGCCTGCACCTGAACCAACTATTCAAAGGCACCCCCGCCAAACTCGCCGCCAAGCTGGCGGGCCTGCCCAAACCGACGAATTGCCTATGACCGACTTCGCCCCACTGCTCACCGAAACGCCCGCCGAACACCCTTTTGCGCCCTTCGTGCGGATTCTCGGCAAAGGCAAGCGCGGCGCCCGCAGCCTGACCCGCGAAGAAGCCCGCGAGGCGATGGGCATGCTGCTCGACGATAAGGTTGAAGACACCCAACTCGGCGCGTTCCTGATGCTGTTGCGGCACAAGGAAGAAAGCCCGGAAGAGCTGGCCGGCTTCACTGAAGCCCTGCGCGAGCGCCTGGACGCGCCGTCGCTGGCGGTCGACCTCGATTGGCCGACCTACGCCGGCAAGAAACGCCACCTGCCCTGGTACCTGCTGGCGGCCAAGTGCCTGGCGCAGAACGGCGTACGCATCTTCATGCACGGCGGCGGCGCGCACACCGCCGGGCGCCTTTACACCGAACAGTTGCTGGACTTCCTGCAGATTCCACTGTGCCGCACCTGGCAACAAGTCGACAGCGCGCTGACCCAAGGCAACCTGGCGTTCATGCCCCTGGGCGACTGGGCGCCGCAGTTGCAGCGGATGATCGACCTGCGCAACACCCTCGGCCTGCGCTCGCCGATCCATTCACTGGCACGGATTCTCAACCCACTCGGCGCGCGCTGCGGCTTGCAGAGCATCTTCCATCCGGGCTACCAGGGCGTGCATCGCGACGCCAGCGGCCTGCTGGGGGATAACGTGATCGTGATCAAGGGTGATGGCGGCGAGATCGAGATCAACCCGGACGCCGACAGCCACCTGTACGGCAGCAGCGGCGGCGTCAGCTGGGACGAGGAATGGCCGCAATTGTCGGCGCAGCGTCACGTCAAACCGGCGAGCCTCGACCCCGAGCACCTGAAAGCCGTGTGGCGCGGCAAAGTGGTCGACAGCTACCCGCAAATGGCCCTGATTTCTACCATGGCCCTGGCCTTGCGTGGCCTCGGCACCCCGCGCGAGCAGGCGTTTATCACTGCCCAGCAATACTGGGACGCCCGGGACAAATCGATTTAACCGATCATTCCCGCCCACTCTTTGCGCTTTTAGTTCGAACCCATGGCCCTACACTCGACTCCAATGTTTATCGGTAGAGGAGTCTGGACATGGGTTTGTTAGTCGAAGGCCAATGGCGCGACCAGTGGTACGAAAGCAGCAAGGACGGCGCCTTCCAGCGCGAACAGGCGCAACGTCGCAACTGGCTGACCGCTGACGGCCAGCCCGGCCCGAGCGGAGTCGGTGGGTTTGCTGCGGAGCCTGGGCGCTATCATCTCTACGTCTCCCTGGCCTGCCCCTGGGCCCATCGCACCCTGATCCTGCGCAAGCTCAAGGGTCTGGAAGCCTTGATTGACGTGTCGGTGGTCAGTTGGCTGATGGCCGAAAATGGCTGGACCTTCGACAAGAAGCTGGGGGCCACTGGCGATCCGCTCGACCACTTTCAGTTCCTGCACCAGCGCTACACCGCCGACGCCGCCGACTACACCGGGCGCGTGACCGTGCCGCTGCTGTGGGACAAGCAACAGCAGCGCATCGTCAACAATGAATCGGCGGAAATCATCCGCATGTTCAACAGCGCTTTTGACGAGTTGACCGGCAATGACCTGGACTTCTACCCCGCGCCGTTGCGCGCAACGATCGATGCGCTGAACGAACGCATCTATCCGGCAGTCAACAATGGCGTTTACCGCGCTGGCTTTGCCACGTCGCAACAGGCGTATGAAAGTGCGTTTGATGAGTTATTTGCCGAGCTCGATCATCTCGAAGCTTTACTCGATACGAACCGCTACCTCAGCGGCGAGTACCTGACCGAAGCCGACATTCGCCTGTTCACCACGTTGATTCGCTTCGACGCGGTGTACCACGGGCACTTCAAGTGCAACCTGCGGCGGATTGCCGATTACCCGAATCTGTCGAATTGGTTGCGTGAGTTGTATCAGTGGCCGGGGATTGCCGAGACTGTGGACTTTACCCACATCAAGAACCACTACTACGGCAGTCACAAGACCATCAATCCGACGGGGATTGTGCCGAAGGGGCCGCTGCAGGCTTTCGGCGCTGGGCATGATCGGCAGCGGTTGAGCGGGAAAGGGGTTTGGCGTAGAACTCTCGTTTGATTCGAGGCCGCCTTCGCGAGCAGGCTCGCTCCTACAGGGGAATTGCAATCAACTGTAGGAGCGAGCCTGCTCGCGCTGAAGTTGATGGGGGTCAGACCTGCGCCTGCGCCCCTTCAAACCAGGCCAGCTTCTCACGCAGCTGGACCACTTCGCCGACGATCACCAGGGTCGGTGCATGCACTTCATGCTCCGCCACCAGCTCCGGCAGATTGCCCAGAGTTCCGGTGAACACCCGCTGGTTGGCGGTGGTGCCCTGCTGAATCAAGGCTGCCGGGGTATCTGCCGAACGACCATGGCCGATCAACTGCTCGCAGATAATCGGCAAGCCCACCAGGCCCATGTAGAACACCAGGGTTTGCGCGGGGGCGACCAGGTCGCTCCAGGGCAGGTCCGAGGTGCCGTCCTTCAGGTGCCCGGTGACAAAGCGTACCGACTGCGCGTAATCGCGGTGAGTCAGCGGAATCCCGGCGTAGGCCGCGCAACCACTGGCTGCGGTAATGCCCGGCACCACCTGGAACGGGATGCCATTGGCCGCCAGTTCTTCGATCTCTTCACCGCCACGGCCAAAGATGAACGGATCGCCACCCTTGAGCCGCACCACACGCTTGCCCTGCTTGGCCAGGTCCACCAGGTGCTGGTTGATCTGGTCCTGCGGGACCGCGTGATCGGCGCGTCGCTTGCCGACATACACACGCTCGGCATCGCGCCGGCACAACTCGAGAATCGCCGGAGCGACCAAACGGTCGTAGAGCACCACGTCCGCTTGCTGCATCAGGCGCAAGGCGCGGAAGGTCAGCAGGTCCGGATCACCCGGACCGGCACCGACCAAATACACCTCGCCAGTCGCCGCCGTGGCTTCGCCGGCGATCTTGGCTTGCAGCAGGCGCTCGGCCTCCGCGCCCTGCCCGGCCAGTTGCCGATCGGCAATCGGCCCCTGGAACACATCTTCCCAGAACGCCCGGCGTTGCTGGACGTCCGGGAACAAGCCCTTGACCTGATGGCGAAAGCGCGCGGCCAGGCCGGCCAACTGGCCATAGGTCGAGGGAATCCAGGTTTCCAGCTTGGCCCGGATCAGCCGCGCCAGCACCGGCGCATCGCCGCCGCTCGAGACCGCGATCACCAAGGGCGAACGGTCGACAATCGCCGGGAAAATCACGCTGCACAGGGCTGGCGCGTCCACCACATTGACTGGCACGCAACGCCGATGGGCATCTTCGGAGACCCGGGCGTTCAGCGACTCGTCGTCGGTGGCGGCAATGATCAGCCCGCAACCGTCGAGGTCCGATTCCTGGTATCCACGCACCACCAGTTCGCCGCCACTGCCTTGCACCAGTTCACGCAACTGGCTCTCGATCTCGGGTGCAACCACCCGCAGCAACGCGCCGGCATCGGCCAGCAGGCGAGATTTGCGCAAGGCAATCTCGCCGCCACCGACCACCAGCACCTGGCGCCCGCGCAGGTTGTGAAACAGCGGCAGAAATTCCATTTAGCCGATGACCTCAAGGCCGCCCATGTACGGCTTGAGCACGTCAGGCACACGGATCGAACCGTCGGCCTGCTGGTAGTTTTCCAGCACCGCCACCAGGGTACGACCGACCGCCAGGCCAGAACCGTTCAGGGTGTGCACCAGCTCAGGCTTGCCGGTTTCCGGGTTACGGAAACGCGCCTGCATGCGACGGGCCTGGAAGTCACCGCAGTTGGAGCACGAGGAAATCTCGCGGTATTTGTCCTGGCTCGGGATCCATACTTCCAGGTCATAGGTCTTGACCGCGCTGAAGCCCATGTCGCCGGTGCACAGCGCCAGGGTGCGATAAGGCAGCTCCAGCAGTTGCAGGACTTTCTCGGCGTTGGCGGTCAGGCCTTCCAGCGCTTCCATGGAAGTCGACGGCTCGACGATCTGCACCATCTCGACCTTGTCGAACTGGTGTTGGCGGATCATCCCGCGGGTGTCACGGCCCGAAGCACCGGCTTCGCTGCGGAAGCATGGGGTGTGGGCGACGAACTTGATCGGCAGCGATTTCGCGTCGACGATTTCGCCAGCGACGATGTTGGTCAGCGACACTTCGGCGGTCGGGATCAGGTACAGGTCAGCCTCGCCTTCGCGGGCGATCTTGAACAGGTCTTCCTCGAACTTCGGCAGCTGGCCAGTGCCCTGCAGGGCCGGCGCTTGTACCAGGTACGGGGTGTAGGCCTCTTCGTAGCCGTGCTCGTTGACGTGCAGGTTGATCATGAACTGCGCCAGGGCGCGGTGCAGGCGGGCGATCGGGCCGCGCAGCAGGGCAAAACGGGCGCCGGACAGCTTGGCCGCCGTTTCGAAGTCCAGCCAGCCGAACTTCTCGCCGAGGGCGACGTGGTCCTTGACCTCGAAATCGAAGGTGGTCGGCGTGCCCCAGCGGCGCACTTCGACGTTGCCGTCTTCGTCTGCGCCCAGCGGCACCGATTCGTGAGGCAGGTTGGGCAGGCCCAGCAGGATCGAATCCAGTTCGGTCTGGATCGCGTCCAGCTCGACTTTACCGGCACTCAGCTCATTGGCCATGCGCTCGACGTCAGCCATCAGCGGTGCGATGTCTTCGCCGCGTGCCTTGGCCTGACCGATGGATTTGGAGCGCGAATTGCGTTCAGCCTGCAGTGCTTCGGTGCGGGTCTGGACGGTCTTGCGCTGTTCTTCCAGCGCTTCGATGCGCGCAACATCCAGCACAAAGCCACGGGATGCCAGGCGGTCCGCTACGTCCTGGAGGTTGCTACGTAACAGTTTGGAATCGAGCATGTCGGTCTCTCGTTTATCAAAGTTTGGTCAGGGACAGGCCAGCCCACGTCGCGAGCAGCCCGCCGAATACGGAAATCGCCGCATAGCCCAGGGCCAGCGGCACTTGCCCGCTTTCCAGCAGGCGTACCGTATCCAGTGAAAAGGATGAAAAAGTCGTCAGGCCGCCTAAAAAGCCAACCATCAACCCGGCACGTACCTCGATGGGTACTTCCGGGCGCAGTAAAAACAGGCCGTACAAGATGCCGATCAGCAGACAGCCCACGATATTAACGGCCAGCGTCGCGGTATAGAAGTGCCGCGGCCAATTGGCGTTGATCCAGTTGCCGGTGGCGAAACGCAACAGGGTGCCGGCAATGCCTCCGGCGGAGACGGCGAGGATCAAGGGAATCACGGTTTTCTCCGCTGCCTGGGGCTCAATCGGTCCAGCTGTGCCAGGTGATTGAGCTTTTCGCCGATCTTCAATTCCAGGCCGCGTGGCACCGGACGGTAGAACGGCTGCGGCTCCAGCGCCTCGGGGAAATAGTCTTCGCCGGCGGCATAGGCATCCGGCTCATCGTGGGCGTAGCGGTATTCGTCGCCGTAACCCAGTTGCTTCATCAGTTTGGTCGGGGCATTGCGCAGGTGCAGCGGCACTTCCAGCGAGCCGTGCTCGGCGGCGCTGCGCATCGCGGCCTTGAAGCCCATGTACACCGCGTTGCTTTTTGGCGCGCAGGCCAGGTAGGTAATCGCCTGCGCTACCGCCAGTTCGCCTTCCGGACTGCCCAGGCGCTCCTGCACATCCCAGGCCGCCAGGCACAGGCTCAGCGCACGCGGGTCGGCGTTGCCAATGTCTTCGCTGGCCATCCGCACCACGCGCCGGGCCAGGTACAGCGGGTCGCAACCGCCGTCGAGCATGCGCGCGAACCAGTACAGCGCGCCATCCGGGTTGGAGCCGCGCACCGACTTGTGCAGCGCGGAAATCTGGTCGTAGAACGCCTCCCCGCCCTTGTCGAAGCGCCGCCGGGTATCACCCAGCAGGCTCTGCAACAGTTCGGTGCCGATTTCGCTGTGGTCCTCGGCCAGGTCGGATGCGTTCTCCAGCAGGTTCAGCAGGCGCCGGCCATCACCGTCCGCGGCCGACAACAGCATCTGGAAGCCTTCATCGCTGAGGCTCAGTTGCCGCTTGCCGAGGCCACGTTCCTCGCTGAGGGCACGCTGCACCAGCTTGTTCAGCGCCGCTTCGTCGAGGCTCTTGAGCACGTAGACCCGAGCACGCGAGAGCAAGGCGTTGTTCAATTCAAAGGACGGGTTTTCGGTGGTCGCGCCGATGAAAATCAGCGTGCCGTCTTCCACGTAGGGCAGGAACGCATCCTGTTGCGACTTGTTGAAGCGGTGCACTTCGTCGACGAACAGGATGGTCCGGCGGCCGTATTGCCCGGCCTGCTGCTTGGCCACTTCCACCGCCTGGCGGATCTCCTTGACCCCGGCCAGCACCGCCGACACGGTTTCGAAGTGCGCATCCGAGACTTCCGCAAGCAACCGCGCCAGGGTGGTTTTGCCTACCCCGGGCGGTCCCCAGAAAATCATCGAATGCAGGGCGCCCTGCTCCAGCGCCTCGCGCAAGGGTTTGCCACGCGCCAGCAGGTGCTCCTGACCGACGTACTCGTCCAGATTGGTCGCGCGCAAGCGGGCGGCCAGGGGCTGGGCGATCGGGGCACTGCGAAACAGGTCCATCACAACTTATGAAACCTCACTGGGTCTGTCAGATCCCTGTGGGAGCGAGCCTGCTCGCGAAAGCGCTGTATCAGTCAGATCAATGCTGAATGTACCGACGTATTCGCGAGCAGGCTCGCTCCCACAGTGTTTTGTGTGAATGCTCTTACTCCTGGATCACGTCCGCACCCTTGGGGATGTCGAACTTGAACTTCGAAGCCGGGATTGGCTCGTTGGCCTTGACCCCGGTGAACAGGATATTGGTGCGCTGACCGACGCTGTCGATCAACTGCATGTCATTGACCAGGCCGTTGCGGAACGACAGGCGCAGGTTGTCGAACAGGGTGTCCTTGGTTTTCGGCTTGAGGGTGAAGTCGATCACCCCGCCGGCTTCCTTGGCACTGATGTCGAAACTCTGGCTGATCTTCGACACGTCACCGGAGAGCAGCAGTGCCGGGGTCTGGGTCAGGCGCTGGTCGAGGGTCTTGATGGTGACCTGTTCCAGGTCCGGGTCCCACAGGGTGACTTTCTTGCCGTCCGAGACCATCAGCTGTTCCTGTGGCGCGTCGGTGTGCCAGTAGAACAGGCCCGGGCGCTGCAGCGACATCTGGCCCTGGGTTTCCTGCAACTGGGTGCCGCTGCCATCGAGGGTCAGCTGGGAAAAACGGGCGCTCAGGGTCTGGGATTTTTCCAGCAACTGAGTCAGGCGCGCCACGTCCTTGTCATCGGCGTGGGCCGAAAGCGTGGTCAACGCCAATACCGGCAACAGCAACATGCGGATCAGACGCATGGGAGTCCTCATAGAGATTCATTTGAATGACGCGCCGCGTGTGTCCACGCGGCGCGGATCAGTCGCGTGCCTGGCTTGGGGCCAGGACTTCACGCGAGCCGTTGGTATTCATGGCGGTCACGACCCCGGCCATTTCCATGGCTTCGATCATGCGCGCCGCGCGGTTGTAACCAATCTTGAGCTTGCGCTGGACCGCTGAAATCGAGGCCCGGCGACTTTCCAGGACGAATTGTACGGCTTCGTCGTAGAGCGCGTCGGTTTCCGCATCGTCTTCACCGCCACCGCCGCCATTTTCGAAGCCGCTGCCGGCCTCTTCGACGCCGTTGAGGATGTCGTCGTTATATTCCGGTGCGCCGCGCAGCTTCCAGGCTTCCACCACACGGTGCACTTCATCGTCGGAAACGAACGCACCGTGTACGCGAATTGGCAGGCTGGTGCCAGGCGGCATGTAGAGCATGTCACCGTGCCCCAGCAGTTGTTCGGCGCCGCCCTGGTCGATGATGGTCCGCGAGTCGATCTTGCTCGACACCTGGAACGCCATCCGCGTCGGGATGTTGGCCTTGATCAGACCGGTGATCACGTCCACCGACGGCCGCTGGGTTGCGAGAATCAAATGGATACCAGCCGCTCGGGCCTTCTGCGCGATCCGCGCGATCAGCTCTTCGACCTTCTTGCCGACGATCATCATCATGTCGGCAAATTCGTCGACCACTACCACGATGGTCGGCAACTTGTTCAGCAGCGGCGCTTCGTCGTGGATGCTTTCGCGGTTGTACAGCGGGTCAGTCAACGGCGTGCCAGCTTCCTGGGCCTCGCGGACCTTTTGGTTGAAGCCCGAGAGGTTACGCACGCCCATCTTCGCCATCAACTTGTAGCGCCGCTCCATCTCGGCCACGCTCCAGCGCAGGGCGTTGGCGGCGTCCTTCATGTCGGTCACCACCGGGCACAGCAGGTGCGGAATGCCTTCGTAGATCGACAATTCGAGCATTTTCGGGTCGATCATGATCAGCTTGGCGTCTTCCGGGCCCGACTTGAACAGGATCGACAGGATCATTGCATTGACGCCCACCGACTTACCGGAACCGGTGGTACCGGCTACCAGCAAGTGCGGCATCTTCGCCAGGTCGGTGATGATCGGCTTGCCGCCGATGTCGTGGCCCAGGGCCAGGGTGACCGGCGACTTGAAGTTGTCGAACTCCGGCGTCGACAGCACTTCGGAGAAGCGCACGATCTGCCGGTCTTCGTTGGGAATCTCGATGCCCACGGTGGTCTTGCCCGGGATCACTTCCACCACCCGCACACTGGTCACTGCCAGCGAACGCGCCAGGTCCTTGGCCAGGTTGGCAATGCGGCTGACCTTGACCCCGGCGGCCGGTTGAATCTCGTAACGGGTAATTACCGGGCCCGGGTGAATCGAATCCACCGCGACCTCGACCCCGAACTCCTTGAGCTTGATTTCCAGCAAGTGGCCGACTGCCGCCAGGGATTCAGGCGAATAGTTGAGCTGTTTCTTTTCCGCCGGGTCGAGAATCGAGATCGGTGGCAAGGTGCCTTCCACGGCGCTGTCGACGAACAACGGTGCCTGCTTCTCTTTTTCCACACGTTTGCTCGGCGCTGCCGGCTTGGGCGGGGCTGGGGCAATGACCGGCGGCACCTGCTTCTCGCGCTCGGACATGTGCTTGCTCAGGGCCTGCTCCCGCTCGATCAGGCGCTCCTTGACCTTGGCCTGCTCGCGCTTGTCGGTGACGGTCGGCGCCACGACTTCGTTGACCCGGTCATCCACTTCGCGCAATTGCGCGACCAGTCGCTTGCGTTCGGTGCGCGCGGCCCACCAGCGATTGGCCACGCCCTGGAACAGTTCCAGCAGGTCGAGGGTAATCTTGCCGGTCAGGTCCATGACCTTGAACCACGACAGATCAGTAAAGACGGTCAGGCCGAACAAAAACAGGGCAATGAACATCAGGGTGCTGCCCTGGATATTCAGCGCATTCTTCGCCAGGTCGCCGAGGCTTTCGCCCAGCGCACCGCCGGCACCGGCCGGCAGACCGGTGGGTGCATGAAAATGGATATGGGCCAGCGCCGCGCCCGAGAGCACCAGGAACACCAGGCCGATCAGGCGCCAGGAGAACAGCCAGCCGCTCCACTCCCACGGCTCGTGGCGTTGACGGAAGATCTGCCAGGTCTTGATCGCCAGCAGCAGCGGGAAGATATAGGCGAAGTAACCCAGCACCATGAACAGGATATCGGCGCTGTAGGAGCCCGCCGGGCCGCCGAAGTTCTGCACGTCGTCGATCTTGCTGTTATGGCTCCAGCCCGGATCATCCTTGCCATAGGTGAGCAAGGCCATCATCAGGAACAGGCACAAGGCACCGATGGCGATCAACGCACCTTCCTTGAGCCGGTAGTGCAGATGTTGACGCCAGAGCGGAACGACTGTTTTAGGTGCTGCGGTGGATTTCTTCAAAACGCTTCTTTTCCTGCGCCAGAGGCGCGTCCATCTGTTGAATGACGATGAAAAACTGCCCGATCCAGGCAGGTAAAAAAGTGCACGGGCGCAACAGGGACTACTTTTAACACTGCGTCGCGGTCTCTATAAACACACCGCGCACGGCTTTTTTATGAAAATCATTGTTACAACCTTGCATTGTACGGGTGTGTGCATGTGACGCCATGCTTCAGACCCTGGGCTACAGCATAGTCAAACGTAACACGCATGCCCTTCAATTTGAGCACGCATTGTCTTTCGTGACAAAGGCTTATGAGGTGTTTTTATGAGCGAAGCGAAGCATTCACGCCTGATCATCCTCGGCTCGGGCCCAGCCGGTTACAGCGCCGCCGTGTATGCCGCGCGCGCCAACCTGAAACCGGTGGTCATCACCGGCCTGCAGGCAGGCGGCCAGTTGACCACCACGGTCGAGGTGGACAACTGGCCCGGCGATGTCGAGGGCCTCACCGGCCCCGTCCTCATGGAGCGCATGCAAAAACACGCCAAGCGCTTTGACACACAGATCGTCTACGACCACATCCACACCGCCAAGTTGCAGCAGCGCCCGTTCGAACTCATCGGTGACAGCGGCACCTACACCTGCGATGCGTTGATCATTGCCACCGGCGCCTCTGCGCAATACCTGGGCCTGCCCTCGGAAGACGCCTTTGCCGGCAAGGGTGTTTCGGCCTGCGCCACCTGCGACGGGTTTTTCTATCGCAACCAGGTGGTCGCGGTGGTTGGCGGCGGCAACACCGCCGTCGAAGAGGCGCTGTACCTGTCCAACATCGCCAGGGAAGTTCATCTGATCCACCGCCGCGACAAACTGCGCGCCGAGAAAATCCTTCAGGACAAACTCTTCGACAAAGCCGCCAACGGCAATATCCGCCTGCACTGGAACCAGCATCTGGACGAAGTGCTGGGTGATGCCAGCGGTGTGACCGGTGCTCGCCTGCGCGACAGCCAGAGTGGCGCAACCCGCGACCTGCCGCTGGCTGGCGTTTTTATCGCGATCGGCCACAAACCCAACACCGACCTGTTCGTCGGCCAATTGCCGATGCATGATGGTTACTTGCGCGTCCAGGGTGGCAGCGAGGGCAATGCGACCGCGACCGCCATTGCCGGGGTATTTGCCGCCGGCGATGTCGCCGATCATGTCTATCGCCAGGCAGTCACTTCTGCCGGTGCGGGTTGCATGGCGGCGCTGGACGCTGAAAAATACCTCGACGACCACTGAGCCATGGGAGTGCGGCAGCCCATCGCCGCCGCCCTCCCCTCTTGCAAGCGAAAGACCATGCTGACTTGGCTACAACGCAACTCCCTGGATTTCCCGCCGCTGGAAAAAGCCCTGCGCGAACCCAACGGCCTGCTCGCCGCCGGTGGCGACCTGTCTGCCGAACGCCTGGTGCAGGCCTATCGTCATGGCTGCTTCCCGTGGTTCTCGGAAGGCCAGCCGATTCTCTGGTGGTCGCCCGATCCGCGCACCGTGCTGTTTCCCGACGAGCTGCACGTCTCCCGCAGCCTCGCCAAACTGCTGCGCCAGCAACGCTACCAGGTGACCTTCGATCGCGACTTTGCCGCGGTCATCAGCGCCTGCGCCGCACCACGGGATTATGCCGATGGCACCTGGATCACCGGCGCCATGCAGGACGCCTATCTGCAATTGCATGAGCGTGGCCACGCCCACTCCGTGGAAGTCTGGGACAACGGCACGCTGGTCGGCGGCCTGTATGGGCTGGCAATGGGGCAGCTGTTTTTCGGCGAGTCGATGTTCAGCCGTGCCGACAACGCCTCGAAAGTCGGCTTCGCCCTGTTGGTGCAGCACCTCAAGGAGGCCGGCTTCGTGCTGATCGACTGCCAGATGCCCACCGAGCATCTGCACAGCTTGGGCGCCCGCTCGATTCCACGCCGCGACTTTGCCGGATACCTGGCGCGTCACCTCGATCAACCCAACCGCGCGACATGGGTTTGCCAAGCGACTTCTGCGCCCTTGGCTTACACTTGATTGAACGGCTTCTCCCCCGAGGGTTGACTCATGACCGAGTTGGCGCGTCTCAAGTTTTATGCCACTCAGCCCCACTCGTGCAGCTATTTGCCGGATGAGCAGGCGACCACACTGTTCCTCGACCCCAGCCAGCCGATGGACGTGCACGTGTACGCGGATTTGTCGGAAATGGGCTTTCGCCGTAGCGGCGACCATCTGTACCGCCCCCATTGCCAGAACTGCAACGCCTGCGTTCCGGCACGCATTCCGGTGGCGCAGTTCAGCCCCAATCGCCAGCAAAAACGCATTTTCAAGCGTAATGCCGACTTGCAGGTGCGCCCGGCAAAACCGGGGTTCAGCGAAGAGTATTTCGACCTCTACCAGCGCTACATCGAACAACGCCACGCCGATGGCGACATGTACCCGCCCAGCCGTGACCAGTTTTCCACTTTCCTGGTCCGCGACTTGCCGTTTTCGCGCTTTTACGAGTTCCGCCTCGAAGGCCGCCTGCTGGCGATCGCCGTGACCGACCTGCTGCCCAATGGCCTGTCAGCGGTCTACACCTTCTACGAGCCTGAAGAAGAACGCCGCAGCCTGGGACGCTACGCAATCCTCTGGCAGATCGGCGAAGCTCACCGCCTGGGCCTGGACGCGGTGTACCTCGGGTACTGGATCAAGAACTGCAAAAAAATGAACTACAAGACCCAATATCGCCCGATCGAACTGCTGATCAACCAGCGCTGGGTGGTTCTGAATTAAGGTCTTCCCCTAAAGCTCTTGGCTTGAACCCCCTTTTTCGGGCACAATGCACGCCGCTTTTGCCTGGCGCAGTTGCACCGGGCCATTCATTGGACACCGAGGGCTTTACTGCATGTCGAAAGAAGACAGCTTCGAAATGGAAGGCACTGTCGTCGACACCCTGCCCAACACCATGTTTCGCGTGGAGTTGGAAAATGGGCACGTCGTAACCGCGCATATTTCCGGCAAGATGCGCAAGAACTACATTCGTATTCTTACCGGTGACAAAGTGCGCGTCGAACTGACGCCCTATGACTTGAGCAAAGGGCGCATCACTTACCGCGCTCGCTAATCAAGTCAATACAAGACGCCCGGCTCTGCCGGGCGTTTTTGTTTGCGCGGGATTTGGGATTCGCTCCCTTGTAGGAGCGAGCTTGCTCGCGATGGCGTCATAACTGCCAACATTCATATAGCTGACACGCCGCTATCGCGAGCAAGCTCGCTCCTACAGAGTTCAATAGAAAGCAAAAAGGCGCCCGAAGGCGCCTTTTTGTGGTGTTGCGACTAACCTCAGGCCATTTCCGCCGTGGTCTCGAAGTCGAAGGTCAGCTCGCCGTCCTTGATGTCGATGTGCACCACACCGCCATGATCGGCCAGCTCGCCAAACAGAATCTCCTCCGCCAATGGACGCTTGATCTTGTCCTGGATCAGGCGAGCCATGGGTCGAGCACCCATCGCCGTGTCGTAGCCACCGGCTGCCAGCCAGCTGCGCGCGGCATCGGTGACTTCCAGTTGCACACGCTTGTCTTCCAGTTGCGCCTGCAGTTCGGTGAGGAACTTGTCCACCACCGACTTGATGACCTCATGGCTGAGGCGACCAAACTGGATGATGGTGTCCAGGCGGTTGCGGAACTCCGGCGTGAAGCTCTTCTTGATCACTTCCATCGCATCGGACGAGTGGTCCTGATGAGTGAAACCGATCGAAGCACGGGCTGCCGTCTCGGCACCGGCGTTGGTGGTCATGATCAGGATCACATTGCGGAAGTCCGCCTTGCGCCCGTTGTTGTCGGTGAGCGTACCGTGGTCCATGACCTGCAGCAGCAGGTTGAAGACTTCCGGATGCGCCTTTTCGATTTCATCGAGCAGCAGCACGCAATGCGGTTGCTTGGTGATCGCTTCGGTGAGCAGACCGCCCTGGTCGAACCCGACGTAGCCCGGAGGGGCACCGATCAGTCGCGACACCGTGTGGCGCTCCATGTACTCAGACATGTCGAAGCGCACCAGCTCGATACCCATCGCCTTGGCCAACTGGCGAGCCGCCTCGGTTTTACCGACACCCGTAGGCCCGGCAAACAGGAACGAACCGACAGGCTTGTCAGGCGATTTGAGGCCGGCACGGGACAACTTGATCGCAGTCGACAGCGAATCGATCGCCGCGTCCTGACCGAACACCGTCAGCTTCAAGTCACGCTCCAGGTTACGCAGCAGCTCCTTGTCGGAACTGGTGACGTGCTTCGGAGGAATTCGCGCGATTTTCGCGACGATGTCCTCGACCTGGGGCACTTCGATGCGTTTCACTCGATTCTCGACCGGTTGCAGGCGCTGGTAGGCACCTGCCTCGTCGATCACATCGATGGCCTTGTCCGGCATGTGCCGGTCATTGATGTAGCGTGACGCCAGTTCCGCAGCGGCACGCAGGGCTTCATCACTGTATTCGATGTTGTGATGCAGCTCGAAACGCCCCTTCAGGCCGCGCAGAATGCCGATGGTGTCTTCCACCGATGGCTCCGAGACATCGACTTTCTGGAAACGTCGCGCCAGGGCACGGTCTTTTTCGAAAATCCCACGGAACTCCTGGAAGGTGGTGGAACCGATGCAGCGGATATCGCCCGACGACAATAGGGGCTTGAGCAGGTTCGAGGCATCCATGACGCCACCGGACGCAGCACCCGCACCGATGATGGTGTGGATTTCGTCGATGAACAGGATGGCCTGCGGACGTTTTTTCAGCTCGCCGAGCAGCGCCTTGAAGCGCTTCTCGAAATCGCCTCGGTATTTGGTGCCGGCCAGCAAGGCGCCGAGATCCAGGGAGTAGACCACGCTGTTGGCCAACAGGTCAGGCACCTGATTGTCGACGATGCGCTTGGCCAGGCCTTCGGCAATCGCGGTTTTACCCACGCCCGCCTCGCCCACCAGCAACGGGTTGTTCTTGCGCCGGCGCGCGAGGATCTGCGCGACACGCTCGACTTCCACCTCACGGCCGACCAGCGGATCGATACGCCCCTGGCGCGCCAGCTCGTTGAGATTGCTGGCGTAGGCATCCAGCGGATTGCTGGAAGAAGAAGACTCGCCGCCCTCTTCGTCCTGCATGTCCTGTTCGCCTTCGGAATGATCGCCATGGCCCGGCACTTTGGAAATGCCGTGGGCGATGTAGTTGACCACGTCGATACGGGCAACGCTCTGCTGTTTAAGCAGGAACACTGCCTGACTCTCTTGCTCACTGAAGATCGCGACCAGCACGTTGGCGCCAGTCACTTCGCGTTTGCCCGAGCTCTGCACATGGAAGACAGCACGTTGCAGTACACGCTGGAAGCCCAGGGTTGGCTGGGTTTCACGATCCTCGTCATGCACGGGAATCAGTGGCGTGGTGGAGTCGATGAACTCCTGCAGGTCGTGCTTGAGTTTGTCGAGGTTTGCGCCGCAGGCACGCAAAACGGTGGCGGCTGCCTCATTATCCAATAGAGCCAACAGGAGGTGTTCGACGGTCATGAACTCATGACGTTTCGAACGCGCCTCCTTGAAGGCGAGATTGAGGGTGACTTCGAGCTCGCGGTTTAACATAGCTTCACCTCATACCCAAGTGGTCGGCGTTAACCGTCCTTCTCGATTTCACAGAGTAGCGGATGCTGGCTTTCCCTGGCGTACTGGTTGACCTGCATGGCCTTGGTCTCGGCGATGTCCCGGGTAAACAATCCGCATACTGCCCGTCCTTCTGTATGAACGGCCAGCATTACCTTGGTCGCCAGCTCACGATTCAGGTTAAAAAACACCTCGAGCACTTCGACGACGAAATCCATCGGTGTGTAGTCATCATTGAACAAAACCACCTTGTACATGGGCGGCGCCTGCAATGCGGGCTTCGCTTCCTGTACCGCAATGCCCTCGGAATCGTCTTCGTGTGAATCCGGGCGATCCTGATTGAATGTTAGTCGAATCTGGCTGATTGCATGCATGGAAAGAAAGGTTCGTCAGTTGAGCTGAATACAGTGGTGGGGGCGGCCTCGGAGCTTTTCAACTCTGACTGTCCGGTCGCCTTGACTATCGGCAAAACAGTGTTACAACCAATAGAGCCCACAGTGGGTAAAAAAGATCCACGCCGTCAAACCTTATTTACAGGATTTGACGAGGATTAACTGGATGATACTCCAGTGATGGAGTCTGTTGCAGAGGGAGTTGGGTATGTCAGGCGACAAGATTGGCAAGGTCAAATGGTTCAACAATGCCAAGGGTTACGGATTCATCAATGAAGAGGGCAAATCGGAAGATCTGTTTGCTCACTACTCAGCGATAGACATGGAAGGCTACAAGACCCTCAAGGCCGGCCAGTCTGTGAGCTTCGACATCATCCAGGGCCCCAAGGGCTTGCACGCTGTCAAAATTGCCGCGGTTCTTGAAAAGGCAGCCACCAACACCCCTACACAAGAGCCATCCGTAACCGCCTGAACCCGACCGCATAACGAACAGCCAAAAAAGCCGGCTGACTCAATCACTTGAGTCAGCCGGCTTTTTGTCATGGCCGATCAGCTCACATGTGCGAAATCAGCGCATCACCAAACGCCGAGGAAGACAGCAGCTTGGCGCCGTCCATCAAACGCTCGAAGTCATAGGTCACGGTCTTGGCCGAGATTGCGCCGTTGGTGCCCTTGATGATCAGGTCAGCGGCTTCGGTCCAGCCCATGTGACGCAGCATCATTTCAGCCGAGAGAATCAGCGAACCCGGGTTGACCTGGTCCTTGCCGGCATACTTCGGCGCAGTACCGTGGGTCGCTTCGAACATGGCCACGGTGTCGGACAGGTTCGCACCTGGCGCAATACCGATACCACCGACTTCCGCCGCCAGGGCGTCGGACAGGTAGTCGCCGTTCAGGTTGAGGGTGGCGATGACATCGTACTCCGCCGGGCGCAGCAGGATCTGCTGGAGCATGGCGTCGGCGATGGCATCCTTGACGATGACATTCTTGCCGGTTTTCGGGTTCTTGAACTGCATCCACGGACCGCCGTCGAGCAGGGTCGCACCGAACTCCTCGGCCGCCACTTCGTAGGCCCATTCCTTGAAGGCACCTTCGGTGAACTTCATGATGTTGCCTTTGTGGACGATGGTCAGCGAATCGCGATCATTGTCGACCACATACTGCAGGGCCTTGCGCGCCAGACGCTTGGTGCCTTCCAGGGAGACCGGCTTGACGCCGATGCCGCAGTTTTCGTCGAAACGGATCTTGGTCACACCCATTTCTTCTTTGAGGAACTTGATGACCTTGGTGGCTTCCGGCGAGCCGGCTTTCCACTCGATACCGGCGTAGATGTCCTCGGAGTTCTCACGGAAGATGGTCATATCGACATCACCCGGCTTCTTGACCGGGCTCGGCACGCCTTCGAACCAGCGCACCGGGCGCAGGCACACATACAGGTCCAGCTGCTGGCGCAATGCAACGTTGAGGGAACGGATACCGCCACCGACCGGGGTGGTCAGCGGGCCCTTGATGGAAACCACGTAATCCTTGACTGCGTCCAGGGTTTCCTGAGGCAGCCAGGTGTCCTGATCGTAAACCTGAGTGGCTTTTTCCCCGGCATACACTTCCATCCAGGAAATCTTGCGGTCGCCGCCGTAAGCCTTTTTCACAGCAGCATCGACAACCTTGATCATGACCGGGCTGATATCAACGCCAATACCATCGCCTTCAATGAAAGGGATGATCGGGTTGTTAGGAACATTGAGAGAATGGTCTGCATTGACGGTGATTTTGTCGCCGACTGCTGGAACCTGAATCTTCTTGTATCCCATGCTGAACTCCGTTGTGTGGATTGAACATCTGGCTGCGTCCGAGCGTACCCCAGTTGAATCTGCACGGGAACCTCATGTTCTAGCCAGATACTGGCAAAGCGGCACAGTTCGCGGCCTACAAGCCTGAAAGCAAAGGGAAAACCGCCAAAATCGAGCACGTTCAGCGACCCGGTGCCGCAGCCCCGGGTGCGACCTTTAGACCAATGGACGAGACAGGTGGTGTATGAACCACCGGCGTTTTGCTAGCTACCTATGTATAATGCCGCCGCTGACCACAGAGTCACGACGGCCAATCGCTCAAAAACAACGCTTTAGGCCCGAAAAGCCGGGTTGTTATCGCAACCCACCCGCTTGACGCTCGACTGATGCACCCAACATCACCGCGAAGAAATCTCGACATTCGGCTCAAGGACGACTTTTTAACGAACGCGCTTACCCGGCGCCCCTCGAGTTTCTGCGTACGCTCTAGCAAAGAAGAGAGTTAATCCGAATATGCCCACCCGCTCGAAGATCATCTACACCTTCACCGACGAAGCCCCAGCCCTCGCCACCTATTCCCTGCTGCCGATCATCGAAGCCTTTACCGCTTCGGCCGATATCGCCGTGGAAACCCGCGATATTTCCCTCGCAGGGCGTATCCTGGCCAGCTTCCCCGAGCAACTGGGTGACAAAGCCGTAGCCGACCACCTCGCCGAACTGGGCGCCCTGGCCGTTACGCCTGAAGCCAACATCATCAAGCTGCCGAACATCAGTGCTTCGGTTCCGCAACTGCAGGCCGCGATCAAAGAACTGCAAGCTCAGGGCTATGCACTGCCGGACTACCCGGAAAATCCGACCAGCGACGCCGACAAGGACGCCAAGGCCCGTTACGACAAGGTCAAGGGCAGCGCGGTGAACCCGGTTCTGCGCGAAGGCAACTCCGATCGTCGTGCACCGCTGTCGGTGAAGAACTACGCGCGCAAGCACCCGCACAAGATGGGCGCCTGGGCCAAGGACTCCAAGTCTCACGTGGCTCACATGAGCACCGGCGATTTCTACGGCAGCGAAAAAGCTGCCCTGATCGACGCCGCTGACGCCGTGAAAATCGAACTGATCGCTCAGGACGGCACCGCCACCGTCCTGAAGGCAAAGACCACCGTGCAAGCCGGTGAGATCCTCGATTGCGCCGTGATGAGCAAGAACGCCCTGCGCAGCTTCATCGCCGGCGAAATCGAAGACGCCAAGGCCAAGGGTGTGCTGCTGTCGGTACACCTGAAAGCGACCATGATGAAGGTCTCCGACCCGATCATGTTCGGCCAGATCGTTGCAGAGTTCTATAAAGACGCCCTGGCCAAGCACGCTGACGTGCTGGCGCAGATCGGCTTCAACCTGAACAACGGCATCGGCGACCTGTACGCGCGCATCAAGGCGCTGCCGGCCGAGCAACAAGCCGCCATCGAAGCTGACATCCAGGCGGTGTACGCTGTTCGCCCTGCCCTGGCGATGGTCAACTCCGACAAAGGCATCACCAACCTGCACGTGCCAAGCGACGTGATCGTCGACGCATCGATGCCGGCGATGATCCGCGACTCCGGCAAAATGTGGGGCACCGACGGCCAACTGCACGACACCAAGGCCGTGATCCCGGATCGCTGCTACGCCACCATCTACCAGGCGGTGATCGAAGACTGCAAGCAACACGGCGCCTTCGACCCAACCACCATGGGCAGCGTGCCAAACGTTGGCCTGATGGCGAAAAAAGCCGAAGAGTACGGCTCCCACGACAAGACCTTCCAGATCAAGGCTGACGGCGTGGTTCGCGTGACCGACAGCAACGGCCGTACCTTGCTGGAGCAAGCGGTCGAAGCCGGCGACATCTTCCGCATGTGCCAGACCAAGGACGCGCCGATCCAGGATTGGGTCAAACTGGCCGTCAACCGTGCTCGCGCCAGCAGCACCCCGGCGATCTTCTGGCTGGACCCGATGCGCGCCCACGACGGCGTGGTGATCGAGAAAGTTCAGGCGTACCTGAAGGATCACGACACCGCTGGCCTGGACATCCAGATCATGTCGCCAGTCGACGCCATGAACTACACCCTGGTACGTACCCGCGAAGGCAAGGACACCATTTCGGTGACCGGCAACGTGCTGCGTGACTACCTGACCGACCTGTTCCCGATCATGGAACTGGGCACCAGTGCCAAAATGCTGTCGATCGTGCCGCTGATGAATGGCGGTGGCCTGTTCGAAACCGGCGCTGGCGGTTCGGCGCCGAAGCACGTTCAGCAGCTGCTGGAAGAAAACTTCCTGCGCTGGGACTCCCTGGGCGAATTCCTGGCCCTGGCGGCCTCGCTCGAGCACCTGGGCGTCAACTACAACAACCCGAAGGCGCTGGTACTGGCCAAGACCCTGGACCAGGCCACCGGCCAGTTCCTCGACAACAACAAGTCGCCATCGCGCAAAGTCGGCAACATCGACAACCGCGGCAGCCACTTCTACCTGGCGCTGTACTGGGCTCAAGCCCTGGCCGCCCAGACCGAAGACACGGCCCTGCAGGCGCAGTTCAGCCCACTGGCCAAGACCCTGACCGAGAACGAGGCGACCATCGTTGCCGAACTCAACGCCGTCCAGGGCAAGCCGGCGGACATCGGCGGCTACTACAGCGCCAATCCCGAGCTGATCAGCAAGGTCATGCGCCCAAGCACCACCCTCAACGCGGCGATTGCTGCGCTGGTGTAAGGTTGTAAGGGAACATCACGGACCCCGGCCCTGTGCCGGGGTTTGTGTTTTTGGATTTCACATAACGATCCACCGAACAAGATCCCTGTAGGAGCTGGCTTGCCAGCGAAAGCGATTTATCATTCAACATTTCATTGACTGACCCGCCGTCTTCGCTGGCAAGCCAGCTCCTACAGGGACCGATTTTCAACATTCAAGTCGAGGAAACCCATGACCTGGCAACCCCACATCACCGTCGCCACCATCGTCGAAGACAATGGCCGCTTCCTGATGGTCGAAGAACTCAAGCACGGGCGCGTGGTGCTTAACCAGCCCGCCGGGCACCTGGACCCGCACGAAACCCTGACCGAGGCCGCCGTCCGCGAAACCCTCGAAGAAACCGGCTGGGACGTCGAGGCCACCGGTGTCACCGGCCTCTACTTGTATACAGCGCCGAGCAACGGCGTGACCTACCAGCGGGTCTGCTTCACCGCCAAGGCGTTGCGCCATCACCCCGACTATTCACTCGATGACGGCATCGTCGGCGCGGTCTGGCTGACTCGTGACGAGTTGCTGGCCCGGCGTGATGACTGGCGCAGCGAGCTGATCATCCGCTGCATCGACGATTATCTGGCCGGCAATTGCTTCAGTCTCGAACTGATCCGTCCTTCTCTTTAGCCTTGCGGGCGCCAGCCTGTTAGAATCGCGTCCTTTTTCAAGACACTCATTTAATTCCCATGCGTGATTCAGCTCCTTCTGACACCCAATCGAAGCGCGTCATTGTCGGCATGTCCGGCGGCGTGGACTCTTCCGTTTCCGCCCTTCTGCTGATCGAGCAGGGTTATCAGGTGGAAGGCCTGTTCATGAAGAACTGGGAAGAGGACGACGGCACCGAATATTGCACCGCCATGGATGACCTGGCCGACGCCCAGGCCGTGTGCGACAAGATCGGCATCAAGCTGCACACCGCCAACTTCGCCGCCGAGTACTGGGACAACGTGTTCGAGCACTTCCTGGCCGAGTACAAGGCCGGTCGCACGCCGAACCCGGACATCCTGTGCAACCGCGAAATCAAGTTCAAGGCGTTCCTCGACTACGCCATGATGCTCGGCGCCGACCTGATCGCCACCGGTCACTACGTGCGCCGCCGTGACATCGACGGCCGCACCGAACTGCTCAAGGGCCTGGACCCGAACAAGGACCAGAGCTACTTCCTCCACGCCGTCGGTGGCGAGCAGATCGCCAAGACCCTGTTCCCGGTCGGCGAGCTGGAAAAACCGCAAGTTCGCGCAATTGCCGAGAAATACGAGCTGGCGACGGCCAAGAAGAAAGACTCCACCGGTATCTGCTTCATTGGCGAGCGCCGCTTCAGCGACTTCCTCAAGCAATACCTGCCGGCCCAGCCCGGCGAAATCAAAACCACCGAAGGTGAAGTGATCGGCCGCCACCACGGCCTGATGTACCACACCATCGGCCAGCGCCAGGGCCTGGGCATCGGCGGCCTGAAAGACGCCAGTGACGAACCGTGGTACGTATTGATCAAGGACCTTGAGCACAACGAGCTGATCGTCGGCCAGGGTAACGATCACCCGTACCTGTTCTCCCGCGCCCTGCTCGCCTCCGAGATCTATTGGGTCAACCCGATCGACCTGAGCCAGCCACGCCGCCTGACCGCCAAGGTCCGCTATCGCCAGGGCGACCAGGCCTGCACCCTGGAAAAAACCGCCAGTGGCTATCGCGCCACCTTCGATGACCCGCAGCGCGCCGTCACGCCAGGCCAATCGGTCGTCTTCTACGACGGCGAAATCTGCCTCGGCGGCGGCGTCATCGAAGTCGCAGAACCCTGGCACAGCAAGGACTCGCGCCCATGAGCCCGACCCAGGAGCAACTGACGGCCCTGGGCGGCGTGTTTCTCGCCGCAGTGCTGGTGGACAAGATCGCCAAGACCGGCCAGGTCAGCGAAGCCGGCCTGACCTGCATGCTTGGCAGCCTGCTGATCCGCGACCCCAAGGACACCCTGGAGGTCTACGGTGGCGACGACATCAACCTGCGCGAAGGCTATCGCGCACTGATCGGCGCCCTCGAGCGTGATCCCAGCACCCTGCAGCGCGAGCCACTGCGCTACGCCCTGTCGATGCTTGGCCTCGAGCGTCAGTTGGCCAAGCGCGACGACCTGCTGGAAATCATCGGCAAGCGCCTGCCGCAGATTCAATCCCAGGTCGAACACTTCGGCCCAGCCCACGAAAACGTGGTCGCCGCCTGTGGCGCGCTGTACCAGGACACCTTGAGCACATTGCGCCAACGGATTCAGGTCCACGGCGACATGCGCAACCTGCAGCAGCCGAGCAACGCGTCGAAAATCCGCGCCCTGCTCCTGGCCGGCATCCGCTCGGCACGCCTGTGGCGACAACTGGGCGGCCATCGCTGGCAGCTGGTAATCAGCCGACGCAAATTGCTCAAAGAGCTTTACCCATTGATGCGTAACGAATAACTCGCATCAAGCACACCGAACTTTGCACTACGCGTAATACGCCGGTCAGTTGGCAACGGACCGGCGGATTTTTTCATGTATGATACGCGCCCCATTTCGTTGCCCGACTGTCCGAGAACACCCCATGCAGCTCTCTTCGCTCACTGCGGTTTCCCCTGTTGACGGCCGCTACGCCGGCAAAACCCAGGCCCTGCGCCCCATTTTCAGCGAATACGGCCTGATCCGTGCTCGCGTTCTGGTTGAAGTGCGCTGGCTCCAGCGCCTGGCCGCCCACGCTGCCATTCCGGAAGTGCCGGCCTTCTCCGCCGAAGCCAACGCCGTTCTCAACGAACTGGCCGAGAATTTCTCGCTGGAGCACGCCGAGCGCGTCAAAGAGATCGAGCGCACCACCAACCACGACGTCAAGGCCATCGAGTACCTGCTCAAAGAGCAAGCAGCCAAGCTGCCGGAACTGGCCAACGTCAGTGAGTTCATCCACTTTGCCTGCACCAGCGAGGACATCAACAACCTGTCCCACGCCCTGATGCTGCGCGAAGGCCGTGATGAAGTGATGCTGCCGCTGATGCGCCAGACTGCCAACGCCATCCGTGAGCTGGCCATCCGCTTCGCCGACGTGCCGATGCTGTCGCGCACCCACGGCCAACCGGCTTCGCCGACCACCCTGGGCAAAGAGCTGGCCAACGTGGTGTACCGCCTGGAGCGCCAGATCGCTCAGGTCGCCGCCGTGCCACTGCTGGGCAAGATCAACGGCGCCGTAGGCAACTACAACGCCCACCTGTCGGCCTACCCGCAGATCGACTGGGAAGCCAACGCCCGCGCCTTCATCGAAGACGAGCTGGGCCTGGGCTTCAACCCGTACACCACACAGATCGAACCGCACGACTACATCGCCGAGCTGTTCGACGCCATTGCGCGCTTCAACACCATCCTGATCGACTTCGACCGCGACATCTGGGGCTACATCTCCCTGGGTTATTTCAAACAGCGCACCATCGCTGGCGAAATCGGTTCCTCGACCATGCCGCACAAGGTCAACCCGATCGACTTCGAAAACTCCGAAGGCAACCTGGGCATCGCCAACGCGCTGTTCCAGCACCTGGCGAGCAAATTGCCGATCTCGCGCTGGCAGCGCGACCTGACCGACTCCACCGTACTGCGTAACCTCGGTGTCGGCTTCGCCCACAGCGTGATCGCCTACGAAGCCAGCCTCAAAGGCATCAGCAAGCTGGAACTCAACGAGCAGAAAATCGCCGCTGACCTCGACGCCTGCTGGGAAGTCCTGGCCGAGCCGATCCAGACCGTGATGCGTCGCTACAACATCGAAAATCCGTACGAAAAGCTCAAAGAACTGACCCGTGGCAAGGGCATCAGCCCTGAAGCGCTGCAGACTTTCATCGATGCCCTGGACATGCCTGCACAGGCCAAGGCCGAGCTGAAACAGCTGACCCCGGCCAACTACATCGGCAACGCTGTAGAGCAAGCCAGACGCATCTGATCGACCGCTGGACCCGTTTGAGACGCCCGGCCGCGCCGGGCGTTTTTATTCCCGTCTGAAAAATGCTTTTTTTCAATAGGTTACACATGAATCCTGACATTCCTCTTCAACTCCTGGGCGGTATCACGGCGCGCGAGTTCATGCGCGACTACTGGCAGAAGAAACCACTGCTGATCCGCCAGGCGTTCCCTGATTTCGAAAGCCCGATCGACGCCGACGAACTGGCCGGCCTGGCACTGGAAGAAGAAGTTGAATCACGTCTGGTGATCGAGAACGGCGAGCGTCCATGGGAATTGCGTCGCGGACCGTTCGCCGAAGACGAGTTCAGCAAACTGCCTGAGCGCGAGTGGACCCTGCTGGTGCAAGCGGTTGACCAGTTCGTCCCGGAAGTCAGCGAACTGCTGGAAAACTTCCGTTTCCTGCCGAGCTGGCGCGTCGACGACGTAATGATCAGCTTCGCCGCGCCTGGCGGCAGCGTCGGCCCGCACTTCGACAACTACGACGTGTTCCTGCTGCAGGGCCATGGCAAGCGCAACTGGAAAATCGGCCAGATGTGCGACTCCGAGAGCCCGCTGCTGCAACACGCCGACCTTCGCATCCTCGCCGAATTTGAAGCCACCGATGAGTGGGTCCTCGAGCCGGGCGACATGCTCTACCTGCCACCGCGCCTGGCCCACTGCGGCGTAGCGGTCGACGACTGCCTGACCTACTCGGTCGGTTTCCGTGCGCCAAGCGCGGCTGAAGTGCTGACCCACTTCACCGACTTCCTCAGCCAGTTCCTGACTGACGAAGAGCGCTACACCGATGCCGACGCGCAACCGGTCACCGATCCGCACCAGATCCAGCACGACGCCCTCGGCCGCCTGAAAAGCCTGCTGGCCGAGCACATGAGCGACGAGCGCCTGCTGCTGACCTGGTTCGGCCAGTTCATGACCGAACCGCGCTACCCGGAACTGGTCGCCGGCCCGGACGACATCGAGGAAGACGACTTCCTCAGCGCCCTGGAACAAGGCGCGGTGCTGATCCGCAACCCAAGCGCGCGCCTGGCCTGGTCCGAAGTCGATGACGACCTGCTGCTGTTCGCCAGCGGCCAGAGCCGTTACCTGCCGGGCAAGCTGCGCGAACTGCTGAAAATGATCTGCGCCGCCGACGCCCTGCATGTCGACAACCTCGGCCCATGGCTGAGCGACGAAGATGGCCGCGGCCTGCTGTGCGAACTGGTCAAGCAAGGAAGCCTGGGGTTTGCCGATGAATAAGATTCACGTAAGTGTCGCAGACTGGCAGAAGGACATCGCTGAGATCCGGCGCATTCGTGAAGCGGTGTTCATCGCCGAGCAATCGGTTCCACCGGAACTGGAGTGGGATGCCGACGACGCAAGCGCCGTGCATTTCCTCGCCTTTGAGGGCGACTTTCCGATCGGCACCGCGCGCCTACTGCCTGACGGGCACGTGGGCCGGGTGTCGGTGCTCAAGGATTGGCGCGGGCTGAAGGTTGGCGATGCCTTGATGCAAGCGGTGATCGGCGAGGCCGAGAAGCGCGGGCTCAAGCAGCAGATGCTCAGCGCCCAGGTACAGGCCACGGCGTTCTATGAGCGCCTGGGTTTTCGCGTGGTCAGCGAGGAGTTTCTTGAAGCCGGAATTCCTCACGTCGATATGGTGCGGCACTCGGCCTGAGACCGCGGCGCGGCCATCGCCAGCAGGCTGGCTCCCACAGGGATCACTGGTGTTGCTGCAATCTGCGGCAATTCCTAGACCCAGGGTAGGAGCGAGCCTGCTGACGATGGCACCCTCAAGAACACCCAAAACGCCCCGTCATTTTTCAATGCCGGGGCGTTTTGCTGTCTAGCATTCAACTTGCCCCTAAGCGAGCCGACAAACTGGCACTATCGTGATTTTCCAAGGCGGAGAATATGGACATGCCCCTACGCACCCTGCTCACCACACTTCTGCTCGGCTGGAGCTTTTCTGCCGTCGCGGCAACGGCCGTGGTGCCTCTCAACCACCGCACCAGCGCCGACCTGCTGCCCGTGGCGCAGAAGTTTATCGGCAAGGACGGTGACGTCAGCGCCTACGGCAATAAGCTGATCGTCAACGCCCCGCAGGAAAAGATCGATGAGCTCAACACCCTGATCAGCCAACTCGACACCGCGCCCAAGCGTCTGCTGATCACTGTCGACACCAGCCAACAGAATCAGCAGGACAGTGGCGACCCGCAATCCCGCGTCATCACCTACTCCACCGAAAGTCGCGAAGGCGGAACCCAGCAGATCCAGGCGAGCGAAGGCGTTCCCGCATTGATCCAGACCGGCCAGAGCGCCCCCCTCACCAGCACCCAGACCGACGGCTACGGCCGCCTGCTCAGCCAGACCGAATACCGCAATGTCACCCAAGGTTTCTACGTCACCGCCAGCCTCACCGGTGACACCGTGCACCTGGCCATCAGCACCAACCGCGACCGCATGAGCCAGGAACGTCCCGATGTAGTGAACGTGCAAAGCACCGACACAACGGTCAGCGGCCGGGTCGGCGAATGGATCACCCTGGCCGGCATCAACCATCAGACCCAGGCCGACAAACAGCCCATGACCCGCAGCTACGCGACTCAGGGCCGGGAAGACATGACTTTGAGGGTCAAAGTCGAGACTTTGGACTAACTCACCGAAAACTGACTGATAAGTCGTATTAGACCAAAGATGTAGTGCCTGAAAAAAAGCACTACAAAACGTTTGACGATACAAAAAAGCAAAGGCATGATGGCCTCGCTCCCGCTAATCAGAGGCCCTGGCAAGGGCCTTCGAAGCGATGTTCGCACCTACCCCGCGAGCCGCTTCGTGTCTGTACCGCCCACAAGGTGTGTTTGACGAGGTTGCCGACTGGAACGAAGTTGTCCCGAGGGACGGAAGCGTAATTAGGTAACCCGGCACACCACTGATGTTCGCACCAGGCCCACGACGCCCGAATGCGCCCGACAGCACGCCTTTACCTGCTCAGCCTCCACCCTCGAGCCCATCGTTCATCCCGTCGCCACCCCGCCGAACCCGACTTGACCACCTGTGCTTCTGGTCAGCGAGCAGCCTCTTACGCCCTTTGACATGCGTACCTGGCAAACGGAATTTTCCACCCAAGACCTATGCGACGAGGTTTATCTCCATGGCACTGACACGCGAACAGCAAATTGCAGCCCTCGAAAAAGACTGGGCTGAAAACCCGCGCTGGAAAGGCGTGACACGCACTTACTCCGCTGCTGACGTCGTCCGTCTGCGTGGCTCGGTTCAACCTGAGCACACCTTTGCAAAAATGGGCGCCGAAAAGCTGTGGAACCTGGTCACCCAGGGTGCCAAGCCAGCCTTCCGTCCTGAGAAAGATTTCGTCAACTGCATGGGCGCCCTGACTGGCGGCCAGGCTGTACAACAGGTCAAGGCCGGTATCCAGGCGATCTACCTGTCGGGCTGGCAAGTGGCTGCGGACAACAACTCCGCCGAGTCGATGTACCCAGACCAATCGCTGTACCCGGTTGACTCGGTTCCGACCGTGGTCAAGCGCATCAACAACTCGTTCCGTCGTGCCGACCAGATCCAGTGGAAAGCCGGCAAGAACCCGGGTGACGCTGGCTACATCGACTACTTCGCACCGATCGTGGCTGACGCTGAAGCCGGTTTCGGCGGCGTACTGAACGCTTACGAGCTGATGAAGAGCATGATCGAAGCAGGCGCCGCCGGCGTTCACTTCGAAGACCAACTGGCTTCCGTGAAGAAATGCGGCCACATGGGCGGCAAGGTACTGGTTCCAACCCAGGAAGCCGTGCAGAAGCTGACCGCTGCTCGTCTGGCGGCCGACGTTGCTGGCACCCCGACCATCATCCTGGCACGTACCGACGCTAACGCGGCTGACCTGCTGACCTCCGACTGCGACCCGTACGACCAGCCGTTCGTGACTGGCGAGCGCACCCAGGAAGGCTTCTACAAGGTACGCGCCGGTCTGGACCAGGCAATTGCCCGTGGCCTGGCCTACGCGCCATACGCCGACCTGATCTGGTGCGAAACCGCCAAGCCGGACCTGGAAGAAGCCCGTCGCTTCGCCGAAGCGATCAAAAAGGAATACCCAGACCAACTGCTGTCGTACAACTGCTCGCCTTCCTTCAACTGGAAGAAAAACCTGGACGACGCGACCATCGCCAAGTTCCAGCGCGAACTGTCCGCCATGGGCTACAAGCACCAGTTCATCACCCTGGCCGGCATTCACAACATGTGGCACAGCATGTTCAACCTGGCGCACGACTACGCCCGCAACGACATGACTGCCTACGTGAAACTGCAAGAGCAGGAATTCGCTGACGCGGCCAAAGGCTACACCTTCGTGGCGCACCAGCAGGAAGTGGGCACTGGCTACTTCGACGACATGACCACCGTGATCCAGGGCGGCTCGTCGTCGGTGACTGCACTGACCGGTTCGACTGAAGAAGAACAGTTCCACTGATCGTCTTCGCTTGAGTCAACGGCCGCTGCGGACCGACTGAACAGCTAACCGCAGCGCTGCACCTCTGACGCCCCGACCAACTGGTTCGGGGCGTTTTTTTTGGCATATGCCTGACATCTATGATCACCACGAAACCTGTGGGAGCGGCCCGGGCGGCGTTCCGTTGCTCGCGATGAGGCCATCAGCAACACCGCATCAACTTCTTCGCTGGCAAGCCAGCTCCTACAGGGTTGCGCATGCGTCCTGACAACAGTGATCCTGTAGGAGCGAGCCTGCTCGCGATGAGGCCGGCACATCCAGCGAAAATAGCGCCTGAAACATCGCTTTCGCGAGCAGGCTCGCTCCTACATGTAATACGCATGTAAGCAACTTCCGGCGCACTTAACGGGCAAACAGTTTGAAAACCAAGCCAAACAATATTGATTATCATTTAGATGGAATTATGTTCGTTACACTGTAAACAAAACATAATTGGCGAAATCCGCCCTAATGCCCGCCAACCAAGGCCCACAGCGCTCCGGCGGTGGCTAATGTCCTTATTCCTATAAATAATTTCGCTATAGGAATTTTACTTGCTGGGCGTTTAGCCATAAAATCAGCGGGATTGATTGCGCTGCGACATATCGTCACTGCTTTATTTCTTTATCAAGCTCAGAGACCCTTGCTCTCTGTTAAGGATTACCAGCATGCCCGAAGCGACAGGACTCATGGCCCACAACTGGGGCTTTGCCATTTTCCTTCTGGGTGTCGTTGGCCTCTGCGCCTTCATGCTCGGCGTCTCCGCCCTCCTCGGGTCAAAAGCCTGGGGTCGCAGCAAAAACGAACCATTCGAGTCCGGCATGCTACCTACAGGTGGCGCCCGCTTGCGGCTCTCAGCCAAATTCTATCTGGTCGCGATGCTCTTCGTGATCTTCGATATCGAAGCCCTCTTTCTCTTTGCATGGTCTGTGTCCGTCCGCGAAAGCGGCTGGACCGGATTCGTCGAAGCTCTCGTTTTCATAGCAATTCTGTTGGCAGGTCTTGTCTACCTATTTCGAGTGGGCGCCCTTGACTGGGCTCCGGAAGCTCGTCGTAAGCGGCAGGCGAAGCTGAAACAATGAGGCTTTGGCAATGCAATACAATCTCACCAGGATCGACCCGGATGCTCCTAACGAGCAGTACCCGATCGGCGAACGGGAAACCGTTTCCGATCCGTTAGAAGATCAAGTCCACAAAAACATTTACATGGGCAAGCTCGAAGACGTGCTGAGCGGTGCGGTCAACTGGGGACGCAAGAACTCCCTGTGGCCGTACAACTTCGGCCTTTCGTGCTGCTACGTGGAAATGACCACCGCCTTCACGGCGCCCCACGACATCGCGCGCTTTGGCGCCGAAGTTATCCGGGCATCGCCGCGCCAGGCGGATTTCATGGTTATCGCCGGTACCTGCTTCATCAAGATGGCGCCGATCATCCAGCGCCTGTACGAGCAGATGCTCGAACCGAAGTGGGTCATCTCGATGGGTTCATGCGCCAACTCGGGCGGCATGTACGACATCTACTCCGTGGTCCAGGGGGTAGACAAGTTCCTGCCCGTGGACGTCTACGTGCCTGGCTGCCCGCCCCGCCCTGAAGCTTTCCTGCAAGGCCTGATGCTGTTGCAGGAGTCGATTGGCCAGGAGCGTCGCCCACTTTCCTGGGTCGTTGGTGATCAAGGCGTGTATCGCGCCGAGATGCCTTCGCAGAAGGAACAGCGCCGCGAACAGCGTATTCAGGTCACCAACCTGCGCAGCCCCGACGAAGTCTGATCCAGAACAGTTCCTGCAAAGAAACGAGAAGCTGGCTTCATTCTTTACGTTGACCGAAAGCGATAAATAACCATGACTACAGGCAGTGCTCTGTACATCCCGCCTTACAAGGCAGACGACCAGGATGTGGTCGTCGAACTGAACAACCGTTTTGGCCCAGAGGCGTTCACCGCCCAGCCTACCCGCACCGGCATGCCGGTGCTGTGGGTTGCCCGTGCCAAACTCGTCGAAGTCCTGAGCTTCCTGCGCAACCTGCCCAAGCCGTACGTCATGCTCTATGACCTGCATGGCGTGGACGAGCGTCTGCGCACCAAGCGTCAAGGGCTGCCGAGCGGCGCCGACTTCACCGTGTTCTACCACCTGCTGTCGATCGAACGTAATAGTGACGTAATGATCAAGGTCGCCTTGTCCGAGAGCGACCTCAGCGTGCCGTCCGTCACCAGCCTCTGGCCCAACGCCAACTGGTACGAGCGTGAAGTGTGGGACATGTACGGGATCGACTTCCCGGGTCACCCGCACCTGAGCCGCATCATGATGCCGCCGACCTGGGAAGGTCACCCGCTGCGCAAGGACTTCCCGGCGCGCGCCACCGAGTTCGATCCGTTCAGCCTGACCCTGGCCAAGCAACAGCTCGAGGAAGAAGCCGCGCGCTTCAAGCCTGAAGACTGGGGCATGAAGCGTTCTGGCGCGAACGAGGACTACATGTTCCTCAACCTCGGCCCGAACCACCCTTCGGCTCACGGTGCGTTCCGTATCATCCTGCAGCTGGACGGCGAAGAAATCGTCGACTGCGTACCGGACATCGGCTACCACCACCGTGGTGCCGAGAAAATGGCCGAACGCCAGTCCTGGCACAGCTTCATCCCGTACACCGACCGTATCGACTACCTCGGCGGCGTGATGAACAACCTGCCGTACGTGCTCTCGGTCGAGAAGCTGGCCGGTATCAAGGTGCCGGACCGCGTCGACACCATCCGCATCATGATGGCCGAGTTCTTCCGGATCACCAGCCACCTGCTGTTCCTGGGTACCTACATCCAGGACGTCGGCGCCATGACCCCGGTGTTCTTCACCTTCACCGACCGTCAGCGCGCCTACAAGGTCATCGAGGCCATCACCGGCTTCCGCCTGCATCCGGCCTGGTACCGCATCGGCGGTGTCGCCCACGACCTGCCGAACGGCTGGGAGCGCCTGGTCAAGGAATTCGTCGAGTGGATGCCCAAGCGTCTGGACGAGTACCAAAAGGCTGCGCTGGATAACAGCATCCTCAAGGGTCGGACCATCGGCGTCGCCCAGTACAACACCAAAGAGGCCCTGGAGTGGGGCGTCACCGGTGCTGGCCTGCGTTCCACCGGTTGCGATTTCGACCTGCGCAAGGCGCGCCCGTACTCCGGCTACGAGAACTTCGAATTCGAAGTGCCGCTGGCGGCCAATGGCGATGCCTACGACCGTTGCATCGTGCGCGTCGAAGAAATGCGCCAGAGCCTGAAGATCATCGAGCAGTGCATGCGCAACATGCCAGCCGGCCCGTACAAGGCGGATCACCCGCTGACCACGCCGCCGCCGAAAGAGCGCACGCTGCAGCACATCGAGACCTTGATCACGCACTTCCTGCAAGTTTCGTGGGGCCCGGTGATGCCGGCCAACGAATCCTTCCAGATGATCGAAGCGACCAAGGGCATCAACAGTTATTACCTGACGAGCGACGGCGGCACCATGAGCTACCGCACCCGGATTCGCACCCCTAGCTTCCCGCACTTGCAGCAGATCCCTTCGGTGATCAAAGGCGAGATGGTCGCGGACTTGATTGCGTACCTGGGTAGTATCGACTTCGTTATGGCCGACGTGGACCGCTAAGCATGAACAGCACGCTTATCCAGACAGACCGTTTCGCCCTGAGCGAAACCGAGCGCTCGGCCATCGAGCACGAGCTGCATCACTATGAAGATCCACGCGCGGCGTCGATCGAAGCGCTGAAGATCGTCCAGAAGGAACGTGGCTGGGTGCCGGACGGCGCCCTGTACGCCATCGGCGAAATCCTCGGCATCCCGGCCAGCGACGTTGAAGGCGTGGCGACGTTCTACAGCCAGATCTTCCGTCAGCCGGTCGGCCGCCACATCATTCGCGTCTGCGACAGCATGGTCTGCTACATCGGCGGCCACGAATCCGTGGTCAGCGAAATCCAGAGCAAGCTGGGCATCGGCCTCGGCCAGACCACCGCGGACGGGCGCTTCACCCTGCTGCCAGTGTGCTGCCTGGGCAACTGCGACAAGGCCCCGGCGCTGATGATCGACGACGACACGTTCGGCGACGTGCAGCCTGCCGGCGTGGCCAAACTGTTGGAGGGCTACGTATGACCCTGACTTCCTTCGGCCCGGCGAACCTGATCAAGCGTTCGCCCGAGACCCACCCGCTGACCTGGCGCCTGCGCGACGACGGCCAGGCCGTGTGGCTCGACGAGTACCAGGCCAAGAACGGTTATGCCGCTGCACGCAAGGCGTTTGCCGAGATGGACCAGGACGGCATCGTCCAGACCGTCAAGGACGCCGGCCTCAAGGGCCGCGGTGGTGCGGGTTTCCCGACCGGCGTCAAATGGGGCCTGATGCCCAAAGACGAATCCATGAACATCCGCTACCTGCTGTGCAACGCGGATGAAATGGAGCCGAACACCTGGAAAGACCGCATGCTGATGGAGCAACTGCCCCATCTGCTGATCGAAGGCATGCTGATCAGTGCCCGTGCCCTGAAAACCTACCGTGGCTACATCTTCCTGCGCGGCGAGTACACCACCGCCGCCAAGCACCTGAACCGTGCCGTGGAAGAAGCCAAGGCGGCTGGCCTGTTGGGCAAGAACATCCTCGGTTCGGGTTTCGACTTCGAACTGTTCGTGCACACCGGCGCCGGGCGTTACATCTGCGGTGAAGAAACCGCACTGATCAACTCCCTCGAAGGCCGCCGCGCCAACCCGCGCTCCAAGCCGCCCTTCCCCGCCGCTGTAGGCGTGTGGGGCAAGCCGACGTGCGTGAACAACGTCGAGACCCTGTGCAATGTGCCAGCGATCATCGGCGACGGCGTCGAGTGGTACAAATCCCTCGCCCGCGAAGGCAGTGAAGACCACGGCACCAAGCTGATGGGCTTCTCCGGCAAAGTGAAGAACCCTGGCCTGTGGGAACTGCCGTTCGGCGTGCCTGCGCGCGAGCTGTTCGAAGACTACGCCGGCGGTATGCGCGACGGCTACAAGCTCAAGTGCTGGCAGCCAGGCGGCGCCGGTACCGGCTTCCTGTTGCCGGAACACCTGGACGCACAAATGTACGCCGGCGGCATCGCCAAGGTCGGCACCCGTATGGGTACCGGCCTGGCCATGGCGGTGGACGACAGCGTCAACATGGTGTCCCTGCTGCGCAACATGGAGCAGTTCTTCGCCCGCGAATCCTGCGGCTTCTGCACCCCGTGCCGTGATGGCCTGCCATGGAGCGTCAAGCTGCTGATGGCCATCGAGAAAGGCCAGGGCCAGCCCGGCGATATCGAGACCCTGCTGGGTCTGGTCGGCTTCCTCGGCCCAGGCAAGACGTTCTGTGCTCACGCACCGGGCGCCGTGGAGCCGTTGGGCAGCGCCATCAAATACTTCCGTCCAGAGTTCGAAGCCGGTATCGCGCCTGTCAGCGCCGCCGTCCCGCCCCTGGCAAAGCCGATCGTAGTCGGCGCGTAACCGTTGAAAAAAGCGAAGGGTCCGTGCCCTTCGCTTGTCGTGTGATGACGCCGGCAACGGCTGTTTTGACTCACGCGAATGACCAGATTCCATTAGCCACGCCCGCTGACACCGGGCCAACGAAGAACTTTGAACAATGGCCACTATCCACGTAGACGGCAAAGCGCTCGAAGTCGACGGGGCAGACAACCTGTTACAGGCATGTCTGTCGCTAGGCCTCGATATCCCGTATTTCTGCTGGCACCCTGCCCTGGGCAGCGTTGGCGCTTGCCGCCAGTGCGCGGTCAAGCAGTACACCGACGAGAACGACACCCGTGGTCGTATCGTCATGTCCTGCATGACCCCTGCCACCGACAACACCTGGATCTCCATCGACGATGACGAATCCAAGGCGTTCCGCGCCAGTGTTGTCGAATGGCTGATGACCAACCACCCGCACGACTGCCCTGTGTGCGAAGAAGGCGGTCACTGCCACCTGCAAGACATGACGGTCATGACCGGCCACAACGAGCGCCGTTACCGCTTCACCAAGCGTACCCACCAGAACCAGCAACTGGGCCCGTTCATTTCCCACGAAATGAACCGCTGCATCGCCTGCTACCGTTGCGTGCGTTTCTACAAGGACTACGCCGGCGGCACCGACCTGGGCGTGTACGGCGCTCACGACAACGTGTACTTCGGTCGCGTTGAAGACGGCGTGCTCGAAAGCGAGTTCTCCGGCAACCTCACCGAGGTCTGCCCGACCGGTGTGTTCACCGACAAGACCCACTCCGAGCGCTACAACCGTAAATGGGACATGCAGTTCTCGCCGAGCATCTGCCATGGCTGCTCCAGCGGTTGCAACATCTCCCCGGGTGAGCGTTACGGCGAACTGCGTCGCATCGAAAACCGCTACAACGGTTCGGTGAACCAGTACTTCCTGTGCGACCGTGGCCGCTTCGGCTACGGCTACGTCAACCGCGAAGACCGTCCGCGTCAGCCACTGCTGGCCAACGGCGCCAAGCTGAGCCTGGACGAAGCGCTGGACAAGGCTGCCGACCTGCTGCGCGGTCGCAACATCGTCGGTATCGGTTCGCCCCGCGCCAGCCTCGAAAGCAACTACGCGCTGCGCGAGCTGGTGGGTGCCGAGCACTTCTACAGCGGCATCGAAGCCGGTGAACTGGCGCGCATCCGCCTGGTCATGCAGGTGCTGAAAGACAGCCCGCTGCCGATCCCGACCCTGCGCGACATCGAAGACCACGACGCCGTGTTCGTCCTCGGTGAAGACCTGACCCAGACGGCCGCACGCATGGCCCTGGCCCTGCGCCAGTCGGTCAAGGGCAAGGCCGAAGAAATGGCCGACGCCATGCGCGTCCAGCCGTGGCTCGACGCCGCGGTGAAGAACATCGGTCAGCACGCGCTGAACCCGCTGTTCATCGCCAGCCTGGCTGAAACCAAGCTCGATGACGTTGCCGAAGAGTGCGTACATGCCGCTCCCGACGACCTCGCCCGTATCGGTTTCGCCGTGGCCCACGCCCTCGACGCCAGCGCTCCGGCCGTTGAAGGCCTGGACGCTGAAGCCCTGGAACTGGCCAAACGTATCGCCGATGCCTTGCTGGCCGCCAAGCGCCCACTGATCATCGCCGGCACTTCGCTGGGCTCCAACGCGCTGATCGAAGCCGCGGCGAACATCGCCAAGGCCCTGAAGCTGCGCGAGAAGAACGGTTCCATCAGCCTGATCGTGCCGGAAGCCAACAGCCTCGGCCTGGCCATGCTCGGTGGCGAGTCGGTAGACGCTGCCCTGCAAGCGGTGATCGACGGCAAGGCCGACGCCATCGTCGTGCTGGAAAACGACCTGTACACCCGCACCGCCAAAGCCAAGGTCGATGCCGCGCTGAACGCTGCGAAAGTGCTGATCGTCGCCGACCATCAGAAGACCGCCACCAGCGACCGTGCGCACCTGGTCCTGCCAGCCGCCAGCTTCGCCGAAGGCGACGGTACTCTGGTCAGCCAGGAAGGCCGCGCCCAGCGTTTCTTCCAGGTCTTCGACCCGCAGTACATGGATGCAAGCATCCTGGTTCACGAAGGCTGGCGCTGGTTGCACGCCCTGCGCGCGACCCTGCTCAACCAACCGGTGGACTGGACCCAACTGGACCACGTCACTGCCGCCTGCGCCGCGAGCAGCAGCCAACTGGCCGGCATCGTCAACGCCGCCCCGTCCGCTTCGTTCCGCATCAAGGGCATGAAGCTGGCCCGCGAACCGCTGCGCTACTCCGGTCGCACCGCGATGCGTGCCGACATCAGCGTTCACGAGCCACGCACCCCGCAAGACAAGGACACCGCGTTCGCCTTCTCCATGGAAGGTTACTCGGGCTCCGCCGAACCGCGCCAGCAAGTGCCGTTCGCCTGGTCGCCGGGCTGGAACTCGCCGCAGGCCTGGAACAAGTTCCAGGACGAAGTCGGTGGTCACCTGCGTGCCGGTGATCCGGGTACTCGCCTGATCGAAAGCCAGGGCGATGCGCTGAACTGGTTCGCCAGTGTTCCTCGCGCCTTCAACCCGGCCCCGGGCACCTGGCAGGTCGTGCCGTTCTTCCACTTGTTCGGCAGCGAAGAGAACTCTTCCAAGGCCGCGCCGGTACAAGAGCGCATTCCGACTGCCTACGTGGCACTGGCCAAGTCCGAAGCCGATCGCCTGGGCGTCAACGAGGGTGCCCTGCTCAGCCTCAACGTCGCTGGCCAGACCCTGCGTCTGCCGCTGCGCATCAACGAAGAGCTGAGTGCTGGTCTGGTGGCGTTGCCAGCCGGCCTGGCAGGCATCCCGCCAGCCATCTTTGGCGCATCCGTTGATGGTCTGCAGGAGGCAGCGCAATGACCTGGTTCACCCCTGAAGTGATCGACACGATCATTGCGGTCGTCAAGGCGATCGTGGTGCTGCTGGCCGTGGTGGTCGCCGGCGCCCTGCTCAGCTTCGTCGAGCGGCGCCTGCTGGGCTGGTGGCAGGACCGTTACGGTCCGAACCGCGTTGGCCCATTCGGCATGTTCCAGATCGCAGCCGACATGTTGAAGATGTTCTTCAAGGAAGACTGGACCCCGCCGTTTGCCGACAAGGTGATCTTCACCCTGGCACCGGTCGTGGCCATGAGCGCCTTGCTGATCGCCTTCGCGATCATCCCGATCACCCCGACCTGGGGTGTCGCGGACCTGAACATCGGCCTGCTGTTCTTCTTCGCCATGGCCGGTCTGTCGGTCTACGCGGTGCTGTTCGCCGGCTGGTCGAGTAACAACAAGTTCGCCCTCCTGGGCAGCTTGCGGGCCTCGGCACAGACCGTGTCCTACGAAGTGTTCATGGGCCTGGCGCTGATGGGCATCGTGGTCCAGGTTGGCTCGTTCAACATGCGCGACATCGTCGAGTACCAGGCACAGAACCTGTGGTTCATCATTCCGCAGTTCTTCGGCTTCTGTACCTTCTTCATCGCTGGCGTCGCCGTGACTCACCGTCACCCGTTCGACCAGCCGGAAGCGGAACAGGAACTGGCCGACGGTTACCACATTGAATATGCCGGCATGAAATGGGGCATGTTCTTCGTCGGCGAGTACATCGGCATCATCCTGATCTCGGCGCTGCTGGTCACCCTGTTCTTCGGCGGCTGGCACGGTCCGTTCGGCATCCTGCCGCAACTGGCGTTCTTCTGGTTCGCAGTCAAGACCGCGTTCTTCATCATGCTGTTCATCCTGCTGCGCGCCTCGATCCCGCGCCCGCGTTATGACCAGGTGATGGATTTCAGCTGGAGATTCTGCCTGCCACTGACCCTGATCAATTTGCTGGTGACCGCTGCGGTGGTGTTGTGGAACACGCCTGCGGGCGCGGTTCAGTGAGGATTTGACCCATGTTCAAATATATTGGCGACATCGTTAAGGGTACCGGTACCCAGTTGCGCAGCCTGATCATGGTTTTCGGCCATGGCTTCCGCAAGCGCGACACCCTGCAATACCCGGAAGAAGCGGTCTACCTGCCGCCACGCTACCGTGGCCGTATCGTCCTGACCCGCGACCCGGATGGCGAAGAACGTTGCGTAGCCTGCAACCTGTGCGCCGTGGCCTGCCCGGTAGGTTGCATCTCGCTGCAGAAAGCTGAAACCGAAGACGGTCGCTGGTACCCGGACTTCTTCCGTATCAACTTCTCGCGTTGCATCTTCTGCGGCCTCTGCGAGGAAGCTTGCCCGACCACCGCGATCCAGCTGACACCGGATTTCGAAATGGCCGAGTTCAAACGTCAGGACCTGGTGTACGAGAAAGAAGACCTTCTGATCTCTGGTCCCGGTAAAAACCCTGATTACAACTTCTATCGTGTTGCAGGTATGGCCGTTGCCGGTAAGCCGAAAGGCGCCGCACAAAACGAAGCCGAGCCGATCAACGTGAAGAGCTTGCTGCCTTAAGGAAGAAAGATGGAATTCGCTTTCTATTTCGCATCGGGTATCGCGGTGGTGTCCACGCTTCGTGTGGTCACCAACACCAACCCTGTGCACGCCCTGCTCTACCTGATTATTTCGCTGATCGCCGTGGCGATGACCTTTTTCAGCCTCGGCGCGCCATTTGCCGGGGTCCTGGAAGTGATCGCCTACGCCGGCGCCATCATGGTGCTGTTCGTGTTCGTGGTGATGATGCTCAACCTCGGCCCTGCCGCGGTTCAGCAAGAGCGCGTGTGGCTCAAGCCCGGCATCTGGCTAGGTCCGGTCGTACTCGCCGCCCTGCTGCTGGCTGAACTGCTGTATGTGCTGTTCAGCCACAGCAGCGGTGCAGCCATCGGTCAAACCACCGTGGACGCCAAGGCCGTGGGCATCAGCCTGTTCGGTCCTTACCTGCTGGTGGTCGAACTCGCCTCGATGCTGCTGCTCGCTGCAGCCGTCACGGCATTCCATTTGGGCCGCAACGAGGCGAAGGAGTAACTCATGCCTGCTATCCCTCTTGAGCATGGACTGGCGGTCGCCGGCATCCTGTTCTGCCTCGGCCTGGTTGGCCTGATGGTCCGCCGCAACATTCTTTTCGTGTTGATGAGCCTGGAAGTGATGATGAACGCCTCTGCCCTGGCGTTCATTGTGGCCGGTGCCCGTTGGGGCCAGCCGGATGGACAGATCATGTTCATCCTGGTGATCAGCCTGGCAGCCGCCGAAGCCAGTATTGGCCTGGCGATCCTGCTGCAACTGTATCGCCGCTTCCACACGCTCGATATCGACGCTGCCAGTGAGATGCGCGGATGAACCTACTCTTTCTGACTTTCGTATTCCCGCTGATCGGGTTCCTGCTGCTGTCGTTCTCCCGCGGCCGCATCTCGGAAAACCTCGCGGCACTGATCGGCGTCGGCTCCATCGGCCTGTCGGCGATCGTGACCGCCTACGTGATCTGGCAATTCAACGTCGCACCACCGGAAGGCGGCCACTACACCCAGGTGCTGTGGCAGTGGATGTCGGTTGACGGCTTCGCCCCGAACTTCGCCCTGTACCTGGATGGCCTGTCGGTCACCATGCTCGGTGTGGTGGTTGGCGTCGGCTTCCTGATCCACCTGTTCGCGTCCTGGTACATGCGCGGTGAAGACGGCTACTCGCGTTTCTTCGCCTACACCAACCTGTTCATCGCCAGCATGCTGTTCCTGGTGCTCGGCGATAACCTGTTGTTCCTGTACTTCGGCTGGGAAGGCGTGGGCCTGTGCTCCTACCTGTTGATCGGTTTCTACTACAGCAACCGCAACAACGGCAACGCAGCCCTCAAAGCCTTCATCGTGACCCGTATCGGCGACGTGTTCATGGCCATCGGCCTGTTCATCCTGTTCCAACAGGTGGGCACGCTGAACATCCAGGAACTGCTGGTGCTGGCACCGCAGAAATTCCAGGCCGGCGACTTCTGGATCGTTCTGGCGACCCTGATGCTGCTGGGTGGTGCTGTCGGTAAATCGGCACAACTGCCGCTGCAAACCTGGCTGGCGGATGCAATGGCGGGTCCTACCCCGGTTTCGGCACTGATCCACGCCGCGACCATGGTGACCGCCGGTGTCTACCTGATTGCCCGTACCCACGGTCTGTTTGCCCTGGCGCCGGACATCCTGCAACTGGTTGGCCTGGTCGGCGGTGTGACCCTGGTCCTGGCCGGCTTCGCCGCCCTGGTTCAGACCGACATCAAGCGTATCCTCGCCTACTCGACCATGAGCCAGATCGGCTACATGTTCCTGGCCCTGGGCGTTGGTGCCTGGGATGGCGCGATCTTCCACCTGATGACCCACGCCTTCTTCAAGGCCCTGCTGTTCCTTGCTTCCGGTGCGGTGATCGTTGCCTGCCACCACGAGCAGAACATCTTCAAGATGGGTGGTCTGTGGAAAAAGCTGCCACTGGCCTACGCCAGCTTCATCGTCGGCGGCGCGGCCCTCGCGGCCCTGCCACTGGTGACCGCAGGTTTCTACTCGAAAGACGAAATCCTCTGGGAAGCCTTCGCCAGCGGCAACCACGGCCTGCTGTACGCCGGTCTGGTTGGTGCGTTCATGACTTCGCTCTACACCTTCCGCCTGATCTTCATCGCGTTCCACGGTGAAGCCAAGACCGAAGCCCACGCCGGCCACGGCATTGCCCACTGGCTGCCACTGTCGGTGCTGATCGTGCTGTCGACCGCCATTGGCGCGATGATCGTTCCACCGCTGCATGGCGTACTGCCACAAAGCGTTGGCCACGCCGGCGGCGAAGCCAAGCACAGCCTGGAAATCGCCTCGGGCGCCATCGCCCTGTCCGGTATCCTGCTGGCCGCGCTGCTGTTCCTCGGCAAGCGTCGCTTCGTCACCGCGATCGCCAACAGCGGCATCGGCCGTCTGCTCTCGGCCTGGTGGTTCGCGGCCTGGGGGTTCGACTGGATCTACGACAAACTGTTCGTCAAGCCATATCTGGCGATCAGCCACCTGCTGCGCAAAGACCCGTTCGACCAAACCATCGGTTTGATCCCGCGCCTGGCCAAAGGGGGTCACAACTCCCTGAGCCGTACCGAGACCGGTCAACTGCGTTGGTACGCTGCCTCGATGGCTGCTGGTGCCGTGCTGGTTATCGGCGCCATCGTGCTGGTAGCGGTCTGATATGAACCTTGCGAACTTGCGAAAGGAAACGAGCCCGTCATGATTCTGCCTTGGCTAATCCTGATTCCCTTCATCGGCGGCCTGCTGTGCTGGATGGCTGAGCGCTTCGGCGCCACCCTCCCGCGCTGGATTGCGCTGTTGACCATGACCCTGGAACTCGCTCTCGGCCTCTGGCTGTGGGCCCACGGTGACTATTCATTTGCGCCGGCGCCTGGCGCCGACCCGACCTGGGCGCTTGAATTCAAGCACGTCTGGATCGAGCGCTTCGGCATCAACGTGCACCTGGCCCTCGACGGCCTGTCGCTGTTGATGATCCTGCTGACCGGTCTGCTGGGTATCCTCTCGGTACTCTGCTCCTGGAAAGAGATTCAGCGTCACGTGGGCTTCTTCCACCTGAACCTGATGTGGATCCTGGGCGGCGTTGTCGGCGTGTTCCTCGCCCTCGACCTGTTCATGTTCTTCTTCTTCTGGGAAATGATGCTGGTGCCGATGTACTTCCTCATCGCGCTCTGGGGTCACAGTTCTTCGGACGGCAAGAAAACCCGGATCTACGCGGCGACCAAGTTCTTCATCTTCACCCAGGCTTCCGGCCTGATCATGTTGGTGGCGATCCTGGCCCTGGTCCTGGTCAACTTCAACAACACCGGCGTGATCACCTTCAACTACGCCGACCTGTTGAAGACCAAGATGTCGATGACCACCGAGTACATCCTGATGCTCGGCTTCTTCATCGCCTTCGCGGTCAAGCTGCCGGTGGTACCGTTCCACTCCTGGCTGCCTGACGCTCACGCCCAGGCACCGACCGCCGGTTCCGTCGACCTCGCCGGTATCCTGCTGAAAACCGCGGCCTACGGCCTGCTGCGTTTCGCCCTGCCGCTGTTCCCGAATGCCTCGGCCGAGTTCGCGCCGATCGCCATGGCCCTGGGCCTGGTCGGGATCTTCTACGGTGCTTTCCTGGCATTCGCGCAGACCGACATCAAGCGTCTGATCGCCTTCTCCAGCGTGTCCCACATGGGCTTCGTGCTGATCGGCATCTACTCCGGCAGCGCGCAAGCCCTGCAGGGTGCCGTGATCCAGATGCTGGCCCACGGCCTGTCGGCTGCCGCACTGTTTATCCTCAGTGGTCAACTGTACGAGCGCACTCACACCCGCGACATGCGTGAAATGGGCGGCCTGTGGTCGAAGATCGCTTACCTGCCGGCCATCAGCCTGTTCTTTGCAGCCGCCTCCCTGGGTCTGCCGGGTACCGGTAACTTCGTCGGTGAGTTCCTGATCCTGATCGGCACCTTCGCCAGTGCGCCGTGGATCACCGCGATTGCTACCTCCGGCCTGGTGTTCGGCTCGGTCTACTCGCTGATCATGATTCACCGCGCCTACTTCGGCCCGTCGAAGTCCGACGCGGTGCTGCATGGCATGGATGCTCGCGAACTGATCATGGTGCTCGGCCTTGCGGTGCTGCTGATTTACCTCGGCGTGTTCCCGCAACCGTTCCTCGATACCTCTGCTGCGACCATGCATGGCGTGCAGCAATGGCTCGGTACCGCCTTCACTCAACTCGCTTCGGCCCGGTAAGAGCGCTATGGAATTCACGATTCAACACTTTATTGCGCTAGCGCCACTGTTGATCACCAGCCTCACCATTATCGTGGTGATGCTGGCGATCGCCTGGCGCCGCAACCACTCGCAGACCTTCCTGTTGTCGGTGGCGGGTCTTAACCTGGCCCTGTTGTCGATCCTGCCAGCGCTGAAAGTCGCGCCCCTGGCCGTGACTCCACTGCTGCAAATCGACAGCTTCGCCTGTCTGTACATGGCGCTGATCCTGGTCGCCACCCTCGCCTGCGTCACCCTCGCCCACGCCTATCTGGGCGACGGCGGCACCGGTTACCCGGGCAACCGCGAAGAACTGTACCTGCTGATCCTGCTGGCCGCCGCTGGTGGCCTGGTGCTGGTCAGCGCGCAGCACCTGGCCGGCCTGTTCATTGGCCTGGAACTGCTGTCGGTACCGGTCTACGGCCTGGTGGCCTATGCCTTCTTCAACAAGCGTTCGCTGGAAGCCGGCATCAAGTACATGGTGCTGTCGGCTGCCGGTTCCGCGTTCCTGTTGTTCGGTATGGCCCTGCTCTACGCCGAAGCCGGCACCCTGAGCTTCAGCGGCATCGGCATGGCCTTGGAGGCCACTGGCCTGCCAAGCCCGCTGGCGCAACTGGGCCTGGGCATGATGCTGATCGGCCTGGCGTTCAAACTGTCGCTGGTACCCTTCCACCTGTGGACTCCGGACGTCTACGAAGGTGCTCCGGCACCGGTGGCGGCGTTCCTCGCCACCGCCTCGAAAGTCGCGGTGTTCGCGGTGATGGTGCGTCTGTTCCAAATGTCGCCAGTGGCCAGCAGCGGCGTGTTGAGCACCGTACTGACCGTGATCGCGATTGCCTCGATCCTGTTCGGTAACCTGCTGGCACTGACCCAGAGCAACCTCAAGCGTCTGCTGGGTTACTCCTCGATTGCCCACTTCGGTTACCTGCTGATCGCCCTCGTGGCGAGCAAGGGCCTGGCACTGGAAGCCATCGGCGTGTACCTGGTCACCTACGTGATCACCAGCCTCGGCGCCTTCGGTGTGATCACCCTGATGTCCTCGCCGTACAAAGGCCGTGACGCTGACGCCCTGTACGAGTACCGCGGCCTGTTCTGGCGCCGTCCGTACCTGACCGCCGTACTGACCGTGATGATGCTGTCCCTGGCCGGTATCCCGCTGACCGCCGGCTTCATCGGCAAGTTCTACATCATCGCCACCGGTGTCGAAGCGCACCAATGGTGGCTGGTCGGCTCGCTGGTCCTGGGCAGCGCCATCGGCGTGTTCTACTACCTGCGCGTGATGGTCACCCTGTTCCTGATCGAGCCCAACCTGCGCCGCGTCGACGCCCAGCTGCACTGGGAACAGAAAGCGGGCGGCGTGATGCTGCTGGCAATCGCCGTCCTGGCGTTCTTCCTCGGCGTCTACCCACAACCGCTGCTGACCCTGGTTCAGCAATCGGGTCTGGCGGGTTGATCGCTTAGAACGGCACGCAGTACAAACAGAAACGGCACCTTCGGGTGCCGTTTTTGTTTTCAGTCATAAACAGATTGCCTCAAGCCTCAACCTGCAACGCCGGCCCATACCCCTCAATAAACTCACTCGGCATACGCTTCGGCCGGCCCGTAGACAGTTCAATACAAACAAACGTAGTTTGCGCTCGCAGCAGTGTGGAGTTGTCGCTGGGGCGTACCAGCTGAAACTGCCGGGTCATTTTCAGGCGCTGGTCCCAGTCGACGATCCAGGTCGCCAGCTGCAGCTCATCGCCTTCGTAGGCAGCCGCCAGGTAATCGATCTCGTGGCGAACCACGGCCATGGCGCGATCCAGGCGGCGATACTCCACCAGATCCAGCCCCAGGCGCTGTGAGTGGCGCCAGGCGCAGCGTTCGAGCCAGGTGACATACACCGCGTTGTTGGCGTGTCCCAGCCCGTCGATGTCCTCGGCGGCCACCTGCAGGTCAATCACAAAGGGGGTTGCCCGATCCCAGCCCATTCCACACTCCCGGTCCGTTTATTCGACCGGGAGCAGTGTAACGGATGATCAGGCCGATTGGCGCGCCTGCAGGCTGCGGCCGGCGAGCAGGGCCAGCACGCCCTCGACCACCCGTGGGTCGGCCAGCACGCGCTGGTGTCCGCCCTGCTCCAGGCGCAACAGACGGCTGTCGAACCAGGCTTCATGAATCAGCTCGGATTCGCTGACCCGCACGAAGGTGTCGTCTTCGGCGTGGACGATCAGCCCCGGCATGTCCAGCTGGTAATGGGCGACATCCAGTCGGGCAGCGGGAATGCCCACCTCTTGCTCGATGGTGCGGATAAACGCCGAACGTGCCCGCGCCGGCATGCCAACGAACTTGGCAAAACCGCGCAGCACACTGAGGATCCGCGCCGGAGCGGCGATGCTCACCAGACGCTCGGTGCGCAGGCCCAGTTGCACGGCGAGCATGGCACTGGCGCCGCCCATGGAGTGGCCGATGACTGCATGCAGCGGCGGCAACTCGGCTGCAGCCTCGAGCATCGCCCGGGCGAACAGCATCACGTTGGCTTCGTGGCCAGGCGATCGGCCGTGGGCCGGACCGTCGAGCGCAACGGCGGTGTAGCCCGCCTCTACCAGCGCGTTGATCAGGCTGGCGAACTGGGTCGGCCGCCCTTCCCAACCGTGCATCAGCAAAACAGTGGGCCCCTGGCCCCAGCGCAAGGCCGACAGACCGAAGCGCAGGGTAATGCGCTCGGCACTGGCCAGCAGCGGCAGCTCCCAATCCCGGGGTGGCGTCTCGCGGGGAGTCATGAACACCTGGCGCATCCTGTTCGCAACCATCTGTGGCGCTACCCAGCCCAATGTGCCGTTAACGCCGCGAATCCAACTCATCGTGCTCATCGCTCATCTCCCAGGACCAACGCTTCAGCTCACAGCACCGCCGACTTGGCGGCCCGCAGCAATCGATCAGACAACTCACCGGCCCCCAGCGCGCGCGCCAGGGCCAAACCACCGACCATCAACGCCAGGTCAGCCAGCACCTTGTCGATGTCTTCCGGGCTGCTGGCCAACTGCGCCACCATCAGCTCGATGTGCTCATTCAACGCGCTGCGAAAATTATCCGGCAAGCGCCCCATCTCACCGACCGCTGCCGGAATCGGGCAGGCCTGTTCGGTGGAATCACGGTGCTTGCGCGACAGGTAAAAAGCCGCCACCAACGCCCGACGTTCCTCACCACTCAGCTCGCTGTCCATCTCGGCGATCAGTGCGCGGCGCTTGCCAAGCAATTGAGTGAAGGCTTCCAGCATCATCGCGTCCTTGCTTTCGAAGTGCGCATAGAAACCGCCGACGGTCAGGCCGGCAGCGCCCATCACTTCGCCCACGCTCGGCTCGGCCGGACCACGCTGGACCAGCGCAGAACTGGCGGCCTGGAGAATGCGTTCACGGGTTTGTGCTTTTTTGTCGTTCATCGTTGCCTCCGAATATTACGATAGAAATATTATTCTCATAATAAATTTACGCAAGTCGTTGATAGGACCGTTGGTCAGAAGAGCAGGATTGAGGGAGTGGGAAGATTGGCCAAACGCCAGACAAACAAAAGGGCCATTCAATAATTGAATGACCCTTATAAAATCCCGCATAGCGGGTAATCGTGGCGTCCCCTAGGGGACTCGAACCCCTGTTACCGCCGTGAAAGGGCGGTGTCCTAGGCCACTAGACGAAGGGGACACAAACCTTCTGTACATTGATCAGCGCTGAGTACTGATCGATTCAAGGCCGGTGTGGCCAGACCTTGAACTGTAAATTGGTGGAGCTAAGCGGGATCGAACCGCTGACCTCCTGCATGCCATGCAGGCGCTCTCCCAGCTGAGCTATAGCCCCGGATTTTTCGCCTCGCGGCGGAGCGATCTCTTGCAACATCGCTTCTGCAAAACTGGCGTCCCCTAGGGGACTCGAACCCCTGTTACCGCCGTGAAAGGGCGGTGTCCTAGGCCACTAGACGAAGGGGACGCAAACCCTTCTACACCACTGATCAACGCTGAGTGTTGATCCCTTCAAGGCCGGTGTGGCCAGGCCTTGAAGTGTAAATTGGTGGAGCTAAGCGGGATCGAACCGCTGACCTCCTGCATGCCATGCAGGCGCTCTCCCAGCTGAGCTATAGCCCCTCATCGTTGATGTTGCCGTTGTTGCTGTTGGCTTCATCGCTGAGGACGGGGCGAATCTTAAGGGCGTATCGAAAGCCTGTCAAACTTATTTTTCAAATTTTTCAAAAAATTTTGTCGGCATAACAATCACTTACCGCCCTCCCCCCGTAAATTCGGGAGTCTGACGACCAAACCGCACTCCTCACAGGCGTGCGCTTTGGCCATCAGTCCGTCACGCAGGGTGTCAGGCGATGGCGCCCAGCAGCTTTTCCCACTCCTTGTTTTCTTTCTTCGACACGCCGCCCAGCAGGTCAATGGCTTGGCGCAGACGGAAACGGGTCAGGTCCGGACCGAGGATTTCCATGGCATCGAGCACCGACACCGAACTGGCCTGGCCAGTGATCGCGGCAAACATCAGCGGCATGGCGTCGCGCAGCTTCAGCTCCAGAGACTCGACCACCGCCTGGATGGTCGCGGTGATGTTGTCCTTCTCCCACTGACGCAAGCTCTCGAGCTTCCACAGGATCAACTGCATCAACTGGCGGACCTGATCGCCCGAAAGCTTCTTCGACTCGAACAACTTCGCGTCCGGGTTGACCCCGCCGGCGAAGAAAAACCCGGCCAGCGGTGCGACCTGGCTGAAGGTTTCAACACGGCCCTGCACGTGCGGCGCGATCTTCATCATGTATTCGGGGTTCAGCGCCCAGGTCTGCAGGCGGCTGGCGAACTCTTCCACCGGCAGGTCACGCAGCCACTGGCCGTTGAGCCACGACAGCTTCTCGATGTCGAAGATCGGCCCGCCGAGGGACACGCGCTTGAGGTCGAAGTTGTCGACCATTTCCTGCAGCGAGAACTTCTCGCGCTCGTCCGGCATCGACCAGCCCATGCGCCCCAGGTAGTTGAGCATGGCTTCCGGCATGAAGCCCATGCGCTCGTAGAAGGTCACCGACGTCGGGTTCTTGCGCTTGGACAGCTTGCTCTTGTCCGGGTTGCGCAACAGCGGCATATAGCACAGCTCCGGCTGCTCCCAGCCGAAGTATTCGTACAGCAGGATCAGCTTGGGCGCCGATGGCAGCCACTCTTCCCCGCGCAGCACGTGGGTGATGCCCATCAGGTGATCGTCGACCACGTTGGCCAGGAAATAGGTCGGCAGGCCGTCGGTCTTCATCAGCACTTGCATGTCCATGCGATCCCACGGGATCTCGACGTCGCCACGCAGCATGTCCGGCACCACGCAGACGCCTTCGGTCGGCACCTTCATGCGGATCACGTGCGGCTCGCCAGCGGCCAGGCGACGGGCCACTTCTTCCTTGGACAGCAGCAGCGCGCGACCGTCGTAACGCGGGGTTTCGCCACGGGCCATCTGCTCGGCGCGCATCTGGTCCAGCTCTTCAGCGGTGCAGAAGCACGGGAAGGCATGGCCCATATCGACCAACTGCTGGCAGTACTTCTGGTAGATCTCGCCACGTTCGCTCTGGCGGTACGGGCCGTGCGGACCACCGACGTCCGGACCTTCGGCCCAGTCGATGCCCAGCCAACGCAAGGCGTCGAAAATCTGCTGTTCAGATTCGCGGGTCGAACGCAGTTGGTCGGTGTCTTCAATACGCAGGATGAACTCGCCGCCATGCTGCTTGGCAAAGCAGTAGTTGAACAAAGCGATGTAAGCGGTGCCGACATGGGGATCGCCAGTAGGCGATGGCGCGATGCGAGTGCGGACGGTGGTCATGGCGTGTCTCGAAAGAAGATGAAAAGCGAAGTTGAAACAAAGGGCGAATGGTAACAGGCGACTGCCGCCCCGCTCCAGTGAGCAGGGCATATAAGCCAAGATAGAGGCCACAAATGGCGTTAACGCCACTCAATGGCCGATTATCCCTAGGTGGCATTTACCGCTTGTCGGCTATGTGACAAATTCACCAGCTGTTAAATTTCCTTACACTTTCCTGATTACAGTCTGCCCATGCCTGCCCAACTCAAGCGTCGCCTGTTCATCTTCCTGTTTGTCGTCCTGCTGATCGCCGGCGGCTTTTTTGCCGAGTGGTTTTTCAAGGGGCGCTTTTATGAAAGCACCGACAACGCCTATGTCCAGGGCGAAATCACCCGGGTTTCCAGTCAACTCAGCGCGCGCATCGACGAAGTGCTGGTGCAGGACAATCAGCACGTAGAGAAAGGCCAGTTGCTGATCCGCCTTGAAGGCGACGACTTCCGTCTGGCCGTCGACCGCGCCCAGGCCGCCCTCGCCACTCGCCAGGCCGAGCGCCTGCAAGCCAGCAGCAAACTGACCCAGCAAGCCAGCCTGATTGCGTCCAGCGAGGCCCAGGTGGCTTCGAGCCGGGCCAGCCTGGGGCGCTCGCAAGTCGATCTGTCCCGCGCCGAGACCCTGCGCAAACCCGGCTACGTGTCCGAGGAACGGGTCACCACCCTCTCCGCCGAGAACCACATCGCCCAATCCCAGGTGACCAAGGCCCAGGCCGATGCCCAGGCGCAGCGCCAACAGATCAATGCGCTCAACGCCGAAATCAAGCGCCTTGATGCGCAGATCGCCAATGCCCGGGCCGACCTGGCCCAGGCCGAACTGAATCTGACCCGCAGCGAAATCCATGCGCCGATCAGCGGCCTGATCGGCCAGCGCGCCGCACGCAACGGCCAGGTAGTCCAGGCCGGCGCCTACCTGCTGTCGATTGTCCCGGACCAGGAAATCTGGATTCAGGCCAACTTCAAGGAAACCCAAATCGGTCATATGCAGCCCGGACAGAAAGCCGAGCTGATTTTCGACGCCTATGGCGACACACCGATCGAGGCGCGGGTCGACAGTCTGTTCGCCGCCTCCGGTGCGCAGTTCAGCCTGCTGCCGCCGGACAACGCCACCGGCAACTTCACCAAGGTCGTGCAACGGATTCCGGTGAAGCTGACCTTCGCCGCCGACAATCCGCTGGCGGGCAAGATCCGTCCGGGCATGTCGGTCACCGTCAAAGTGAACATCAAAGACCCGGTCGATGGCCGGTGATCAACTGATCCGCCCGGTCGGCGAACCGACCCGGCGGGACTGGATTGCGGTGATGAGCGTGATGCTCGGCGCCTTTATGGCGGTGCTCGACATCCAGATCACCAACTCGTCGCTCAAGGACATCCAGGGCGCACTGTCGGCCACGCTGGAAGAAGGCTCGTGGATCTCCACCTCCTACCTGGTGGCGGAGATCATCATGATCCCGCTGACTGCCTGGCTGGTGCAGCTGCTGTCGGCGCGGCGCCTGGCGGTCTGGGTCTCGGTGGGTTTCCTGTTCGCCTCGCTGCTCTGTTCCATGGCCTGGAGCCTGGAAAGCATGATCGTGTTCCGGGCGCTGCAGGGCTTCACCGGCGGTGCGCTGATCCCGCTGGCGTTCACCCTGACCCTGATCAAACTGCCCGAGCACCATCGCGCCAAGGGCATGGCGATGTTTGCCATGACCGCCACCTTCGCCCCCTCCATCGGCCCGACCCTGGGCGGCTGGCTCACGGAAAACTGGGGCTGGGAATACATCTTCTACATCAACGTGCCACCGGGCCTGCTGATGATTGCCGGGCTGATGTACGGCCTGGAGAAGAAAGAGGCGCACTGGGAACTGCTGAAAAGCACCGACTACGCCGGCATCCTCACCCTCGGGGTCGGCCTCGGCTGCCTGCAGGTGTTTCTCGAAGAAGGCCATCGCAAGGACTGGCTGGAATCGAACCTGATCGTTGCGCTGGGCAGTATCGCCCTGCTGAGCCTGATCACCTTTGTGATTGTCCAGGTGTCCAAGCCCAATCCACTGATCAACCTCGGTATTCTGCGCAACCGCAATTTCGGCCTGTCGAGCATCTCCAGCCTGGGCATGGGCGTGGGGCTGTATGGCTCGATCTACCTCTTGCCGTTGTACCTGGCGCAGATCCAGAACTACAACGCCCTGCAGATCGGTGAAGTGATCATGTGGATGGGCGTGCCGCAGCTGTTCCTGATCCCGCTGGTGCCGAAGTTGATGAAGTACATTTCGCCCAAGTGGCTATGCACCCTGGGCTTTGGCCTTTTCGGTCTGGCGAGTTTTTCCTCGGGGGTGCTCAACCCGGATTTCGCCGGCCCGCAGTTCAACCAGATCCAGATCATCCGCGCCCTCGGCCAGCCGTTGATCATGGTCACCATCTCGCTGATCGCCACCGCCTACATCCTGCCCCAGGATGCCGGCTCGGCGTCGAGTCTGTTCAACATCCTGCGCAACCTCGGCGGCGCCATCGGCATCGCTTTGCTCGCCACCTTGCTCGACGCGCGGACCAAGACCTACTTCGATTACTTGCGCGAGGCGCTGGTGCCGACCAACCCGCAAGTGGCCGAGCGCCTGGCCGACCTCTCCGCACGCCTGGGCAGCGAGACGGCGGCACTGGGCAAACTCAGTGAGATCGCCCATCAGCAGGCGTCGATCATGGCCTACAACGATGCGTTCCACTTTGTCGGGATTGCGCTGGGGGTGAGCATGCTGGCGATCTTGCTGACCAAGGCATTGCCGAAGGGATTGAAGGCGGGTGAGGTGCATTAAGAGGGATTGATGGTGACTGGCCGGCCGCCATCACCTGTAGGAGCCGGCTTGCCGGCGAAGGCGGCCTTGAGAACGCTAAAAGCTTCGCTGGCAAGCCAGCTCCTACAGGGGTTCTGCGAGCGCCACAGAATATGTGATCTACGCAAAACCTGTAGGAGCCGGCTTGCCCGCGAAGAGGCCCGCTCAGACGGCACAGATCAAACCGCCAACAACCGCTCGCGCATCTTGGCGATCTCGTCGCGGGTCTGTGCCGCCGCTTCGAACTCGAGGTCGCGGGCCAGTTGGTACATCTTCTCTTCCAGCTGACGAATACGCTTGGTGATCTCGCTCGGTGAGCGCAACTGGGCTTCGTACTGGGCGCTCTCCTCCGCGGCCTTGGCCATGCCCTTGCGTTTCTTGCTGCGCGAGCCGGGCACGGTGGCGCCTTCCATGATGTCGGCGACGTCCTTGAACACGCCCTTGGGGGTGATGCCGTTGGCCAGGTTGAAGGCAATCTGCTTTTCCCGGCGGCGCTCGGTCTCGCCGATTGCCCGCTCCATGGAGCCAGTGATCCGGTCGGCATACAAAATCGCCCGGCCATTGAGGTTACGCGCGGCCCGGCCGATGGTCTGAATCAGCGAGCGCTCGGAGCGCAGGAAGCCCTCCTTGTCGGCATCGAGGATCGCCACCAGCGACACCTCCGGCATGTCCAGGCCCTCACGCAGCAGGTTGATGCCCACCAGCACATCGAAAGTGCCGAGGCGCAAGTCGCGAATGATCTCGACCCGCTCCACGGTGTCGATGTCCGAGTGCAGGTAACGTACGCGCACGCCGTGATCGGCCAGGTAGTCCGTGAGGTCCTCGGACATGCGCTTGGTCAGCGTCGTCACCAGCACCCGCTCTTCCTGGGCCACACGCTTGTTGATCTCCGACAGCAAGTCATCGACCTGGGTCAGCGCCGGACGGATCTCGATCTGCGGATCCACCAGCCCGGTCGGTCGCACCAGTTGCTCGACCACCCGTCCGGCGTGCTCGGCTTCGTAATTGCCCGGCGTGGCCGAGACAAAAATTGTCTGCGGGCTGATGCTTTCAAATTCGTCGAAGCGCATCGGCCGGTTATCCAGCGCCGACGGCAAGCGGAAGCCGTACTCGACCAGGGTCTCCTTGCGCGAACGGTCACCCTTATACATGGCGCCGACCTGCGGCACGCTGACGTGGGATTCATCGATCACCAGCAAGGCATCGGCCGGCAAGTAGTCGAACAGGGTCGGCGGCGCCTCGCCCGACCCGCGCCCCGAGAGGTAGCGCGAGTAGTTTTCGATGCCGTTGCAGTAACCCAGTTCGAGGATCATCTCCAGGTCAAAGCGGGTGCGCTGCTCCAGGCGCTGGGCTTCCACCAGCTTGTTGTTGGAGCGCAGGTAATCCAGGCGCTCCTGCAATTCGGCCTTGATCCCCTCGATGGCATCCAGCAGGGTTTCCCGCGGCGTCACGTAGTGGCTCTTGGGGTAGAAGGTGAAGCGCGGCAGCTTGCGGATCACTTCACCGGTCAGCGGGTCGAAGGCCGAAAGGCTCTCCACCTCGTCATCGAACAGCTCGATGCGAATCGCCTCGAGGTCGGATTCCGCCGGATAGACATCGATCACATCACCGCGCACCCGGAAGGTGGCGCGGGCAAAATCCATGTCGTTGCGGGTGTATTGCAGGTCCGCCAGGCGGCGCACCAGGGCACGCTGATCGAGCTTGTCGCCGCGATCGATGTGCAGGACCATTTTCAGGTAGGTTTCCGGGCTGCCCAGACCATAGATGCAGGACACCGTGGTGACGATGATCGCGTCCTTGCGCTCGAGCAACGCCTTGGTCGCCGAGAGGCGCATCTGTTCGATGTGATCGTTGATCGAGGCGTCTTTCTCGATAAAGGTATCGGACGACGGCACATAGGCTTCGGGCTGGTAATAGTCGTAGTAGGAAACGAAGTACTCCACCGCGTTGTTCGGGAAGAACGACTTGAACTCGCCATACAACTGCGCCGCCAGGGTCTTGTTCGGCGCCAGCACCAGGGTCGGACGCTGCACCTGGGAAATGACGTTGGCGATACTGAAGGTCTTGCCCGAACCGGTCACGCCGAGCAGCGTCTGGTGCGCCAGCCCGGCCTCGATGCCCTCGACCATCAGGCGAATGGCTTCCGGTTGATCGCCGGCGGGTGCGAAGCGGGTGACTAGCTGGAATTCGGACATACTGACCTCTGGTTTGCGCAGCGTGAGTCGCATGCATCGCTCTACGGTTTCGTACAGCGTTCAACACGGATGTCGCCGGGAAAAATCATGATAACCGCTGATGTGGAGGCGAATACCTGTGGTTTCAAGATAATCGTCCTACAGGCCCTTTAATGCTGGGACATGACAATAAGACTAACGGTCAAAAAATAAAGGCCGAATCTTCGGCAAAAAGCGCAAACGCCTGTCGCCCTGCCCGGTGATGGCCTCTATACTAGCTCCCCGTTTGTGCACCGCTCTAGTGCATTCGGCTGGAGCGCCACAGGTCCCTCCACATTCCATTCAGAGCCGCCGCAATAATGAGCCTGTTCTCCGCTGTCGAAATGGCACCACGCGATCCAATCCTGGGCCTCAACGAAGCATTCAACGCCGATACCCGTACCAACAAGGTCAACCTGGGGGTCGGTGTGTACTGCAACGAGGAGGGGCGAATTCCACTCCTGCGCGCTGTGGTCGAAGCCGAGACGATTCGCGCCGCTCAACACGCTTCGCGCGGCTACCTGCCGATCGACGGCATTGCCGCCTACGACCAGGCCGTGCAAAAGCTGCTGTTCGGCGCTGAATCGCCACTGCTGGCCGCTGGCCGCGTGGTCACCACCCAGTCCGTCGGCGGTACCGGCGCACTGAAAATCGGTGCCGACTTCCTCAAGCAGCTGCTGCCGAACGCCGTCGTGGCGATCAGCGACCCGAGCTGGGAAAACCACCGCGCACTGTTCGAAACCGCGGGCTTCCCGGTGCAGAACTACCGCTACTACGACGCCGCGACCCACGACGTCAACCGCACCGGCCTGCTGGAAGACCTGAACGCGCTGCCGGACAACTCGATCGTGGTCCTGCACGCCTGCTGCCACAACCCGACCGGCGTCGACCTGAGCCCGGCGGACTGGAAAAACGTCCTGGAAGTGGTCAAGGCGAAAAACCACGTGCCGTTCCTCGACATGGCCTACCAGGGTTTCGGTGACGGCATCGACGAAGACGCCGCCGCTGTGCGCCTGTTCGCCGAGTCGGGCCTGAACTTCTTCGTCTCCAGCTCGTTCTCCAAATCGTTCTCGCTGTACGGCGAGCGCGTGGGTGCCCTGTCGATCGTCAGCGAATCGAAAGAAGAAAGCGCGCGCGTGCTGTCGCAAGTCAAGCGCGTGATCCGCACCAACTACTCCAACCCGCCGACCCACGGCGCCGCCATCGTTGCTGCGGTGCTCAACAGCCCGGAACTGCGCGCCCAGTGGGAGCAGGAACTGGCCGAAATGCGCCTGCGCATTCGTGGCATGCGTACCCAGATGGTCGACCTGCTGGCCCAGCACGCACCGGATCACGACTTCAGCTTCGTTGGTCGCCAGTGCGGCATGTTCTCCTACTCCGGCCTGAGCGTTGAACAGGTTCACCGCCTGCGCAACGAATTCGGCATCTACGCCCTGGACACCGGCCGCATCTGCGTGGCCGCGCTGAACCAGAGCAACATTGGTGCAGTGACCCAGGCGATTGTTGCTGTGATCTAAACCACAGGCGCAGAGTCCTGACAGTTGTACCTAAACCTCGACGCCCGATGCATCGCATTGGGCGTTTTGCATTACACCTAACGATGCTGATGGACGGGCTGTACATCCGCCCCCCCGCCTCCCCTTTACTTACGATCGCTTGATGCGCATCCACACAACATGGCTAACCGAGCCACCCGGATGTGAGAGAATCAGTGATGCAAGGCTGCGTCCATAACGGCTGCGTCCGGATGAAATAACGTTTTTAGCATTTATCATATGCTTAGCAACCTCGACAAAGTGATGTTCAGCATTAGCCAACCCGAGAGTAATGGATGGTACTCCTCAATGGTTCATAGAGGATTTGACAATGAAATTTGAATGGCGATTACTATAAGTTCGTCTCAATTATTAGCCGCCACCCCAACCGCGATTTTTTTTAAAGCATCCAAAACGCCCGATGAATTCATAAGCAGAGATCTGATGGAAAAGATTGTATTTGAAGATGAAGACATAGAAGTTTACTTCCATCAAGGAGACGTAGACATACTGGCAATTTCCTTCAGCGACGAACGCGCTAAACCTGCCCAGGCCACATGGAATGGCGAAGCGCTTCGCAGAGACGGACTATCATACTTAGGATTTATATCGAAAAGACCAAACTGGTTTCCAGAGGCTAGCGTAAAAACAGCACACAAAAAATTAGCACATATCACAAACTCATTTAAGACCATAGTTACTTTCGGCCAGTCTCAAGGGGGATATGCAGCTATAAAATACTCATCACTATTTGATGCCTGCGCATCAATATCGTTCTGCCCACAGTTTTCGATAAACCCTGAAAGCATGCAAGGCGCAGACAAGCGATTTTCTGCTTATTACAAAAACACAACCAATCATATTGAAATCGTTAACACCGACCAAAGCAACGAGTGCATCTCATTCATCTTTTTTGACCCGTATGACAAACTCGACAAATTAAATACACTTCAAATAGAAACCACCTTACCTAACACCAAAACAATAAAAATGTTCGGGACCGGACATCAGTGTGCTCATGCCATTACCCAAAACAAGACAATGGGCGATATTGTACGTTATAGCGTTATTGGCGACCTTACCGGAATATACCGAACCGTACGACAATCAAAAAAACGATGGCCGCCCCGTAAGATATTTTTAGCTAGGGATTTAGCGTTGCGCAATGCTGATTACGCCATCAACCTTATCAATCAGAGTCAAACAGGATTATCGCATGATATCACCCCAGGACTAGTGCGAAACCTGTATATAGGTGGCGGATACAAATATCTTTCAGAGAATATCGAGCGATTCCTACCATACTCCAACCCAAGCATTAGAGTTTTGCTTCTTCGTGCCTTGATCGCCTCGGACAAACTTGACCTCGCAAAAAAATACAACTGTGAGTGGCAAAAAAAATACGGGCATGATAAGAGCCTCCACACCTTAATTAACAACATCAACATATCCACAACTACAAAAACCAAGGAAGCCACACCTTTCTCCGAATGCATAATTTTTGCAGAGGGATGGCACGAGGAAAAATCGTGGGGCCGCTGGAGCTCTGCTGAAAGGGCACGAATATATATAAAATCCAGATTCTTAACCGGTAAAATCAGATCTATTACGGTACCCATATCGACCTTATCTAGAGCCAAGCAAAAAATCACGGTAAATTACCTAGTAAATAACAGATGGGTCAGCGCAAGAGTCTCGAAAGGTCTTTTGAAGATAAATAACTGCGGAGCCAGCACAATTATTGACATACATGTGAGCAACCTTTACTCGGCGCACACCTTAAAAATCAATTCTGACAACCATTTAGTTGGGGCGCGAGTTCTATGCCAGAGTAAGTGGATAATAGACCATGGATTCGGATCTACGATTATCGCTAGAGCGGCAAGGCTCTTAGCGCGCATATTTACCAGAGTCGGCACACCAACAAGAAAATAACAACATTATTAAAACTCATTAGCACCCACTATGAGCTGCTCATGTTCCAGAACGGCGTCGCAGCTCAGCCATTAATTTATCTGCGATTTAATCAGTCACAATCTGCACGAGTAGCTAAACTGCTCACTGAGCAATACGCAGCCACTTTAAAGTTCAGTATTAGCTGATTAAGTTGGTTGACCTTCATTCAATATTACCGTCAATTCTATCCGCGCTAGTCCGCTCAGTGGGCGAACCTTCTGAGATGCGACAGCCTCAGCAGTACTCTCAAATTTACCGTAAACATGCACTCGTGGACGTGGGTGAATCAGTCCTTTGCGCTCAGATCTGCAATCACAACTCAAGAAAGAACATCGAGCTGCGGAAGCTTGACGCTCGCGCCACCTGACTCCCCCCTAGTAAGACCGTAGGCGCAACTGCTAATCATGTAGGCCAACTGCCTTCCCCCATTCTATGGATGAGTAGATAATGCCTGATGGCCATACCTGCGAGAACTTAGATGAAGAACGACAATTTACGCGCCGACCGCGATGACGGCCTCAACCACTACGTCCCGCGCACGTCAAGCAAGCGCGGCGCTAGCCTTGTGGGACAAGTGGCACTCGGCGTGTTCCTCGGCGGCATGGCATTGTGGTTGGTCCAACTGGTTTGCACTTCGCTGTACGCCAAATTCCTGCTAGGCACCCTGACCTTCGGTGGATGACCACCGCTGGACGAAAACCACAAAAATCACTTTTCTTGTTGACTTATCCTTTTTAATCAGTAAGATACGCCTCATTCCGCGATAGCTCAGTTGGTAGAGCAAGTGACTGTTAATCACTGGGTCCCTGGTTCGAGTCCAGGTCGTGGAGCCAGATAGCAACATCGAAGAGCCCCTGGATCGAAAGATCAGGGGTTTTTTGTTGCCGTTAAATCGATCCGGAGTTGGCTTTGCAACTGCAACCAGCTTACATCACCCTACCAGTCGCGCTTCGCTCCCACCATGCAAACACAACTCATCGCTTTTGCCACGACCGGCCAAATCACCTCGATTTCTTCAACTACTCGAGATGCCCTGAAGGCGCTGTTGACGCAGGCCATAGGCTGAATCCGACGGGCTGACCAAAACATCACTAACGGGCGCACTGCGGTCACACTAAGGCTTCCGACGAGGCTGAAGTTCAGAGACTTGAGTGATCGCTTTACAGTGCGGCCTGCCCTCGTTCATCTGCTGGTGTAGCCCTGATGCGCTCGAAATTCGGCCTAATTGTCGACAATACTGGTGAGGATTGCGCCATACCCATCCATGTTAATGACGTTCCCAGCACTAGCGCCCTAGGCCCAAATGAGAATATTGAGGAAGGCTAGCGCGTTCGCGTGACAGGCTTGAGGTTGGGTAAGCCACACGACTGTTGCTAGCCTCTGCGCAAGAAAAAGAGCGCGACCAAGGCGGGATGCCGAATTTATGCGTGTTACAAGCTCAACGAATATGGACGGTGCAGTTAGCACTGCCCGACTTAGGAACTGCAGACCATCTGTAAGAAAGTACAATTTGCGTGGCAGTTGGCTTATTCGCCTCATCGTCTCTTACCCCAACAATCAAGAGTTGATCTGGAGGAGAACCAGGAAATCTCAAAGACGTCGACACCTGACTAGCATTTGGGGCGTAAAGGAAATTATGCGCCACAACAATATCCCCCGATACCGAAGCAGTCGGGATAATTACATCAATATAATCTTCTGTGGTCTTTGCATTTATTGAGTTACCATTGCTAGCATTGATATCCCAGGTACAAGCCCGATTAAGAGCGGCCATAGGGTCACCTGCAAATTTCGTATACCCACTTGCTCCCGATATCACCAACCTTATTTTTTCACTCGCGACAACCCCTACGGACCGAAAGCCAATACTGTCAGCCGTCAAACCCGCTGCGGCAATATCCACGATATTACCGAATGCGGAGTTACCATCTCGAATAAACGCGGAACCCGAGTAGATAGTATCAACTACGCCATCAATACGATTGGTCTCGCCGGAGACATACACTCCGCCCCCTCTAACCCGCAACGCTTGAAATCTTATATTATTGTTACTCCCCGTAATTTTCAAAAAACCAGCCTTAAGGGGAACAAAATCTCCTTGCAACTGCGCCGCATAAGTTATCGTTAAGTTATTTCCACTCCCCATGATTTCGACCGAATATCCAGACAAATCTTGGCTGGGCCTGTAACGATATACACGCATCTGGCCTGTTAATTGCCAGATAGTCCCATTATTCACAACTATGTCAGAAAGCGGGACGAATTTAGAGCCAGTGTATGAATCAGGAACCCTACCATTTGCTCGACTCTCAAGAACGCCTATAACACCGTGCGCCCCTTCTCCGAAGTAGTAGCCTCCTCGACTATTTTCGGATACTACATGCCCCACATTGAACCTGTTAACTCCTCTCGTGCGCACACCATAACCATAGTTATTTGCATACATGTGAACGAAGCCGAGTTCGGCGTGCCCTGTGTACGGGGGGGAGTTATCCAGCACCAATCCATCGACGCTAATACCCGGGTAGATGTCGCTAAGGTTATCAATAGCCGTTTGCCGCTGAGAGTAAGGGAGCAATCCTGTTAGCCCAAAAACTACGTATTCAAGATAGATGTCACCCGGACCTCGAAAAACAATCCCCTCCTTACCGCTTATGCGGCCTGTGATCCGGATACGACTCGCGTGCTCCTGATTTTCTGAAAATGGTCCCACCCCCTCTACATACAATGCGTTTTTTGCGACGTTATAAACCTCCACATCAATATCGAATCTGCTTCCGAAAATCTTAATTCCGCTTCCTCCAGAATTAATCACCCTATTGCTTTTCCTCCATGATTTACCGCTACTTACATCGAGATAATTACCTTCAATTGTCATACCTTTAATACTAAAGGCATTCGGCGCGGCTGATATGCTTCCCCTACCGATTAGCTTGTCAAAATCTCGCGTTTTAAAGACGTCTGTATTTGAGCCTGGTGCAGCTACAATTGTGCACGTACCGCGCCCTGGACCTTCATGGTGAATCAATGAGTCCAAGGGTATTGGACTTGAGACCAAGTAGGTGCCAGCGGGATACCAAATGCTTCCACCACTACTCCGGGATCGGACAAAGTCAATCGCTTTATTGATCGCCTCAATATCATCTGCCGTGCCATCACCTACTGCGCCATAGTCTTTAACAGACACTTGAAAGTCTGAGAGATGATCTAAGAGAGTCCTTCCAATCCCTGTACTGGATGATTGATATCCTACAATTTCGGATCCCGCAGATTTTCCGAGTTCTTTGCGCAATGCATCAACACTTGCAGAATCGAGCCTGGTCGCCTCCTCAGTGTTGGTCATAGATATCATATTTGCACTAAAAGCCATCGGGGCCGCAAACGATACGGAACCGACAGCACTGAGCTTCAACATTTCCCGGCGACCTAGCATATCGACCACACCCAACCAATAGAATCGCGCCGAGTATACCGATTGAATATTCTCAGGTATGTAGTGCCTCTACTACCCGTGCGTCTGAACGCAATCTTGATCCAAAAAAGACAACCCAAGCGTAGACGTGACTTGGGCGTCGAGGCACCCTTAAAAAATCTGGGCATCTACAGGAAGGGCGCGTGCATTGCGCTGCCGGCTCCGCTAGCAACGTTATGCCATAACGCACAAAACCGGAGAGCCCCCCCTTGCTCAACAAGACACCAGGAGTGCAAAGTGTTTTCGGGTTAGCTCACTTCGCTTCAAATACTCCAAGGCGACATTTGAATCCCTGGATTTCAGCTAGTGCCACCACCATCGACATGCAAACCCCGCATTTATTGGGGCTTGCGGATATTGGAAGTCTTCTTCAGATTTGCAGTCACCCTCAATGGCTCTGACAAACACCTCCTTCACGCAGCGCGGCCAGGTCCTGGAAGCGCAAGGTGCGCTCGGGGCCGGCGGCAAATACCGACTGCTGGTCCGAGTTGCCGGCAGTGAAGTGGTTGAAGGTCAGGTTGAGCACGATGGCCCTGATCGCCGACGAGCTGATGCCCGAGTGGAAAATGGTGGCGAACCAGCTTGGGAAGTGATCGTAGAAGTTTGGTGCCGCGAACGGGATCATGCCGAAGCCGATCAACGTGGCGACAATGATCAGGTTGACGTTGTTGCGATAGTCGACCTTGGACAAGGTGCGAATGCCGCTTGTCGCCACGGTGCCGAACAACACGATGCCGGCGCCACTCAGTACCGAGGTCGGTACTGCGGCAATCACCCGGCCCATGAAGGGCAGCAGACCGAGAATCACCAGGAACAGCCCGCCTGTCGCCACCACGTAACCAAGGGTGGAGTTTGAGATAAAGACCGTTCGATAAAAGGGCGCACCCTTATGTCGCGCACCACTGTTCCACGCTCCGACACTACTGGCCGTTGGGCCAAGCCCCAGACCGCGCCTATTGCGTCCGCTCAAGGAATGCGCCTCATTTAAAGCGAGTCCTCGGTCCGATCCAGCCGTTCACGCAAGAATTCAATCAGTGCTTGTACCGGTCGCGAGCCCTGACGATGTTGCGGATAGACCGCCGATAACGTCAACGGCTCAGGGCGGAAGTTGTCCAGCACCGGCACCAGCCGCCCGTCCTTCAAGGCCGAACCGACAATGAAGGTCGGCAAATAAGTAATGCCCATGCCGGCGATGGCCGCGTCTTTGAGCAATTCACCGTTGTTGACCCGCATCCTGCCCGTGACGTTCACGGTCAATGGCTTGCCCTGCCCTGCGAAACACCATTGCACCTGACGACCATGGCCGTAAGGCAGGCAGTCATGCCTGGCCAAGTCTTCAGGGATGACCGGCATGCCGCGCTCGGCCAGGTAGGCCGGGCTGGCGCAATACACCCGCTGGATGGAGGCGAGGCGTCGGGCGATCAGCGTCGAGTCTTCCAGCACACCGATGCGCAATGCCAGGTCGTAGCCCTCATTGAGCAAGTCCACCGGACGATCACTCAAATCCACTTCCACCGTGACGTCGCGATAGCGCTGCAAAAACACCGGCAGCAAGCAACCCAGGTGCGCCACCGCGAACGACAGCGGCGCGCTCAAGCGAATGGTCCCGCGAGGCTCGGGGGTCTGGCCGGCGATCCCCTGCTCCACTTGCTCGACTTCGCCGAGCAGGCGCAAGGCCGACTGGTAATAACTCTGCCCCAGGGGTGTGACGTCCAGCCGCCGGGTCGAGCGATTGAGCAGCCGCACACCGAGGCGCTCTTCCAGTTGCATCAGGCGTCGGCTGACGAATTGCTTGGACAGCCCCAGTTGATCGGCCGCTGCGGTGAAACTGCCGGAGTCCATGACCTGGCAAAAAATACGCATATCCTCGAACGGGTTCATTGTCACTCCCTGGTTGACAGTTAAACGCTTTATAGCCGCTTTTTCACTTCCTGGCACCCCATTAATCTGTCCTCACGGTGTTGCTGAGGCCTGAACCCCAGCGCCACAGCAGCCCGATCCCAAGGCATAAAAAAACCAGACGATTGAAAAAGGAATTGACCATGAGCATCAAGCAAACCCTCACCGCGTCCCTTCTTGCCCTGTCCATCGGCAACGCTTTCGCCGCCGGCAGCGCCGGTGTCGAACACAACACCCAGGCCTTCCTCGACGCCCTCGCCGCCGGCGGTGGAAAACCGCTGGAACAACTGAGCCCGAAAGACGCCCGCGCGGTGCTGACCGGTGCCCAGGCTTCGGTGAAGGTCGATTTGTCCGGTGTTGAAGTCAGCGACAAGGCGATCAAGGTCGACGGCCAGACGATCAACTTGAAAGTGGTGCGTCCGGCCAGGACCAAGGGCGAATTGCCGGTGTTCATGTTCTTCCACGGTGGCGGTTGGGTACTGGGCGACTTCCCGACCCACCAACGGCTGATCCGTGACCTGGTGGTGGGTTCCGGCGCGGTGGCGGTCTACGTCGATTACACGCCGTCGCCGGAAGCGCATTACCCGACCGCGATCAACCAGGCCTACGCCGCTACCCAATGGGTAGCCGCGCACGGCAAGGACATCGGAGTCGACGGCAAGCGCCTGGCGGTGGCCGGCAACAGCGTCGGCGGCAACATGGCGGCGGTGGTGGCGTTGAAGGCCAAGGAACAGCAAACCCCGGCCCTGCGTTTCCAGTTGTTGATGTGGCCGGTGACCAACGCCGGGTTCGATAACGGCTCGTACCAGCAGTTCGCTGATGGCCACTTCCTGACCAAAGGCATGATGCAGTGGTTCTGGGACAACTACACCACCAACCCGGCCGAGCGTGCGCAGATCCATGCCTCGCCGCTCAACGCCAGCGCCGAACAGCTCAAGGGCCTGCCCCCGGCGCTGGTGCAGACCGCCGAATTCGACGTGCTGCGTGACGAAGGCGAAAGCTATGCCCGCCATCTCGACGCAGCCGGCGTACCGGTGACCTCGGTGCGCTACAACGGGATGATCCATGACTTTGGCCTGCTCAATCCGCTGAATCAGATTCCGGAAGTCAAAGCGGCGGTACGTCAGGCCGCGGCCGAACTCAAGACGCATCTGAACTGAGTCCAACCGCTCGCCACACCCCTGGGTGTGGTGAGTTTTTTTGTGCCCGCCGGAGTGCAATCGATGAGCCTTTTCTCTACCCACCTGCTGTCCTGGAGCGCCCTGCTCCTGGTGCTCGACGCTGCGCTCTGGCACCTCGCCCCGTTCAAGCACCGCGCCCCGCGGGTCGGCGTGCGCCTGGTGTTGTTTCTGGCGTTCAGCGCGCTGGTGATCAACGCCGGCGTCAGCCCGTTGCAAGCGCCATTGTTCGCCGACGATCGTGTTGCCCAACTCGGCGCCACGGCACTGGCGATTCTCTGGTGGCTGTACGTCGCGCGGGTACTCACCGAAGTCATCGGTCTGGTCTTGATGCGCCGCATCGGTCACAGCGGTCGGTTGTTGCAGGACGTGATCGGTGCGCTGGTGTTCCTGGCCGCCATTGTGGCTGCCGCCGGGTATGTGCTGGAGCTGCCGGTCAAGGGCTTGCTTGCGACCTCCGGGGTAGTCGCCATCGTGGTCGGTCTGGCGTTGCAGAGTACGTTGAGCGACGTGTTCTCCGGCATCGTGCTCAACACCACCAAGCCCTATCAGGTGGACGATTTCGTGATGATCGACGGCGTCGAAGGCAAGGTGCTCGATATCGACTGGCGCGCCACGCATCTGCTGACCAGCGCCGGCACTCTGGCCGTGGTGCCGAACTCGGTGGCGGCCAAGGCCAAGATCGTCAACCTCAGCCGCCCGACCAATCTGCACGGCGTGTCGATCAGCATCAAGGTGCCGAACCACGTCCGTCCGCGGCGGGTGCTCGATGCCCTCGACCGTACGCTGCAAGGCAGCAGCAGCCTGTTGCTCAATCCAGCGCCGAAAGCGCTGCTCAAAGAGGCTGGCGATGAAATGTCCGAATACGTGGCCAGCGGTTTCATTGCCGAACTAGCCAGGAAAGGCGAAGTGCGCAATCAACTGTTCGACCTCGCCCACAGGCACCTTGAAGCGGCGGGCATCTCGCGGCATCCGGACGGTGTGATCGAACCCTCGACCCGCGCCCGCGCGCTGCTCGATGAGGTGAAGATTTTTCGCTCACTGAGCCACGAGGAACGTGATCGTCTCGCCGAATCGATGGTGCCGCAGCAGTACGCCGCCGGGCAGGTGGTGCTGGATCTGGACGAAGTGCCGGACAGCCTGCTGGTGATCGCCACGGGCGTGGTCAGCGCCAGCGTGTCCGACGGCAATGGCCGTACTGAAGCCGGACGCATGGGACCGAGCGAAGTCATGGGCGAGCAAAGCATCCTTGCCGATACGCCGTCACAGGCGACGTTCACCGCGCTGACCTCGTGCATCATCTACCGTCTCGACAAGAACCTGACCCGCCAGTGCATGGAACAGCGTAGCGAAGTGGATCGGGCGTTGCACACCTTGCAGGCGGTGCGCCAGCAGAACAGCCGGTTGGCGTTGATAGCCAAGCCTGCGCCGGTGAGGAAAGGCGGTTTTTTGGGGTGGTTGCAAAAACGTTAAGCGAAAAAATGCCCGCACATCGGCGGGCATTTTTTTCAGCCAATCACTGCGCAGTGAACTTGGTGTAGCTGTTGATCAGGTTGCGATAGTTCGGCAGGCGTTCGGACAGCAGATTGGCCAGGCCTTCCATGTCGTTGCGCCAGTCGCCTTGCAGCTCGCAAGCCACCGAGAACCAGTTCAGCAAATGTGCACCGGCGGCCGACATGCGTGCCCAGGCCGCTTGTTGCACGGTGGTGTTGAAGGTGCCGGAAGCGTCGGTCACCACAAACACTTCAAAGCCTTCGGCAAGGGCCGACAGGGTCGGGAACGCCACGCACACGTCGGTCACCACACCGGCGATGATCAGTTGCTTGCGACCGGTGGCCTTGATCGCCTTGACGAAGTCTTCGTTGTCCCAGGCATTGATCTGGCCTGGGCGTGCAATGAACGGCGCGTCCGGGAACTGCGCCTTGAGCTCCGGCACGATCGGGCCGTTCGGACCGCTGTCGAAGCTGGTGGTGAGGATGGTCGGCAGTTTGAAGAACTTGGCGATGTCGCCCAGTGCCAGCACGTTGTTCTTGAACTCGTTGGGCGAGAAATCCTGTACCAGCGAGATCAGGCCGGTCTGGTGGTCGACCAGCAAGACCACGGCATCGTCTTTGTTCAGGCGTTTGTACGGAACGTTGCTCATTGGAAACTCCTTGGTGGATGGTTGTTGCAGTCAGCGCCGACCTGCTGGGCCGGCGCTTTTTAAAAGGGCTCAGAAGGCAAAACACGAGCAGCCAAAGGCGCCCCAGAAACCGGCGAAATCGCTGACCGGCGCGTTCGACAGGCGCGCCCGTTCATGACTGTGGGAATGCACCGCGCACGGGCCGCTGCAATGGTGAACCTGGGCCTGCATCGGCGAGGTCGGGCGCCAGTGGCCCGGGACCTTCACCACCGGAGACCAGTCCGGCAGCACCGGCACGCTGGCCGGCCCGAGCTTCTCGAAGTCACCGGCGCCATACACGACCTTGCCGCCGACCACGGTCAATACCGACTCGATCCACTTGATCGCCTCTTCGTCGACGCTGAAAAAATCTGCGCTGAGGGCCGCGACGTCGGCCAGTTGCCCGACCTTGATCTGGCCCTTCTTGCCTTGCTCCGACGAGAACCAGGCGCTGCCATGGGTGAACAGTTCCAGCGCCGTCAGGCGTGAAAGACCTTCGGCGTGCAACTCCATTCCGCCGACGGTGCGACCACTGACCATCCAGTACAGCGAGGTCCACGGGTTGTAGCTGGACACCCGCGTTGCGTCGGTACCGGCGCCGACCGGTACGCCCTCGGCCAGCATGCGTTTGATCGGCGGCGTGGCTTCGGCCGCCTTGGCGCCGTAACGCTCGACGAAATACTCACCCTGGAACGCCATGCGATCCTGGATCGCAATGCCGCCACCCAGCGCCCTCACCCGCTCGATGTTCTGCGGGGTGATGGTTTCGGCGTGGTCGAAAAACCACGGCAAGCCGTTGAACGGAATGTCGCGATTGACCTTCTCGAACACGTCGAGCATGCGGCTGATGGATTCGTTGTAGGTGGCGTGCAAACGGAACGGCCAGCGCTGTTCAACGAGGTGGCGCACCACCGGCTCCAGTTCGTCTTCCATGCTTTGCGGCAGGTCCGGGCGCGGCTCAAGGAAGTCCTCGAAATCCGCCGCCGAGAACACCAGCATTTCCCCGGCGCCGTTGTGTCGCAGGTAATCGTCGCCCTGGTGCAGCTTCACGCTGCTGGTCCAGTTCTTGAAGTCGGTCAACTCTTCCTTGGGTTTTTGGGTGAACAGGTTGTAGGCGATGCGCACGGTCAGTTGCTCGTCCTTCGCCAACTGTTCGATCACCTGGTAATCGTCCGGGTAATTCTGGAAACCACCGCCGGCATCGATGGCGCTGGTCAGGCCCAGGCGGTTGAGTTCACGCATGAACTGGCGGGTCGAGTTGACCTGGTATTCCAGCGGCAACTTCGGCCCCTTGGCCAGGGTCGAGTACAGAATCATCGCGTTCGGCCGCGCCACCAGCATGCCGGTCGGCTCGCCATTGGCATCGCGCACGATCTCGCCACCCGGCGGGTTCGGCGTGTCGCGGGTGTAGCCCGCCACCCGCAGTGCGGCGCGGTTGAGCAAGGCGCGGTCGTACAGGTGCAGCACGAACACCGGCGTATCCGGCGCCGCCTGGTTGAGTTCCGCCAGAGTCGGCATGCGTTTTTCGGCGAACTGGAATTCGTTCCAGCCACCCACCACGCGCACCCATTGCGGCGTCGGCGTACGGTCGGCCTGCTCCTTGAGCATGCGCAGCGCGTCGGCCAGCGACGGCACGCCTTCCCAGCGCAGTTCGAGGTTGTAGTTCAGCCCTCCGCGGATCAGGTGCAGGTGCGAGTCGTTGAGGCCGGGAATGACGCAGCGCCCCTTGAGGTCGATGACCTGGGTGTCTGCACCCCGCAGGGCCATGGCCTGGGCATCGGTGCCCACCACGACGAAGCGACCGTCGCTGATGGCAACGGCGCTGGCATGTGGGTTTTCACGGTCAACCGTATGAAATTGACCATTGAACAGAATCAGACTGGCGTTCATCGCGTTTCCTTGGGTTGATGGGAAGAGGACAACCAGGGGGCGAACAGGCGTGTCGCCATGGGCATGAACAGGTAAACCACCGACACCACGATGGTCAGCGTGATCAGGAACGTGGCGACCATGTAGTTGGACAGGAAGGCATTGAGGCTCAACAGCGGGCCCCAAAGCAGCGGTACCAGCAGGGTGTGCGGCAGAATCACCAGCAGCGTGACGACGGCCTGTTTCCAGCGCGGTGGCGCTGGAGCAGCGGGGTCGGTGCCGGGGGCGAACCAGAACTCATTGACCGGGTTGACCTCGGTCTGGTCGCCATCGGCGAGCATCGGCGTGGCTTCGTTCACCAGTTGCTGGCGCAGCGGCGAATCCAGCCAGCGCTGCATCGCTTCGGTACTGCAAAAGCGCAGCACGCAGGTATACAGGTCGAGGCCGGCGTTTCTGCCGCGAATCACATCCACCCCCAGGTGCCCGTCCTGCTGCCCGGCGATGCTGACGATGTTGCGCAGCCAGGCTTCGTAAGGCACCTCGAAACCGGACTTGACCCGGTGCTTGATGACCAGGGTCACGACTTCCTCGAAACGGTTGGATTCAGGCATAACGTAAAGCTCCGGTGAATCGGACATTGAGCGCGAGCCGGCCCGGCCCGGCGATAAGAACGCTGCTGAACAGCAGCAACAACAGCCAGCCGAACTGCCCCTCTTCAACGCTCCACTGCGGATGCACCACCCGCAACGCGATCAACAGGACACACAGGATCGGCAGGCACGCCAGACGCACCAACACCCCTGCGATAATCAGCAGCGGGCACAGCACCTCGGCAAAGATCGCCAGCATCAGGGTGATGTGGGCGCCCAGGTGGAAAGGGTCTTCGATCACTTGCAACTGAAAACTGAAATTCAACAGCTTGGGCAAACCGTGCACCCACAACAGGAACAGACTGGCGCTGACACGCAAAAACAGCAGCCCGAAGGCCTGGGCCCGTTCATCCTGTCGCGAAACGTTCATGGGTTACCCGCCCGAATGAAAAAACACCGACGTCAATGCGCCGCAACGTTATTCGATAATGCGGGTATGGGGCTGGGGAAAATTGGATGTACGTGCTCTCTTTCAGGAGCGAGCGCCGATCTGCAGGCGTTGCGACCAACCTGTGGCCGCGACGGTCAGCCCGCCAGAGGCAAAGGCCTTGACATGAACTCGGCGATCCGCGAGCGCAACCAGCGCTCGGCGGGGTCGTTGTCGTGCACGCCGCTCCAGGCCATCGACAACTGCGCCGCCGCAATCGGGAAGGGTGGATCCTCAGCCCGCAACGCACACCCCTCGACCAGCGCACACGCCGCATAATCGGGCACCGTGGCGATCATCTCGGTGCCGGCGAGCAGCGCGCGCAACCCGCTGAACTGCGGCACGCCAAGCACCACCCGGCGACTGCGGCCGATCTTCGCCAGGTCAAGGTCGATGTTACCGCTCAGGTCACCGGAAAAAGACACCATGGCATGCGGTCGTTCGCAGTACTCATCGAGGGTCAGCGGTCCCGGCCGTTTGTCGCCGCGCAGCACCTTGCAGGGGATGTCGCGCAGCTTCTTGCATTTGGCATTCGCCGGCAAATCCGTGGTGTAGCTCACCCCTACGGAAATTTCACCGGAGGCCAGCAGGGTCGGCATCAGCAGGTAATTGGCACGCCGCACCACCACGATGATCCCCGGCGCCTCTTCCTGCAATTGCCGCAGCAATGGCGGGAACAGGCCGAACTCGGCATCGTCCGACAAGCCGATACGAAACACGTCGCAGCTGGTCGTCGGATCGAACTCCTTGGCCCGGCTGACCGCCCCGGAGATAACGTCCATCGCCGGCTGCAGCTCCTTGAGAATCGCCAGCGCCCGCGCCGTCGGCTCCATGCCACGACCGTTGCGCAACAGCAGCGGATCGTCGAACAGGTCGCGCAGACGACCGAGCGCCGCGCTGACCGCCGGTTGCCCCATGAACAGCTTTTCGGCGACCCGGGTCAGGTTCTTCTCGAACATCAGGGCTTCGAAAATAACCAGCAGGTTCATGTCGACGCGACGCAGATCGTTACGGTTCATTGGCGCCACCTCGATCGATCGGAAATGCGGCCATGCTCAGCCGCCAAGAGCCTCGATTGTGCACACCTCTGGCCCGTGGAAATTGCAGCCATGTGCTGAGTCAGTCGGAATGCACATCGACACAATTAACAACGTTTAACTCGCCTGCCAGTGCCCCGCGTCCAAGAATGAAGCTCACCGACACGGACATTCGTCATGGCCCATTCTCAGCAGCACAGCGCATATCTGACGGTCACCGAAACGCCGAAGAAACCCACCGGGGGTTTGACAGCGTGGCGCGAAAGCCTGGCCAAGCAACTGATCCTCGAGCGCCTGGGCGAAACCATCGAAGTCAGTGACCTGGCTCGGGCCTGCGCCTTGTCACGCAGCCATTTTTCCCGCGCGTTCAAATGCACCACCGGTCTCTCACCCCAGGACTGGATCCGTCAGCAACGCATCGCCCGGGCCAAGCAGTTGATCCAGAACACCAACCGCAGCCTGACGCAGATCAGCCTCGAATGCGGGTTCTGCGACCAGGCCCATTTCTGCCACATCTTCACCCGCAGCGAAGGCATCAACCCGTTTGCCTGGCGCTGCCGCACGGTTCGCGCCCTGCCCCATCACGCCCTCCCCACCCCGCCGTTTCACGCGCAGCAAGCGTCCGGCGCCCCCGCTTGAAGGAACGCCTCGAATCTCCAACCCATTGATGCGACGTCCGATCAGGGCGGTGCAGCGCCCAGGCGCTTGGCCAGTCGCGCCACCCGTTCGCCCAGGCACGCGGCGGTGCAGCGGTCTTCGAACGGCGGTGCGTCTTCGGGGGACTGCTCGACATTCGATTGCGCCATGGCGCCGAGCGAGCTGCCCAGGCGATTCAACTGCCCGTCGAACAGACCGCTGCTGGAACGCGCCGGCAGTACATCGAGCCCGACCCAGATCATCGAGTGCTGGGCGGCGAATACCGCCATCTGCAGCAAGGTGTTGAGCTTGTCGCCGCACAGGCAGCCGGAGTTGGTGAAGCCTGCAGCGAGCTTGTCGCGCCAGGGCTGGGCCAGGGCTGGGCCAGATAGAACATCGCGGTGGACTCCATGAACGCCTTGAAGTGCGCCGAAGCGCTGCCCATGTAGGTCGGCGCGCCGAAGATGATCGCATCGGCGTGGTGCAAACGGTCCCAGTGTTGATCCACGTCCTCGACGGCAATCAACAGGCAGGTGCTTCCTGGTTGACGTTCCACCCCCTCGGCCACCGCCTCGGCGATGACGCGAGTGTGTCCGTAGCCACTGTGATAGACCACCACCACGTTGCTCATTCCATTGTCCTTTCTGGCAGAGAGACCGGGCTTGCCGGCCAAAGCGTTGCGTCAGTCATCCATGCTGCTGGATGGGCCGCCGCGGTCGCGAGCAGGCGCGCCCCCACACTGACCGGTGGAAGTTGAAGAGGCAGAGTTTTGGGCGTAGACCGGACGCAGCACGAGTTAAATGTTGTTAATTATTCCCGGCGCGCGAAAAGCCATGGCGACACCTTTATCCGCCGTCGCAGCCCGTAAACACGCCGCGAATGCGCATCACAGGTGGACAGGCGGTGGCGATGGACACCGTCGGCGCGCTCGGCTGTGGATTGCGCCAAGGAAAAATCCCGACGAAAATGCTCGGAAACCGCGTACCAGACGGTTGCAAGCAGGAGTGAGCCGTTGACCCTAACCCCCGCCCAGGCGATCCATTTCGGTCCCTATCGGATCTATCCCGAGCAACGCCTGGTCATGGAGGCCGATCAGCCCGTGCGCCTGGGTCGGCGTGCCATGGACATTCTGTTGATCCTGCTCGAACACGCCGGCAATGTGGTGAGCAAGCAAACGCTGATCGCCGGGGTCTGGCCCAACAGTGTCGTCGAAGACATCAACCTGCGGGTGCACCTGGCGGCCTTGCGCAAGGCGCTGGGCGATGGTCAGGCCGGGCAGCGCTACATCGTCACCGTGGCCCAGCGCGGCTACAGTTTCGTCGCGCCCTATTCGCTGGAGCCACTTGTGCAACCGGCGACGCATCCCGCCTCAACGCCTGGCGGCCACAACCTGCCGTTGCGCCGCACCCGCATGATCGGCCGCCAATCCCTGGTCGATAACCTGGTGACCCAACTGCCGCGCCAGCGCTTCATTACCCTGGTCGGCCCCGGCGGAATCGGCAAGACCACCGTGGCCCTGCGGGTCGCCGAACAACTGATCGGGCGCTACCGCGACGGCATACTTCTGCTGGACCTGGCACCGATCAACAATCCGTCGATGATCGCCCCGCACCTGGCCAGCCTGCTCGAACTGTCCCTGCACGATGACGACCCCATGCGTGGCATCGCGACGTTCCTGCGGGACCGACAGATGTTGCTGGTGATCGACAATTGCGAGCACCTGATCGACGCCATCACCCCGCTCAGCGAAAGCCTCCTGCGCGCCGCGCCCCAGGTGCATATCCTGGCCACCAGCCGCGAGAGCCTGCGGGCCGAAGGGGAATTCGTCCAGCGCCTGGAGTCACTGGACTGCCCGCCGCCCATCGCCGTACTCGACCGCGCGCAGGCCCTGACGTTTTCGGCCCTGCAATTGTTTGTCGAGCGGGCCATGGCCAGCCACGACAGTTTTGAATTGACCGATGACGAACTGCCGCTGGCCATCGAAATCTGCCAGCGCCTGGACGGTATTCCGCTGGCCATCGAGCTGGCGGCGGCACAGGTCGCCAGCCTCGGATTGAGCGGTTTGCTCAGGCAACTGCAAGGCAGTTTCCGCCTGCTCACCCAGGGTTGTCCGAGTACGCTGGGCCGCCACCAGACCCTGCGCGCCACGCTGGACTGGAGCTATGAACTGCTCAGTGCCTGCGAACGAACCTGCTTGCGTCGCCTGGGGATGTTCAGGGGCAGTTTCACCCTGGAGTCGGCGGCGGCGGTGATTGGCGGCGAGCACATCGACCCGCGCGAGGTGTTCGGTTCGATCACGCAACTGGTGGCCAAGTCGCTGCTGAACGTCGAAGTCGGCGATGAGGAAGTGTTCTACCGCCTGCTCGACACCACACGCAGCTATGCCCTGGAAAAACTCGGCCTGGCCTCAGACCTGCCGGGCACCCGCGAACGCCACGCCGAACGCTGCCTGGCCTTGATGGAACAGGCCCGGGACGATTGGGAGCGGATCTCGACGGGCACGTGGCTCGAGCGTTATGCCCGCAGCCTGGAAGACATTCGCTCGGCCCTCGATTGGGGATTGACCCGCGAGGGCGCGCAAGTCTTGGCGATCCGCCTGACCGCGACGTCCACACCGTTGTGGCAGGAACTGTCGCTGCTCAAGGAGCATGGCCTGTATGTGCGCAAGGCACTGGCCTTGCTGGAGGCCGCTTGCGAACCCTGCCCCAAGGTGCAGATCGACCTCAAACTGGCGCTGGGCAGTTCCTGCTATCACGCACAGGGCGGCACGCCGGAAACCATCGAGGCGTTCATCAGCGCCCGGACCCTGGCCAGGCAGTGCAGCGACATCGCCGGCCAGCTGCGGGCGGTCTCCGGACACCTGGCGGTCAACCTCTGTTGCGCCGATTATCAGATGGCGCTGGAGCAGAGCCAGCAATTCGACTGCCTGGGTCTGCACGGTGATGCCACCCTGTCCCTCAGCACCCAGCGCTTGCGGGTGCTGGCGCTGCACTTCGCCGGCGACCAGGTGCAGGCGCGAACGAACGCCGAGCAGGTGCTGCAGCGCATGACCCAGAGCGGGCACCTCAACCGCTTCACCCACGGATTTGGCGTGCAGTACGATCAGAGCGTCGCGTCACTGACCATTCTGGCGCGCATCCTCTGGCTGCAGGGGCAACCGGAGCAGGCCTGGCGCACCGCCCGGCAAGCACTGGACATTGCGTTGCAGATCAACCACGGCACGTCCATCTGCTACACCCTGGCCCTGGCCGGTTGCCTGATTGCACACTACAACGGCGACCGCCGCACGGCGCGTGAACTCTTGCGCCTATTGCTGGAGCAGGCGCAAAAACACTCGGTGCAGTTGTTCCACACCTGGGCCCGGCATTACGCGCAAGTGATCGACCCTGGCGAAGCCGACCTGCCGTTCAAGCCAGGCCAGGGGTTGATCAAGGACATCCTGATCACCCTGGACAGCCGTTTCGTCGATGACCAACTGGTGCTGCGGGCGGAAACCGGCATCGCGGGCTGGAGCACCGCGGAAATCCTGCGGGCCAGGGCGGGCGCGCTGCTCGTCGAGGATGACCTGCTCAATCGTGGGACGGCCGAGAGCCTGCTGATTCGCGCATTGAATGTGGCGAAACACCAAGGGGCGCTGGCCTGGGAGTTGCGCAGTGCTACCTCGCTGGCGCAGCTGTGGCAGCGTCAGGGCCGGCATCGCCAGGCCCACACGTTGTTGGCGCCGATCTGCAACCGGTTCACCGAAGGACACGCCACCCCGGACCTGACAAAGGCCTGCCGGCTACTCGACGAGTTGCAAACCCATGCGCTCGCCTGAGCCGCGGCGGGCCTGGCTGATGTAGCGCGCGTAGCTCATCTCGACAGCGCGCAGCTCACCGCTGCCTTCGAGCTTCTCCAAGGCATAGCGGCGCGTGGTGTTAAGCAGACGATAGTGGGTTGCACCACTGCCCTGCGCCTCTGCCAGCAGGGATTTGCGCACCAGGCTGTGCAGCCCCTGCGCCAGTCGAGTCGGCAGTATCGCCCCGCCGTGGACGCCGGTGGCCGCCTCCAGGGTAAAGGCCTTTTTGAACACCGCCAGACGCTGCAGCACGGTTTGCTCCAGGGGGCTGAGTCGCTGGTAGCTCCAGTCCAGTGCCGCCTTGAGGGTTTGATGGCGCGGTACCGCCGTGCGACGGCCCTGGGACAGCAACTGAAAACAGTTATCCAGTTGGGCTTGAACACCGACCAGCGCCAGCGCATCGATTTGCGCGGCCGCCAGTTCAATGGCCAATGGCAAGCCATCGAGGCGGTGGCAGATATCGCGTACCACCGGCAGGTCCTGCTCGCGCAGGGTGAACCCCTGCTGGCGGGCGCGGGCTCGGCTGACGAACAGTTGCACCGCCGAGTACCCCATGGCCTCATCCACCCTCAACAGCGCCGACTCGGGCGGCACTGTCAGTGGCGGCAGCGACTGGACGATTTCCCCCGGCACCCGCAGCGGTTCACGACTGGTCGCCAGCACCGACAGTCGCGGCGCCGATTGCAACAAGGCTTCGACCAACGTACGGCAACGCTCGTGCAGGTGTTCGCAGTTATCCAGCACCAACAACCCATGCCAGTTCGACAGGACCTTGAGCGAAGTCCCGACCTCCAGGTGCAGGACGCACCTCAAGTGCTCTTCCACCTGCGCGGGGTCGTCGATTGCCGTCAGATCCACCAGCCAGACGCCGTCCCGATAATGCTGCAAGAGCAACTCGGCCACACGCAGGGCCACGGTGGTTTTACCGATGCCGCCCGGACCGACCAGGGTCATGAGCCGGCAAACGGGCAGATGCCGCACCAGGCTACCCACCATCGGGTCTCGACCGGTCACCGTAGTCAGGCGTGTCGGCAGGTTGTGCTGGCCCCTTTGCGCGCTGTCGAGCGAAATCTGCGGGCTCACCGATGCGTGGGCCACCGGCGCAACGAAAAGGTAGCCGCGCTGCGGAACGTTGACGATGTAACGCTGGCCCTGCTGCCCATCGCCCAGTGCGCGACGCAGCGCGGCGATGTGCACGCGCAGGTTGATGTCTTCGACCACCGACGTCGGCCAGACGCGCGCAATCAACTCGTCCTTGCTGACCACGGTGCCCGCACGCTCAATCAGGACCTGCAGAATATCCAGGGCCCGGCCGCCCATGCGCAGCGGCCGCGCACCTTCCAGGATCAACCGTTGCCGCAGATGAAAGGCGTAGGGACCAAAGTGCAGCGCGGTCTCGGTGTTCAACTCTCTGAGGCTGTTCATGCGCGTTCACGTGGACAAACCCGCTATGGCTCAATGACACGCAGGGTTTGCGCAACTCCCGATAATACGTTCACCAGTATCTTGGCAGTCCCCCGTGATGGAACAACTGCCACAGGAGGAGCGTCACGGCCATCACGGTGCGCAATACGGACATGCCGGCACTAGCTGAACTGCTCGCGGTACTGGGCCGGCGTCAGCCCAAGCTTTTCGCCGAACAGAAACCGCATGTACCGGACACTGCCGAAGCCGCTTTTGAAGGCCACGGTCTTGAGCGGCAAGTCGCTGGTTTCCAGCAGGTTCCGCGCGCGATCGATGCGCGCACTTTGCAGGAACTCCATCGGCGTCATGTTCACTTCCCGGGTAAACACCCGGGCGAAATGACGCGGGCTCATGTTGGCCTGGCCCGCCAGGCGCTCGATGCTGAATGCTTCGTCGAGGTGTTCGAGCATGTAGTTCTGCACCCGGGTCACCGGTGTCTCATGGGGGGCGACGGTCGCCATCAACGGACTGAACTGCGCCTGTCCGCCCTGGCGCTTCATCACCACCAGCAATACCTTGGCCACGTCCTGGGCGACTTTTTTGCCATGGTCCTCGGCCACCACCGCGAGCGCGAGGTCGATGCCGGCCGTGACACCCCCGGAGGTGATGAGGTTGCGGTCCTGCACGTAAATCTGATCGGTCTCCACCGTGGCCTTCGGGAAGCCCTTGATCAGCCGTTCGGTGTAATGCCAGTGAGTGGTGACCCGGAAGCCGTCGAGCAGACCGGCATGCCCGAGCACAAAGGCACCGGTGCAAATCGAGCCATACACCCTGGACCGAGCGACAGTGTGGTTGAGCCACTCGAGCAACGGCGGATGCTTTTCGTTGTAGGCACCGGGGCCACCGGGCACCAGCAACAGGTCGTAACCGTCACAGGCCTGATCGATGTGCAGGTCGGCCTGCACGCTCACACCATTGGACGCCCGCAGCGCACCCGGCACCGTGCCGATGGTCGACAGTAGGTAATGGTCCTCGGGTTTGAGGTAGCGATTGGCGATGGAAAACACCTCCATGGGCCCGGCCATGTCGAGCAGGAGAAAGTCGGGAAACAGCACCATTGCCACAGTTTTCATGGGGTACACATCACAGAATTCAAAAAGGGATCGAACCACCAGACCAGGTTTTTTTGTGGCTGGTTTCGCTCATGCTGAACATTATGGCCCAGCTCCGGAACGAGCGACGCTCGCCCGATACTGTCAACCTGCAAGAGACAGTATTTCAATTTTCATCTACTTATTGCACCAAAAGATAAACATTAACCTTCTTCTCACTCGGACGAATCAACGTCCCCAGAGGAGAATTCATCATGCTGACCCTTCGCAAAGCTTCTAATCGCGGCATGGCCAACCATGGCTGGCTGAAGTCGTTCCACACCTTCTCCTTCGCCAACTACCGCAATCCCAGGGAGCAGGGTTTTTCCGACCTGCTGGTGATCAACGATGACCGCGTGGCAGCCGGCAAAGGCTTTGGCCAACACCCGCACCGCGACATGGAGATTTTCTCCTATGTGCTCGAAGGTGCCCTGGAACACAAGGACACCCTGGGCACCGGTTCGGTGATCCGCCCCGGCGATGTGCAATTGATGAGCGCCGGCAGCGGCGTGGCCCACAGTGAATACAATCACTCGGCGACCCGGCCGGTGCACTTCCTGCAAATCTGGATCGTGCCGGACATCAGCGGTGCCAAACCGCGTTATCAGCAAGAGCATTTCAGCACGCAGAAGAAACGCGGTCGCCTGCAACTGATCATCGCCCCCGATGGGGCCAACGGTTCGCTGCGGGTGCGTCAGGATACCCGGGTGTATGCCGGCCTGATCGACGGCAATGAAACCGCTACTCTGGCGCTGGACGCCAACCGCTACGCCTATGTGCATGTGGCCCGGGGCAGCGTCGAGCTCAATGGACTGTTGTTGCAGGAAGGCGACGGCGTGCGGGTCAGGGATGAACAGGCGCTGACCCTGACCAAGGGTGTCGATGCCGAAGTGCTGGTGTTCGACCTGCGGCCTCAAGAATTACCGGAAATGCCGTGACCGTGAAAAGCCTGGGGGCCTCAACGCCTCCGGGCATCACCCATGGGTGTGAGAAAACGCATCCTTCAGCCACGGGTTTGCTCGGCGAGCAGGCTCTTGTTGGTAGGCGCAAAAAAAAAGGCCAGCCTGTTTGGTTATCAGGCCGGCCTCTTTTCAACGACGCCAATCAGACGTGTTCACTACTCTTTATCTGCACCGGCCGATGCTCCGGCGCGCCATGGCCATGATCATCCTCCGCCAGCACCGGCACCTCTTTGCCGTCGCAGTCATGCAACTTGCCATCGCTGAAGTAATCGCCTTCACGCAGCGCGGCCAGGTCCTGGAAGCGCAAGGTGCGCTCGGTGCCGGCGGCAAATACCGACTGCTGGTCCGAGTTGCCGGCGGTGAAGTGGTTGAAGGTCAGGTTGAGCACAATGGCCATGATCGCCGACGAGCTGATGCCCGAGTGGAAGATGGTGGCGAACCAGCTTGGGAAGTGGTCGTAGAAGTTCGGCGCCGCGATCGGGATCATGCCGAAGCCGATCGAAGTAGCGACGATAATCAGGTTGACGTTGTTGCGGTAGTCGACCTTGGACAGCGTACGAATGCCGCTGGCCGCCACGGTGCCGAACAGCACGATGCCGGCGCCACCCAGTACCGAGGTCGGCACGGCGGCAATCACTCGACCCATGAAGGGCAGCAGGCCGAGGATCACCAGGAACAGCCCGCCAGTCGCTACCACATAGCGGCTCTTGATTCCGGTTACCGCCACCAGGCCCACGTTCTGGGCGAAAGCGCTCTGGGTGAAGGAACCGAAGATCGGCGCGATCATGCTCGACAGCATGTCGGCACGCAGGCCATTGCCCAGGCGCTTGGAGTCGACCTTGGTGTCGATGATTTCACCGACCGCGAGGATATCCGCCGAGGTTTCCACCAGAGTCACCATGACCACGATGCACATCGACAGGATGGCGGCGAAATGGAAGGTCGGCATGCCGAAGTGGAACGGCGTCGGGAAGCCGAACATCGGCCCTTCGCTGACGTTGGAGAAGTCCGCCATGCCGAGGAACACGGCGATCAGGGTGCCGACGACCATCGCCAGCAGGATCGACAGCCGCGAGATGGTCGCGCTGCCGATCTTGCTCAGCAGCAGCACCAGTACCAGGGTCACGGCGGCCAGGCCGATGTTGGCCATGCTGCCGAAGCTTTCCGCGTGGCTGTTACCGCCCATGGCCCAGCGCGCCGCCACCGGCATCAGCGTCAGGCCGATGGTGGTGATGACGATGCCGGTGACCAGGGGTGGGAAGAACTTGGTGATTCGCGAGAACACCGGGGTAATCAACAGCCCGATCAGCGAGGCGGCAATCACCGCGCCGAGGATCGACTGGAAGCCACCCTCCCCGCCGCTGCTGACAATCGCCACCATGGTTGCCACGCCCGAAAACGAAACGCCCTGCACCAGCGGCAACTGACAACCAAAGAACGGTAAACCCAGGGTTTGCAGCAGCGTTGCCAGCCCCCCTGCAAACAACGATGCCGCGATCAGCAGACCAATGTCCGCCGGAGAAAGCCCGGCCGCCTGGCCGATGATCAGTGGTACCGCAACGATACCGCCATACATGGTCAGAACGTGTTGCAGGCCATAAGCCATATTCGCGCCGATCCCGAGGTTTTCATCCTCGGGCCGCTGGTGTGAAACAGAGGGCGTTTTCATCGTGGGGGGTTCCCTGGGTTTTTGTTATGCGCACACTGTATTCAACACACAAGACAAATGTCCATAGAGTTGTATACAACTTGCCAGTCACATAATGGACACTCGTTCATATTCACCCCTGCAGAGCCCTCTGGGACGGGACTTGCGGCCGTGACCGCCCGTCGAAAAAAAGCTGATCGATTGATCAGCTTTTATCCCGAAAAAAATCACGCCCACTGTAGGAGCGAGCCTGCTCGCGAAAAACCTGAGAACGCCGCGTACATTCAGGATGCTCGCGTTATCGTTGACGCTCTTCGCGAGCAGGCTCGCTCCTACAGGGTGGCGGCAAGTAATTCCGTCAGCCTCGTCTCCAGAGCCGGAAGCTTGGGCACCTGCAGGCCGAACTCACAATGCAAAATCCTGACCAACTCGCCAGGATCGGTGATCTCCCGGCGCTCACTGGGCGCCCCCACGCGATGCACGGCGAAGCTGCCGTTGTTCAAGGTGCGCCGCGTCGGCCCCTCGGTCCGCGCCACCATCAGGCGCTGCAGGAACGGCGATTCGGGGTGGGTCGAGACATACCAGTTGCCGATCTCGTAATCGATATCGCCCTGGCGCTGCAGGTCGAACACATACATTGCCCACCAGGCATCCCCCACCAGCGCGCGCAAGGTGTAGCTGTCACCCTCGCGGGTAATACGGTAAGGCTCATGGGGCGTGGCCTGCACCGCCTCGGTGTCGAGCAGCAGCGGCGCGGTGGGCACCATGCCGCCGAAGCCGACATCGGTGATGTAGCGCACGCCCTGCAAGGTCAGCAGGGTCAAGCGATGGGTGCGCGCCACCCAGGCGTCCGCAGGCGCATTCATCACCACCCGCCCGGTAATCCCGCGCACCTCGTAACCCAGGTGCTGCAGCAGGGTCATGAACAGATTATTCAGCTCATAGCAGTATCCGCCCCGCCCTTCGTGCAGCAATTTGCCCTGGATCGACTCCAGGTCCAGGCGCACCGGCAGGCCCGCCAAGGGCGACAGGTTTTCGAAGACAAAGGTGCTGGTATGGCGCAATTGCAGTTGCTGCAATGTCTCAAGAGTGGGCGCGGGTGCACTGTTATAGCCCAGGCGGTGCAGATACAGGTCGAGGTCGTTGAGCGCTGGCGTGAACATGAGCGATTCCTTGTGCATGATCACGAGGTTATAGAGCATTGCCGCGCCCGGCCGATAATAGATTTCGCTCATCGCCGCGCTGCAGCCCTTGCCAAGCGGGTCGCCGGCTGCCAGTAATGGCAAACCAGTTCTCGCCACGAGCCCTTATCGATCATGGACACACTGCACGGCCCGCGAATCACCCTGCGTCCACTCCAGGCCAGCGATGCTGACGCCCTGGTGCGGGCGGCCAGCGACGGCGAACTGTGGAACCTGCCCTTTACCGTGGTGCCGTCCAGCAGCACCGTTGACAGCTACCTGCAAAAAGCCCTGGTCGGCCGCGACGCCGGCAGCGTCTTGCCCTACGTCATCGTGCTCAACGAAACCGCCGAGATCATTGGCTCAACGCGCTTCTGGAAGGTCGACCCGGTCAACCGCAAGCTGGAAATCGGCAGCAGCTGGATCGCCACCCGCCATCAGCGCAGCTTCGTCAACACCGAGGCCAAGTACCTGATGTTGCGCCACGCCTTTGAACAACTCGGCTGCGTGCGTGTGCAATTCACTACCGACGAAATCAACCTCAAGTCCCGTGCGGCGATTCTGCGACTTGGCGCGCAGCAGGAAGGCATCGTACGCAATGAACGGATCATGCCCGACGGGCGCAAACGCAATTCAGTGCGCTTCAGCATCATCGAAGAAGAATGGCCGCAGGTGCGTGAGGGACTGCAAAGCAAACTGTCGCTCACCCACGGCGGCCCGACTGCTGATTAGCTGCGCTTGACCGCAGGCGGGTTCCACTTGCCGTTCAAGGCTTCAGGCTTGGGCCCGTACAGGCGCATGGTCAGGTTGAACGCCCCGGCCGGCGCCGGCAGCCAGTTGGCCTCGCGCTCCTTGCCGGGGTTCTGGTGCTGGAAGTACAGATCCAGCGAACCATCGGCATTGGTCTTGAACGGCATCCAGCTGCTCACCGCAAAGCGGTTGAGCTCATTGCCCACCTGGAAACCCTCGGCGTCGTACAGGGTGATGGACCAGAAGGCGTTGACCGGCGGCACCGAATCCTTGTCGAAATGCAGCACGTACTGATTGGCGCCATCCAGCGGCTGACCCTTGTCATCGCCCAGGTTCAACGGATAGATCGCATCCTCCGGCAGGTTGGCCCCCAGCCCCAGTTGCGCGACCATCGCGCGCTTGAGGTAATAGTTGCCGTAGACACCCATGGTGTCGGTGTTCATCGACCAGCCATTGACCACCCGCGCCAGGGTCTGCACCTTCCACGTCATCAGGGCCTGGGCTTCGGCCGGAGCGGTTTGCAACGCCTGCTGGATCGTCGGATCGAGCGCGTCGAGCTTGAACGACTTGCCCGGCTCGATGCCGATGCGTTTCATCTGCGCAACGATTGGCTGGTCGGTGCTGTGGGGCGGGTGCAGCTTGAGCAACTCCGCCGCGTAGGCAAAGTAATTGGCCGCCGACATCGAATCGACCTGAATCTTCGGCGGGGTTTTCATGTCGATCGCCGGATCGACCTTGACGCTGACCGGCACCGCCGGCTTGCCCAGCTGCGACAGCGGGGTCACGGTATAACCGGCCTGGATCTTGTGCACCGCCGGATAATCCGCCGCACCGTCAGTCTTGGTCCGGCCGATCACCCACACATAGGGGGTCGGCGCCGGCAACTGGGTCATGCCAGCCGGCACACTGCCCTGCCAGCCCGGCGGCGTCACCAGGAACTGCCCGGCCTCCGTGCCCGTGGTGCGCCAGCCAGGCGAGGCGAAGACATCCGTCCACATGTCGAGCATCGGCAACAGATAGAAGCGCCCGTTGGTGGCCGGCGCGGACACCACCAGCGGCTCCTTGCTCAGGTCGAGCCAGGCAATCGAATACAGGGTGTCAAAGTTGGAACGCACGACGCCCTTGAAGTTGGCCGGCGGATACTCCGGCACACTGACAAACATGTTCATCGGCCCCTTGCCAAACTCTTTGCCGGGTTCGATGTTGGTGAACTGCTTGCGCGTGACGTCCATCGTCAACAGCGGATAGAAGTACACATAGGCATCGATACCAATGGCGTGAGCTTCCTGCGCCGTCAATGTCGAGTCGGCGTAACTGGTCAGCGGCGACAACGATGCAGCCGCGACCATCAGCGCCGAGGCCTTGAATGCTTTGGGTATCAACATGTGCGTGATCGTCCGAAGGGTGGGGGAAATAGTTGGCCAGTTACTGCGCAGGCAATTGAACTCTAGACGAGTTGGCGATAACAGCTCGAACGCAAGACAGCCGGCCTGAATAGCTGATTCTTGCACTCGGTCTTTATTCAACGGGTGGACACTTGCTCCGGTAACTTGCCCTCGGCACTGGTTACTTGCGTGCAGTTTCGGCCAAGGTGTTTCGCCTGATACAACGCGGCATCTGCTCGCTCGATAAGTAACTCGATACTGTCCTGCGCCGTCGGTACAAACGTATGACAGCCGAGACTGACCGTCAGGTATCCCGACGGCGCCGCACTGTGCACAATCCGGGCATTCTCGACGCAACGGCGGATCTGTTCGGCCACCGTAAAGGCCGCACGCTCATCGGTATCGGCCAACAACACCGCAAACTCTTCGCCGCCGTAGCGCACCACCAGGTCGGTCTTGCGCTGGCAGCAACTCCTGACCAGGCTGGCGACCCGGGCCAGGCACTGATCCCCGGCAACGTGACCATAGGTATCGTTGTAGCGCTTGAAGTAATCGACATCCAGCAGAATCAGGCTCAACCAGCTTTGCTGGCGCAGGCCCCGGGCAAACTCGGTGTCCAGCACCCGCTCGAACAACCGCCGATTGGCCAGGCCGGTCAGGCTGTCGTGGGTGGCAATCACTTCAAGGCGCTCCTGGGCGGCACGCAGGTCGGCTTCGATGCGCTCACCATTGCGCACCTGCAACACGAACACCCAGCCAAACAGACTGATCCCGAGCACCACCAGCGCCACAATCACGCTGGACTGCACCGCATTGGCGTACCAGCCACGCAACACCACCTCTTCGGGGATCGCCGCAGCGACGACCAAGGGGTAAGCCGACAACTGCTGGTAACTGAACAAACGCTGTTTGCCGTCCAACGTCGAACGAATCATCGCACTGCCCGAAGGCGCATCCGGCAAGTAGTCGCTGAATATCGCCCGGCGTGCCAATGAGGTGCCGATCAGTTGCTCTACATGGGGACGCCGGGCCAACAACGTACCGTCCGTTAACGCCAGAAACATCAGCGCGTGGTCATCCAGACTGAAACTTTTGAAAAAGCGGTCGAAGTAAGCCATGCGAATGCCAGCCACCAGCACCCCCTGGAACTGCCCCTGGCGATCATTGATCCGCCGCGACAACGGAATGATCCACTCGCCGCTCTGCCGACTGCGAATGGCCGGGCCGATATGCGCTTGCAGGGAGGCGTTGCGCTGATGAAACTGGAAATACTCACGATCACTGTATGAGGCACCTGGCGCCAGATCGGCAAATGAGCTCAACAGCCAACGCCCGTCGCGATCGATCAGAAACAACCCGTGCAACGGCTCAAGAGCCTGCACCCGACGCGCAAAGGTCGGCTGCAGGCGCGGATTGCGCGCCGCCTCGAAGCCCTCGGCCTGAATCCAGTCGACCAGACTGGTCACCACCAGGTCGGCCGCCCTGAAAGTATCCTCAGCCTGCTGCGCCATCGCTTGCGTCAGGTTTGACGAACTCTTCTGCGCCAGCGCCAGATCATGCTCCCGAGACTGCTCCAGCTGCAGGTACAGCAAGCCACACAGGCACAGGCAGACCGCCGCGATAAACGCCACCGCCGCCTTGCGCAGGGGCAAACGTTTCAATGGGCCACCGAGAGTGTGATAAGGGTCGTGCACGGGGGTAGGCAATACATCATCCTTGAACGGTAATGCGCGAACAGAGGCCGCAATTCCTTGGCGCGCAGAGCTTAGCCCAGGGCCACGACCCGGAGCAAACCGCCGCCCGGCTCTCTGCTAGCCTGCAAGCTCAAGAAAAATTTCAAGGAGGAACACCATGAATCCATCCATCGACACCGTGGTCTTCGACCTCGGCAACGTGCTGATTCGCTGGAACCCACGCAACCTGTACCGCAAGCTGTTTGGCGACGACGTACAGGGCATGGAGACTTTTCTGTCCGAGGTGTGCAGCACCGAGTGGAACGAACGCCAGGACGCCGGTCGCCCCTGGCAAGAAGCCATAGCCGAAGCCATCGCCCGCCACCCGCACCACGCGCCCTTGATTCGCGCCTACCGCGAACGCTGGGAAGAAATGCTCGGCGGCGCCCTCGAAGACAGCGTACTGATCCTCGAAGAACTGCACGCCAAAGGCATTCGCCTGCTGGCCCTGACCAACTGGTCCGCCGAAACCTTCCCCATCGCCCTGGAGCGCTTCGCCTTCCTGGGCAAATTCGACGGCATCCTGGTCTCGGGCGCCGAGGGCATCATCAAACCGGCGCCGGAAATCTTTCAACTGTTGAAGTCGCGCTACCAGTTCGAAGGCCAACACGCCGTATTCATCGACGACCACGCCCCGAACATTGCAGGCGCCCGCGGCGAAGGTTTCAATGCCCTGCATTTCACCACCGCCGAGCAACTGCGCAAGGAATTGATCGCCTTCGGCCTACCCCTCAGCCCTTCGCAGGTTGTTTGACCCACCCCCACCGGGCGCCTCAGCGCACCGGCGGCACCCGAATATCCCCCGAGCGGCACTGGTTCTTCACGCCTTTGCCGCACGCCTGGAACGACAAATCCTTGCCCAGGCACACCCGCACCTCGGACAACTCCGGCCCACGACAAATCACCGCCAGGCCATCACCGGGAATCCCCGGATTGCTGCGCCGAAACATCTGCGCGATATCCTGCGCCGAGTAGTACACATCCTTGCCCAACGGTTGCGACGGCTCGGGAATCTTCACCGCCGCCAACGCCCGATCCGCCGCCGCCAGATACCCCATCGCCCCCAACCCACTGCACGTACCGTGCTTGGCCCACTCATGCTTGAGCAACGCCGGCGTCACAAACACCTCCATCCCCCGCGCCCGCTCAGCCTGCGACAGCTTCGCCTGCCCATCACACGACTGCGGCCAGCCGCCCTTGGCGTACTGCGGCCACAGGCCATGCAGCACAAAGCCGTAGCCCTTGCCCGAGCACTGGGCGTTTTCCGGGCGGGTCAGGCAGAAGGTGGGCGACCAGGAGAGGGCCAGGAGGTAGTAGTCGAATTGACCGGGGGTGGGTTGGGATTGGGCTTGGGGCTTGCTGTCGGGTCGGGGGGGCTGGGGTGATTTGTTGAGGTAGAGGCTGGCGGCGGCGAGTGCGGCGATGAGGGCCAGGAGGGGGAGTTTTTTCATTGATGGGCCTGGAAGCGGAGTTTCTGAGGGGGGGTATTGTGACTGAAATTCGCGGGGCAGTTTGCAACGTCAATCTGCACTCGGCATCGATCTTCCCGATACTGTCAGCGCATAACTTCGCGCTATTACCAACCACCCCACCGCGTTTTGCTGGCAGGGTAATAAATGCAATGATTAGCGCCGGAGCAGAACCGGAACTTCCGTCCCATTAGCGAAAACTCTTCCAATACTTCTACTCTCTGGAGACTTCCGACGAATGGCGACTATTTATAAGAAGAAATCCAGCGACAGTGAGGGATCCACGGGATGAATAATTGACCTTAAGGTCAAACTCGTCAGCGCACCGAGCCGTCGAGTACCGCGGCTCAATCGTCGTCACCAAGCTCGCTCAACCGCAAGGCCTCAGGCGGCGAAAAGGTCTCTAGGCCGGGCATCCCGGGCCGTTATCCATACCGCCAAACGCGTATGCAGTCCACCAAAGCCGATGGAAACATCTAATTGCCTGATTAATATAAAGACAGGCATTTTCTGTACAACTTTCCTACCAAGTACAACTTCCAATGCTGTGCATCATCGCGATGCCAATACGCCATCAATGACCATGCAGATTGAAGCCTGTCATTTATGCGATGCAGTGTCACTCAATGTAGGAAATGCCTGTCGCTGACGCAGGATACATGTGTAGGCAATTACCAGCGAAGTGTAGGATATAGGGAAAGATTCTCACTTGACGCTAATACCACCCAGCGATTAATCTCCCGCCCCTTGAGCACGGAAGCCGCCCGAATCCCCAAGTCACCGCGCGGATGCGGGCCATTCCTGAAACGAATTCACCGGCGTGCCCAGGCACGCCGCTTTGCTGTGCGGTAAAAATCGTGAAACCTCGCTCCTCCTTCCAGATTCAAAAATCGGTCATCTTTGCCCTGGTCCTGCGCGAGGCGCGTGCGCGGTTTGGTGACCGTCGCATGGGGGCGGTTTGGACGTTGATTGAGCCGATCTGCCATCTGTTGATCTTCAGCCTGTTGTTCTCATTGATAAGAGGGCGAACTGTGGCCGGTGTTGAATACCCGGTGTTTGTTCTCGTGGGCATGGCCCCCTTTCTTCTATATCGCAACACTGCGCTGCGCTTGATGGACAGTCTGCGAGAAAACCGTTCGCTGTTCGCCTACAAACAGATCAAACCACTGGATACCTACGTCGCTCGAGTGCTGGTGGAAACCTGTATCAGCGCTTCTGTTTACTCGATTCTTGTCTTCGGTTTCGCTTGGTTTGGCTTCGACATGTCGGTGAGCAACCCTCTGCAATGGCTAGGGACCCTGGCCCTGGGTCTGTTGTTTGCCTTTAGCCTTGGCATGGTTCTGGCCCTAGTCACTCACGCCCTACCAAGCATCAAGCCAGTGATCCGCATGGCGTTCTTCCCTCTTTATTTCATTTCCGGTGTCCTGGTTCCTGCTGCGTATCTTCCACAAGCCATGATGCCTCTGCTGCTCCTTAATCCCTTTTTGCACCTTGTCGAACTGATTCGCGCCGAAGTCCTCCCCCACTACACACCCGTGGATGGCGTGTCTGAGCTGTATGTAATTTCGGTCACGGTAATCCTGCTATTTGTAGCATTGGGCAGCTACCGCGCCCGCCGACTGCACCTGATTTCCACCAAGAACGGATGAGTACAGGCCAACGTGTTCGAGCTTAAAAACGTCACCAAGTCCTACCTGACCCCCAAAGGTCGTCGGCATGTATTCCGTAACCTATCGCTGTCGATTCCACCAGGAAAAAACATTGGCTTGATCGGCCGCAACGGCGCTGGCAAGTCGACGTTGATGCGCCTGTTGGGCGGCGCTGATATTCCTGACTCTGGCTCCATCATCACGGACAAGAGTATCTCCTGGCCCGTGGGGTTGGCGGGTGGTTTCCAGGGCAGCATGACCGGCCGGGACAATATCAAGTTTGTTTGCCGGGTCTATGGTGCCGAGGGCGAAGCCATGCGCGAAAAAATTCGTTACGTCCAAGAGTTCGCTGAAATCGGCGACTGGATCGACGAGCCCATCAAGACCTATTCGTCTGGTATGCGTTCACGCGTAGCCTTTGGATTGAGCATGGCTTTTGATTTCGATTACTACTTGATAGATGAAGTCATGTCGGTCGGCGATGCTCAGTTCAAGCGCAAGTGCGCAGAAGTATTCCAAGAGAAGCTTCTGCAATCGAACGTCGTGCTTGTGACCCACGCCATGTCCGAAGTAGAAAAAATCTGCGACATCGTCCTGCTGGTTCGAGATGGAGGCATACAGATCTACGAGGACGTCGCTGAAGGCATAAAAGCCTACAACACCTGATTACAAACCCCTTATATCGCAGCACCGTTCCACTTCAAGGATGCATCACATATGAGCAGTACGGGTAAACTCAAAGGCTGGCGCCTGGCAATCAGCATGGTCGTAATACCGCTGGTGCTTGCAGCCATTTACTACGGTGCATTCGCCATTGACCGCTATGTCAGTTCGGCACAAGTAGTTGTGCGCCAGGACGGTGGCAATCAGGCGGCGTCAGTACCAGGCCTAGCGACGTTGCTCACTGGCACCAATCCCGCCTCCCGCGAAGAAACCCTCTACCTGCGCGAATACATCGTGTCCATGGACATGATGCTGCTGCTGGAAGAACGCCTGCACTGGATCGAGCAATACGCCGCCCAGCGCAACGATATTTTCTTCTGGCTGGACAAGGACGCCGAGCGCGAAGACCTGCTCAAGTACTACCAGCGCATGGTTTCTGCCCACTACGACGAAACCACCGGCCTGCTGCGCGTCGAAGTCCAGGCGTTCACCCCGGAACTGTCGGAAAAGATGTTGCGCACCATCCTTGAGGCCAGTGAGCACTTCGTCAACGAAGTCAGCCACAGCATCGCCCGCGAACAGATGGCCTTCGCCAAGAGCGAACTGGAAACCGCGCGCGTCAACTACGCCGAACGCAAGACCGAGTTGCTGGACTTCCAGAATGACAACAAGGTACTGGACGGTGCCAACACCGCACAAAGCCGTGCAACGATCATTGCCGACCTGGAAGGCCAGTACACCAAGGAACAGGCAATCCTCACTGAAATGCTATTCAAGTTGCGCGCCGACTCGCCGCAGGTAAAACAGCAAAAGCAGAAGGTCAACGCCATCACCCAGCAACTGGCCAAGGAAAAGCGCCTGCTGGTTTCCTCGCCAAATGGCTCGCAGCTTAACGTCGTCGCCTCGCGCTTCCAGCAACTGACGCTGGATGCCGGTATCGCCGAAGAAAGCTACAAGACCGCCGTTGCTGCCCTCGACAACGCCCGTATCGAAGCCAGCAAAAAGATTCGCACCCTGGTCACCGTAGTCAGCCCGAACAGCCCGCAACTCGCCCTGTACCCAGAGCGCCTGTACAACCTGGCAACGATCTTGCTTGGCCTGCTCATGCTGTACGGCATCACCCGCTTCATCCTGGCTTCGATCGAGGATCATCGTGATTAAATCCCTTACAGCTCCAGCAAAATTCAAACTGAAACTGGCAGCGCTGGCCTTGGCCGGCCTGAGCCTCAGCGGTTGTGGCGGCACGCTGTCGGGCGCAGGCCCGTACAAAGATGATATCGAGAGCAAGAACGAGACCTACAATCTGGTCGAGATCAACGCCAACACCATCGGCCCCTACATGCGCGGCGCCGTGCGCCCGGTGCAAGCCTCGATTGCCAAGCCAGTCGCGCCTTCCGCGCGCCTGATGGCCGGCGACATCCTCGATGTGCTGATCACCGACAACGCCCCGGAAGGTTCGGCGCTGTTCGCCCCGCTCTCCAGCGGCGGCACCCAACTGAAAACCCGCATCGACGATCAAGGCATGATTTCCCTGCCCTACGTCGGTCGTCAGTTCGTGGCGGGCATGACCCTCAACGAAGTTGAGAACATGATCCGCAAGCAGCTCAAAGGTGTCACAACCGACGTGCAGACTCACGTTGAACTGGTAGGAGATCTGTCCGGCTCAGTGCTGGTAGCTGGCGCAGTGAAGTCTCCTGGCCGTTTCAGCACCCTGCAGGGTCCACTAACCCTGCTGGACGCCGTCAACCAGGCCGGTGGTCCGGTCATGGAGCCACACTTGGTCAATGTCACGGTGCGTACCGGCAGCCAGGTGCAACAGTTCAACTACGAAGACGTGTTGGCCGGCAACAACATGGTGCTGCGCCCGAACTCGGAAGTCGTCCTGGACCGCGCTCGCCAGCGCTTCGTTGCCATGGGCGCCGTAGGCGAACCCGGCCTGAAGGATCTGCCAGCGCAGAACACCAGTTTGCTGGATGCACTGGGCAGTGTCGGCGGCCTGCGTGAAGCCAATGCCAACCCGGAGGGTGTGTTCGTATTTCGAATGGGGGAAGGAACCAATTCGAAACCTACGGTCCTACGTCTGGACATGCGTGATCCGGCAGCCGTTTTCTACGCTCGCCAGATCATCATCAAGCCCGACGACACCATTTACGTAACCAACGCAGCGATCTACGAGTGGCAAAAAGTTATTTCGCCAGTGGTACAGACCATGTTGCTGGGACGCGCGACAGGTGCTTACAAATAATCACGCGAACTAAGAGTGCACAGAAAACACAAAAACAATTTTTCTTCATGCGCACTTAATTGCAGGTCTTCCTGCTGTTTATGGATCAAACAATACGCGCCGGCACGTAAATGCTGAAGCTAAAATCAGTGAGACAGAAAATGCTTTCCAAGATCTTTTTGTGCTGTGACTTCTTAATGACTCGCCCTGAAACCCAGCGCTATCACTTGCGCTGGCTCTCAACAATTCTCAATACTTCTTTAAAGCGTGCATTGAAAGTAACACCGACAGACTTTCTAAGCGACCAGAGCGACACTTTTAGCCGCCGTGATTTTTTCGCTCACAGCGGAATAATCCTTAATGAAACTGTGTCTCACTTTCACTTCAATGAGAGTTCGATATCTGAAAAGTCTCTTCAACTGATCAAGTCGCCTCTTGAAGGAGCTCTGCTTGTTGGATATGAGCTCTCAGAGGAGACGAGAAGCATTCTGTCGAAGGCAGACATCGCCTACATCGACATATGGCTGCACCCCATCCGCTTTCTCGACGACAATTTCTTCGCATTTAGATCAAACATAGAAAGCATTAATGAAGCATTAGAACAATTTCACCTGAAAGACGATATTTATACGCTATATGCAGACAAGCTGAAAATCCAGTCTTATATGGGCTGGGACAAATATAAAAATGGGCTAGATAACGCACTCAAGGCGAACTCTGCCCTTTTCGTTGGCCAGACGCTAACTGACAAAGCCGTTTGTCGCGACGGCACGATGCTAAACGTATTGAACTTCAAAACGGAGTTCACTGAGCTCACGAAAAAGTTTAGCCACGTATATTTTTCTCGCCACCCAATGATCAAGGGTGATGACGCTGCACAAATTGACTTTGTTCTATCGCATGAAAATACCAGTCTGACCACGGAACCTGGCTACAAACTTCTGTGTACTGAGTCAATTGAACACGTGACCGGCGTATCTTCGTCACTCATGTATGAATCCAAGTTTTTTGGAAAAGATTTCAGCTATCTATATCGACCCGTATTAGAGATTTACGATCAAGAGACGACATCAGGCTATTTTTCCATTTTCTCCAAGCTTCATTCGCCAAATTTTTGGCAGACCATTCTTCAAACTGTGCTACCGGTTGAACCGAGCGCGCGTCAGTACGACTTCTTGAGCGCCACATCCAACTATAGAGATATGCTGGCTCTATATTACAATACTCATGTATTTGATAAAAATCACGCATCCTTCGTAGATGCTACAAAATCAAAAAACATCAAACGCCAAGAAAAACCGGCAGCAAAAGCGGTAAAATTCACCTCAGAGAGACTTCAGGCGAACCCTCCATCACTGAAAAAACTGGAGCGACTGATCGATCAACATGAAACTATCTCTTTTGACGTATTTGACACTCTTTTGCAAAGAAAGGTCTGGGTGCCGGGCGACGTAATCACCTTAACAGCTCACAGAGCCCAACTTGAATTAGGTATAATCGCAGAAGACTTCGTAAGTGCGCGTAGAGAAGCCAAAAAGCATTCGACCAAGCATGAAGTACCACTTACTGAGCGGTACGAAATCATCGGTAAAATTCTGAAGCTTGAACCAGCGGTAGCGTCTCAACTGTATAGCTTCGAAGTGGAGATCGAAAAAGGTCTGCTTGAAGCTCGCACCGTAGGAAAACTGGCTCTAGAGTATGCGCAGTCGAGAGGAAAACGTGTCGTCATCACATCTGACACTTACTTTACCGAAGAACAGATTCGCGAGTTCCTGGCTGACGCTGAGATCTTCCCCGATGAGTTCTATGCCTCCAGCACATACGACCAAACTAAAGAAGCTGGCGGTCTATACAAGGTCCTTCTAGAAAAAGAGACCGACAAACTGCTGCACGTGGGCGACAACTACAAAGCTGACATCACCAACGCAAATGCAAATCAAATAAACTCCAGCTGGGTGATCTCAAATCACGACCAATTCAAAGGTAGCACCCCCCAATTTGTAAGATCAAAGGGCCCTTACGGGGCAATTAAAAATGGTCTAATCCAACGGAATATTACCGGCTACCCTTCTATTACCAATGGTGCAGGTTATACGAGTGGTAAGTCGTATAATTTGGGATACAGCATCGTCGGCGATATGATGCTTGCTTTCGCCTCCTGGATAATTGAAAAAGCAAAAATTGACGGCGTAAGAACGCTATTTTTCTTGGCCCGCGATGGTGAAATTGTCAAAAAAGTCGCCGACGAACTTTTAAGCCGCATTCCTGGCAATACAATCAGAACACAGTACCTTCTCGCTTCACGCCGCTCTACTCGAGTAGTCTCACTGCGTTCCGATCAGGACGTGCTTGCTGAAATTGAACAAGTAGTTTCTGAGTATACGAAAAATCCTAATAGGTCCGATCTCGTTCAGTATCTGTCTCTACGATTTGGTCTATCAAACGACCTATTGGCTCAACTGGGGATCAAAGATCTCAACGACTTGATCCTTTCTGCAGGAAATGAAGCAGCTCCGGCCCTGCTTGACAGTTGGCTGAAGTCAGAGTCTTTGATTACCAGGATTCTGGAAAATGCGGCAGAAGAGCGACTCCTTTACTCAGAGTACCTCGATGAGGCGGGCCTCATCCAATCTGAAGCCCCTATCGGCATAGTCGATATTGGTCACAACGGATCTCTCCAAGCCAGCCTTGCCAAAGCACGCGGCCTCACCTCTACTCGTGGCTATTACTTCTGTACGTACGATGGGATCGACGCGACACTCGCGAGCGCCACAGGTGATCACAAGGGTAGCGGCTTCTATCGAGATAGAATCAGCACATCAGACAGAGCACAAAAGTACATCCGCTATGCGCTTGTGATCGAATCGCTATTCTTGAATGACAAAGGAACATTCCTGCGACTCCACAAAGAAAACAACCAACTAATTCCGAGCTTTCTGGAAGGTCACGAACGCGCACGAATCACCTTTAACCAATCCATTCATCAAGGCTCTCTGAAATATACTCAGGACCTGCTCGATACGATTCAAAAATGCTTCGCCTCAATCCAGACTAGTCAACTCTGGATGTATGACGATGCATGTGAGCGTCTGTTTTCAATGCTTGAATCACCGATGTTGCGAGATGCCGAAGTATTCTCTGGAATCACCATTGAAAACTATTTTGCAGGTCGCCCACTTCGGTATTTCGTGCCGCCAAAAAACCGCATGGATGTTACTCCCGTCCTCTGGAAGGAAGGCACTCAAGCGCTCAAAAACGCCTTGAAAGCCCAACAAGATGCCGCACTGGAAAAGAAAAATAGTGCAGTTCTGGAAAGCAAGAAAAAAGCGCGCACAGACATCCACAAACAGTATATCGATCTAGAAAAATCAGCACGTAAGTTATATGCCACTCGAAAATTTAAAGAGGCCGCGAATGAGTTTCATAACGCATTTATAGCGAGTCCCGCCAAACCCAACTTATTGCGTGCGGCGAGTGAGGCCTTTTTACTTGCCAATGATAAACAATCCGCCATTGAAGTGCTAACCAAGGCCAAGACACTTATGCCGGAAAATAAAAAACTAAAACTACGTCTACTCACATTGAAACACCCGATACTTAGAATAGTATTTGGTGAAAACAAATATGAGATACCTGGAGACTTGTAACTATTCATGACCAAAACGCAGGCCAATATATTGGCCTGCGTTACACCAGGAAAATTTCCAGGGAAACAATCGTCAAAAAATTGTCATTGCGTAATTGACACCGATAAATTAACATCGTATAGCTACTATTCCGATTACGCTTCAGTTCGATGAAGATACGTTAAAAACCCTCAAGAAAGCCCGGCAACGCCATGAATACTGACTACTTAAAAGTTCAAGATAAAAACGCAAATAAAACAATAATAGTTTTCAGTTCGATCCACACGTTACCAGGAAGGTTTCGCTTTGAGCGTCAATTATCAGACTTGGATGTTAATGTAATCTACCTAAACTGCCCGAATAACTCTTGGTATATTCAGGGCGTCCCAGGTCTAGGTGACTCTATCAGTAGCTCCAGAAGCTCTTTAAAAGCTCTTATAGATTCGAGATTTTCCGGCTCTAAAATTTATGCATTTGGCTCGTCTATGGGTGCCTCGGGGCTCATCGGCTTAACTGCCGGCTTGGAAATTGAGCAATCTTTCGCATTTTGCCCGGAGATTGATCTTTTCGGGAAATACTCGTTTAGCTCCAACTATTACAAGGGCCCAAAAACTGATTTACGCGACTTATGGGCCGAGCTCCGCGAATGCCAAAACGTTAATATCTTCTACGGCGAAGAGTGCGAGAGTGACTTAAACCAACTCTGTACTTTAAAAAGCCTTACAAACATTCCATTACAAACATTTGCGCATGAGGGTCATGGCACGATCGAAGCGATATTCCTTTCTGAGGGCATGGACGGGATATTGAACTCCCTATTGAATAGCCGCCCAATTTCTCCGAAAGTTATTGAACGCGGCCATATCACTGGTTCCCTTTTCACATGTAAGACTTTATGGAGAGCCTACGCGCTCTCCAAAGCCAGAACGAAAAACGAAGCTATGCTTGGCCAGGTTCGAGAAACCTTAACCGATCTAGCAAACAAGACTAGGACTGACAGAAGCTATTTCGCGCTAATTCAATATTGGCGCTCTGTTTTAGCACAGGAAAAGTCTGAAAAAATAGAATACCTAGAAAGCGCGATGCTTAGCGCACCTCACTCTCTGCGCACCGCTAGCGCCTACTTTAAGATTCACGGTGCGGATTCTTTAAAGGCGGAGTTCAAGCAAAATTTCCGTAACAAGTACGGAGAGAGATATTTCGAACACGCGCGATCTGACCTGATTAGAAAGTTTTAGGGTCCCGGTCTTTCAGACCAACTTAAAATACAGTTCAACGAAATTACAGGACAAGAAATTGATCAAAATCACCCCTACCATCGAATGTTCTAACACCGCCCCCTTCGTCCTGTTCGGCGGCATCAACGTTCTCGAGTCCCTGGACCTGGCCCTGACCGCTTGCGCCGAGTACGTGCGCGTGACCGAGAAGCTGGGCATTCCTTATGTGTTCAAGGCCAGTTTCGACAAGGCTAACCGTTCCTCGATCCACTCCTACCGTGGCCCGGGCATGGAAGAAGGCCTGCGCATTTTCGAAAAAGTGAAGGCTGAGTTCGGCGTGCCGGTGATCACCGACGTGCACGAGATCTATCAGTGCGCGCCAGTGGCCGAAGTGGCTGACGTGCTGCAACTGCCTGCGTTCCTCGCACGCCAGACTGACCTGGTGACGGCCCTGGCCGAGACCGGCAAGCCGATCAACATCAAGAAGCCGCAGTTCCTCAGCCCGTCGCAGATGCAGAACATCGTGCACAAGTTCAAGGAAGCCGGTAACGATCAGCTGATCCTGTGCGACCGTGGCACCTGCCTGGGTTACGACAACCTGGTGGTGGACATGCTCGGTTTCGGCGTGATGAAGAAAACCTGCGACAACCTGCCGATCATTTTCGACGTGACTCACGCCCTGCAACAGCGTGATCCATCGGGCGCTGCGTCCGGCGGTCGTCGTGACCAGGTGGTTGACCTGGCGCGTGCCGGTATGGGCGTTGGCCTGGCCGGTCTGTTCCTGGAAGCTCACCCGAACCCGGACCAGGCCAAGTGCGACGGCCCGAGCGCCCTGCCGCTGGACAAACTGGAGCCGTTCCTGGCACAGATCAAGGCCCTGGATGACCTGATCAAGTCGTTTGCCCCCCTGAACATTGCCTGAAACAGCGCTGGTTGAAACAAGGATTCTGAACATGGCAAGTACAGAACAACGGGTCGCGATTGTCATTCCGGCCCGCTACGGTTCGACCCGCCTGCCGGGCAAGCCACTGGCGGATATCGCCGGCAAGCCGATGGTGCAGCACGTTTACGAACGTGCGCTGCAAGTCAGCAACGCGCAGGTGGTGGTGATTGCCACCGACGACGAGCGCGTGGCGCAAGCCGTGCAAGCCTTTGGCGGCCAGTATGTGATGACCTCGCCGGACCATCCGTCCGGCACCGATCGCCTGGCGGAAGTCATGGCTCAGGTCGAGGCAGACATCTACATCAACCTCCAGGGTGACGAGCCGCTGGTGCGCCCGGCGGACATCGAAGCCCTCGCCGCGGGCATGCTCGCCGACGCGCAGGTCAAGGTCGGCACCCTGTGCCACCCGATCGAAGCCGAGGAAGCCGGCAACCCGAACACCGTGAAAGTGGTGCTGGCCAACAACGGCAACGCCCTGTATTTCAGCCGTTCGCCGATTCCCTATCCGCGGGATGGTGAAGTCGCGCACTACTTGAAACACGTGGGCGTGTACGGTTATCGGCGCGACGTGCTGGCCGACTACAGCGGCCTGCCGCAGCCGATGCTGGAGCATGCGGAGAAGCTTGAACAACTGCGCCTGATGGCCGCCGGTTATTGCATTCGTGCGTACCTGGTGGAGCCGACCGGTCCGGGTGTCGACACCCCGGAATGCCTGGAGCAAGTGCGGGCGATCATGAGCGGCCAGGCCCCTGCCCCGCAGCCGACGCTGAACGACGTGCGCCTGGTGATCACCGATGTCGATGGCGTGCTGACCGATGGCGGCATTTACTACGACGCCACCGGCGAATGCCTGAAGCGCTTCCATGTGCGCGACGGCATGGGCATGCGCCTGCTGGAAGAAAATGGCGTGCGCGTGGCGGTGCTGTCCGGGCGTGATTCGGCGACCCTGCGCAAGCGCGTGGCGGACCTGGGGATCACCCTGTGCCAGTTCGGCGTCAAGGACAAGCAGGCGGCCTGCAATCAATTGATGGCTGAAGCCGGGGTCAGCGCGGCGCAAACCGCCTGCATCGGCGACGACTGCATCGACTTGCCGGCCTTTGCTGCGTGCGCCCTGTCGTTTGCGGTGGCAGATGCGCCGGTGTACGTGAAGGCAGCGGCGACCCACACGCTGACGGCAGCCGGTGGCACCGGCGCGTTCCGTGAAGTGGCGGATGCGATTCTGTTTGCCCAGGGCAAGGATGCGGTGCTGGGGACTGCGGCGGGTTATGCGCAGGTGATGGAGAAGATGGCGCAGTGACCCACACTTTTCGTGGTGTATCAGCGCAGCAACCGCGCTGATGCATCATGAATGACAAAAATCGGCGGCCGCATGCGCTATGATCATAAAATGTTTAGACAATAACGACACAACCACCGCAAGCAGCTTTAATACCCTTAACACAGAACAACAGTGTTTTTCGTCACTCGCTCAAGCGACACTCACTTCCAAGATACCTTCTCAAACACTTTTGACATCTTTCCATAACAGTCATTTGTTGGATGAATACTGCCATCCACTATCAAATCCAGCACACTATCGAAGTGCCTTCTGATATCAATAACACGCTCTCCGTATAGCGATAAAAGCTCAGTGTAATTCCATATCGGATGTTTGTAGCTGCCAGAATCATCTAGATATTGACCGTTAACCCGATTGAATTCCTCTCGACCATTTAAGCACCAAAACCAGAACTTAACATTCTTCAACTGAGAAAAATGATCCAAGCTCTTCAAGCCCAAGTTATAGCATTTTCTAGAGTTATCATCGGACACAGCCTCTGGCTTTACCAGTCGCCCTTCCTTACGTTCAAGATCTACTGCTACATTTCCGATTCTAAAATCAGGGACGAACAATAAAACATTATCGAACCATTCTGACCACCACTCAACCAACTTCTTCAATTGATCACTGAACAACGAAAGAGCGGGAATCGGGAATATGTGATACCCCTCAGGTTTATCAACCAACCCTTTTTGGGAAAAAATGTACCAACGTTCGATATGCGATGGACCAACAATCATATTAGTCGCGGAATTCTCCTCAAAGGTGTTCTTTTCTGTATTTAAATAGAACACCTTCTTTTCAAGCTTCTCAAATTCACCGAGCGTAACTTGGGAGATAAATTCCTGATTATCATGATAGTCAATTGCATTATTTTTGTATTTTGCGAGCAACGGGGAAATATCGCACCGCCACCACTTAGAGTTACACAGCGCCGCTACAGTTTCTGCATCAAATCGATAACCCACGACTACACCCGGAGATCCCGAAACAATTGCATACGGCGGAACATCTTCAGTCACATAGGCGTTGGGATGGATAATTGCGCCATCCCCTATAGTTACACCTTCCTGAATGATGGCTCCCTTCCCCACAAACACATCACTGCCTACGAAAGTATACTTATTTTGCTCAAAATAATAACGCGAAGTCTTTATACTTTTATAATAATCATCCGCCCCCGAGATCGGTAGATTTCGGGAAAAAAAGTGATTGGAGAAATTTTTACTCCGAATAGCTGGATAACCAATATGGCAATTTTTCTCGATAGTCGTGAACCTGCCGACAAATGAATTTTTTACAAATGTTCCGCTATCCACAAGCGAATAAGCGCCTACAAAAAAGCGAGAGTTCAAGTTACCTTGAATAACAGAACCTTCCTCAAGAAATCCATCACCTGCAATCGATTTAGTATTGGCGACGATATTTGCAGACTTGAAGCAGCTATTAATATCCACACAGAACCCTTAATGAAAATCAATTTAAGGTATCTCTCACCTAGCCGCCAGGACTGCTCACTGTGTCGGCGCATCAAAGACACAACAAAAATTAATCGAATTACACTTGATAGACTTTGCTACCCGCTGAAAAAAATGACCTCCCAACAAATAACATAATTCTAAGCGCTTATATAAGGCTGGAGCACACGCTTACCCAGCCTTACGGGCGGCCAGAGACCTCAATCGAAGATTTCGACGACACCCACCACCTTGTTGGCGTCATTGGTGACCGCCAAGGCACGGATCTTGTTATCCAGCATGTAGGCTTCAGCTTCTGCCAACTGCGAATCTTCCTTGATGGTGTGTGGCTTGGCCGTCATGAAGTGGGCCGCGGTGGTGTGGATCACACCTTCGTCGTCCAGCAGCGCACGACGCAGGTCGCCGTCGGTGACGATGCCCACCAGCACGCCATTGTCCATTACCACGGTCAGGCCCATGCGGCTCTGGGTCATCACCATCAGGCAATCGTGGAAGCTGGTGGCCGGGGTGACGATCGGCGCGGGCGAGTGCATCACGTCGCTGACGCGGGTCAGCAATTTACGACCGAGGCTGCCACCGGGGTGGTAGCGGGCGAAGTCCATCGGCTTGAATTGCAGGGCTTCGATCAGCGCCACGGCCAGTGCATCGCCCATGGCCATGGTGGCCAGGGTCGAGGTGGTCGGTGCCAGGTTGTTCGGGCACACTTCGCGCTCGACCGAGATGTCCAGCCAGATGTCGGCGTGCTTGGCCAGGGTCGATTTGCCGTTGCCGGTCATGGCGATGATCTTGTTGCCGAAGGACTTCAGGCTCGGGATCAGCTTGATCACTTCTTCGGTTTCACCGCTGTAGCTGATCAGGATCAGCACGTCGATCGGTTTGAGCATGCCGAGGTCGCCGTGGAAGGCTTCGGCCGGGTGCAGGAAGAAGCTCGGGGTGCCGGTGGAAGCGAAGGTGGCGACCATCTTCTGGCCGATCAGGCCGGATTTGCCCATGCCACACACGACCGCGCGCCCCTTGCAGCCGAAGATCAGTTCAACGGCATTCTGGAACTCGCCGTCCAGGCGATCGGCCATTTGCGTGACCGCTTGCGCTTGAGCGATGAGAGCTTCTTTTGCGATAGCAAGATGATTCATGTTTGACTTTCGTCCCTGAAAACAACGTGGTGTTGAGCGCGAATTTTAAGGTCTTTGCAACATTTAGCAAAGTCCCAATCCGACCAGCCGGGCATTTTAAACAATTTAGTGGCGTGCCGAGCCAGAAATGCGGTGCTTTCAGTAAACTTTTCGTTGTATCCGCGATCTGTATCACTCAGCATATTGTTACCAAAACCGCTACAAATCGGACATATGGCACTTGCCTAAGTTGAAGTCATGAATCTGGATCTACACCCCCTGCAAGGCCGCAGAACCCATTACCGCTGGCAACAAGGTGACCTGGAACAGCACTTACGTGCATTTATGCCACATTTGGGCAAAGAGCCACTTACCATCACCAGTCAGGACCTGGACTCCAATGCCTCGTTCGTCAACTACGTACGCCGCCACCAACTACTCGACCCGAGCACTGGTCAGACCATCGATCTGGTGGAAAAGTCCATTCGCAAGGTGGCTTTTATTGGCAGCCAGGAAGCACGCTTCTACCGCAATGCCGACATGCTGCACGGCAGCGATCAGTTTCAGTATCCTTCGTGTTTTGGGGTGATCGAGACGCCCCTCGAAAGCCTGATCTTCACGGGTTTTGTCAAAGGCAAGCCGCCGCGCATGCACTTGATCGCCAAGCCATTGGCCCTGGGTATCGCCGAGCTGGAAACCCTCAGTCACCGCTTCCTGAAAAATCGCCCGCTGCACCAGGCGCCGCTGTACTGGAGCATGGATTTCTTCCGCCCCTGGTTCCTGCTGCGCCCGCGTTTCAACTTCGCCCGCTGCCTGCCGGAACTGGCCCAACTGGGCAAGACCGATGAACGCTTCAGTGGCCTGGCCGACGCCTTCAAGGCCTTCGAACCGCTGCTGGCACGCCTTGCCCGGGCTGCCCGGCGCAGTCCGCGCTGCATCAGTCACATGGACTACCTGCGCAAGAACCTGTTCGTCGATGCCGGCAAGTTGCAGTTGATCGACTGGAGCGAAGTCAAGGTCGGCCGTGTCGGCTTTGACGGCGGGGCCTATCTGGGCAGCCTGTTTCGGCGCAAGGACATGGCGGCGTTTCTCGCGGCGCAACAACAGTTTCTCGACACCTACCGCGAAGCGTTGCCGAGCGAGTTCGACGCCGAGGACGCACTGCGCAACCTGCGTTACCTGTTTTTGCTCAACGCCCTGTTCCACTGCCTGCGCCCCGAGACCATCGCCGAGTATCAGGAAAAGCAGCGCATGCCGTTGCTGCGGGAAAAATACGACTACCTGCTCGGCCTGCTCTGACGCCCACGCGCCTTGAATCAAGGGCGCGTCGGCTGTTTTTGCTACGCGTCCTACGTATTCGTCTGAAAGTCCGTTCTCACTTTGTTAATTTGTATTAACATTCGCGACATAAATTTTGTCGATGGACTGTTCATCGACACGCCCCTGTGCTTCTACCCACACAAACGGAATTTCGTTCCACGTTTATGGATGACGCTTCTCTACGCCCGCGCTTGTTGATCCTCTCCAAAGGGGCTCAACGCATCGTCACGCTCCCCGCGTTGCTGCCCGATTACGCGCTGCACAATGGGACTGTGGGCGACCTGGAGCAAGCCGACTGCATAATGGCCTGGGGCCGCAAACCCAGCGCGATCAAGGCCATGGCCCACGCGGCAAAAGCCGGCCTCCCCATCCTCACCCTCGAAGACGGCTTCCTCCGTTCGGTGGGCCTGGGCGCCGAAGAACCGCCGCTGTCGCTGATTGTCGACGACGTCGGTGTGTATTACGACGCCAGCGCCCCTTCACGCCTTGAACAACTGATCGCCCAACCTCTGAGCAGTGCCCAGACCGAGCGCGCCATGGCGTTGCAGCAACTGTGGCAACAGCAGCGGGTGTCGAAGTACAACGACGCACGTATCGAATCCATCGAACTGCCCGCCGACTGTGTACTGGTCGCCGACCAGACCTTCGCCGACGCATCGCTGCAAGGCGCCGGACCTGCCGACTTCATGGCCATGCTTGAGGCCGCCCTGACGCGTTATCCCACCAGCACCCTGCTGCTCAAGGTGCATCCGGATGTGGTCGCCGGGCGCAAGCGCGGGCATTTCGATCTCGCGGCGCTGAAAGATCATCCGCGGGTCCGGGTGTTGGCGCAGAACGTCCATCCCGCCGAGTTGCTGCCGCGCATGCGGGCGGTGTACGTGATGACCTCGCAACTGGGCTTCGATGCCCTGCTGTGGAACATTCCGGTGCACACCTGGGGCATGCCGTTCTATGCCGGCTGGGGTTTGACCGCAGACCGCCTGCCCGCGCCGCCGCGCCGCCAACCCGCGACGCTTGCGCAGTTGGTACACGCCAGCCTGGTGGACTACCCGCGTTATGTGAGCCCGGAAACCGGCCGGCCGTGCACCCCGGAAGTGTTGATCAACTGGCTCGGCCTGCAACGCCGTCATCGCAGCGCGCTGCCCGAATCGGTGCAGATGCTCGGTTTCAGTCGCTGGAAAGAACCGCTGGTGAAGCTGTTTTTCGACGGCTCCGCGATCCAGTTCATCAAACCCCAGCAGCCGCTGAAGGCCGATGTGCCGGTAGTGTCCTGGGGCTGCAAGCACGACGCCGACCTGATGCAACACCCACGACCGGTCAACCGCGTGGAAGACGGCTTCCTGCGTTCGGTCGGCCTGGGTGCCGGCAAGGCCCGGCCGTTGTCCTGGGTGGTCGATGACCTCGGCATCTATTACGACGCCCGGCGCAGCTCGCGCCTGGAACGCATCTTGCTGGATCAGCACTTTGACCCGACGCTGGTGGCGCGGGCCCAGGCCCTGCGCGAGACCATCTGCCGCGCCGGGCTGACCAAATACAACTTGCCCGGCCACGCCTGGCAACGCCCGGCGGCGGCACGGCAGGTGATCCTGGTCACCGGCCAGGTGGAAGACGACGCGTCGATCCGCTTTGGCGCCAATCACATCCGCAGCAACCTGCAACTGCTGCAGGCGGTACGTGAACAAAACCCCGGGGCTTGGGTGCTGTACAAGCCGCACCCTGAAGTACTGGCGGGCACACGAGCGCGGGGCAGTGATGAAGCACAAACGGTCGATTGGTGTGATGAGGTGATCGGCAACACGCCGCTGCAGCAGTTGCTGGAAACCGTCGATGAGGTGCACGTCCTGACCTCCCAATCCGGTTTCGAGGCCTTGTTGCGCGGTATTCCGGTGACCACCTATGGCCAGCCGTTCTACGCCGGCTGGGGCTTGACCCGCGACCTGGACCTGCACCCCGAGGTACAGGCCAGGCGCTCGCGACAGTTGGGGCTCGACGAGTTGGTGGCAGGCACCCTGCTGCTCTACCCCACGTACGTCAGCCGGATCACCAACCGCTTCACCACCGCCGAACAGACACTTTACGAATTACAGCATTGGCACGCTTTACCGCAGCCAGGAGCAACATCCAGATGGCAGGAATTGAAACAGCGCTTGAGCAGTTTATTGGGCATGAAACGCCTGAGAAGCTGAAGGCGCCGGCGCCACTGCGCCCGGTTCCGCCTCAGCCACGCAACAGCTTCCTGTTTCTGCAGGGGGTCAGTTCGCCGTTTTTCGCTCGACTGGCCAAGGCCCTGCGGGCGATCGACCAGCGGGTGCATTGCATCAGTTTCAACGTCGGCGACGTGCTCTACAGCCCGGGTTCGCGCAGCACCTATTCGGCCCATCCCGACGAGCTGGAGGCGTTCTACAACCAGCGTTTCCATGACCTCGCCATCACCGATCTGGTGCTCTTCGGCGACTGCCGCCCAGTCCATCGCCCCGCCATCGCCCTGGCCAAGCGCCTGGGGATTCGCGTGCACGTGTTCGAGGAGGGTTATTTCCGCCCCTACTGGATCCCCCTCGAGCGCGACGGCGTCAACAACAACTCGCTGCTGCCCCGTGATCCGGACTGGTACCGCGAAGTCGGCAAGCACATTCCGCGCTACGACAATGGCAACCCGTTCAAGCTGTCGTTCGCCGCCCGCGCTGCCCACGACGTGCTGTACCACAGCGGCGGTGCGCTGAATAAACTGTGCTTCCCGCATTACCGCACCCACGCGCCGTTCAGTGCGGCCAAGGAGTACGCCGGCTTCATTCGCCAGGGCGTGCGCCTGCTGCTCAGCGGGCGGCGCGATGATGCGCTGGTGACCGAGGTTGCCCGTGAACGTCAGCCGACCTTCTTGCTCCCACTGCAACTGGACAGCGATGCGCAGATCAAGGATCACTCGCCGTTCGCCAACATGCTCGAAGTCATCGACCATGTGATCGCCTCGTTCGCCGCTCACGCGCCGGGCTCGGCAAGGCTGCTGGTGAAGAACCACCCGCTGACCCCGGGGCTGGTGAACTATCGGCGCATCACCGACACCCTGGCGGCGCAATACGGGGTCGCCGAGCGCGTCGACTTCCTGCAGAGCGGGCACATGCCGACGCTGCTCTCGCACATTGCCGGGATGATCACGGTCAACAGCACGGCGGGGGCTTCGGCGATCCTGCACAAACGCCCGACCTTCGTCCTCGCCAACCCGATCTACGCCATGCCCGGGCTGACCCAGCAAGGCAGCCTCGACGACTTCTGGCATTCCCCCGAAGCGCCGGACATGGCGCTGTTCAAGCATTTTCGCAACACCGTCATCCACACCACCCAGGTCAACGGCGGCTTCTATACCGGCTGCGGGATCGACATGGCAGTGAACAACTGCCTGAACGTGTTGCTGGCAAAAAAATCGAGAATCGAAAACTTCCTATGACGCAACACTCTTCGCCCCGCTGCATCCTCATCACTGGCGCCACCGGCGGCATCGGCGGCGCCCTGGCCCCGGCGTACGCCGCACCCGGCGTGACCCTGATCCTGCAAGGCCGGCGCCTCGATCGGCTGCAAGAGATGGCCGCCGAATGCCGTGCCCTCGGCGCCCGCGTGCTGCTCGAAGCCCTGGATGTGCGCGACCTGGATGAGTTGCGCGCGATGATCCGCCGCGTCAGCGAGGCCGAGCAGCCGGACCTGGTGCTGGTCGGCGCCGGGCTCAACACCGCGGTCGGCAGTAACGGTGAGGCGGAGTGCTGGGACGACAGCCGCGCCCTGCTGGAGGTCAACGTGATGGCGGCGCTGGCCACCGTCGAAGCCGCGCTGCCGGCCATGCGTGCCCGTGGCCATGGGCAGATTGCCCTGTTCAGCTCCCTGGCCGGCTGGCGCGGCTTGCCGGTGACCCCGACCTACAGCGCCAGCAAGGCGGCGATTCGGGTGTACGGCGAGGCGATCCGCGACTGGCTGGCGCCCCACGGAATCAAGGTCAACGTGATCGTGCCCGGTTACGTCGAGTCGAAGATGTGCTTTGAAATGCCCGGGCCGAAACCTTTCCTGTGGACCGCGGAAAAAGCCGCGCGCCGGATCAAGCGTGGGCTGGCCGCCAATCAGGCGCGCATCAGCTTTCCGTTCCCGCTGAACCTCGGCACCTGGTTGCTGGGGGTGATTCCCCAGCGCCTCTCTTCGTTTATCTTGCGTGGTCTGAATTACAGTGAGTGAAATCTCCATCCTCCAGGTCGCGGTCGTCGGCCTGCTGCTCACCGTACTGATCGAACGCCTGTTGCAACCGCGGCCGAACCTGCGCCGCCCACTCAGTTGCTGGTGGCTGCACAGCGGCCTGTGGTGCGTTGGCCTGGCGCTGCTCTACGCCATCACTGCCCGCCCGCTGTTCAGCGCGATCAACCTGATGCTGTTGTGGCTGTTGATCGTGATGGTCAGCAACGCCAAATACCACTCGCTGCGCGAGCCCTTCGTCTGCGCCGACTTCGAATATTTCAGCGACGCGGTGCGTTTTCCGCGCCTGTACCTGCCGTTCTTCGGCTTCGGCAAGGCGGCGTTGCTGGCCCTGGGTTTTCTGGTGTACCTGTGGGCGGGCTTGAGTTTCGAACCTGCAGTTGACGGCGCCCGCACTGGCGCACTGCTGCTCGGTGTGCTCGGCCTGGGCCTGTTGTGGCTGGGTCAGCGCGACCGCAGCGTGCCCAGCTTCGACGCCGAGGTGGACGTCAAGCGCTGGGGTATGGCTGCCTGCCTGTGGCGCTATTTCCGCGCCGCGCGGGTGGCGGTCGAGCCGAGCACCCTGGGTTCGCCTTTCGGCAACGCCGCCAGCCGCGCACCGTCAGCGCCGCTGCCCGACCTGGTCTCGGTGCAGAGCGAATCGTTTTTCGACGTGCGCGACCTGTGGCCCGGGGTCAGGAGCGAGGTGCTCGGCGAATACGATCGCCTCGCCGACGAAGCCCTGGCCCGTGGCAAGCTGCAAGTCGCCGCCTGGGGCGCGAATACCGTGCGCACCGAGTTCGCCTACCTGACCGGCATCCCCGGCGACCGCCTTGGCGTACACCGTTTCAATCCCTACCGGGTCCTCGCCCGGCGTGGCCTGCCGAGCATCGCCGCGCACCTCAAGGCGCAGGGCTACCGGACCGTCTGCGTGCACCCTTACGACGGCAGTTTCTACGGGCGCAACAAGGTGCTGCCGGCCCTGGGCTTCGATGAGTTCATCGACGTGCGTGCCTTCAACGACTCGCAGAAAGCCGGGCCGTTCATTGGCGATTGCGCGGTGGCCGACAAGATCCGCGAATTGCTCGATGACCCGAACCGCACCCAACCGTTGTTCATCCACGCGGTGACCATGGAAAACCACGGCCCGCTGCACCTGGAAAAAGTCACCGCCAGCGAGTTGCCGACCTGGTTCGACCGCCCGCTGCTCGCCGGCATGGATGACCTGGCGCCCTACCTGCGGCACATCACCAATGCCGACCGGATGCTCGGCAAACTGCGCGCGACCTTGCTCGATCAGCCCGGCGAAACCCTGCTGTGCTTCTTTGGCGATCACGTGCCGATTCTGCCCAACGTCTACCAGGCGGTTGGCGAGCCGGCGGGCGACACCGATTACCTGATCTGGTCCAACCGCCGGCAACCCGGCGCCAGCCCTGCCCCGCTGCGGGTCGACGCGCTGTCGAGCCGCCTGCTCGCCTGTGCCCAGCCGGCGCGTGCAGCCAGTGCCAGCGCGCCCGTGGTTTGAGGTCGCGGTGAAGATCATGCTCGGCTCCGAGCTGCCCTCCGCGGTCCGCGCCAACCCGCAACTGGCCCACCTGGTGACCGGCGGGCGCGGTTCGCTGGCATTCCTGATCGGTGACAATGACTGCCGCCAGCGCCTGCTCGGCAGCAGCATTCATTGGGACCGCGTGCTACTGGCCTTCGAGGATGACGAAGCGACCGGCTACGTGGCCTTCAAGCATCAACGCCGCGGCCCGTTCGCCCTGCGCTTGCGGCCCTTTGTCCGCGAGTTTGGCTGGCTGATGGGCGCGGTGCGTTTTGCCGGTTTCTGCCTCAGCGAGCTGCGCGAGTGGCGCTACCCGTTTCTGCTGTACGGCTTGCGGGTGAGCAAGGCCGCGCGCAACCAGGGTGTCGGCTCGGCGCTGGTGCAGGCCTGTTGCGAGCAGGCGGCTGCCGCCGGGTTTCAACAGGTGTTTCTCGAAGTGCCCCTGGACAACGACCGCGCCCGTGCGCTGTACCTGCACAACGGCTTCCAGCTGTTGCGCCAGCGCTGGGTGCCCTGGCCACCGGTGCGCAGCATGCTGCGGCGTCTGCAGGTGGCCCTGTGAACGGCCTGCCCCTGCCGCCACTGAACCTGCCGGCGCTGGTGCCGGGCCCGGGCTGGATTGGCATCACCCAGCAATGGGTGGCGTGGAACGTGCTGCACCTGCCACAGTTTCTCGGCCCGGAAGGCCCGCCTTACTGGCTGTGGCAACGCGGGCAGCGGGCACCGAAAGACCTCAAGGCCATCGCCGGTATCGGCTACAAGGACAGCTCGGCCCCTGCCCGCGCCCTGTGCCAGCGCTGGGGCCTGCCGTACATCGCCATCGAGGACGGCTTCCTGCGCTCGTCGTCGCTGGGCATCGAGGGCGACACGCCGATGTCACTGGTGGTCGATCCGGTGGGCATCCACTACCTGGCCGACCGCCCTTCGCTGCTGGAAAACATCCTGCAGCAGCCGCACGAGCTGAGCGCTGCTGAACTGCAGTGCGCCGAGCAATTGATCGCCCTGATGCGCAGCAGTTGCATCGGCAAGTACAACAACAGCCCCGACCTAGATCCCGACGATCCCCTGGGTCGCGAGCGGCCGTTGGTGCTGGTGGTGGACCAGACCGCCGGCGACTATTCGATCCCGGGCGGCGGTCTGTGCGAGGCCGATTATGTGCGCATGCTCGACGCGGCCATTGCGGAGAACCCGGATGCCGAGGTGCGGGTGCGGATTCACCCGGATTGCGTCGGTGGGCAGAAACCCAGTTGCCTGCTGGCCGCGGCCAGCGAACGTGGCGTCACTTTGGAAGCGCGTCCGGTGTCCTGGGCGTCCTTGGCCCAACGGGCGCGGCGGGTGTACATCGGCACCAGCCAGGCCGGTCTGGAGGCATTGATCCAGGGCGTGCCGGTCACCTGCTTCGGGCTGCCGTTCTACGCCGGCTGGGGCCTGACCGACGATCGCATGCCGATCCCCCGGCGCCAGGCAACCCTGAATCTGCTGCAGCTGGTGGCGGCAGCCTACGTGCGCTACTGCCGCTACATCGACCCGCTGACCGGGCAACCGACCGATGCGCTGACCGTGGCCCATCAACTGGCGCGCAAGAAAGCCCGGGACGCCGAGTTCGCCGGGCCGATCACCGTGCTGGGGGTCAAGCGGCACAAGCAGCACAATATCCGACGCTTCTTCAGCAGCCGCTGGGGCCGCCTGACATTTGCCGAGGACAGCCCGACGCTGGTGGCGGACGTGGCGCGCCAGGGCGGCAAGTTGCTGGTGTGGGCCGCTCGTGAGCCGGCGGATCTTTGCGCCCGTGCCGCCACGGCCAATGTCCCGCTGTGGCGGGTGGAAGACGGCTTTTTGCGCTCCATCGGCCTTGGCGCAATGAACGCACCCGCGTTGTCATTGGTGCTGGACCGCAGCGGCATGCATTTCGATGCTCGCGCCGAGAGCGACCTGCAAACCCTGCTGCAACACGCCGAGTTCGACAGCGCCACCCTCGCCGAGGCCGCACGCCTGCGTGAATCGATCGTGGCGCTGGGCGCGAGCAAGTTCAATCTCAAGAGCGATCTGCACCAGCCGGTGGCTGCGCCGCCCGGTCAGCGGCGGATCCTGGTGCCCGGCCAGGTCGAGGACGATGCTGCGTTGCGCTGCAGTGTCGGCGAAGGCTACGACAATCTGGCGTTGCTCAAGCAGGTTCGCGCCAGCGCGCCGGATGCGTGGATCGTCTACAAGCCGCACCCGGATGTCGAAGCCGGCAAGCGCCACGGCGCGCTGCCCGCCGAGGCGCTGCACGGGCTGGTCGACCAGGTGCTGCCGGGGGTCGATATTGTTCGCCTGTATGAACAGGTCGATGAACTGCACACCCTGAGTTCCACCGCCGGGTTCGAGGCCTTGCTGCGTGGCCTGCCCGTGACCACCTACGGTTCACCGTTTTATGCCGGCTGGGGCCTGACCCACGACCGGCAACCCTTGCCGCGCCGCACCCGGCGCCTGACCCTGGACCAGTTGGTAGCCGGCGCCCTGTTGCGCTATGCGCGCTATGCCGACCCCCAGCAAGCCCTGCCCTGCGATGCCTGGCATGCCCTGACATGCCTGTCGAACCCTAGGCCGCCGCGCCTGGCGCAACACCCGCGCCTGCTGCCGCTGCTCAATTACACTCGGACCATGCTCGGCTGCGGCCGACCGCAGCCCCCCCTCAAGGACTAGACCATGCCCGCCTCTATGAAGGATCTTGGCCGTTATGCGGCACTGCCCTGGCACTGCCTGCAACTGCTGACCCATGCCAAATCGTTCGAAAACAACCCGGTGCTCGGCAGCGCCCGGCTCAATGCCCTGGGCCTGCATGTGCAGCGCCGCCAACTGGCGATGGGCATGGCCGCCATGCGCCGGCGCGCGCTGGCGCCACGGCTGAATGCCGATGAGCTGGCGAGTTTCGAGGAACAGGGATTTTTCGTCCGCGAGAACGCCCTGCCCGCTGAACAGTTTGCGGCGCTGCGGGCCGAGCTTGGCGATTTGCGCAGCACCGGTTGGGAGATGCGCCAGGGCAAGGCGGTGACGCGTCGGGTCAGCCTTGACCAGGATGTGCTGGCGCGCAACCCGGCCAGCGCGGCCTTTGTTGCCGACCCTGGGGTGCGCGATTTGATCGCCTATGCCTCGTCGAATACCGGTGGCATCACCTATCAATTGCAGTCGATCGTGATCGATGGGGTCAACGCCGAGCAGGACCCGCAGACGCGCTTGCACGCTGACACTTTTCATCCGACCGCCAAGGCCTGGCTGTTTCTTGATGACGTGGCCGATGACCAGGGACCGTTCAGCTACGTGCCCGGCTCCCATCGGCTGACCCCGGAGCGTCTGGCCTGGGAGTACCGCCAGAGCCTCGGCGCGGCCCGTTCCGATGAACAGATGCACCGCGAAGGTTCGTTCCGTATTCATGAGCACGAACTGGCGGCGCTGGGCTTGCCGGCACCGCGGCGCTTCTCGGTGCCGGCCAACACCCTGGTAGTGGCCGACACCTCGGGCTTCCACGCCCGCTGCCCAAGCCTGCGCCCCAGCCACCGCGTGGAAATCTACGCCAGCCTGCGCCGCAACCCCTTCATCCCCTGGCGCGGCGCCCACCTGTTCGCCCTGCCGATGATCGCCAACCACCACATGCGCTGGGACATCCGCCTGAAACGCCTGATGGGCTTCGACAAACGCAGCCACTGGCGCTTCATCGAACAGCTCAACGCCTACGAAAAGCCGTACATCTGAAATCAAACGGTAGGAGCGAGCCTGCTCGCGATGGCGGGGAACCAGACGCACCGCGGCGCTTGAATCGCCAGCAGGCTGGCTCCCACAGGGTTTTGCAGGCACCGCAGGATTTGTGATCGACACCCAACCTGTGGCCGCCCCCAAAACCTGCGGTATCCGCGAACCCTTGTAGGAGCTGGCTTGCCAGCGAAAAACCTGAGACCGCCGCGCGGCATCAGGTTCATCGCGTGACCGTTGACGACCTTCGCCAGCAAGCTGGCTCCTACAGGGGATGCGTCAAGGCTGCGTTGATCTGGGTGTCAGCCGATCTTCGCCAATTCCTCGGCAACGATCGCCACGGTCTGGCGGATCTCCCACAGGGTTTTGCGGTCGAACACAAAACCTGCGGTATCCGCGAACCCTTGTAGGAGCTGGCTTGCCAGCGAAAAACCTGAGACCGCCGCGCGGCATCAGGGTCATCGCGGGATCGTTGACGACCTTCGCCAGCAAGCTGGCTCCTACAGGGGATGCGTCAAGGCTGCGTTGATCTGGGTGTCACCCGATCTTCGCCAATTCCTCGGCAACGATCGCCACGGTCTGGCGGATCTGCTCTTCGCTGTGCTCGCACGAGACGAAGAAGCGTACCCGGGCGACGTGTTCCGGGACGGCGGGATAGAGGATCGGCTGGGCGTTGATGCCGCGTTCGAACAGCGCGCTGGACAGGCGTCCGGCCTTGAACGAACTGCCGGTGATCACCGGGATCACCGCCAGCCCGGTGCTGGTGGCGGTGTCCAGGCCAGCGGCCTTGGCCAGGCGCAGGAACAAATCGCCCCGGGCCTGCACGGTCTGCACCCGCTCCTGGTCATTGGCCAGGCAACGCAACGCGGCCAGCGCCGAAGCGGTCACCGCAGGCGGCATGCCGACGCTGTAGAGGAACCCCGGCGCGAGGAATTTCAGGTGCTCGACCAACGCCGTGCTGCCGGCAATGTAGCCGCCGCAACTGGCGAGGGTCTTGCTCAGGGTGCCCATCCAGATATCCACGTCATCCCCGGCCAGGCCGAAGTGTTCGCGGATGCCCTTGCCGGTCGCCCCCATCACTCCCAGTGAATGCGCCTCGTCGACCATCAGGAAGGTCTTGTGCTTGCGCTTGAGTTCGACGAAACGCGGCAGGTCCGGGTAGTCGCCGTCCATGCTGTAGATGCCTTCGACCACCACCAGCACCCGCTCGAAGTGCTGACGCTGCTCGCCGAGGATCCGGTCCAGGGCCTGCCAGTCGTTGTGGGCGAAACTCAAACGGCGCGCGCCGGACAACTGGATGCCCTGCAGCACGCTGTTGTGGATCAGCTCGTCATGCAGCACCAGGTCACGCGGGCCGAACAGATGGCCGATGGTGGTGACGTTGGTGGCATGCCCACTGACGAAAACGATGGCGTCGTCGACCTCATACAGGCTCGCCAACTCACGCTCCAGCTCACGGTGCAACGGCCGATCGCCGGACACCAGGCGGCTCGCCGACACCGAGGTGCCGTAACGGTCGATCGCCGCTTTGGCCGCCTCGGCCACGTCCGGATGCCCGGAGTAACCGAGGTAGTTGTAGCTGGCGAAGTTCACGTATTGCTGCGCCCCAATGCAGGTCTCGGCACCGGCCAGGCCTTCATGCAGGCGAAAGAACGGACTGCTCAGGCCCAGGCGCGCGGCACCCTGCTGCATCACCCGCAATTGCTGATAGCCGGGGTGCTGGTCGAACCGATAGAACGCTTCCGGCACTTTCAGCGCCGCCTGTTGCGCCTGCTCCAGGGTGGCGCCGCCAGCCGGGTCGCCCGCCTCGCTGCGACGGCGTTCCAGCGCTTGCTGAATCAGCCGCTGCTTGATCCCGACACTCAGGCCGGTAGGCGTTTTTGCAGTCATCAACTATCACTCAATCAAACGGTTAGGTGTTGCAGTACTGGCGGCCAGTTCGGCGTTCAGCTCGGCCATTTGCTCAGGGCTCAATTCAGTGCCGTGACGGGCCAGCACGTTCTCGGCCAGGGCGACCGGCGCCGGCGCTTCGTTGCCCGCCGCCTCGCCCCGCAGCAAGTCGAGGATGCGCACGCTGAGCTTGTCGATGCTGGAGCTCTCGCTGAGCTCCATCACCGGCAGGCGAATGCCGAAACGCTCTTCCAGAGCGACCACCAGCTCGACACTCATCAACGAGTCGAGGCCCAGTTCCTGCAGCGGCCGCTGGGTGTCGAGGCGGGCTGCCGGCAGCCGGAGGATCTCGCAGACTTCGTGCTTGAGCAGTTCGACGAAGCGCTCCAGCACCCGCTCGTCGTCCAACTCGGCCAACATGCGCTGGATGTCTTCGGCGTCGTTGTCATCGTCCTGGTCGCCGCCATGGGCGCGCACCAGTTCGAGGAAACGCGGGGTGCTGGCACTCGGCAGGAAGCGCGACAGGGCCTTCCATTCCAGCTCCAGCACGCCGATGCCGTCGTCACCCTTGAGCAGCATCTGCTCCAGGTGCGCCAACGCCACTTCGGCCCGCAGTGCAGCACCGCCCATGCGGCTTTGCAGGGCGTCCTTGATCTGCTCGTTGCGCGCGAGGAAACCGACGTCGTCGATCGCCCCCCAGAGCACGGCAGTCGCCGCCAGGCCCTGGCCACGACGATGCCGCGCCAGCGCTTCCAGCCAATGGTTGGCGGCCACATAGTTGGCCTGCCCCGGATTACCGAACAGGGTGGTGGCCGAGGAGAACATCACGAAGAAGTCCAGCGGCAGCTCACGGGTCAGTTCGTGCAGGTATTGCGCGCCCTTGGCCTTGGGCTCGAGCACACGCTGCAGTTGTTCGCCATCGAGGTTGCGGATCAGGCTGTCGTCGATCACGGTCGCCGCGTGCACCAGGCCGCGCAGCGGGTACGGGCTGGCGGCGATGCGTTCGAACACCCCGCGCACCTGAAGCGGATCGGTGATGTCGCAAGCCAGCGCCTGCACGTCGATGCCCTGGACCTGCCAGGCCGCCAGGCACGGCTGCGCCTCGACACTGGCCGGGCCACGCCGGCCGAGCAGTACCAGGTGCCGCGCGCCCTTGTCCACCAGCCACTGCGCGGTGCGCAGACCGAAGCCACCCAGGCCGCCAGTGACCAGGTAAGTCGCCTCGCCACTCAGTTGCAATGGCTGCACCGGCTGCTCGCGGGTTTCCACCAGGCGCTCGATCGGGTTGCCGTAGGTCACGACGATCTTGCCGATCTGCCGCGCCTGCTGCATGTAGCGGAACGCCTCGACCACGTGGTTGGCGTCGAACTCGCGGAACGGCAATGGGTGCAGGATGCCCTGCTCGAACAACTCCATCATTTGCCCGAACAGGCGCCGGGTCAGGTCCGGACGCTCGCTCATCAACTGGTCGGCATCGATGCCGAAGTAGCTGATGTTGTTGCGGAACGGACGCAGGCCGATGCGGGTGTTCTGGTAGAAGTCGCGCTTGCCCAGTTCAAGGAAACGCCCGAACGGCTTGAGCACGCGGAAGTTGCGGTTGATCGCTTCACCCGCCAGCGAGTTGAGCACCACGTCGACACCGCGGCCACCGGTCAGGGCCAGGACTTCGTCGGCGTAGGCCAGGGAGCGCGAGTCGAACACCTTGTCCACACCCAGCAGGCGCAGGAAGTCGCGCTTCTCGTCGCTGCCGGCGGTGGCGTAGATCTCGGCCCCGCACCATTTGGCAATCTGGATCGCGGCGATGCCGACACCACCGGCGGCGCCATGGATCAGCACCTTCTCGCCCGGCTCCAGTCGCGCCAGATAGTGCAGCGCGTAGTACACGGTGAAGAAGGTACTTGGAATGGTCGCCGCCGCCTCGAAGGACATGCCTTCAGGGATGCGCGCGACGGCATTGGCGTTGGTCACCAGGCGGTTGGCGAAACTGCGCGGACCGAAGCCCACCACCCGATCACCCGGGGCGAAGTCGCCGAGCACCGCAGCGCCCTTGCCATGCACCACGCCAGAGAACTCAAAGCCCATGGTCGGACCGGAGAAACCATTCTCGATGGCTTCGTCGGACAACAGGCCGAGGGCGAACATCACGTCACGGAAATTCAGGCCGGTGGCGCGCACTTCGATGTCCAGCTCGTCAGCGGCCGGTGCGGTCAGCTCACGGGCTTCCCAGCGCAGGTTGCGCAGTTGTCCGGGCAGATCGAAACCGAGGCTGATGCGGGTCTGACCATCGTTGCTGGCGCGGACCTGATCCTGCAGCACCCGCAGGCGCGGCACGTAGCGCTGACCGTCGACATTGATCGCCAGCTCGGTCTCGCCATCAGCCTGCAGCAGCGCCGGGACCAGGCTGCTGATCGGCGCAGCGTGCGCCAGGTCGAGCAGGCGAATGCGGCAACTGGCGGATTCGTTGGCCAGGGTCCTACCGAAGCCCCACAGCGCGGCATCGGCAATCGCGTCGACGTCAGTAGTCTGCGGCGCATCATAGAGATGGCCGGCAGCACCCCGGGTCAGCAGCCAGCATTGCGGCGCAATCGCCAGCGACTCACAGGCCTGGACCAGCGCAGCCGCCAGCATGCAACGAGCGCCCTGAGCGTCCAGGCCCTGATCAGCGTCCAGCCCGGCGAGATGCAGCACGTGCTCCGGCGCCTGGTCCATTGCGGCCAATTGCTTGGCGATCGCCTGGGCATCGCCGGGCAGCAACAGGCTGACCTGCTGACCTTGCTCGCGCAGGGCCTGGGCCAGTTGCTCGGCATTCGCCTGACCAGCTTCGGCCAGCAACGCCCAGCGCTGCACAGCGATCTCGGCAGTTGCCACGCGCTCGCCGACCTTCCGTCCAGCCAACAGCAGGTAGCTGCCGCAGGCATTGCCGGGCAAGGCTTCGAGGGTGTGGCTGACGCTCAGGCCGTGGCGCTGCAGTTCGTGCAGCCAGAATTGCGGACGCTGTTGGCGCGACAACGCGTGCTCTGGGCCAGCCAGCCACCAGGCGGCCTGGGCACCGAAGACGAAGTCGGCCCAACGTGCCGGGTACTGCGCAAGCAAGGCCAACTGGCCGTGCGGGTTGAGGTGGCTGGCGGTCTGGCGCAGCGCTTCGCCGACGCTGTCCAGCGGCGCCAGGTCGGACGGCAGCAGCACCCAGTCGTAAGCCTGGGCGGCGGCCAATTGATCGAAACCGAGGACTTCCAGCGCCGGGCAATCGTCGCCGAGCATCTGCATCAGCTCCGGTTCTTGCACGCAGTAGCTGTAGTCGACCCGGTCGAAATCGATGCCGGCGTACAGCGACTCGGCGAACGACGGCCCGCCAAAGCCGAACTCCAGCACCCGCAGGCGCTGCCCGGCCGGCAAGGCGGCCAGGCGCTGGGCGAGGGTCTCGCGCAGGCCGGCGAGCACCCGCTGCTGACCGGCCGCACCCAGCACCAGGCGCGCCAGGTTGGCTGCGCTGGTTTCGCGCGGCAGCAGTTGTTCGAGGGTTTGCGTGCCTTCGAGCAAGGCCAGCAGATGGCGACCGATACGGCCCACCGAATGAATCAGCTGGAAGTGTTCCGGATAGCTCTGGAACAACTCCTGCCAGATCGCCTCCGACGCCGGGCGCTCGCCGGCATCGGCAATCGACCAGTGGCCGTCGGCATCGACGCTCAGGCTGCCATCGTCACGTCCCTGGCGCAGCAGGGTGTTGAGGTAATCGCTCGGCACACCGTCCTGCTGCGACCACAGCGCAACCTGCTCGGCGCTCAAGCGGCCGCCCAGTTGTTCGATCAGGTCCAGCACGAAGCTCGAGCACAGGGCGTCGAGCAACGGCTCGACTTCATTCAGGTAACGCACCTGCACCGGCTCATCATTCAAGCCTTGCAGATGGTTGGCCAGCGGCGTGGCGGTCGCGGCCGCACGCAACACCGGCACCACCTGGCCCGGAGCAGCGAGACCGACGTGGGCCAGGCGCTTGATGTCGTGGGAGCGATCGCGTTGCAGGCGCACGCCCCGGAAGCGCGCGTCCTTGATGCACAGCACGGCATTGCCAGCGGCGTCGTAGAGGGTGAAGTCCACCAGCAGCGAGTGTTCGGTGCGCTTGAGCTGACGCACTTCGGCCAGGCACGGCACCCCGCCGGCCTTGGCGAAGGCGATGCGCCCCAGCTTGACCGGAATGAACGCCAGGCCCTTGTTGCTGCCCGGCTGGCCGACCAGCAACTCGGTGATCAACTGGAATGCGCCATCGAGCAACGCCGGGTGCAGGTGCAGCGACGGCAGTTCTTCGCGGATGGCCTCGGGCACGCTCAATTGCGCGAGGATGTAGGCCGGTTCGACCCACACTGCCGCCACTGCCTGATAAGCCGGACCGTAGTTAAGGCCGACGGCACGGGTCAGCGCCAGGTGCTGTTCGCCGCTGAAATCCGCCGGACGTTGCGGCAAGGCCGGTGCACGCGCGTCGAGCATCACGCCGCGAGCTTCGCCGGGCAGGCGCGCGACCACGTGCTGGACCCACTCTTCACGCTGGGCCAGGGTGCGCGAGGTGATGCGCAGGGTGCCGTCGGCTTCTTCGATGTTGACCCGGATCTTCTTGCTGCCTTCGTTGCCGAGCAGCAGCGGGTTATGGATTTCCAGTTCTTCGATATCGACGAACTCACCCGGCTGGTGCACCAGTGCCACGGCCAGCGCCAGCTCGGTAAACCCGGCGCCGGGGAACAGCACGGCTTCACCGACCTTGTGGTCGGCCAGGGTCGGGAACAGCTGGGTGTCGAGACGGTTTTCCCAGGTCAGCGCGCGGTCGGCCAACGGGTAACCGAGCAACGGGTGGACCCGCTCGCGTTGCAGTGTGGCGAACGACTCGGCGCTGACCGGCAGTTCATAACGCTCACGCTGCCAGGCGTAGTTCGGCAGGCGCACGTTGTTGCCCGCCACCGGGAATTGATGCTGCCAATCCGGCTCGGCACCGGCGATCAACAGCCGGGCGACGCAGCGTTCCAGCAGTGCCGGGCTGTCGTCATTGCGCACCAGCGTGGCGATCACCTGACCAGGCAGCTCGCGCTGGGTCAGGGCATCGGTCACGTAGGAGCGCAGGATCGGATGCGGACCGACCTCGACGAACAGGTTGAAGCCCTGCCCTACCAGCTCGTCCATCGCCCCCTGGAACAGCACCGGGAAGCGGATGTTCTGCCACCAGTAGCCGCTGTCCAGGCGCTGGCCGTCCAGCTCGCCGCCGACCACTGTGGAGAAGAACGGAATATCGGCGTTGCGCGGGCGGATGTGCGCCAGATCGGCAATCACTTGCTGCTCGATCGGGTTCATCGCCGGCGAGTGGAAGGCGTAGTCGAGGGCCAGGCGGCGGACGAACACCTGACGCTCGGTCAGGGCCTGCTCCAGCTCGCTCAATGCATCGTCCGGGCCGGCCACGGTCGCACCACGGGCGCTGTTTTCGCCGGCCAGGACCACACGATCATCCAAGGCCAATTCAACCAATAGCAGTGCGGTGGCTTCACCGCTCAGGCCCACGGCCGACATCTGCCCGGTGCCACGGGTCAGGCCCTGCAGGCGGCTGCGGTGATAGATGACTTGGGTCGCGTCTTCCAGGCTCAGCGCACCGCTGGCCCAGGCCGCCGCCACTTCGCCAACGCTGTGGCCGATGACCGCCGCCGGATGGAAACCTTCGGCCGCCAGCACACGGGTGACGGCCACCTGCAGCGCGAACAACGCCGGCTGGGCGATCTCGGTGCGTACGTAGCGGTCGTCGCCATTCTCGCCGAGCAATTCGGCGCGCAGCGAATAGCCGGCCAACGGCTGGAACAGCCCATCGACCTCGGCCACTGCCGCGGCAAATACCGGGTTGCCGAGCATCGCCCGACCCATGCCCTGCCATTGCGAACCGTTGCCGGAATACACCAGCACCGGCCCTTTGACCTGCTCCAGGGCCTGACCTGTCTCGAGCACCGAACTCAGTTCGCTGAGGCTCGGGTCTTCGGCATAGTCCGCCAGCGCCTGTGCGGCTTGCGCCGGATCAGACTCGATCAGCACCAGGCGCTGCCCGTGGGCATCGCGACGGAACATGGCCTGATAGGCGACGTCGTAATAGTTGACCGGCGACTGCGCCGCCAGGTACTCGGCAAACCGTTCGGCCGTGGCGCGCAGGCCATCGACGTCCTTGGCACTGAGCATCAGCGGCAGGCGGCGTGATTGGGTAGCGGTGTTCGAGGCCGGCAACGGCTCGGCACTCTGCAGGATCACGTGCGCGTTGGCGCCACCGAAGCCGAAGGAGTTGATGCCAACGGTCAGTTGCCCGGCGGATTTCAGCGCGCGGCTTTCGGTCACTACCTGCAGATTGAGGTCGGCAAACGGGATGTTCGGATTGAGCGCTTCGACGCCTATGGTCGCGGGCACTTCGCGCTGGATCAGGCAATTGAGCGCCTTCATCAGGCCGGCGACCCCGGAGGCCGCCTCGAGGTGACCGAGGTTGCTCTTCACCGAGCCGATCGGCAGCGGGTTGCCGGCGCCGCGGGCCTGGCCCAGGGCTTCGCCGATGGCGCGGGTCTCGATCGGATCGCCGACCGCAGTCCCGGTGCCGTGGGCTTCCAGGTAATCGAGTTGCGCCGGATCGATCCCGGCCTTGGCGTAGGTGCTCTTGAGCAGCGCGGCCTGGGCCTCGGCACTCGGCAGGGTCAGGCTCGACTTGCGCCCGTCGGTGTTCACCGCACTGCCCGCCACCACCGCGAGAATCGGGTTGCCGTCGGCCAGCGCCTGCTCGTAATCCTTGAGCAGGAACAGTCCACCGCCCTCGGAGCGAGCATAGCCGTCGCCGCTTTCATCGAACGCGTGGCAACGCCCGGTGCGCGAAAGCATCGAGGCCTTGGCAAAAATCATGAAGCCGAACGGGTGCATGTGCAGGCTGATGCCGCCGGTCACCGCCTGGTCGACATCGCCACTGATGATCGCCTGGCAGGCCTGGTGGAACGCCACCAGCGATGACGAACACGCGGTATCGATGGCCATGCTCGGGCCGCGCAGGTCATAGAAGAACGACAGGCGATTGGCGGCAATACTCATGGTATTGCCGGTAGCCGTGGCAGCATCGATCGACGCCAGGTCTTCGACCAGGCGATAGGCTTGCTCGACGCCGCCAATCCCCAGGTACACCCCGCAGTTGCTGCCGCGCAGGCTCGACGGCTTGACGCCGGCGTTCTCGAAGGTTTCCCAGCACATCTCCAGCAGCATGCGTTGCTGCGGGTCCATGACCATCGCTTCGCGCGGCGAGATGTTGAAGAAGCCGGCATCGAAGGCACTGATATCGCCCAGGGAGCCTGCGGCGAAGGTGTAGCTGGTCGCAGGATTGGCTTTATCCGGGTGCAGGAACTCGTCGTGCTGCCAACGCGAGGCGTCGACCTGAGTGACCAGGTCTCGCCCGGACATCAGGTTTTGCCAGAAACTCTGGGTGGTCGAACCGGGAAAACGAAAAGAACAACCAACAATTGCTACCTGTCTACGCTTTGTCAAAACCCATTCCTTTCATCTCAACCAGACACCGTCCTATCCTGCGGACAGCCGCATGTCTGGCCGATACAATTTTTGGCAAGTCGTTAAACGTCACCTGAAGCTGATTTTCTTGTCTGCACGCACCATGCCAAGCACACGAGGTCGCACGGCAGATGCCCCACGAGTTACGCAATGGACATCTTCAGACATATTTGTAGGAATAATACGCGGTATGGACGATGAGGGAAAACGCTAAGCGATGGATGCCGGGTAAAATGTTCGACGCGGTTCAATGCGCTGGAGCGGCGGTTGAAGCCGGTTTCATGCTGTCGATTCGCCAGCTCCCTGACTTGAATCCGCTGGGCGCAGCCTTGTCGATGATCCACGGCAAGACACCTCGCCCTCAGATCTGGCTACTATTGAGCAGACACCTTCAAAGGGAACCGAGATGATGAACAAGGCAGACGAACTGGCGGCAAAACTGCGCAATCGCCTACAGCGCGTCGACAACGACGAAACCTGTGCCGATACCGCCATCGACCACTGGCCGACTCAGGTCAACGACCTCTACCAGCAGATCGAACACTGGCTGACGCCCTTGAGCGAAGCCGGCCTGAACATCCGCCGCAACCCGACCCACGTCCACGAAGGTCACCACAGCGGCGCGACCTACGAATACGCGATCGACCAGCTACTGCTCGAAGCCCACCCCTACACCATCACCTTCGACCCCATCGCCCGCTTCTCCCCCACCGCCGATGGCCTGATCGAGATTCACCTGCGCGGCAAGCACTACCGCGTGCTGCGCACCGCCGATGAGCACGGTGAATCGGTGTGGCACCTGCAGAAGGTGCCGCCCCTGGGGCAGGCAGCGCAGGCGCCGGTGGCGTGGAATGAGGAGAATTTGCTGTGGATTGTTGAGGAGGGGTTGGGGCTTTAAGGTCTATCCATCGGCCAGGTTGTCAGGAACGATCTGGCCCGCTACCCAGGCGCTGGCGTATCGCATCGCTGGCTGCCGGCCCCGCCTGCACCGTGCACTGCTCCAGCGACAGCAGTCGCCCATCACTCATGTCGGCCATGACCGGCTCGACCCGCCGCCCGGTTGCACGCTCGACAATCTGCACGCTTTCCCCTTCCGGCGCGTAATGCCGATTACCCCAGGCGACTAATGCCAGCAGCACCCCGGCAAAATCCTGGCCTTTGGCGGTTGGCACATATTCATGGCGCAACGGCCGCTCGCTGTAGGCGCGACGTTCCAGCAGGCCGTCCTCGACCAGTGAGTTGAGGCGTCGGGTGAGCATGTTCGGCGCGATGTCGAGACTGCGGGAAAACTCATCGAAGCGGCGCAGGCCGTGCAGGGCGTCGCGCATGATCAGGATGCTCCACCACTCGCCAACCCTTTCCAGGCTGCGGGCAATCGGGCATTCGGCGTCGGCCAGGGTCTTGCGCTGCATGAACAATCCTTGAGGGTTGGGTATTTATCGTTCGGCCATGTTACTTTCATGATGATAGTGACGTCCATAGGTCATTACCCTGACGAACTGAAGGAGTTGGACCCTCATGAGCAAACGCATTGTTGTCACCGGCATGGGCGCGCTGACCCCGCTGGGTTGCGGCGTCGAACAGGTATGGCAACGCCTGCTGGCTGGGCAATCCGGGATTCGTCGACTGCCAGAGTCGTTGATTGGCGACCTGGCGATCAGCATTGGGGGCCAGGTGCCCGACCCGATCGCGGACCCCGAAGCCGGATTCGACCCCGACCAACTGCTGGCACCCAAGGAACAGCGCAAGATGGACCGCTTCATTCTGTTTGCCCTGGCTGCCGCCAAGGAAGCGCTGGCGCAGGCCGGTTGGGCACCGCAGACCGCGGAGCAGCAAACACGCACGGCAACCATCATCGCCTCGGGCGTTGGTGGTTTTCCGGCCATTGCCGAAGCGGTTCGCACCTCGGACAGCAAGGGTCCACGACGTCTGTCGCCCTTCACCATTCCGTCGTTCCTGAGCAACATGGCGGCTGGCCACGTATCCATCCAGTACGGTTTGAAGGGTCCGCTGGGCGCGCCGGTGACCGCCTGCGCCGCTGGCGTACAAGCGATTGGCGACGCGGCCCGGATGATCCGCGCCGGTGAAGTGGATATTGCGGTGTGCGGTGGCGCCGAGGCGACCATCCACCGGGTCAGCCTCGCCGGATTCGCCGCGGCACGAGCCTTGTCGAGTGATTTCAATGACACCCCGGAACAAGCCTCGCGCCCCTTCGACGCGGCGCGCGATGGCTTTGTCATGGGCGAAGGCGCTGGCCTGCTGGTGATCGAAGAACTGGAACACGCCCTGGCCCGCGGCGCGACCCCCATCGCCGAACTGGTCGGCTATGGCACCAGCGCCGACGCCTACCACATGACCGCCGGCCCGGAAGACGGCGACGGCGCCCGCCGCGCCATGGAACAGGCCCTGCGCCAGGCCGGCGTCGCTCCCTCCCAGGTCCAGCACCTGAACGCCCACGCCACCTCGACCCCGGTGGGCGACAAAGGTGAACTGGCAGCCGTCAAAGCCCTGTTCGGCACCGACAGCGGCCTGGTCATCAGCGCCACCAAATCCGCCACCGGCCACCTGCTGGGCGCCGCCGGCGGCATCGAGGCCATCTTCGCGATCCTCGCCCTGCGCGACCAGATCGCCCCCGCCACCCTCAACCTGCACACCCCGGACAGCGCCGCCGACGGCCTGGACCTGGTGCGCGGTGAAGCGCGGCGGATGCCGATGGAGTACGCGCTGTCCAATGGGTTTGGCTTTGGTGGGGTTAATGCGAGTGTGTTGTTCAAGCGGTGGGGGTGAGTTGCTCGACTTGAACAGCAGGGCATCCTGAAAGGGTGCCCTGCTGCAACATCTCAGGAGTGACAGACCGTTGCCTGCAGTCGACGCCCAAGCACATCCAGCAAATCGCAACCATCGCGCAATGGGATCGCCAGCACGCGAGTCAGGTCGCGGACCAGCACCTGGTCACCGTTGATGCGGTCGGACAGGGCAAGGCTTTCCAGCAACTGCGTGACGCAGCGAATGCGATAGGCGGCCGTCTCGTGCAAGACATCCAGAGGCGCCTCGGTATCGATAAGCAAAGCTGGGATTGAGCAGTCTATTCCAGTGATAGCCATGTACCTGGCCATGATCAAACCTCATCAGCACTGCTTGATGAGTATTCGACGAGCATTCGCCTGGCGAGCAACACGCTGGATGAGGGAATGATGAGGCAGACAAGTGCGTGATCGGGCGGATCAGGGGTGATTTTTTTCACGAGTGAAGCTCCTTGATTGATGGAGTCACCAGACATCGCTGCTAAACGAAAAGGGTGGCGACTGTACGCGGGTTAGCAGACCAGGAATCAAGGAACCCGGCGCACCCGAAGGTGCCCCCCGCACAGCCGCCATAACACAGGACAGCAAACGCAAAAAAAGCGCCGACTGAACGAAAGACGGCACCTGCGTGCCTTGATTTTACCCGAGCTGCTAAACCCGGTCGCTGAATTTGCAGCGACCGGCGGAATTTAGCGGCTGAGTGCAGCAGGAACAAGTCAGCCAAAGTCGACGCGACAGGTAGGAAAAGTCCTAGGACGCTTGTATTTCCGCCTTGAAAGCGACCAACCTCCCCTGGCCCGTAAATGTTAAACTCACGCCCCGCCTTACCCTCCAGATTCAGATACCCATGCCCCACTTGACTGCCCCTGCAAGCCCAGCACCTTTGTCGCGCCGCTTTTCTGTCGCCCCGATGATGGACTGGACCGACCGCCACTGCCGCTACTTCCTGCGCCTGCTCTCCCGTCACGCCCTGCTCTACACCGAGATGGTTACCACCGGTGCCCTGCTCAACGGCGATCACGAGCGGTTCCTGCGTCACGATGAGGCGGAGCATCCGTTGGCGTTGCAGTTGGGCGGCAGTGTGCCGCTGGATCTGGCGGCGTGTGCGCGGATGGCGCAGGAGCATGGGTATGACGAGGTGAACTTGAATGTCGGGTGCCCGAGTGATCGGGTGCAGAACAACATGATTGGTGCGTGCCTGATGGCGCACCCGCAGTTGGTGGCCGATTGCGTCAAGGCGATGAATGACGCGGTGTCGATTCCGGTGACGGTCAAGCATCGCATCGGCATCAACGGGCGTGACAGTTATGCGCAGTTGTGTGATTTCGTCGGCACGGTGCGCGATGCCGGCTGCACCAGCTTTACGGTGCACGCGCGGATTGCGATTCTCGAAGGCCTGTCGCCCAAGGAAAACCGCGAGATTCCGCCCCTGCGTTATGACGTGGCGGCGCAGTTGAAAGCGGATTTCCCGGAACTGGAGATCATCCTCAACGGCGGGATCAAGACGCTGGAAGCCTGCCACGAACACCTGCAGACCTTCGACGGGGTGATGCTGGGGCGTGAGGCTTATCACAATCCGTATGTGATGGCCGAGGTCGATCAGCAACTGTTCGGCAGCAGCGCGCCAGTGATCAGCCGCGCTGAAGCGCTGGCCAGGATGCGCCCGTATATCGCCGCCCACCTGCAGGCTGGCGGCGCGATGCATCACATCACCCGTCACATGCTGGGCCTGGGCACCGGTTTTCCGGGGGCGCGCAAGTTTCGCCAGTTGCTGTCGGTGGACATCCACAAGACCCAGGACCCGCTGGCCCTGCTCGACCAGGCCGGCGCACTGCTCGAAGGCCGCTAGCCGTCCGAAAGGTTGAACCTGTGGGCTGTTTTGACATCGAAATCAACGGATAGCACTGGGCCTTTCAAACATCTGTTTCGCGGATGTTGCCGCCCGGACCGTTGTTACGCATTTGTGCCCTTGAGTGGCTGTCAGCGCTCGGGTAATGTCATCAGACCCACAGGATAGAGCACGCCCATGACTTCCAAGCTGGAACAACTTAAACGATTCACCACCGTTGTTGCCGACACCGGCGACTTCGAAGCCATCGCCCGCGTCAAACCGGTGGATGCCACCACCAATCCTTCATTGCTGCTCAAGGCCGCCGCCATCTCCGGTTACGCTGGCCTGCTCAATGACAGCGTCAAGGACTGCAAGGGCGACGTCGGCCTGGCCAGCGACCGCTTTGCCGTGGCGGTGGGGCAGGAAATCCTCAAAGTGATTCCGGGGCGCATTTCCACCGAAGTGGATGCACGCCTGTCGTTCGACACCGAGGCCATGCTGCAGCGCGCCCATCGCCTGATCGACCTGTACGACAAGGCCGGCATCGGCCGCGATCGGGTGCTGATCAAGATTGCCTCCACCTGGGAAGGCATTCGTGCCGCCGAGCAACTGGAGCGCGAAGGCATCCAGACCAACCTGACCCTGCTGTTCTCCTTCGCCCAGGCCGTGGCCTGCGCCGAAGCCGGGGTGTTCCTGATTTCGCCATTCGTGGGCCGCATCTACGACTGGTACAAGAAGTCCACCGGCACCGACTACAGCGGCGCCGACGATCCGGGCGTGCAATCGGTGACGCGCATCTACAACTACTACAAGGCCAATGACTACAAGACCGTGGTCATGGGCGCGAGCTTCCGCAATCTCAACCAGATCGAGCAACTGGCCGGCTGCGATCGCCTGACCATCAGCCCCGACCTGATCGAGAGGCTGGCGGCAGACACCGGCTCGCTGGAGCGTAAACTGGCTCCGGGTCACGCCGGTGAAGCACGCCAGAGCCTGAATGAAGCACAGTTCCGCTGGGCATCGAACGAAGATGCCATGGCCACCGAGAAGCTGGCCGAAGGCATTCGCCAGTTCGCCCGCGACCAGGAAAAACTGGAAGCGCTGCTGCAGGCCAAGCTGTAAGGTCAGTTAGCGGCAACAAAAAAAGGCGAACCTCGAAGGGTTCGCCTTTTTTATGCGGGTCGCAGGGTCAGTGCCGTTCCAGCGCATTCACCAGGTCATGAAACGCTTCCCGATTGGACTCGTTCAACCCCATCAGAATCTTGTGCGCTTCGAGCACCTTGATTCGCACCACTTCCTCGGACTGGTCCTGGTCTGGCAGGTCGTCCAGGCATTCCGGGCACGGCACCGGCTGATGGACAATGTTGAATACCTGCTCGAAACCCATGGATTCCAGGAGCCGGGTGATGTCGTCGTGGGTGGTGACGACCGTCGGCAGCAAGCCGACCTTTTGCCGCGACAGGATCGACAGCTTGGCCAGCAGGCCGAGCGTGGTGCTGTCGATGCTGCGGGTTTCGGTCAGGTCAATGACGATCGCGTTGAAGTTCAGCGCGGTGAAGATTCGATCTATCGTTGCATCCAGCGCCGAACACAGGGTCAGGCGCACTTCACCGACGAACTTCAGGACGAAGGTGCCGTCCTGCTCGGCGAACTGGATTCTACCGGTACTCATTGAAGATTCCTGCTCAACACCAACAGGGCGATATCATCCGGCATCTCCCCTAGCGTGGCCAATCCAAAAACCTGGCGCAGACCGTCCAGGCTGCCGCCCGCCGACCTTACCCGTTGCGGCAAGGCGGCTTCTTTTTCTTTGAGTGTAGGCTCTGGCAAAAGGTCCAGGATGCCATCGGACATCAGCGTCAGGCTGAAGGCCGGTGGCAGCTTGATGACGTGGTCTTCGTAGGTGGCTTCATTGAACAAGCCCACCGGCAGACCACGACCTTCGAGATAACCCACACTGTCGGGCGTGTACAACACAGGCAACGGCAGATGGCCACCGATGCTATAGGTCAACAAGCCTGTCTCCTCGTCGATGACTCCACCGACCATCGTGACATGTTTGCCCAGCTTACAGCTGATCAGGCCCCGGTTGATATGACCGAGGACCTCGGAAGGGGTGAATTCTGGCAGCGTGCCACTGCGCTTGGACTCGAACAGCAGGCGCGTGGTCATGAACTTCAGCAGCACCGTGACGAAGGCCGATGACGCGCCATGCCCGGAAACATCCGCCAGGTAGAACGCGACCCGACGCTCGTCGACCCGGAAGTAATCGACAAAATCACCGGAGAGGTACAGCGACGGAATGATCTGGTGCGCAAAGCTGAATTCGTCGATGGTCCAGGGGCTGACCGGCAACATGTTCATCTGCACCTGGCGCCCGGCGTTCTGGTCTTCCTGCAACAGGTTCAGGCTGGCTTCGAGTTCGCGGTTGGCGGTCTCGAGCTTGGTTCGGTAACGCTGGTTTTCCAGCAGCAGCCGCGCGCGATCCAGGGCCCGGCGCACCGAATGCTCGAGCACGGCCAGGTCTTCCAATGGCTTGATCAGGTAATCGGCGGCACCCAGGCGCAGCGCTTCGACCGCGTCGTTCATGACGCCGGCACCGGACACCACGATCACCGGTGTTTGCGGAGACAGGTCGGTCACCTGGCGAATGAGTTCGAGCCCGCCCATCTGCGGCATGCGCAGATCGCAGATCACCAGGTCAGGGTGGCGTTGTTCGAATACCTCTAGCCCTTGCAGGCCATTGCCGGCCTGCAGGACGCTGAATCCACTGTCTTCCAAATAGGCCGCGAGACTCGCGCGCACTACTTCGTCGTCATCGATGATCAGCAGCGTGGCACTGGTTTTCTGCATGTGGGCAAACGGCGCCAGAATTAGGTTGGCGTAGCTGGCGGGGCAAGTGGCCCGGCACACACTACTGGATTCGCTTTCTAGCCTCTCTGCTGCACCGCTTTCGGGCATTTGCCCTACACGCCTGTTCATCAGAGGTGCCCTTCTAAGGCGCAGACGGTACTCCCATCCGCGAGGCGTTTCAAGCTCACGCCGAGGGTGATCGAGTGACTTCGCCCTGCAAATCACCGGGAGTTATAAGAAGCCGGAATTTGGCAACTAAAAGAAAGGACCCAAAGCCCACAAGAAAAGAAGAAGGCGGCTCGAGGGCCGCCTTCCCATCACTGAAGCAACGACTTAGAAATCGTCTTCGACCTGGCCATCCTTGACCTTGAATTCGCGGTTCTGCAGGTAGGCATTGCGGATGAACACGTACTTGTCGCCATTGATCAGCTTCTCGGCCGACAGCAGGCTGGCACGGGTGTCGATCACTTCCATGCCGAGCATCATGTTGCGCGCCGGAACGTCATTCATGTAGCGGTAGGGATCGGCATAGCTGTCGACGTATTTCGATGGCGCATCACGCAGGGTGCTCGGGCCGAAGAATGGCAGCATCACGTAAGGACCGCTGGGCATGCCCCAGTAGCCGAGGGTCTGGCCGAAGTCTTCGTCGTTGCGTTGCAGGCCCATTTTGGTACCGACATCGAAGAAACCGGCCAGGCCCAGGGTGGTGTTCATCAGCAAGCGGGCGGTGTCGATGCCGGCGGCACGTGGCTTGGCCTGCAGGATGTCGTTGGCCAGGTTGCCGACGTCACCGATGTTGCGGAACATGTTGTGGATGCCGTCTTCGAGGAATTGCGGCGTGACGAACTGATAGCCCTGCGCCAGAGGCTTGAGGGCGTAGGTGTCGAGCACATCGTTGAACTTGTAGATCGGACGGTTGAAGCTTTCCCAAGGGTCTTCTTCGGTGGCGGCCTGGGTGGCGAACGGGACCATCAGAACGCCGGCAAACAGACTTAGACGGGCCAGGCAATTGCTCCAGCGCATAGAGGAAACTCCTTGGATTGTACTGGCGCGAGTCGCAAACCCACGCGATAAGATGTTGAGTATATGTCGTATGCCGACTTTCTGGGAATTACCCTACAGGGATCAGGTGTTTGCCTGATGCATGTCAGCTGCCTGTCATCTAACCGTCACGGGGGCCACCTATGCTCCGGGGTTATTTTTTCAGGGATGTTGAAATGCCCCAGGTCCAGACGCACTCGCAGCCCCTCCCCCAGCCCACCGCCGTGCTCTTTGGCCTGAGCGGCTGCCTGGTCGACTTTGGCGCCCAGAGCCGTCACCAGCGCCTCGATAGCGCCCAGCACGGGCTGCTGACGCCGGGTGCCGAGCACGCCTTGCTCTCGCTGCAACGTCAAGGCATCCCCTGCGCGTGGCTGGATGACCTGTCATCGAGCCACAGCCAGGCGCTGGCCGGCGCATTACCCGACTGGATTGCCGCCAGCCCACGCTCGCCAAACGCCGGGCAATGGCCCTCCCCCGACGCCTGCTGGCAATCGTTGATGAGCCTGAATATCGATCGCCTCGACGGCTGCGTGCTGGTCAGCGGCGAACCCCGGTTGCTGCAATCAGGGCTCAATGCCGGGCTATGGACCATCGGCCTGGCGTCCTGCGGTTCACTCTGCGGGCTGGCGCCCGAACAATGGCAGGCCCTCAGCCAACAGGAACGCGAACTCAAGCGCGGCAAGGCCACCCTGCAATTGTTCAGCCTTGGCGTGCATTCGGTGATCGATCACCTGGGGGAACTCGACACCTGCCTGTCGGACATCGGCCTGCGTCGACGCAAGGGCGAGAAGCCCTGAAAAGCCTCTGTTGATCAGGATCATGCACGGCGCTCGCCAGTGGATTAATCTACTGGTCAGAGGTAGACCTTTGCGACGATGCCGTGGTCTATGCCAGTGCCTATCGATAAAAGGAACGAAGCCATGCCTGCCCGCGAACTGCAAACACAGCTCGAAACCCTGCGCGCACAACTGGAGCAGAATCCGCCGCTGTCAGAGGTGGAACGTGAGGACCTGCATAAACTGATGGAGGAGATTGAAGCGCAGATCAAATTGGAAGCTGCCGTTCAGGACACCAGTCTTTCAGACAGCGTCAACCTGGCGGTGGATCGCTTCGAAGTCGATCACCCGACACTGGCCGGCACCCTGCGCAACATTGTGCAGAGCTTGGTGAGTATGGGGATCTAAGCCCTTCAGCAAGGAATGCCCCGCTGCGATGGCGCGGGGCTGTTCTGGTTTCTGTAGGAGCGAGCCTGCTCGCGAATGGCGTGAGGACACCGCGAACATTCAGAAAGTCCGCGTCATCGTTGACATTTTTCGCGAGCAAGCTCGCTCCTACTGACGCACCAACCGATGATTCGGCAACTGCAGCGCTTCAGTGCTGCGGGAAGGATTGATGTCCAGCCCGCCACGGCGCACATAGCGCGCATACACCGTCAATTTCTCCGGCTTCAGCAGACGCTGCAGGTCCAGGAAGATCCGCTCGACGCATTGCTCGTGGAAATCTGAATGCTGACGAAAGCTCACCAGGTAAGCCAACAGGCTCGCGTGATCCAGCGCCGCGCCGCGATATTCGACGGCGACGCTACCCCAGTCCGGCTGGCTGGTGACCGGGCAGTTGGATTTCAGCAGATGACTGTGCAGGCTTTCTTCGACGATGCGTGAAGCATCGCAACGCAGCAGTTCCGGGCGCGGTTGCTCGTAGTCGCTGACGCTGATATCCAGATCATCAATGCACACACCTGGCAGCGCCACGACACCTTCGGCCTGCACCTCGGCGAGACTGCGGATGCGCACGCCAACCGGCTTGCCGGCGGCAGCGGAAAGATCCTTGGCCAGGGTGGCCTGCAGCGTCGGCGTATCGGCAAACGGCGTCTGGTTCAGCGAGTTCAGGTACAGCTTGAACGACTTGGACTCAATGATGTTCGGCGAGTCAGCAGGAATGCTGAACTCACCGATGGCCACCACCGGCTTGCCCGAGGGCAGCAGCCAGGACAGCTCGAAGCAGTTCCAGAAATCCACGCCCTTATACGGTAGGGTCTCGGCCGTCAGCCCCAACTCGGCCCATTTCGCGGTGCGCGGAATCGGGAACAGCAGGGACGGCGTGTAAGTGGCGATGTATTCGCTGGATTTGCCCAGCGGCGAGTGTTCGGCTGCGGGATGCATGACGGAAACCTGACTGAAGAATCAGCCGATTCTATCAGCCTTTGCCCGCACCTTTGAGCGCTTACTGACTGACCGTCAGTTTTCCTAACATCCCGGCCTGGTAATGCCCGGGAATGTTGCAGGCAAACTCCAGCTGGCTGGCCTGCTTGAAGGTCCAGGTCAATTCACCGGTCTTGCCCGGCTCCACCAGCACGCTGTTCGGGTCGTCGTGCTTCATGGCGCCGTGATCCATGCCGGCCATCGAGCCATGGCCCATGGCAGCATGATCCATGGGCACGGCTTTCATGGCAGTCGGCGTGAGCGCGCCACTTTGCTGCATCTTGAGCATTTCGGCCTGGTGCGCGGCGTGCATCGCCGCGTCGCCGAGATTGAATTCGTGCAGCAACTGGCCTTTATTGATCAGCACAAACCGGATGGTTTCACCGGCCTTGATCTGCAGCGCCTTGGGGTTGAACGACATATCGCCCATGACGATTTCCACTGTGCGCGTGGCCTTGGCCGCCGGTGCGGGCGCGCCGAATGGGTAGCTCTGGGCCGGCGAGGCCAACACCGGGAAGCTCAACGCCAACAGGCAGCCCGCGAGGATCAATCGATTGCGCAAAAACATGGTCACACTCCAACAAGATGAGGTTCAGCCTGTGGGAAACTCTAGGGCCGTGGCGCTGCCAGTTGGCTGACGCGCAGATTACAACTTTGTCAGGTTGAGCGGAGAAACCGCCCTGCACGCTATAAAGCACATGTCCCTTTTTACCCAGAGTCGCCCATGAAACTGCTGATCGTCGAAGACCAACCAAAAACCGGCCACTACTTGCGCCAGGGCCTGAGCGAGGCCGGGTTCAATGCCGAACTGGTGGCGGACGGCAATACTGGCCAACACCTGGCCCTGACCGGTGATTATGCGCTGCTGATCCTCGATGTGATGCTGCCCGGGCGCGACGGCTGGCAGATTCTGCAAGCGGTGCGCAGTGCCGGGCTGGAAATCCCGGTGCTGTTCCTCACGGCGCGGGATGCGGTCGAGGATCGGGTGCATGGCCTGGAACTGGGGGCCGACGATTACCTGGTCAAACCCTTCGCTTTCTCCGAGTTGCTGGCCCGGGTCCGCAGCCTGTTGCGCCGCGGCAGCGTGACGCCGCAGGAAACCAGCCTGCAACTGGCAGACCTGCGCCTGGACCTGATTCGCCGCCGGGTCGAGCGCAGCGGCCAGCGCATCGACCTCACCGCCAAGGAGTTCGCCCTGCTGGAGCTGCTCCTGCGCCGCCAGGGCGAAGTGCTGCCCAAGTCACTGATCGCTTCGCAGGTCTGGGACATGAATTTCGACAGCGACACCAACGTCATCGAGGTGGCGATCCGCCGATTGCGCCTGAAGATCGACGACGATTTCCCCGACAAGCTGATTCATACCGTGCGTGGCATGGGCTACGTGCTCGAAGAGCGCCAAGCCTGATGCGCCGCCTGTCCCTGGGCAGTCGCCTGGCCTTGCTGTTCGCGGCCTGCACCGCGGTGGTTTCACTGTGCGCCGGACTGCTGTTCAGCCGCGCCAGTGAAAGCCACTTCCTGGAACTCGACCAGCAGCTGCTCGACAGCAAGCTGATTGCCCTGCGCAGCGCCCTGCAGGGTGCAGACGACCCAGTGCGATTCGCTGAGCGCAGCGCTACCTTGCGCGACGAGATGAATCATCAAACCGACCTCGCCCTGCGGGTACGCGGTCGCGACGGCAGCCTATGGTTCGACAGCGCCAGCACGCTGACCACCGACCTGCCGACGCCCCCCGGCCTGCACAGTTTGCAGAGCGCCGGCACCGCCTACCGGGTGTACAGCGCGCCGCTGGACCCTGGGCGCAGCGATTCACCGCAACTGACCCTGCTGCTGGACATCACGCACCACCAGCACTTTCTGCAGCGCATGCAGCATCTGATTTGGTTGACGGTCGGCTTGTCAGCGCTGGCCACCGCGCTGCTCGGCGCCTGGGCGGCACGCAGCGGTTTGCGGCCATTGCGGCGCATGAGCGAGGTCGCGGCCGGGGTGTCCGCCAGCTCCCTGACCCAGCGCTTGCCCGAAGGCCAGATGCCCGCCGAACTGGCGGAATTGGCCCACGCCTTCAACGCCATGCTCGCGCGCCTGGATGACTCCTTTCAGCGCCTGTCGGCGTTTTCCGCCGACATTGCCCATGAATTGCGCACCCCGTTGTCGAACCTGCTGACCCACACCCAGGTCACCCTGACCCGGCCACGGAACCTGGAAGAGTACCGCGAGGCGCTGCACAGCAACCTCGAGGAGCTGCAATGGATGGCGCAACTGGTCAACGACATGCTGTACCTGGCCAAGGCCGATCACGGCTTGTTGATGCCCAGTCGTGAGCCGTTGCCGTTGGGCGAGGAAACCGATCTGTTGCTGGAGTTCTATGCACCCCTGGCCGAAGACGCGCAGATCAGCCTGAGCCGCGAAGGTGATGCATCCATCAGCGGTGACCGCAGCATGCTGCGGCGCGCCCTGTCGAACCTGCTGGACAATGCCCTGCGCTTTACCCCGCCTCTGGGCCAGGTGCAGGTGCGAATCGTCGAGCAGCCGACATCCGTGCAATTGAGTATTGCCAATACCGGCGAAGGGATTCCCGAGGCACTGTTGCCGCGTTTGTTCGATCGCTTCTACCGCGCCGACCCGGCGCGCCGTGAGGGCAGTAGCGAGCATGCGGGATTAGGTCTGGCGATTACCCAGTCGATCGTTCGCGCCCATGGCGGGACCATTGCCTGCGAGTCGGGCAATGGTTGGACGCGGTTTGTCGTGGAGGTGCCGAAGGGAAATTGAGGCCAGCAGGCCTGGCCTCATCGCCAGCAGCGGAGCACCGCCCGGGCTGCTCCCACAGGAATTTTGCAGTGACAGCAGATATTGTGATCGATCACTAAACCATGTGGGAGCTAGCCTGCTAGCGATGAAGTTGATGCGGTGCAGCTGATGACCTCATCGCCATCAGGCTGGTTCCTACAACTTACGAATACCGCAACGCCGTCGCCGGTTCGGTCTTCGCCGCGCGCCAGGCGGGGTACAGGGTGGCGAGGAAGCTCATGATAAAGCCTGCCGAGCAGATCAACAGGACATCACCGCCCTGCAGCTCCGAAGGCAGGTTGCTGACGAAGTACACGTCGGAGCTGAAGATGTGCTGGCCACTGACCCGCTCCAGCCACCCCACCAACTCGCTGACATTGAGCGCCGCGATCACCCCGAGGATACCGCCGATCAAGGTGCCGACGATACCGATCACCGTGCCCTGGACCATGAAGATCGCCATGATCTGCCGGGGCGTGGCGCCGATGGTGCGCAGGATCGCGATGTCGGCGCCCTTCTCGTTCACAACCATTATCAGGGTCGCGATGATGTTGAACGCCGCCACGGCGACGATCATCAGCAGCAACAGGCCGATCATGGTTTTTTCCATCTTCATCGCACTGAACAGGCTGCCCTGGGTGTGGGTCCAGTCGTCCGCCTTGAAACCGGCACCGAGGCTCGCGGCAATCGCCGACGAGACCTGCGGCGCGGCATACAGGTCCTTGACCGCCAGGCGCACGCTTTGCACCTGGTTCGGTTCCCAGCGCTGCATTTGCGCGGCGTCGGCCACATGAATCAGGGCCATCGAGCCGTCCAGTTCGGCACCGACCTTGAACACCCCGACCACGTTCAGGCGCTGCATGCGCGGGGTAATACCGCCGGGTGCCGTGCTGACTTCAGGCACGATCAGGGTCAGCTTGTCGCCAACGTTCAGACGGAAACGGCGTGCGGTGATTTCCCCAACCACCACCCCGAACTCGCCTGGCTTGAGGTCATCCAGGCTGCCCTGGACGATGTGCTGGGCAACGATCGAGACCTTGCCTTCCTGCGCCGGATCGACCCCGCTGATCTGGATCGGCTGCATTGCCCCCTTGTACGAGAGCATGCCTTCCATCTCGGTGAACGGCACGGCGGCAGTGACTTCTGGATTCTTCATGGCCGCCGCCGCCACCGGCGCCCAATCGTCGATCGGCTTGACGCCGACGATGGTCGCGTGGGGCACCATGCCGAGGATGCGCGAGCTCATTTCGCGCTGGAAGCCGTTCATCACCGAGAGCACCACGATCATCGCCAGCACGCCCAGGGCGAGACCGATCATCGAGGTCATCGAGATAAACGAAACGAAGCGATTGCGGCGCTTGGCGCGGGTATAGCGCATGCCGATAAAGATCGATAACGGTCTGAACATTCGCTGGGGCACCGTAGAAAAATAAATGACCCGGCGAGCCCTCAAGGCACGCCGGGCTGCAAGCCGTCAGATGGGCGTCAGGCAACCGTCCTGCAAGTGCAGGACACGGTCCATCTGCCGGGCCAGGTTCATGTCGTGGGTCACCACCAGGAACGCCGTGCGCATCGAAGTGCTGAGTTCCAGCATCAAGTCCTGGATGCCCTGCGCGGTGTGCGAGTCGAGGTTGCCGGTGGGCTCGTCGAGCATCACCAGCCCTGGCTTGTTGACCAGGGCGCGGGCAATGGCGACGCGCTGGCGCTCACCACCGGACAGCTCCGACGGCTTGTGCTCCAGACGATGGGCCAGCCCTACCCGCTCCAGCAAGGCGGTCGCACGCTGGCGCGCCTCGGCAATCGAGGTGCTGCCGATCAACAACGGCATGCAGACGTTCTCCAGCGCGGTGAACTCCGGCAGCAAGTGGTGAAACTGGTAGACGAAGCCCAGCGACCGGTTACGCAGCAAACCACGTTTCTTCTCGTTCAGCGCCGACAGCTCTTCACCCGCCAGCCAGACGCTGCCCTGGGTCGGCGTATCGAGGCCGCCCAGCAGGTTGAGCAAGGTGCTCTTGCCCGAACCCGAGGTGCCGACAATCGCTACCCGCTCGCCCGGATGCAACTCCAGTTGCAGGCCGGACAACACCACCACCGACTCCGGGCCTTCCTCGTAGGATTTGCCCAGGTTGCGGCAGCTCAAGATTGCTTTTTCGCTCATGCCCAACTCACTCATAACGTAGCGCCTCCGCCGGCTGGGTGCGCGCGGCACGCCAGGCTGGATACAGGGTGGCGAGGAAACTCAGGACCAACGCCGCGCCGCAGACCATCACCACGTCCTGGGCCTGCAGTTGCGAAGGCAGGTAATCGATGAAGTACACATCAGCGTTGAGAAACTTGTGCCCGATCAGGCTTTCGAGGGCAGAGATCGCGGCGCTGACGTTGAGCGCGGCCAACATCCCGACCACCGCGCCAATCGCCGTACCGACGACGCCTATCACCGTGCCCTGGACCATGAAGATTGCCATGATGGTGCCCGGTGTGGCGCCGAGGGTGCGCAGGATCGCGATGTCACCTTTCTTGTCGTTCACCACCATCACCAGGGTCGAAATGATGTTGAACGCCGCCACCGCGACAATCAGCAGCAACAGCAGGCCGATCATGGCTTTTTCCATGCGGATGGCCTGGTACAGGTTGCCGTGGGTGCGGGTCCAGTCACGGGCATAGTAGCGATCGTCGCCCAACTGCTGGGCGATGGTCCAGGCCACGCGCGGCGCCTGGAACAGGTCATCGAACTTCAGGCGCAGGCCCTGGATCTGGTCCGGCTTCCAGCGATGCAGGCGCGACAGGTCCTGCTGGTTGGTCACCCCCAGGTAGCCATCGATCTCACCGGCTCCGACGTGGAAGATGCCGACCACGGTGAAGCGCTTCATGCGCGGGAACATCCCGGCCGGGGTCACGGTGACTTCCGGGGCGACGAAGGTGACTTTGTCACCCATGCCGACGCCGAGCTTGGCCGCCGCCTTGTCACCGATGACGATGCCGAAGCTGCCGGGGGCCAGGGCGTCGAGCTGGCCCTGCTGCATGAAGTGGTCGATGATCGAGACTTGCCGTTCCAGCGCCGGGTCGATGCCGTTGAGCAACACCTTGGACACCTGGCCATTGTTGGTCAGCAAGCCCTGCATCTGGGTGAAGGGCGCAACGGCCAGCACCTGCGGGTTCTGCTTGACCTTGGCGGCCAGGCTCGGCCAGTCGCTGATGGGGTCGCCAGACTCGATGGTGGCGTGGGGCACCATGCCCAGCACGCGGGTGCGCATCTCGTGATCGAAACCGTTCATCACCGACAGGACCACGATCATCACCACCACGCCGAGGGCGAGGCCGATCATCGAAGTCAGGGAAATGAACGACACAAAATGATTGCGGCGCTTTGCACGGGTGTAACGCGTGCCGATAAATACGAAGAGAGGTCTGAACATGTCGGGGCTTGTTCGGAGGGAAAAGGAACGTCCTTGTGGCGGGGGTCGATATCCAGCTTTACACTCAGACCACCGCCGCTACCATGGGTTCGCCATGTCGACATTAGATGAAGAAGATCGCCGCGAATACTACCGTATCGAGGACACGATCGCACTGGAAATTCAGCCCCTGTCGGGCCCCCAGGCCACCGGTGAAGAAGTGTTGCTGGATGCTTCGCCATTGTTCAATCTGCTCAGTGAATTGCACCTGAGCGAGTTCGAATCCCAGCACCTGCTGCGCCAGATCAGCGAGCGCGACCGCAACACCGCCGCCTACCTCAAGGTACTCAACAAACGCATCGACCTGCTGGGCCAGGTGGTGGCATTGACTGTGCTCGGGCAGATCGGCGAGCCGCAGCCGGTGATCATTTCCGAAGGTGGCATCGACTTCCAGCACCCGACCCCGATTGCCGCCGGCAGCACCCTGGCGGTCAAGCTGGTGCTCATGCCCCAGGCGCTCGGCCTGTTGCTGCGCGCCCGCGTCACCCATTGCGACGCCAAGGGCAGCGGCTTTGACGTAGGCACCGAGTTTGTCCAGCCCAGCGACGCTCAACGCCAGCTACTGGCACGCTATATTCTGCAACGACAGGCGCAAGAACGCCGCCTGGCGCGCGAACAGTCCGAATCCGGCATTTAATTAAGGAAGAACCGTGACCCTCATCTACGGCCACCGCGGCGCCAAAGGCGAAGCACCGGAAAACACCCTGACCAGCTTCCAGCAGTGCCTCAAGCACGGCGTGCGCCGCTGCGAGCTGGACCTGCACCTGTCCATGGACAACGAGCTGATGGTCATCCACGACTCGACGCTCAAGCGCACCACCGACCGCCGCGGCAAGGTGGTCGAGCATTCGGCGAACGATCTGGTGACCTACGACGCACGCAAGGGTGGCCCTGGCTGGGTGACTCGCTGCCCCATCCCGCGCCTGGAAGAGTTGTTCGAACAGTGCGATTTCGATCACTGGCAACTGGAAGTCAAAAGCGCTTCGCGCACCCGCGCCGCGACCACCGTGCTGGCGATTCGCGAAATGGTCCAGCGGCATAACCTGCGGGACAAGGTGACCATCACCTCGAGCTCGCGGGAAGTGCTCAAGGCCGCACTCGACCTGGTGCCGGATGTGTCACGGGGATTGGTGGCCGAATACGCCTGGCTCGACCCGTTGAAGGTCGCGCAAAGCTATGGCTGCGAGATTCTGGCGCTGAACTGGACCCTGTGCACGCCGGAACGCCTGGAGAAGGCGCAGCGCCAGGGGCTGCATGTGTCGGTGTGGACCGTCAACGAACCCGCGCTGATGCGCAGGCTCGCTGATTTCGGCGTTGACAGCCTGATTACAGACTTTCCCGGTTTGGCCACTGCCACGCTCGAGAGTTGCTGAAATCGGTCTCCCCGGCCGGCTCAGGCCACCGGCCGGAGCCGCTCAAAAAAGCCGGTTGAGGCCGTCGTACGCGGCTACCCGATAGGCTTCGGCCATGGTCGGGTAGTTGAACGTGGTGTTGACGAAATACTTCAGGGTATTGAGCTCGCCCGGCTGGTTCATGATCGCCTGGCCGATGTGCACGATCTCCGAAGCCTGATAGCCGAAGCAGTGCACGCCCAGCACTTCCAGGGTTTCGCGGTGGAACAGGATCTTCAGCATGCCTTGCGGCTCGCCGGCAATCTGCGCCCGCGCCATGCTCTTGAAGAACGCCTTGCCCACTTCGTACGGCACCTTGGCCTGGGTCAGCTCCTGCTCGTTCTTGCCGATCGAGCTGATCTCGGGAATGGTGTAGATCCCGGTTGGCACGTCGTTGACGAAGCGCCAGCTGCCATTATCGACAATGCTGCCCGCCGCCGAGCGGCCCTGGTCGTGCGCCGCACTGGCCAGGCTTGGCCAGCCGATCACGTCGCCGGCACCGTAGATGTTCTGGATCCCGGTACGGTAGTTCTCGTCGACCTCGATCTGGCCACGGCTGTTGACCTTGACGCCGATGTTTTCCAGGCCCAACTGATCGGTGTTGCCGGTTCGGCCGTTGCACCAGAGCAAGGCGTCGGCCTTGATTTTCTTGCCGGACTTGAGGTGCAGGATCACGCCGTTGTCGACGCCTTCGACGCGGTCATACTCTTCGTTGTGACGCACGGTGATGTTGTTGTTGCTGAAGTGGTAGCTGAGGGCCTGGGAGATTTCCGAGTCGAGGAAGCTCAACAACTGACCACGGTTATCCACCAGCTCTACCAGCACGCCCAGGCCGCTGAAGATCGAAGCGTATTCGCAACCAATGACACCGGCGCCGTAGACGATCAGTTTGCGCGGGGTGTGGCCGAGGCTGAGGATGGTGTCGCTATCGTAGATACGCGGGTGGTGGAAATCGATGTCCGCCGGGCGATACGGGCGCGAGCCAGTGGCGATGATGATGTGCTTGGCCACCAGTTTCTCGACCACGCCATTGGCGCATACCACTTCGATGGTCTGCTCGTCGGCGAAGCTGCCGGTGCCGATGAACACGTCGACCCGGTTGCGGGCGTAGTAGCCGGTGCGCGAGGCGACCTGCTTGGAGATGACCTTCTCTGCGCTTTTCAGTACGTCCGGGAACGAGAACCAGCGCGGCTCACCAATGGCCCGGAACATCGGGTTGGTGTTGAACTGCATGATCTGCCGGACCGAATGACGCAACGCCTTGGACGGGATGGTGCCCAGGTGAGTGCAGTTGCCGCCGACCTGGCGACGACTATCGACCATCGCCACCTTGCGTCCTGCCTTGGCGGCATTCATTGCCGCGCCTTCTCCCGCCGGGCCGGAACCCAGCACCACCACGTCGTAGTTGTAGACAGCCATGCGTACTCCTCAGAACAGGCCGCGGCACCCGGTTGGCACCTGCGGCTAAATCATGCCGGCAAGGCGACATGAAGGAACAATTTGGGGTCAATCTGAAACCCGGGAACAGTCTATAGAAGCGTCAACGCCGCGCACATTAACCCTTGGTCGCGTCGTAGGCTAGTTTTGCCTGCACTACAACGCCAACTTGCCGAGCATTCATTGGCCCGTAGCGGCCTCGAGGTGATCGAAAGCCTGACTGGTGCGTGTGACGAAGCCGCTGTCGGAACGCACTATAAAAAATGCCGCGATCTGGTGCTGCTCAGCGTAGGCCAGACCGCATTCCGGCCCGAGGATCAGTAACAGCGTGGACAAACCATCGGCCATCAACGCCGAACGATCAATCACCGTCACCGCTGCCAACTGATGACGCACCGGCGCACCGGTGCGCGCATCGAAGGTGTGGGAATAACGCTGGCCGTCCTGCTCGAAATAGTTACGGTAGTCGCCTGAAGTGGACACACCATAGCCGTCCAGTTCGATCACCCGCTCCAGCACCTGGCGATCGTCGCGGGGCTCTTCCAGGGCGATCTTCCAGGCGCTGCCGTCGAGCTTCCTGCCCACCGCCTTGAGCTCGCCGGTGACCTCTACCAGAAAACTGTCGATGCCCTGCGCCTGCAGCATCGCGGTTATTCGGTCGACCGTGTAGCCAGCGGCAATGCTGTCGAAGTCGACCTCCACCGCAGCGTCCTTGCACAGCCGGTCACCTTCGATGCGCAAATGCCCATGGCCGACCCGTTGACGGGCCAAGCCCAGAGCCTGCGCACTCGGCACCTGCTCGACCCGGGCTTGTGGGCCGAAGCCCCAAAGGTTCATCAGCGGCCCTACCGTCAGGTCGTAGGCACCTTCGCTTTGCTGCGACAGCTGCTCGCCGACACCAACCAGTTCCAGGACCGGCGCCGGCATCGTCTGACAGCTGTTGGCCGGTGAGCGATTGAAACGCTCGATATCGGAGTCGCCACGGAAGGTCGACATCTGCCGATCCACCTCATCGAGTATCGCCTCGACCTGCCGACGCACCTCCACCGGGCCAGCCACCGTCACTTTACGAACATACTGGATCGAATAGCTGCTGCCCATGGTCGGCCCGCTGAAGCTTTCCTGAGAGTCGCCGCTGCCACAGCCAGTCAGGCCGACCAGCATCAGCCCGCAGCCAAGCCCGCGCAGCCCTTTCATCGACAGCATTAACGCGCAAGCTCACTCAGGATCAGGTGCGCCAACTGCACGCGCGGCTCGTTGGGATAGCTCTTGTTGGCTAGAATCACGATGCCGATTTTCTTCTCCGGCACAAACGCCACATAAGCCGAGAAGCCGCCGGTCGATCCGGTCTTGTTGACCCACACCGCCTGCTGCGGTGGCCGCGGTGGATTCAGGGCCGTCACCGGATGACTGCCCAGAATCATCGCGCTGGAGTTGCCGTCGAGTAACGTTTGCAGCGGCGCCGGATAGTCGTACTGCTCCCAGATCAGGTCCTGGGTCATCGCGCCGACCTGGTAATAACCGGTGCGGGTCTGCTGCAGCGCCTGGGCCAGCTGGGCCTCGACCTTGACCACTCCCAGATTGGCCTCGACGAAGCGAATCAAGTCGGCGGAGCCGGTCTTCACCCCATACGCCTCGTCAGCCAACACCCCGGGATTCAGGCGCACGGGGGCGTCCTGCTTGTTATAGCCCTGGGCATACAGCGCCAACTTGCTGGCCGGCACCTGGACAAAACTGTTGTGCATGCCCAGTGCGGGGAACAGTTGCTGCTCCAGTGCCGAGGCGAACGGCACGCCGAGGCTGGCGGCGGTGATCATGCCCAGGGCGCCGATGCTTGGGTTGGCGTAGGTGCGCTGGGTGCCGGCCGGGTAGGACGGCTGCCAGGCCTTGAAGTAATCCATCAACTGCCGGTTGTCCTGGACCTCATCCGGCACCTGCAACGGGAAGCCGCCGGCAGTGTGGGTGCCCAGGTTGATCAGGCTGACCTTGTCGAATGCACTGCCGGCGAGTTCTGGCAGGTACTTGCCGGGATGATCGGTGAGCGACAGCTTGCCTTCAACTTCGGCGTAAGCCGCGAGGGTGGCGGTAAAGGTCTTGCTGATGGAGCCGATTTCGAACAGCGTCTCGTCGGTGACCTGCTGCTGCGTCTGCTTCGAGGCCACGCCATAGTTGTAGAAACGGCGATGGCCATCGACCGTCACCGCAATGGCCAGGCCGGGAATGGCGTATTGCTGCATGACTTGCCGGGCAGCGCCGTCAATCGCGCCCTGCTCGGAGCTGGCCATGGCCACTGTACTGGTCAATGCGAGCAGGGCGGTACAGCAGTGTTGGATCAAACGCATTCAAGTCGTCCTTAAATGTTCAGCGTGAACGAAAAACGCACCAACCTAACATTCCATTGCCGAGGTTCAAACAAAAACGCCCCGAAGGGGCGTTGTGGAGCTTTTTTCGAGAAACCCGGGGTCAAACGCCATCCCGCCTGGATCGACTCAAGCAACCACCTCAACGATCCGCGACCTTCAACGATGGGCTCCACCCGCCTCCCAACGCCTTGTACAGCGTCACCTGATTGATCTCCCGCGCCAGCTCCAGTTGCGCCCACTTCTGCTGCGCATCGAACAACGAACGCTGGGCATCCATGGTGGAGAAATAACTGTCCAGGCCAGCCTCGAAGCGCAAGCGCGATTGCCGGTAGGCCTCTTGATAATCGCCCACCAGTTTTTTCTGGAACGCCACCTGGGTGAGCATTTCCTGGCGGGCATTCAACGCGTCTGCCGCTTCACGAAAAGCATTCTGCACCGTGGCCTCATAAGCCGCCGCCTTGCCATCGAAACGCGCGTGGCTGGCGTCCACTTGGGCGCGCCGAGCCCCGCCGTCGATCAACGGCATCGAACCCGCAAGGGCCAGCGCCCAAAACTCGGCAGGACCGCTGAGCAAGCGGGAAAAATCCCCGGTCAGGCTACCCAGCGCCGAGGTCAGGGAAAAGCTCGGGAAATACGCGGTGCGTGCCGCACCAATATCGGCATTGGCCGCTCGCAACTGCGCTTCGGCCGACATGATGTCCGGCCGACGCTCGACCAACGCCGAAGGCAAGCCCGCCGGCACATCCAGTGTCGCCATCTGCTCACCGAGCGCCCCCGTGGGCAGCAGGCCGGCAGGCACCGGCTGCCCCACCAGCACCCGCAGCGCGTTGATGTTCTGCGCCACTTGCATGCGGTACGTGTTGACCTGCACCGCTGCTGTGTTGGTTTGCGCGTCGGCCTGATGCACGTCGATCCGTGCACTGGAGCCGAGGTTGTAGCTCTTGCGCAACAACTGCCCGTAGCGATCCTGGGATTGATAGGTGCTCTGCGCCAGGTCCAGCAAATGCTGGTTGGCCTTGAGGCTCAGCCAGGTACTGGAGACTTCGCCGATCAGCGCCAGGCGCGCGGTTTGATAGTCCGCCGCGGACGCTTCGAAGCGCGCTCCAGCAGCATTGCGCTGACTGCGCAGGCGGCCGAACAGGTCCAGTTCGTAGGAGGTCACGCCCGCCGTGGCCTGAAAGGTATTGGAAATGCTGCCGGATGTATCGCCACCTCCGGACGTGCGCACCAACGGCGGCAATTTGCTGCGCCCCGCGTAGGTGTCGATGCCGATGGTCGGGAAAAGCCCCGATTGCGCGCTGTCATAGCCGGCACGCGCTTCTTCGACACCCGCCGCCAGTTGGCGCAGGCTGCGGTTGTTGGCCAGGGCCATGTCGATCAACTGGCGCAGCCGCTCATCGACGACAAAACCTCGCCAATCGGCCTCGAACGCCTGCCGGGCGTCACAACACGCACCGCCGGTGTTGGCCGGCCATTGCTGGTCGATCGGCGCTTCCGGTTTCTCGTAGGTCGGCTCCAGTGAGCAGCCACCCAGCAGCAAGGACATCAAACAGCACATGGGTAAGCAACGGTTCATGGCGTGCACCTAAAAGCGTTGGCCGAGCAAAGCCCGCAAGGGAGAAAGCAGTGACGTCCAAAGGCTTGAACGACTGACATTGATCGACGGCAGGGAGTGGCGGCGCGAACGCACACCGACCGCACGCCAGCGCGCAGGCGCGGCATAGGCTGGCGTCGCGGCTGGCGTGGGCACTCGTGGCGCCAGGCGTTTTTCGCCCAACAGGCCGCGCTGCAGCAGGGTGCCGAAGGCCTGCACCGGATTGGCCTTGCTGACCACATTAACGGTCGCATCACTGAACAGGCGCGCTATCAACTGCCGCCGTGTCGCTTCATCCAGCTCCACGAATCTCAGGCCCAGCCGGTCCTCCCCGTGATTGCGCATGACCTCCACGCCCAGCCAGCCCAGCTTGTCGATCCACACTTCGGCGCACAGTCCCGGCTTGATCGAGGCTGCAAACGCGCACGTCATCGACAGGCCACTGAGGGAAATGTCCACCAGGCGACCGGCAATGACTTTGCCACCAAAGCGAAACCCGGTGGCTTTGTCGAACGGGAACCGTTCTTCCCCGTGCAGCCGCGGCCGGTCGACACAGGCCACCAGCGTGGCAAGGTTGTAGACCAGCGCCACGACGGTCCAGCACAGGTTGAACAGCATGTTTGCGTCGAATGAAGCGGCGTTGCTGATGACAACAAAAGCGCCCATCTGCGACAGCAGCGTCAATGAAAAAAACAGCCCGAACAACTTCCAGTGGACCATCGTGCGCGAGCGGTCCAGGCCCTTGGCGGTGACTTTGAACGGGCGACCAAAGGGCCGGATCATGGCGCTGGCGATGGTCGCCGTGACCGCCAGCGAAGCGACGATCTGGGTGACCTCGGTGAAAATCGGCAAGGTGCGCCGATCCGTAACCCAGGTCCCATACCCCCAGAACGCAATCAACGCCGGCATGCCAAAGGCCAGGAAATCCACGGGACTGGCGTAGAACCCGGCGATGCCGAAATACCAGTACAGCACCGGTGAAACCAGCATCATCAGGATGAACGGCTTGGAAAACCAGTGCATCAGACCGTGCAGATAATGCAGACGGTCGTTGAGCGTATAGCCACTGCCTCGCAGCGGCCCCTCCTTGAGCAGCGCCACCTGGATCGTCCCCAGGCACCAGCGTGCCCGCTGATTGATGTACTCGGTCAGGCCTTCAGCGGACAAACCGATCGACAGGCGTTCATTCAACCAGCGTGTGACGTAGCCTTTTTGCAGCAAACGATAGGTGGTGTAGATGTCTTCGCAGACCGAACCCGTAGGAAAACCGCCAACTTCGGTGATCAAATCGCGCCGTATCACGAAGGACGTACCGACACAAAATGCAGCATCCCAGCCGTCCTTCGCTGGCTGATACACATCGAAGAACACCCGTTGCTCGTCCACCCAACAGTCCGACGTGCCAAGGTTGTGCTGGATCGGATCGGGGTTGTAATAAAACTGCGGCGTCTGCACCAACCCGACCCTGGGATCGTCAAACAGCCCGAGCGTGCGCATCAGAATCGGCTGCTGCGGCGCAAAATCGGCATCCAGCACCAGAATGTACGGCGCATTGCTGACGGCCGCCGATTGGCGCAAGCCGTTGTTCAAATTGCCGGCCTTGGCGTGAGCGTTGTCGGGGCGTCGTGCATAGTGGACCCCCACTTCGGCACAGTAGTCGCGCAACCAGTCGCGCCGGGTATCGTCGAGCACCCAGATGTTGAAGTTCGGGTAATCGATCGCTTGCGCGGCAATGATGGTTTTTTCAAGAATTTCGAGGCCTTCGTTGTAGGTGGCAATCAGAATGTCCACCGCCGGCACCGCGTCACCTTGTGCGCGCAGCCGGCGCTCACCGGCGTCGGCCGTTTTGCTGTGATCGGTACGACAGAGCATTACGACGATCGAGAACAGCGTGTAACCAATGGCCAGCATCTCGAAAAACAGGAAGGCATAGGCCCAGACCGTGGCAAAGCCCGAATGCGCATCGGGCAAGGTGTCGCGTATCCGCCAGGCGGCGTAGTTAACCAGCAGCAACGCGGTGACTGCGCCGAACCCCGCGCGCTCCGCCCATTGATCGCGATGCGTCAGGCAGGTGAACAACCCCACCACCGCCAGCGTCCAGAAATTGATTTGCAGCAGTTGCAACGAGTCCAGTGCCTGCATGTCAGTCAGCCTCTTGAAAGCCGGTGAAAGGATTGACGCCAACAGCCGCAATCGCTGCCCAGGCGGTGGCACCCAAGTGGGGCAAGTGGTAATAGAAGAAGTCGTTGCCGAGCGAATCCGGACCGATCGCCAACCCTGTGCTGATGCGCGGCGCTGGCGTTGCGAACAACCAGCCATCACTCGCCTGTTGGGCCAGCAGCACGCGCCACAGCGGCTGTGCCTTGTCACTCAAACCGCTCAAGTCCGCCACGGCAGCGGCCTGCGCGGTGCCCTCGGTCCACAGGCCATCGGGGTCGCGCTTGAATCCATAACCCTCGCCAGCACGGTGAGCCTGATCGATGAAGGTAAATACCCGGCGCCAGTCCCCGGGCGGATCACGCAGCGCAATCAACGGCCAGATCTGCGCATCGAGCCCTGAGCGCACAAGATCTGACGTCTGCCCATCCGCGCCCGTGCCGATCAGGAACCGCCCCTGCGCGGCATCCCATTGACTGGCGACAAACTGCCGGGCGATCTGCGCCTGCGCCGCCGAATCACTGGTCGGAGCCACTGCATCGAGAGCGGCCCATGCAGCAGCGAGGTCGACGTTGTGCTCCGTGGATTTCCAGCGCTGGCGCACCTGTTGCGAGAAATACCCGTAATAACCACCGGTGAATCCGGCCGGTGATTGTCCGTCAAAGGTGTTTTGCTGCGACCAATGCAGGATCTTCTGTGCGGCTTCAAGATAAGACGCCTGTGCACTGCGTCGATACGCTTCCAACAGCGCCAGGGCAGCCCATGCCTGATTGCCGGTGGCGCTACTGATTTGATAGGCGTCCTGATTCCAGGCGTTGCGTTCGACACTCCAGTAACCCGGCAGGGTCATGGTCGGCGCGCCCACGGCGCCTGCCGCGTAGGCATTACGCAAGCGACCGTCGCGGTACTCGGGATCATGCAGCGTGGCGAACGCCAACGCGTCGGCGATGCGTTTTGCCGACTGCGCCTTGCCGCAGGCAAACAGGGCAATGCTGGCCAGTGCGTTATCGTAGGTAAATGCCACGCCACGCAACGCCATGATCGGTGCTGGGTGGCCCTCCAGTGGTGGGTAACTGGCCACCAGCACAGGCCCTGCCGGCAAGGCTGTGACCGCTTGGTCCAGCGCGGCACAGGTGATCGCCGCCAACTGCGGCCTCGGCTGATTCGCCATGGCAAATTCCCCGCTGACGATCAGCGTCATGCCCAGCACTGTGCGGACAATCCTGCTCATGGCCGCGACACCTCGGCACTCGCCCACAACCCTGGATTGCAGGTCATGGTGCGTTGGGCCTGCGTCAGGTCAGCGGCAAATGTACCGACCACGTACACCGAGTTTTGCTCTGCATAGGGGAATGGCACGCTATAGGTATTGGCGCGCATGTCGGAGGCGCTGGACAGCAACTGCACCACGCTGGCCTTCAACGGCTCATCCAGGCCGCGAATTTTCACCGTGAGCACGCTGTCACGGTCAATCTTGCTTGCCATGCGCTCCGGGAATACCGCGATCACATAGCTTTGCCCGCAATCCGTGGCACGCAACAGGGTCGAACCGGCCTGAACCAACGTCCCTTGCGGCGCCAGCAGTTCCTGGACAGTGCCGGCAGAGTAGGCAATGACGTCATAGCCTGCGGTCAACCGGACCCGCTGCTGCTCCGACTCGATCAATTGCTTGAGGTTGTCCAGTTCCTGCTGATACGCCACGCGGTTGCGCGCCTGGTTCTCCAGACTGAGCTTGAGCGTGGTCATCTGTGTCGTCAGATCGAACATGCGCAGTTGATCGGGATCCAGATAAACCCGATTGCTCGCCGCACTGACGTCACCGTCGGTGATCCGCAGTTGCGAACGCACCGACTCCGCCGCGCCTTGCAACGACGCCAACTGAGCTTTGGACGACGCCACCACCGCTTCGCTCACGGCTCCCTGGTCGAACAGCTCAAGGTTGCGTTCAACCGTGTTCCGAGCGTCCACCAACCGTGCACTGGCCGCACTGTTCTCGGCCTTGAGGGCTTTTTGGGTGTAGAGCTGGCGAGTATGAAAGGCGGCCTGGTACTGCTGGCTGGTTTTCTCCAGCTCCTCGTAGTAACGCAAATCGTGCTCGGCCTGGCTGGTGGACGAAGCCAACTGCTGCTCCAGGGTGAGGCGTCGGGTTTGCAGGGTCAGCAAGGTCTCCTGGTTGGCCCGTGGATTTTCCACCACGGCGATCTTCTGGCCCTGGGTGAAGGTCGTGCCGGGCTTGACCTGCAATGTACTGACTACGCCATCAATCGGCGTGGTCAGCAGGATCACCGGGGCATTCAAGATTGCCCGTGTCGCCGACGCTGATACCAAGGGCATGAGCAAGGTGGACAACAACAACCAGAGAATAAAACCAAGCACACCCAGGCCCACCAGACGGGGCAACAGTGACAATAACTTCGAGCGTTCTTGCGCCATGCTTGACTCTCCCTTCAGACCAACTGCAGATCAGTCAGGCGATAACGCGCCATAACCGCGAAGTACTGTTGGCAGGGTGAGCAAAGCAAAACAGAGGCGGCCGGAATTCAACTTGTCCGACGCCGTTTTATTTGATTGTTCTGGTGATGTGAGCAGGAATGAGATTCCTGTCTTTTTGGAGGGTTCGTTCGCGTAACAGCGGTATATCGGCCCGTGGCAGAGCGGGTTGGTACAGGGGCGACACTAGGTTCCGGGGTAAATCATGTCAAGCGTTCTCGGCGAGCAAATAAATGACGTCAAATAGGCACCGCACACAACGCTGGAGCCATGGAAAACACTATGACGACGTACTTCTACAAGTCACTATTTTCTCTGGATATTTTATAAAGTCATCTTCACGCAGATTAATAATTGATACTCGAACACTTCTATAAATGGCATCGCCAATATTATAAAAATATAAGTCCACAAAAACAAAAACGCCCCGAACATGTCGGGGCGTTTTTAACTGCAGCTAAGGCTTAGCGCGGGAATGCAGGCGGGTTGACCCCGGCCATGTCTTCCATCACGCGAACCACCTGGCAGCTGTAACCGAACTCGTTGTCGTACCAGACGTATAGTACAACGCGGTTGTCCTGGGTGATGGTCGCTTCTGCGTCCACTACGCCTGCGTGGCGCGAGCCAACGAAGTCGGTGGAAACCACTTCCTGGGAGCTGACGTAGTCGATCTGCTTGTGCAGGTCCGAGTGCATGGCCATCTGGCGCAGGTACTCGTTGATTTCGTCACGGGTGGTGGCTTTCTCAAGGTTCAGGTTGAGGATGGCCATCGACACGTTTGGCGTTGGAACGCGGATCGCGTTACCGGTCAGCTTGCCCTTGAGCACTGGCAGCGCCTTGGCGGCTGCGGTGGCGGCACCGGTCTCGGTGATCACCATGTTCAGTGGCGCGGCGCGGCCACGACGGCTGCCCTTGTGGAAGTTGTCGATCAGGTTCTGGTCGTTGGTGAACGAGTGAACGGTTTCGACGTGGCCGTTGACGATGCCGTACTTGTCGTCGACTGCCTTGAGCACCGGCACGATGGCGTTGGTGGTGCAGGACGCAGCCGAGATGATCTTGTCATCGGCAGTGATGTCGCCGTGGTTGATGCCGTGCACGATGTTCTTCAGCGCGCCCTTGCCAGGTGCGGTGAGGATCACGCGGGCAGCGCCCGGGCAAGCCAGGTGCTGGCCCAGGCCGTCGGCATCACGCCATACGCCGGTGTTGTCGACGATCAGCGCGTTCTCGATGCCGTACTGGGTGTAGTCGACTTCGGCCGGGCTCTTGGCGTAGATAACCTGGATCAGGTTGCCGTTGGCGGTGATGGTGTTGTTGGCTTCGTCGATGGTGATGGTGCCATCGAACGGACCGTGTACCGAGTCACGGCGCAGCAGGCTGGCGCGCTTGACCAGGTCGTTTTCGGCGCCCTTGCGGACAACGATGGCGCGCAGACGCAGGCCGTCGCCACCACCGGTTTTTTCGATCAGGATGCGCGCCAGCAGACGGCCGATACGACCGAAGCCATAAAGGACAACGTCGGTGCCTTTGCGTGCGGAAGCGTTCTGCTGGCCAACCACATCGGCCAGTTCTTCACGGACGAACTGCTCGGCAGTGCGGCCGTTGCCTTGCGCCTTGAACTTGCTGGCCAGCTTGCCCAGGTCGACCGAAGCGGCGCCGAGCTTGAGCTCGCTCATCGCCTTGATCAGTGGGAACGTTTCGTGGACGGACAATTCGGTGTCGTCGGACTGACGGTGACGAGCAAAGCGGTGGGCTTTGAGAATCGCGATGACTGAACGGTTGATCAGGCTGCGGCCATAGATCGAGCTCACCACGTTGTTATTGCGGTAGAGCTGGCCGATCAGCGGAATCATCGCTTCTGCGAGTGCTTCACGGTCGATCCATTCACCAAGACACTGGTCGGGCTTCTGAGTCACGGGAACCTTCCACATGTAGGGGCTGAAAAAAGGGGCTACATTATGCCGCCGTGTCCCTCCCGTAGCAATGCGCGCTTGTCGTGCAAGCGGTAACAATTTCCCTTCAGAAAAAAAACGACCCCGCTGGAGCCCAGTAAAACCGTGGCTTGCAGCAAACGTCTGAAATCGTGGATAGCGCTGTCTTGTCTGTAACCCTCCGTAACACTCACCCATTACTGCACTACATAACCGCTAAAAATCCGCGGTTTTTTGTGTTTACCACTACATTTCGTCCAACTGGCGTAATAGACACAGTCTGCAACTGACAGGCGGCACCCGGGCCCGCTACAATTACCGACTTTGTCGCAACGCTGGAGCTCAACCTTCCGTGCCTGTCCTGCGTCTACCACTTCTCCCTGCCGCGGCAGGTAAACAGCACTGGGGCAACCTGCCCGGTGCCGCCCTGAGCCTGGCGATCGCCGAGGCCGCCAGCGCTGCCAAGCGCTTTACCCTGCTCCTGACCGCCGACAGCCAGAGTGCCGAACGGCTGGAACAGGAGCTGGGGTTCTTCGCCCCCGATTTGCCGGTACTGCATTTCCCCGACTGGGAAACCCTGCCCTACGATCTGTTTTCGCCGCACCAGGACATCATCTCCCAGCGCATTGCCAGCCTTTATCGCTTGCCGGAGCTGAGTCACGGCGTGCTGGTGGTGCCGATCACCACGGCCCTGCACCGCCTGGCGCCGACCACGTTCCTGCTCGGCAGCAGCCTGGTGCTGGACGTCGGCCAGAAGCTCGACGTCGAGCAGATGCGCACGCGCCTGGAAGCCACCGGCTATCGCTACGTCGACACCGTCTATGAGCATGGCGAATTCACCGTACGCGGATCGCTGATCGACCTGTTCCCGATGGGCAGCAAGCTGCCTTATCGCATTGACCTGTTCGACGACGAAATCGAAACCCTGCGCACCTTCGATCCGGAAAACCAGCGTTCGATCGACAAGGTCGATTCGGTCAAGCTGCTGCCGGCCAAGGAATTCCCGCTGCAGAAAGAGGCCGTCACCCGTTTCAAGGCGCGCTTTCGCGAGCGCTTCGATGTCGACTTCCGCCGCTGCCCGATCTTCCAGGACCTGAGCAGCGGGATTACCCCGGCCGGTATCGAGTACTACCTGCCGCTGTTCTTCGAAGAAACCTCGACCCTGTTCGACTACCTGCCCCAGGACACCCAGGTGTTTTCCCTGCCGGGCATCGAGCAAGCCGCAGAAAACTTCTGGAACGACGTACGCAACCGTTACGAAGAGCGCCGCGTCGATCCTTCGCGTCCTTTATTGCCTCCGGCGGAACTGTTCCTGCCGGTCGAGGACTGCTTCGCCCGCCTGAAAAACTGGCCACGGGTGGTCGCCAGCCAGCAGGACGTCGACCCCGGTGTCGGCCGCGAGCGCTTCCCGGCACAGCCGTTCCCGGAGCTGGCGATCGAAGCCAAGGCCACTCAGCCGCTGCAGGCCCTGGCCAACTTCCTCGACGAATTTTCCGGACGGGTACTGTTCACCGCCGAATCGGCCGGCCGCCGCGAGGTGTTGCTGGAGCTGCTGGAGCGCCTGAAGCTGCGACCGAAAACCGTCGATAGCTGGCCGGACTTCGTCGCCGGCAAAGAGCGCCTGGCCATCACCATCGCGCCGCTGGACGAAGGCCTGCTGCTCAACGACCCGGCCCTGGCGCTGGTGGCGGAAAGCCCGCTGTTCGGACAGCGGGTGATGCAACGCCGGCGTCGCGAGAAACGTGCCGACGCCAACAACGACGCGGTGATCAAGAACCTCACCGAGCTGCGTGAAGGCGCGCCGGTGGTGCATATCGATCACGGGGTCGGCCGCTACCTCGGCCTCGCCACCCTGGAGATCGAAGACCAGGCTGCCGAATTCCTCACCCTCGAATACGCCGAGGGCGCCAAGCTCTACGTGCCGGTGGCCAACCTGCACCTGATCGCCCGCTACACCGGCAGTGATGATGCCCTGGCGCCGCTGCATCGACTCGGCTCCGAGACCTGGCAGAAAGCCAAGCGCAAGGCCGCCGAACAGGTGCGCGACGTGGCCGCCGAGCTGCTCGACATCTACGCCCGACGGGCTGCCCGCGAGGGTTATGCCTTTGCCGATCCGAAAGCCGATTACGCGACCTTCAGCGCCGGCTTCCCGTTCGAGGAAACCCCCGACCAGCAAACCACCATCGAGGCGGTGCGCGCCGACATGCTCGCGCCCAAGCCGATGGACCGGCTGGTCTGCGGCGACGTCGGCTTCGGCAAGACCGAAGTGGCCATGCGCGCCGCCTTCATTGCCGTGCATGGCGGTCGTCAGGTCGCAATCCTGGTGCCGACCACCCTGCTCGCCCAGCAGCACTACAACAGCTTCCGCGACCGCTTCGCCGACTGGCCGGTGACGGTGGAGGTGATGAGCCGCTTCAAGTCGGCCAAGGAAGTCAACGCGGCGGTGGCCGACCTGGCCGAAGGCAAGATCGACATCGTGATCGGCACCCACAAGTTGCTGTCCGACGACGTCAAGATCAAGAACCTCGGCCTGGTGATCATCGACGAGGAACACCGCTTCGGCGTGCGCCAGAAAGAACAGCTCAAGGCCCTGCGCAGTGAAGTCGACATCCTCACCCTGACCGCGACGCCGATTCCGCGTACGCTGAACATGGCGGTATCGGGCATGCGCGACCTGTCGATCATCGCCACCCCACCGGCGCGGCGCCTGTCGGTGCGCACCTTCGTCATGGAGCAGAACAAGAGCACGGTCAAGGAAGCCTTGCTCCGCGAGCTGCTGCGCGGCGGCCAGGTGTACTACCTGCACAACGATGTGAAAACCATCGAGAAATGCGCCGCCGACCTCGCCGAACTGGTGCCCGAGGCACGGATCGGCATCGGTCACGGACAGATGCGCGAGCGCGAACTCGAACAGGTGATGAGCGACTTCTATCACAAGCGCTTCAACGTGCTGATCGCCTCGACCATCATCGAGACCGGGATCGACGTGCCGAGCGCCAACACCATCATCATCGAGCGCGCCGACAAGTTCGGCCTGGCCCAGTTGCACCAGTTGCGCGGTCGTGTCGGGCGCAGTCACCACCAGGCCTACGCCTACCTGCTGACGCCGCCGCGCCAGCAAATCACCGGCGACGCGGAAAAGCGCCTGGAAGCCATCGCCAACACCCAGGACCTTGGCGCCGGCTTCGTGCTGGCCACCAACGACCTGGAAATCCGTGGCGCTGGCGAATTGCTCGGTGACGGGCAAAGCGGGCAGATCCAGGCAGTGGGCTTCACCCTCTATATGGAAATGCTCGAGCGCGCGGTGAAATCGATCCGCAAGGGCGAGCAACCGAACCTCGAACAGCCGTTGGGCGGCGGTCCGGAAGTCAACCTGCGGGTGCCTGCACTGATCCCCGAGGACTACCTGCCGGACGTTCACGCACGGCTGATCCTCTACAAACGCATCGCCTCGGCCACCGACGAGGACGGTCTCAAGGACCTGCAAGTGGAGATGATCGACCGCTTCGGCCTGCTGCCAGAACCGACCAAGAACCTCATCCGCATCACGGCACTGAAGCTGCAGGCCGAACAGCTGGGGATCAAGAAGGTCGACGGCGGTCCGCAGGGCGGGCGCATCGAGTTCGGCGCGCAGACCCCGGTCGATCCGCTGGTACTGATCAAGCTGATCCAGAGCCAGCCCAAACGCTACAAATTCGAAGGCGCCACGATGTTCAAATTCCTGGTGCCGATGGAGCGCCCGGAAGAGCGCTTCAATACTGTGGAGGCGCTGTTCGAGCGCCTCATCCCGAAAACTGCTTGAAGGACGCCGCATGCGCCTGTTTCGCTCACTGACCTTGCTGCTGACGTTGATCGCCCCGACTGCGTTCGCCGACGATTTGTACCAGGTAGAAATGATCCTCGTGCGGCAAAATGCCGTCGCGCCGATTGTCAGCCCCGCACCACCGGAAGACTGGGCTCGCGGCGCGCAACCAATCAGCCCCGACAGCCTGCGCACGCCCGCCCTCAATGGCGTGGTGGAAAAGCTCACCGCCAGTAACGAATACACCGTGCTGCTGCACAAAAGCTGGGAGCAGACCCTCGGTGAAGAGCCGCGCAAAGTATTGATCGGCGAAGGGGCCGAACAGTACGGCCAATTCCCGATCCAGGGCACCCTGGTTCTGCAACTCGGGCGCTTCACCGACGTCAATGCCAACTTCTGGGTCAACCAGCTCAACAATGACGGCCTGGTTGCCGCCAGCGAACGCCTGCAACAGGAGAGCCACACCAAGAATGGCCAGCTGAATTTTCTCGACAACGGTCACCTCGGCCTGCTGATCAAGATCACTTCGCTGACGGCCCCCGCGCCGCGCCAGGCGCCTGATGTCGTTCCGGACTGATTGAAGTCCCTATGTCCGCGAACATGAGCAAACCCCTGGCCCCTTCCTGGGCCACCCGATTCAAGGAACAGAGCCTGGAGCGCGGCCGGCGCTACGCGCTGGAGAACCGCGTGAGGATCGTCGAGGCCGGCGACAGCATCATCACCGCCAGCTGCGAAGGCTCTGGCGGCAACATCTACCGCCAGACCATCAGCTTGCGCGAGTCGGCGAAAAACACCCTGCTGCTGGTCGAAGCCTCCTGCAGTTGCCCGGTACGCACGAATTGCAAACATTGCGCAGCCGTACTGATGCAGGTGCAGGACACCCTCGAGTTTCCGGCGGCAGCCAAGGACGCCCAGCTGCTGGAAAAACTCCAGGCAGTACTGGAAAACCGCGCCCCCGCGCCGCTGCCACAACAACTGATCGACAATGTGCAGCCGGTCCCACGCCTGTGGCTGGCCAGCGTCGAATTCAGCGCCTTCGAGCCGCGCAACGGCAAGATGCAGCGCTATATCCAGCACCGTGCGGCGCTGTCCTTCAGCTACCTGGACGAATACGTCAGCGGGCAGAAAAACTCCGACGTGCTGATTCGCCAGGAACACCAGACCCTGCGCATCAAACGTCAACTGGAAGTGGAAAAGACCTACCGCGAACAACTACGCGTCCTCGGCTTCAAGATCGCCACCCGGCAGAGCAAAGCCCTGCCGGAAAGTGCCGGCGAACTCTACGAGATGGTCAACGACAGCGCCTGGCTGACGTTTACCCTCAACGAGCTGCCGAAGCTGCGCAGCCAGGGCTGGGAATTGCAGATCGACGACGAGTTCGGCTTCGACCTGACTGCCGTCGACGACTGGTACGCCACCGTCGATGAAGCACCGGAGCGCGACTGGTTCGACCTCGAACTGGGGATCATCGTCAACGGCGAGCGCCTGAGCCTGCTGCCGATCCTGCTCAACCTGATGCGCTCGCACACCGAGATCCTCAACCCGGAGCGCCTGGCCAAACGCCGCGATGACGAGCTGATCCTGGTCAACATCCCTCACCGCCCCAACTCCGAGCACGGCCCGCTGCAAGTGGCGCTGCCGCTGGGCCGGTTGAAGCCGGTGCTGGCCACCCTCGGCGAGTTCTATCTGCAGGAGCTGGGAGAAACCAGCCTGCGCTTGAGCAGCGCCGACGCCACCCGCCTCAATCCGCTGGAAGACATGCCGTTGCTGTGGGAAGGCGGCGAGCACATCCGCACCTTTGCCCAACGCCTGCGTGACATCAAGGACTACAGCGCCGAGGCCCCAGAAGGCCTCAATGCGACCCTGCGGCCCTACCAACTGGAAGGCCTGAGCTGGATGCAGTCGCTGCGACAACTCGAGGTCGGCGGGATTCTCGCGGACGACATGGGCCTGGGCAAAACCCTACAGACCCTGGCCCACGTGCTCAGCGAAAAAAACGCCGGACGCCTCGACCGGCCGTGCATGGTGGTGATGCCCACCAGCCTGATTCCCAACTGGCTCGACGAAGCAGCGCACTTCGCCCCGCAACTCAAGGTCCTGGCCCTGTACGGCGCCGCGCGTAAAAAGCACTTCGAGCATCTGGCCGACTACGACCTGATCCTCACCACCTATGCCCTGCTGCCCAAGGATGTCGAGCGCCTCGCCAAGCAGCCGCTGCATGTGCTGGTGCTCGACGAAGCGCAGTACATCAAGAACCCCACCAGCAAGGCCGCGCAGGCCGCGCGGGAGCTGAACGCGCGCCAGCGCCTGTGCCTGAGTGGCACGCCGCTGGAGAATCACCTCGGCGAGCTGTGGTCATTGTTTCACTTCCTGCTGCCGGGCTGGCTCGGCGACGTCAAAAGCTTCAACCGCGACTACCGGGTGCCGATCGAGAAGCATGCCAGCGAGGTGCGCCTGCAGCACCTCAACGCCCGGATCAAACCGTTCCTGCTGCGTCGCACCAAGGAGCAGGTGGCCACCGAGCTGCCGCCGAAAACCGAAATCATCCACTGGGTCGACCTCAACGAGGCCCAGCGCGATGTGTACGAAACCATGCGCCTGGCCATGGACAAGAAGGTGCGCGATGAAATCACCCGCAAAGGCGTGGCGCGCAGCCAGATCATCATTCTTGAGGCACTGCTCAAGCTGCGCCAGGTCTGCTGCGACCTGCGCCTGGTCAATGAAGCCGCCCTGCCCGCCCGCGGCAGCACCTCGGGCAAGCTCGACAGCCTGATGGAAATGCTTGAGGAATTGTTCGAGGAAGGCCGCAAGATCCTGTTGTTCTCCCAGTTCACCTCGATGCTCTCGCTGATCGAAGACGAACTGAACAAGCGTGGAATTGCCTACGCCCTGCTGACCGGACAAACCCGCGACCGGCGTACCCCGGTGAAAGACTTCCAGAGCGGTAAGCGTCAGATCTTTCTGATCAGCTTGAAGGCCGGCGGCGTCGGCCTGAACCTGACGGAAGCCGACACGGTGATTCACTACGATCCCTGGTGGAACCCGGCCACGGAAAACCAGGCCACCGACCGCGCCTATCGGATCGGCCAGGAGAAACCGGTGTTCGTCTACAAGATGATTGCCCGGGGTACGGTTGAAGAGAAAATCCAGCACTTGCAGAAGGAAAAATCCGAGCTTGCTGCGGGAGTGCTGGACGGCCGCACCAGCGGTGACTGGAAGTTGCAGGGCGAGGATATCGATGCGCTGTTTGCGCCGTTGCCGGACAAATCGAAGTTGTAGCAAGGCGGCTTGAAGTGCCGCCTTGCAAGGGGCTCAGTCGATCAACTGCGCTTCCTTGAGCGCACCAATGGCCACCAGCCAGCGCGGATCCTGGCGGTAATCGGTGCTGGCAAATGCCTGGCCGCGCATCCGTGCAATGCGCGCAGAAGGCGTGACCTTCAGGCGTTGCGCGGCCGACAAGGCCAGCTCGGCCGCCGCCCGGTCGTTGCACACCAGGCCCATGTCGCAACCCGCACTCAGCGCGGCTTCGATCCGGCTGGCCGCATCGCCGACCACGTGGGCGCCCGCCATCGACAGGTCGTCACTGAAAATCACCCCATCGAACTGCAACTCGCCGCGCAGGATGTCTTGCAGCCAGCGCCGCGAGAAACCCGCTGGCTGGGTGTCGACTTGTGGATAGATGACATGGGCCGGCATCACGGCCGCGAGCTGCTTGCTCAGGCGGGCGAATGGCACCAGGTCATTGGCGCGGATTTCGTCCAGGCTGCGCTCATCATTGGGGATGGAGACATGCGAATCGGCCTCGGCCCAGCCGTGACCCGGGAAGTGCTTGCCGGTCGCGGCCATGCCCGCCAGGTTCATGCCACGGATAAAGGCACCGGCAAGCAACGCGGCACGCTCCGGGTCACCTTCGAAAGAACGGGTGCCAACCACCGCACTGCGTTGATAATCGAGGTCCAGCACCGGGGCGAAACTCAGGTCGAGGCCGACCGCCAGTACTTCGGTGGCCATGATCCAGCCGCACTGCTCGGCCAGGTACTCGGCGTTCGGATTATCGGCAATTGCGCGCATCGCTGGCAGGCGCACGAAGCCCTGGCGCAGACGCTGCACCCGACCGCCTTCCTGATCGACGGCGAGCAGCAGGTCCGGGCGCACCGCGCGAATCGATGCGCTCAGTTCGCGCACCTGGCGCGGGTGCTCGATATTGCGCGCGAAAATGATCAGGCCGCCCACTTCGGGCTGACGCAACAGTTGGCGATCTTCGGCCGTCAGCCAGGTACCGGCGACGTCCACCATCAACGAGCCTTGCAGGCCAGCAGTCATAGAGATTCCTTGATATCGAATGGCGCGCACGCAACGTTGCCGCCAGGCACGCCGCCTGGCGCAGCAGAATAGTTAACGCAGAAATGCAGTAGGCCTGCAACGAGAGTCGGCATGGGCGGCTAGCTTAGCGGATGTCCGCTGCCGCGCCCACCCACAGGCACTTAAACCTTGGCGACAGCCGGCGCGGTCTTGCTGCGCGGACGCAGTTGGGCCGCCGCCATTGCTTCGTCGGTCACGCCGGTTTCAGCGCGCATGCCGGCCGCCAGGAACGGCACCATCAGGCGCATGACCTGCTCGATCGAGGTGTTGACGCCGAAATCGGTTTCGGCAATCGCCCGCAACGCCTTGATCCCGGACATGCTGAACGCTGCGGCGCCAAGCATGAAGTGCACGCGCCAGAACAGCTCGATAGGCGGGATTCGCGGAGCAGCTTCGTTGACCAGCAGCATGTAGCGGCGGAACACCTTGCCGTACATGTCTTCCAGGTAACGCCGCAGGTGACCCTGGCTCTGACTGAAGGCCAGGCCCAACAGGCGCATGAAGATGGACAGATCGTTACCGCTGCGAGGCTGCACCACGAGGGCTTGCTCGACGAGGATTTCCAGGAGTTCTTCAAGGCTCGGCTTGATGTCCGGCTTGGCTGAACGGCGCTCCAGTTCACGGTCGAGACTGAGGCAGAACGGCCCGAGAAAACGCGAGAAGACCGCCTGGATCAAGGCCTTCTTGGAGCCGAAATGATAGTTCACCGCCGCCAGGTTGACCCCAGCCTTGCTGGTGATCAGCCGCAATGAAGTTTCGGCAAAACCTTTTTCCGCGAACAATTGCTCGGCAGCATCGAGAATGCGTTCAACGGTTTCCGACTGGGCCATGGCTACTCCGCCTGACAAACACTTGTTTGAAACATACGTTTCAGCCTGTGGATTGTCAAGTCTGGCCATTCATTTTGGGAACGGTCAGTCGGACATTTAACCATATAAACCGGTGGCTGTAGCTGATCCCCGGGACAAGATTTCTGGCTGCGGAAACCGACCGTCCGGCGCCCTCCTGTAAAAGGAGGATTGCCAAGATCATTCCACTGTATATAATCCCAGTCACTGTATAAAAAGACAGAGCGATCGAGATGCTAAAACTGACGCCACGCCAAGCTGAGATTCTGGCTTTTATCAAACGCTGCCTTGAAGACAACGGCTATCCCCCGACCCGTGCGGAAATAGCCCAGGAACTCGGTTTCAAGTCGCCCAACGCGGCGGAAGAGCACCTCAAGGCCTTGGCCCGCAAAGGCGCTATCGAGATGACCCCCGGCGCCTCTCGGGGCATCCGTATCCCGGGTTTCGAAGCCAAGCCAGACGATTCCACCCTGCCCATCATCGGCCGGGTCGCTGCCGGCGCACCAATTCTCGCGCAGCAGCACATCGAAGAATCCTGCAACATCAATCCCACCTTCTTTCATCCCCGCGCTGACTACCTGTTGCGCGTCCACGGCATGAGCATGAAGGACGTCGGGATTTTCGACGGCGACCTGCTGGCCGTGCACACCACTCGCGAAGCCCGTAACGGCCAGATCGTCGTCGCGCGGATCGGCGACGAAGTGACGGTCAAGCGCTTCAAGCGTGATGGCAGCAAGGTCTGGCTGATCGCCGAAAACCCCGAGTTCGCCCCGATCGAAGTGAACCTGAAAGAACAGGATCTGGTGATCGAAGGCTTGAGTGTCGGCGTCATTCGCCGCTAAAGGAGGCGCCATGCAGTTCCCACACACACCACAGCAGACACAACTTCCACTGTTCGAAGCGTTCATGGCCCAGCCACTGGCGCCGGTTCTCAAGGACGTGGTCGAAACGCCCTGGAACGCCGAGCCTGAAGCGTTCAGTGAACTGTCCCTACGTGGTGCGGCCGGGAATTGCCTGAGCCTGCTGGCACCCATTCTTCGTGAACTGAGCCAGGAGCAGGACGCTCGCTGGTTGACCCTGATTGCCCCGCCCGCCAGCCTGACTCAAGCCTGGCTGCGCGATGCCGGGCTGAACCGTGAGCGCATCCTGTTGCTGCAACCGCGCGGCAATCAGAGTGCCCAGCAACTGGCCTGCGAAGCCTTGCGCCTGGGCCGTAGCCATACCGTGGTCAGCTGGCTGAACCCGCTGAACAGCAGCGCACGGCAACAGTTGATCGGTGCCGCCCGCGTCGGGGATGCACAAAGTCTGAATATTCGATTGGGCTAAGCGTAAAGCCACAGGGCTTCTCCAGGGCAGAGAAGCCAATCTGTAACGATGATCTGTGATGATGCGTAACGAAAACAGCCGACCAACGGGATCAGTGCAGAACCCGCGGTCCTTCTTCCTTGTCGAGTTCGCCTTCAACCAGACGACCCGCCATCTGCACACCAACGCTCAACATCGCCTTGGCGACCTCAACGTGCTGGCCCTGCAGGAATGCCTTGGCATCTTCGGAGAAGTCCAGGGTGACCAGGGAACCCTCGTCCTCAGCCCGACGCAGCTCGATTCGGCCGTCTGGCAATTCGACAATTTCTAGAAAGGACGTTGGCATAAAAGTCTGTTCTCCACGAAAGGCGGGGATTATATAGGCATCGGTGGCACTTCGCTCGGGATCTTGACCGGCTGCAGGTCACCCTGTTGACGTCATCCATGACCACCCATCGTCCTACACTTTTCCCACTGGACTCAGCACTCGTTCAAGCCCTCGCGAAAGCGCAACGCCAGGCTTTTCAGATTCTGCCGCCAGCTCTCCAGCTCTTCCCTGCTCAGCTCGGCCTCGGGCTCTTCATCGAGACTCACCGCGACAATCAGCGGCTGAGTCACGTCGCCCTTGGGCTTGCGCGGCGCGCGGGGTGGCTGGAACAGATCAGCATGGGCCTGAAGCAGTTTCGCCAGCCAGGTTTCGCGGTTATGGGCCAGCTCGACCATCTCGGCCATTTCCGGAATGGCAATGCTGTCGAGTATTTCGCGGGTCAACAGCATCTCCGCCCGAGGCGCATTGGCCTCTGGCAAGCGGTAGAAACCGGCAATTTCATGGCACAGCCCGAGCAAGGCGCCATACAGATGAAACAACGCGGATTCGCGTCCTGCCTGGATCAGCGCTGGAGAATTCATGGCCCGCCCGTCTTCGGCCCGGGCCAGCGCCTCGAGCGACAGACCGGCAAAGTAGATTTTCTGATTGGTGCGGGTATAGAGCTCGTGGGCCATGATGGCAGTCTCCACAACGAGTTAGGGCGGGTAATGCTGGCCTGACAGTGTCAAGGATCAGGCAAGCCCACTGCAAGCGCAAAAAAAACCGCAGGCCAACCCAAGGGCTGGCCTGCGGCCTTTTTACCGACGCGAAGCTGGTTTACTTGGCCACGCGCTTGTCTTCAACCACCCATTTGCCGCCGTCGTAGAACGCCTTCCAGCCCGTAGGCTTGCCGTCCACTTCGGTCTGCACGTACTGCTCCTTGGTCTTGCGGCTGAAGCGGATCACCGCCGGCAGGCCGTCCGGATCCTTCTTCGGCGCTTCGCAGAGGAAGTGGTACTTGGGATCGATCTCATCCTTGTGCGGCACGATCTCGAGTACCAGCGGCGCGCGGGTCTCGCGGTTTTTCGGGAACTGACTGGCCGCCAGGAACAGGCCGGACGCGCCGTCACGCAGGATGTAGGTGTCGTTGACCTTCTCGCACTTGAGCTCCGGCATTTTCACCGGGTCCATTTTTGGCGGCGCCGCGTCGCCGCTTTTCAGCAGCTTGCGAGTGTTCTTGCAGGTGGCATTGGTGCAGCCGAAGAACTTGCCGAAACGGCCGGTCTTCAATTGCATTTCGCTGCCGCACTTGTCGCACTCCAGGCTCGGACCTTCGTAGCCCTTGATGCGATAGCTACCCTCTTCGATCTCGTAGCCGTTGCAGTCAGGGTTGTTACCGCAGATGTGCAGCTTGCGCTTCTCATCCAGCAGGTAAGCGTCCATCGCGGTGCTGCAAATCGGGCAACGGTGCTTGCCACGCAGTACCAGCGACTCCGACTCACCCTCGTCGTCCGCGGCGATTTCATCACCCGGCACCAGGTTGACGGTGGCCTTGCAGCGTTCTTTCGGCGGCAGGCTGTAACCCGAGCACCCCAGGAACACGCCGGTCGAGGCGGTACGGATCTGCATCGGACGACCGCAGGTCACGCACGGGATATCGGTCATCACCGGCTGGTTGGCGCGCATGCCGTTTTCCGGGCTCTCGGCTACTTCGAGTTTCTTCTTGAAGTCACCGTAGAACTCGTCCAGCACGTTTTTCCAGTCACGCTCGCCCTGGGCGACGTCATCGAGGTTCTCTTCCATGCCGGCGGTAAAACCGTAGTCCATGAGGTTGGAGAAGCTCTCCGACAGACGCTCGGTGACGATGTCGCCCATTTTTTCCGAGTAGAAACGGCGGTTGTGCAGCGCCACATAACCACGGTCCTGAATGGTCGAAATGATCGCCGCGTAGGTCGACGGACGACCGATCCCGCGTTTTTCCATTTCCTTGACCAGGCTGGCTTCCGAGTAGCGCGCCGGTGGCTTGGTGAAATGCTGGCTTGGATCGAGCTTGATCAGCTTGAGCACGTCGCCCTGAGCCATGTCTGGCAACACATCGTCATCGCCCGGCTTGGCCATCTGCGGCATGACCCGGGTGTAGCCGTCGAACTTGAGGATACGGCCCTTGGCACGCAACTCGAAGCCGCTGGCAGCGACGCTGACGGTGGTCGACAGGTATTTGGCCGGGAGCATCTGACAGGCGACGAACTGACGCCAGATCAGCTCGTAGAGCCGCTCGGCATCACGCTCCATGCCCGACAGCTTGCTCGGGTCGGTGTTGACGTCGGAAGGACGAATCGCTTCGTGAGCCTCCTGGGCGCCTTCCTTGCTGCTGTAGACGTTCGGGGTTTCCGGCAGGTACTTGCTGCCGAACTCGCCTTCAATATAGGTACGAGCCATCGCCACGGCATCGGCCGAGAGGTTGGTCGAGTCGGTACGCATATAAGTGATGTAGCCGGCTTCGTACAGACGCTGAGCCATCATCATGGTTTTCTTCACGCCGAAGCCCAGGCGGTTACTCGCAGCCTGTTGCAGGGTGGACGTGATGAACGGCGCCGACGGTTTGCTGCTGGTCGGTTTGTCTTCGCGCTTGGCGATGGTGTAACTGGAAGATTTCAGCTTCTCCAGCGCCGCCATGGCCTGTGCTTCGTTGAGCGGCTTGAAGGCCTCGCCGTTTTCGCGAGCTACTTCAAAGCGCACATTGGCGCCCTTGGCGGTGCCGAGATCGGCGTGCACTTCCCAGTACTCTTCCGGGATGAAGGCACGAATCTCGCGCTCACGCTCCACCACCAGCTTCACCGCCACCGATTGCACACGGCCGGCCGACAGGCCACGGGCGATCTTCGACCACAGCAGTGGCGAGACCATGTAACCCACTACGCGATCGAGAAAACGCCGCGCCTGCTGCGCGTTGACACGGTCGATGTCCAACTCGCCCGGCTCGGAGAAAGCTTCCTGGATCGCCTTCTTGGTAATTTCGTTGAACACCACGCGCTTGTAGCGGCTGTCATCCCCACCGATGGCTTCGCGCAGGTGCCAGGCAATGGCTTCCCCCTCGCGGTCCAAGTCCGTTGCGAGATAGATGGTGTCGGCGTCCTTGGCGAGCCGACGCAGTTCTTCGATGACCTTTTCCTTGCCCGGGAGGATCTCGTACTTGGCTTTCCAGCCATGATCGGGATCGACACCCATGCGCGCGACCAGTTGCTTGCGCGCCTTTTCCTTTGGCGACAGCGCCGGCGCTTCACCAGCAGCGGCCTTGCCACGCTTGGCGGCAGGCTCCTTGCTGGCGCTCGCCGATCCACTGGTGGGCAGGTCTCGGATATGGCCGATACTCGACTTCACCACGTATTGGTTGCCCAGATACTTGTTGATGGTCTTGGCCTTAGCCGGGGATTCCACAATGACCAGCGATTTGCCCATGGATCAGAAAATTCCTGAATTCGAGAAGTGAAAGGCGGTTGGCGCCTGACGCGGCACCGCTATATATAGTGGCTACAAGGTGAGGTCAAGCGCAGGGTCTTGCGCGCACTCGCCTCATGACCTGGAAAAAAGGCTCGGTTCGGCCTGCACCAAAGCAAAGCGCGGGACCTGCTCGCCGTCAACTTCGGCCGACTCCAGAAACATGCTCAACGGCCGCACCCAGAAACCGTAATCGCCATACAGGGCTTGGTAGAAGACCACTTCTTCTTCGGTTTCGGAATGCCGTGCAACATTGAAAACACGGTACTGCGGACCTTTGTAATGTTGGTACAGCCCGGGCTGGATCGGCATGTTCTGGGTCTCGTCAAATTCTGTAGAAATAAAAAACAAAAAAATCTTCGGAAAAACAAAAACCGGGGCACTAGGCCCCGGCTTGCGTCAAACGATCGCTTAAACGCGTTCGAAGACGGTGGAGATGCCTTGGCCGAGACCAATGCACATAGTGGCTACCCCGAAGGTGCCGCTATTCTGCTTCATCACGTTCAGCAAGGTGCCGGAGATACGGGCACCGGAGCAACCGAACGGGTGACCCAGGGCGATCGCGCCGCCGTGCAGGTTAACCTTCTCGTTCATCTTGTCGAGCACTTTCAGATCTTTCAGCACTGGCAGGGCCTGTGCAGCGAAAGCTTCGTTGAGCTCGAAGAAGTCGATATCGGCAATACCCAGGCCGGCACGCTTCAACGCTTTCTGGGTTGCCGGTACTGGACCATAGCCCATGATCGCCGGATCCACACCCGCCACTGCCATGGAGCGGATCACCGCCATAGGCTGGATACCGAGGTCCTGGGCACGCTGCGCCGACATCACGATCATGCACGAAGCACCATCGGTGATCTGCGACGAAGTACCGGCAGTCACGGTGCCGCCCTTTGGATTGAAGGCTGGCTTGAGGGCCGCCAGGCTTTCCAGGGTGGTTTCCGGACGAATGGTTTCGTCGTAGTCGAACAGTTTCAGGAAACCATTCTCGTCGTAGCCCTGCATCGGGATGATTTCGTCCTTGAATTTGCCTTCCACGGTCGCCTTGTGGGCGAGTTGGTGGGAGCGCACGCCGAAGGCATCCTGCTGCTCACGGGTAATGCCGTGCATCTTGCCGAGCATTTCTGCGGTCAGGCCCATCATGCCCGAGGCTTTTGCCGCGTACAGCGACATGTGCGGGTTCGGATCGACACCGTGCATCATGCTCACATGACCCATATGCTCGACGCCGCCAACCACGAAAACGTCACCGTTACCGGTCATGATTGCTTGTGCAGCGGTGTGCAGGGCGCTCATCGACGAGCCACACAGGCGGCTGACGGTCTGGCCGGCCGAGGTGTGCGGGATCTGCGTCATCAAGGAAGCCATGCGGGCGATGTTCCAGCCCTGCTCCAGGGTCTGGTTGACACAGCCCCAGATCACGTCTTCGACTTCGTTCGGGTCGACCTTGACGTTGCGTTCCAGCAACTTGCTGATCAGGTGCGCCGACATGTCTTCGGCGCGGGTGTTGCGGTGCATGCCGCCCTTGGAGCGGCCCATCGGAGTACGACCGAAGTCGACAATCACGACGTCTCTAGGATTCAAGCTCATACGTTCACTCTCACTCTAGTTGGGGGCGCTTAACCGAAGAAGCTCTGGCCGTTCTTGGCCATTTCGCGCAGCTTCGCGGTCGGGTGGTAGAGCGCGCCCAAGTCAGCGTACTGGTCAGCCAGGGCAACGAACTCGGCGACACCGATCGAATCGATGTAGCGCAGCGCACCGCCACGGAATGGAGGGAAACCAATACCGTAGACCAGGCCCATGTCGGCTTCGGCAGCGGTTTCGACGATGCCGTCTTCCAGGCAACGCACGGTTTCCAGGCACAGTGGGATCATCATCCAGTTGATGATGTCTTCGTCAGTGACGTCGCGCTGCTCGTAGACGATCGGCTTGAGCACTTCAAGCACCGACGGATCGGCAACCTTCTTCTGCTTGCCGCGCTTGTCGGTCTCGTAGGCGTAGAAGCCCTTGCCATTTTTCTGGCCCAGGCGCTTGGCTTCGTAGAGCACGTCGACGGCCGAGCGACGGTCGTCCTTCATGCGGTCTGGGAAGCCTTCTGCCATCACGTCACGACCGTGGTGACCGGTGTCGATGCCGACCACGTCCATCAGGTACGCCGGGCCCATTGGCCAGCCGAATTTTTCCATGATCTTGTCGATGCGCACGAAGTCCACGCCGGCGCTGACCAGCTTGGCGAAACCGCCGAAGTACGGGAACAGCACGCGGTTGACCAGGAAGCCCGGGCAATCATTGACCACGATCGGGTTCTTGCCCATTTTCTTGGCGTAGGCAACGGTGGTGGCGACGGCCAGCTCGCTGGACTTCTCGCCACGGATCACTTCCACCAGCGGCATCATGTGCACCGGGTTGAAGAAGTGCATGCCGACGAAGTTTTCCGGACGCTTGAGGGCCTTGGCCAGCAGGCTGATGGAAATGGTCGAGGTGTTCGAGGCCAGGATGGTGTCTTCCTTGACCTTGTCTTCGACTTCAGCCAGCACCGCTTGCTTGACCTTCGGGTTCTCGACGACCGCTTCAACCACCAGGTCGACGTGACCGAAGTCGCCGTAGGACAGGGTAGGACGAATGCCGTTAAGCACTTCAGCCATTTTCGCCGCGGTCATGCGACCTTTCTCAACGCGGCTCACCAGCAGCTTGGCGGCTTCGGCCAGACCCTGCTCGATCCCGTGCTCGTTGATGTCCTTCATCAGGATCGGCGTGCCTTTGGAGGCCGACTGATAGGCGATACCGCCACCCATGATACCGGCGCCCAATACGGCAGCCTGCTTCACGTCCTGGGCGATTTCATCGTAGGCCTTGGCCTTTTTCTTCAGCTCCTGATCGTTCAGGAACAGGCCGATCAAGCTCTGCGCGGCAGAGGTCTTGGCCAGTTTGACGAAACCGGCGGCTTCGACTTCCAGCGCCTTGTCACGACCGAAGTTGGCGGCTTTCTGGATGGTCTTGATCGCTTCAACCGGCGCCGGGTAGTTCGGGCCAGCCTGGCCGGCCACGAAACCCTTGGCGGTTTCGAAAGCCATCATCTGCTCGATTGCGTTCAGCTTGAGCTTTTCCAGCTTCGGCTGGCGCTTGGCCTTGTAGTCGAACTCGCCGGAGATCGCGCGTTTGATCAGTTCCAGCGCAGCAGCCTGCAGCTTGTCGGCTTCGACCACGGCATCGACTGCGCCGACTTTGAGCGCGTCTTCAGCACGGTTTTCCTTGCCGGCGGCAATCCACTCGATGGCGTTGTCGGCACCGATCAGACGCGGCAGGCGCACGGTGCCGCCGAAGCCCGGGTAGATACCCAGCTTGACTTCCGGCAGGCCGATCTTGGCGCTGGTGGACATGACGCGGTAGTCCGCAGCCAGGCACATTTCCAGACCGCCACCCAGCGCGATGCCATTGATCGCGGCAACGGTCGGCACGTTGAGGTCTTCGAAATCGCTGAAAATCTTGTTGGCTTCGAGGTTACCCGCCACAAGCTCGGCATCCGGCAGCTTGAAGTTGTCGACGAATTCGGTGATGTCGGCGCCGACGATGAACACGTCCTTGCCGCTGCTGACGATCACACCCTTGACCGACGCATCTGCCTTGATGGCGTCCACGGCCTGACGCAGTTCGTTCAGGGTTAGACGGTTGAACTTGTTGACGGACTCACCCTTGAGGTCGAACTTGAGTTCGACGATGCCACTTTCAAGAGCCTTAACCGTGATGGCTTTACCTTCGTAAATCATCAACTGATCTCCACGATATGGAAGCTGAACAGTACACGTCGGACGCTGATGTTCTGGGTCGGCAAGGACGCTGACGTCGATACTGACACCTATCCACCAGACACACACCCGCCAACGCGATAGTCGGGATTCTGTAGGAGCGGTCTGAAATACAAACGCTCAATTCATACGCCCGTTTGATTTGGGTACGTCACCTTCACGGAATTTCCGACAATTGTCAATCGCCTGAAACACGGGTTGAAACGCGACTTTGCGGTCATTTCCGTAGCACGAAGACCAGCAACACGCCGCTGCATGCACTGTCATTCATAGAATCAATATTTAGAAACGTCGCCCTAATCTGTTGCAGATCGCGCGCAAGGCGCTACGCTGGCGGGGACGATAGACGAAAAACCGTGCGTATGCGGCGAGTGCCCAAACGCGGAATCAGCGCTACAGAAAATTTCCGGCCTGCCTGGCCAACTCCAGCCCGATGCTGAATGTCGGGCTTTTTAATGCCTGCGATTGGCGCTCAGGCGAGCGCCTTGAGCGTTGCGTCGATCTGCTGCAGCACCTGCGCATCGCCCTTTTCACCCCAGTACAGGGTAATCATCTGCTTGTCGGCCTCGACTTTGTAGACATTGCCCGGCAACTTTTCGAAATGAATCAGCAAGGCCGGATCTTCACAAGTTTCCTGCCACTGATTGACCCACAGCCCCGGGCTTTTCTGCCAGTAACTCCAGCACGCCGGCTGAGTGCCACGCCGTGGTCGATGGTACTGCGCACAGGGGTTGGGCGGCTCTGGCAGCAACCAGTGCGGCCACTCCTGGGGCGCCAGCTGCATGGCCAGGCCGATGCGGCGCGCTTCCATGCGCAGGGCCATCCGGCCACCCTGGCGACGCGACGGCGCGAGCCATGCCAGGGGGCTGAGCATCACTGCAAGGATTGACACCACTATCCAGACCGTCATATCTGTACTCCCGTTTTTTGATCGGGGCATTGATCTCTGTCGAAACCAATCCGCCTGAAACCAGCCATACTTATTACTATCGCCATCCACCGGAGGTGCACCTCATGCCTTACAACCACATTCTGGTCGCTGTAGACCTGACCGAAGAGTGCGACCCCGTGATCCATCGCGCTCGCGAGCTGGCAACGAGCAATGGCGCCAAACTGTCGCTGGTGCATATCGTCGAACCCATGGCCATGGCGTTTGGCGGCGACGTGCCGATGGACCTGTCGCAACTGCAACAACAGCAGTTCGACCAGGCCAAGGAACGCCTGGATCGTCTGATCCAGAAATACCCGGAGCTGACCAAGGACAACAGTCATTTGACCTACGGCCAGCCACGCCAGGAGATCCACGGCTTGGCCAAGGAACAAACCTGTGACCTGATCGTGGTCGGCAGCCATGGCCGCCACGGCCTGGCGCTGCTGCTGGGCTCCACCGCCAACGACGTCCTGCACGGCGCACCCTGTGACGTACTGGCTGTACGCTTGCAAAGCAAAAGCAAATAACAGCGCTTCTGATATGTGAAAAGCCCGGCACTCATCACTGAGGCCGGGCTTTTTTAATGCCGGATCAATCAGGCATCCAGCTCGGCCCAGCGCTCGACCAGCAGGTCCAGCTCAGCCTGCAGCTTTTCCAACTGCGCGATCACCGCTGCAGTTTCGGTCGATGGACGCTGGTAGAAGCCGGCGTCGGCCATTTGTGCTTCGACCGCTGCGATCTGCTGCTCCATGGCGTCGATCTGCGCCGGCAGGGCTTCCAGTTCGCGCTGCAACTTGTAGCTGAGCTTCTTCTTCGCCGCCGGTGCTTCCACGGCAGCCACCGGAGCCGGGGCTGCGGTGACCACTGCCGAGTTCAGGTCGGCCTTGCCGGATTTGCTCTCGGTCACACCCAACAGGCGCGGCGAGCCACCCTGGCGCAGCCAGTCCTGATAACCACCGACATATTCACGCACCTTGCCTTCACCTTCGAAGACCAGGGTGCTGGTGACCACGTTGTCGAGGAATGCCCGGTCGTGGCTGACCATCAGCACGGTGCCGTTGAAGGTCAACAGCACTTCTTCGAGCAGCTCGAGGGTTTCCACGTCGAGGTCGTTGGTCGGCTCGTCGAGGACCAGCAGGTTGGCCGGCTTGCTGAACAGCTTGGCCAGCAACAGACGGGCACGCTCGCCGCCAGACAGCGCCTTGACCGGCGTGCGCGCACGCTGCGGGCTGAACAGGAAGTCGCCGAGGTAGCTCAGCACGTGGCGGCTCTGGCCATCGATATCGATAAAGTCGCGGCCTTCGGCGACGTTATCGATCACGGTCTTTTCCAGGTCCAACTGGTGACGCAACTGATCGAAGTAAGCGACGTCGATCTTGGTGCCTTCCTCGACCTTGCCGCTGCTCGGCTGCAGGCCGCTGAGCATCAGCTTGAGCAAAGTGGTCTTGCCGGTGCCGTTGGCGCCGAGCAGGCCGATGCGGTCGCCGCGCTGCAGGACCATGGAGAAGTCCTTGATCAGGAACGGACCACCCGGGTGGGCGAAGCTGACGTTCTCGAGAACCATCACCTGCTTGCCGGACTTCTCGGCGGTTTCCAGCTGGATGTTGGCCTTGCCAGTGCGTTCACGACGCTCGCTGCGCTCGACACGCAGGGCCTTGAGGGCACGTACACGGCCTTCGTTACGGGTACGCCGGGCCTTGATGCCTTGGCGAATCCACACCTCTTCCTGGGCCAGGCGCTTGTCGAACAGCGCGTTGGCGGTGGCTTCGGCGGCGAGTTCGGCTTCCTTGTGCACGAGGAAGCTGGCGTAGTCGCCGTTCCAGTCGATCAGGCCGCCGCGATCCAGCTCGAGGATGCGGGTCGCGAGGTTCTGCAGGAAAGAACGGTCGTGGGTGATGAACAGCACGGCGCCCTGGAAATCCTTCAGCGCCTCTTCAAGCCAGGCGATTGCACCGATGTCCAGGTGGTTGGTTGGCTCGTCGAGCAGCAGCAGGTCCGGCTCGGACACCAGCGCCTGCGCCAGCAGGACGCGACGACGCCAGCCGCCGGACAATTCGGCGAGGGTCTTGTCAGCCGGCAACTGCAGGCGGCTCAGGGTGCTGTCGACCAGAGTCTGCAAGCGCCAGCCGTCGCGGGCTTCGAGGTCGTGCTGGACGTGCATCAGTTTGTCCAGGTCGGCGTCGGTGACGATGTTCTGGCTCAGGTGGTGATATTCGGCGAGCAGCGCGCCAACGCCATCCAGGCCTTCGGCAACCACGTCGAACACTGTCCGCTCGTCGGCCACCGGCAATTCTTGCGGCAATTCGCCGATTTTCAGACCGGGGGCACGCCACACCGAGCCGTCATCGGGCTTCTGGTCGCCCTTGACCAGTTTCATCATGCTGGACTTGCCAGTGCCGTTGCGGCCGATGATGCACACCCGCTCACCACGGGCGATCTGCCAGGACACCTTGTCCAACAACGGCATCGCGCCGAATGCAAGGGACACATCGCTGAATTTGAGCAGGGTCATGAGCTTCTCCAAAAACCGGGCGCGCATTCTACCTGAGTTGAGGCTGCAGAAGGCCGGCATTTTCACTGTCGGAGCACTCTGCACATTAATTGTTGCGAACTTGTGCCGACGGGCCGGCAAAGCTTTCACCCGTTGCTGGCAAAAGGCTAAGCTACGGATAATCAGTGCTGGCTCCTGCTGGCACTTGTCATGTTTTCTCTGCCCGGATGTCACATGCGCAGTCGCCTTTTCAGCTTTTTATCCTGCCTGCTCCTCTCGGCCTCCGCCGTTCAATCCGCCCAGGCGGTGGACCTCTCCACCCAGCGCCAGTACTACGATGAAGCCAAACGCGCGCTGGCCAAGGGCGACACCGGCCCGTACTTTCGCTACAGCCAGGCCCTCGCCGACTACCCGCTTGAGCCGTACCTGGCGTACGACGAACTGACCGCCCGCCTGAAAAGCGCGAGCAACGAAGAGATCGAGAAATTCCTCGCCGAGCACGGCGACCTGCCCCAAGCCAACTGGATGAAACTGCGCTGGTTGCGCTGGCTGGCCGATCGCGGCGACTGGACGACCTTCGTCAAGTACTACGACCCGAAGATGAATTTCACCGAACTGGACTGCCTCAACGCGCAGTACCAGATCAGCCACAACCTCAAGGCCGAAGGCTACGCCAACACCGAGAAGCTATGGCTGACCGGCAAATCCCAACCGGCGGCCTGCGATGCGCTGTTCGGCATGTGGGCATCGCAAGGCCAACTGACCGAGCAGAAGCGCTGGGAGCGCGCCAAGTTGGCCGCCCAGGCCCGCAACTATGCGCTGGCCAACAGCCTGGTCAACAGCATGACCACCCTCGCCCCCCGCGGCCGCCTGCTGGTGGACGTGGCGCAAAATCCGGAACTGCTGAACAACCCGTCACGCTTCGCCCCGGCCGATGAACCCATGGCCGACGTGGTCAGCCTCGGCCTGCGCCGTCTGGCGCGCCAGGACCCGGACCGGGCGATGGCCCTGCTTGACGGCTACGCCAGCAGCATGCACTTTTCCCGCGATGAAAAAGTCGCGATCGCCCGGGAAATCGGCCTGACCCTGGCCCGCCGTTTCGACGGTCGCGCCCTCGATGTGATGACCAAATACGACCCGGAACTGCGCGACAACACGGTGTCCGAATGGCGCTTGCGCCTGCTGCTGCGCCTGGCCCGCTGGGACGACGCCTACCAGTTGACCCGACGCCTGCCGCAAGACCTCGCCACCACCAACCGCTGGCGGTATTGGCAGGCCCGCAGCCTGGAGCTGGCGCAACCGCAAAACCCGGAAGCGCAGACCCTGTACAAGAATCTGGCGCGCGAACGTGACTTCTACGGTTTCCTCGCCGCCGATCGCTCGCAATCGCCCTATTCACTGAACAACAAACCGTTGGTGCTCAGCCAGGCGGTGATCAACAAGGTGCGCAACACCCCCGGTGTGCGCCGCGCCCTGGAGTTCCATGCACGCGGGCAGATCGTCGATGGCCGTCGCGAGTGGTACCACGTCAGCCGTCACTTCAACCGCGATGAAATGGTCGCCCAGGCCAAGTTGGCCTACGACCTGAAATGGTATTTCCCGGCCATCCGCACCATCAGCCAGGCGCAGTACTGGGACGATCTGGACATTCGCTTCCCGATGGCCCACCGCAACACTTTGGTCCGCGAAGCCAAGGTCCGTGGCCTGCATTCGAGTTGGGTATTCGCCATCACCCGCCAGGAAAGCGCCTTCATGGATGACGCCCGCTCCGGCGTCGGCGCCAGCGGCCTGATGCAGTTGATGCCCGGCACCGCCAAGGAAACCGCGCGCAAGTTCAGCATCCCGCTGGCCTCGCCCCAGCAAGTGCTGGATCCGGACAAGAACATCCAGCTCGGTGCCGCCTACCTGAGTCAGGTCCACAGTCAGTTCAACGGCAACCGGGTCCTCGCTTCCGCCGCCTACAACGCCGGCCCCGGTCGCGTACGGCAGTGGCTGCGTGGCGCCGATCACCTGAGTTTCGACGTCTGGGTGGAAAGCATCCCGTTCGACGAAACCCGCCAGTACGTGCAGAACGTCCTGTCGTATTCGGTGATCTACGGCCAGAAGCTCAATTCACCGCAACCGCTGGTGGATTGGCATGAGCGGTATTTTGATGATCAGTGAGGCGATTTGAGGCGCTGATGAAAAAGCCCGCATTGAGAAATGCGGGCATTTTTTATTTCAAACAAATGATAACGACCTTAGGTGCAAACCCGTTCACACCTGCAGATCGTCAAGTGCCCGCAGCGGCTTTGCTACTTAGTCGGTTACTTGGTCGGTTACTTGGTCGGTCAAAAAGGGTGTGCCAGCTCATGCGGTCGCCCGCCCATCGTTGAACTGCAACGCCGCCAATCGTGCATACAGCGCATTGCTCGCGATCAGCTCCTGATGGGTGCCTACCGCCACCAACTTGCCCTGATCCATCACCGCAATCCGGTCGGCGTTTTTGACCGTGGCCAGGCGGTGGGCGATGACCAGGGTGGTGCGGTTTTGCATCAGGCTCGGCAGGGCTTGCTGGATCAGGTGTTCGCTCTGGGCGTCGAGGGCGCTGGTGGCTTCGTCGAGCAGCAGGATCGGCGCATCCACCAGCAAGGCGCGGGCGATGGCCAGGCGTTGGCGCTGGCCACCGGACAGCCCGAGCCCGCCATCACCGAGATGAGTCTGGTAGCCCTGGGGCATCTGTTCGATGAAGTCGTGGGCATAAGCAATCCGCGCGGCCTCCTGGACTTCTGCCAGGGTCGCATCGGGTTTGCCGTAACGGATGTTCTCTTCAATGCTGCCGAAAAACAGCGCCGGGGTTTGCGAGACCAGGGCGAAGCAGCGGCGCAAGTCCTCGGGATCGAGTTGGGTCAGTGGCACGCCGTCCAGCAGGATGCGCCCGTGCAGCGGGTCGTAGAAACGCAGCAGCAAGTCATAAACCGTTGACTTGCCTGCCCCCGAAGGCCCCACCAGCGCCAGGGTTTCGCCGGCGTTGATCGTCAGGCTCAAGCCATCGACGGCATAGCTTTCAGGGCGTGATGGATAGGAAAAGCGCACATCCTCCAGTTGCAATTCGCCCCTTACCCGCTCCGGCAGGATGACCTTGCCTGTCGCCGGCGGCTGAATGATGTTCTGCGCACGCAGCAGTTCGGCAATCCGTTCCGCGGCACCAGCGGCCCGCTGCAGTTCGCCAATCACTTCGCTCAGGGTGCCAAAGGCGCTGCCGACGATCAGGCTGTAGAACACGAACGCCGCCAACTCACCGGCACTGATGCGCCCGGCGATCACGTCCATGCCGCCGACCCAGAGCATCACCCCCACCGCCCCCAGCACCAGGATGATCACCAGGGTAATCAGCCAGGCACGCTGCAGGATGCGTTTACGTGCAGTGTCGAACGCCTGCTCCACGGTCACCGCGAAACGCTGCTCATCCTGCGGCTGATGGTTGTAGGCCTGCACGGTTTTGATCTGGCCCAGGGTTTCGGAAACGTAACTGCCGACATCGGCAATCCGGTCCTGGCTCAGGCGCGACAGGCTGCGCACACGCCGACCGAAGATCAGGATCGGTGCCAGCACCAGCGGCAAGGCCACCACGACTATGCTGGTCAATTTAGGGTTGGTGATGAACAGCAGCACAATGCCGCCAAGGACCATCAGCGCGTTGCGTAGAAACAGCGAAAGCGAGGAACCGATCACCGATTGCAACAAGGTGGTATCGGCGGTCAGCCGCGATTGAATCTCGGAACTGCGGTTATCTTCGTAGAAGCCCGGATGCAGGTAGATCAGATGGTTGAACACCTGTCGGCGAATATCCGCCACGCAGCGCTCGCCGATCCACGACACCAGGTAGAACCGGGCGAAAGTACCGATTGCCAGGCCTACCACCAGCAACAGGAACAAACCGATGCTCTGGTTGAGCAAGTGCGGGGACTGGGTCATGAAGCCCTGGTCCACCAACAGGCGAATGCCCTGGCCCATGGACAAGGTGATGCCGGCAGTGACGACCAGTGCCAGCAACGCACCCAGCGCCTGCCAGCGATAGGGAGCAATGAAATCCAGGGACAAGCGCAGCGCGCGGCGGTGACGGGCAGACAGCATCAGAATCATCCGAATCGGTAAGTCGTGGAAATGAGCGTACACCGACAAGTGGCCGGGAACCCGGTGAATAGCAATCAGTCGGATTGAATATGTCCGCCAATACTAGAAGCTAGATGCTATCGGTCTAAAGTGCGGCTGGAAGTTACCGGATATTTCTGTTGGACTGAGATACCGCCTGCTCACGTGACCGGTTTGTCACAGTGTGGTCATTTGGCGGATCTAAAGTAAACGCACCACCTGATGAGGAGACAGGCCATGTCCTTGCAACACCGCAGCGATGACAAGATTCAAGTGATCCGCACGCAGCCGCACCAGTCTCTGGGGTGCGCCATCATCGACGCTCAAGGGCGCGAAGTACCGATCACTGAAGACATGATCCAGGACGCATGCCGCGAACTGGACCAGCGATTGGTCAAGCCTGCCGAACAAAAGTGACTACAGCCTGAAATCTTCGAACCCGGCCCCGTTTGCGCCGGGTTTTTTATGCCCCCGTTTTCTCAGGCCAACTGCGCGCCGAGGGCCTGGACGAGCTGCCGCAACTCAGGGGAATCGCCCTCGATCCGCACGTTCAGGCCGTCGATCTCGCGGCGTTCCGGGTATTGCTTGCGCAGCAGGTCGAAGGCACTGCGCTGCTCGGCACCGGCCACCACCAGGCTGCGGCGGAAGTCGGCGTCGTCACGGCGCGGGTCGTAGACGCCGCGACACAGCATGGCCAGGGCCCAGGCCGGATCACTGCTGGCACTCAGGCCGACCTGCGCCAGCCAAGGCGCAGGCAGCAGTTGATCGAGGGACACCGTGGCCGGCTGACCGAGGAACTGGCAGAACGCCTGATAGATCTGCGCCGTGCCCCGTTGCTTGCCGTCCAGGCTGTAGCCGGCGATATGCGGGGTGGCGATCACGCACAAATCGGCCAGGGCGATATCGACACTCGGCTCACCTTCCCAGACATCCAGCACCGCTTGCAGGTCCTCGCGCTCGAGCATCACTTCGCGCAGGGCGTTGTTGTCTACCACCGGGCCACGGCTGGCGTTGATCAACCAGGCGCCGGGTTTGAGCTGCTGCAAGCGCTGACGGTCGAACAAGTGCCAGGTCGGATGTTCGCCGGCCTGGGTCAGGGGCGTGTGCAGGCTGATCACGTCGCACTGCGCGATGATCTGCTCCAGCGCCACGTAATCGCCGCCGGCCCCCGCGCGTGGCGGGTCGCAGACCAGCACGTTCCAGCCCAGGCCCTTGAGCACCTTGACCAACCGACCGCCGACCTCACCGGCACCGACCACACCATAGGTGCGTTCAGCCAGTGGCACCCCTTCGATTTCCGCCAGGGTCAACAGGCTACCCAGTACGTAGTCGACCACGCCCCGAGCGTTGCAACCGGGCGCGCTGGACCAGGTAATTCCGGCCTGTTGAAAATAATCGAGGTCCAGATGATCAGTGCCGATGGTGCAAGTGCCGACGAAGCGGACCTTGCTACCTTCGAGCAGCTCGCGGCTAACGTTGGTCACCGAGCGCACCAGCAGCACGTCGGCCTGTTCGACCGTGGCGCGGTCAATGCTGCGGCCCGGCACCCGGCGGATTTCGCCGAAGCCCTGGAAGAAGGCATCGAGCAACGGGATATTTTCGTCAGCAACAATCAGCATGGCAGGCTCCTTTGGCGGACCGGCAGTGTAGCGCAGCTCCCCTGGGGCGGCTTTACAAATCCCTAACAGAGGAATTTTCCTGACTGTTGCGTCAAGGCGTAGAATGCGCCGCCTTGCGCATCAAAACCTTTTGGACGCTTTGCCTGTGAATTCCGTGACTGACAACACCGCCACCCTGCCCCGCACCACGCCGGTTCGCCTGGAACTCAAGGGCCTGCTCGCCCTGGCCGTGCCGATCATGATCGCGCAGCTGGCGACCACCGCGATGGGCTTCGTCGATGCGGTCATGGCCGGCCGGGTCAGCCCGCGAGACCTCGCAGCCGTGGCGCTGGGCAACTCGATCTGGATTCCGGTCTACCTGCTGATGACCGGCGTGCTGCTGGCCACCACACCGAAGGTCGCCCAGCGTTTCGGTGCACAGCAGCATGACGAGATTGCCCCGCTGGTGCGTCAGGCACTGTGGCTGGCGTTGTGTGTCGGCCTGCTCGGCAGTGCCCTGTTGCTCAGCGCCGAGCCGATCCTGCACTGGATGAAGGTCGATCCGCAGCTGATCGAGCCGAGCATGGGCTACCTGCAGGGCATCGCCTTCGGTTTCCCCGGGATCGCCTTCTACTATGTGCTGCGCTGCTACAGCGACGGCATGGGCCGCACCCGCCCGAGCATGATCATCGGCGTCTGCGGCCTGCTGCTGAACATCCCGCTGAACTATGCACTGATCTACGGTCACTTCGGCCTCCCGGCCCTGGGCGGCGTCGGTTGCGGCTGGGCCAGCGGGATTGTCATGTGGTTCATGGCCCTGAGCATGGCCGGCTGGACTCGCTGCGCAGCGTTTTATGCCAGGACACGGGTGCTGGTGCGCTTCGATCGTCCGCAGTGGGCGCCGATCAAGCGCCTGATCAGCATCGGCCTGCCGATCGGCATCGCGGTGTTCGCCGAGTCGAGCATATTCGCCGTCATCGCGCTGCTGATCGGCAGCCTCGGCTCGACCGTGGTCGCCGGGCACCAGATTGCCCTGAACATCAGCTCGCTGCTGTTCATGATTCCCTATTCGCTGGGAATGGCAGTTACGGTGCGGGTCGGTCAGGCGCTGGGCGCCGGCAATCCTTATCAGGCACGCTTTGCGGCGAAGGTCGGGCTTGGCGCGGCGCTGGTGTTTGCGGCCTTCTCGGCAACCTTGATCCTGGTGCTGCGCGAACCCATTGCCTCGATCTACACCCCGGACCAGACGGTGATCCAGATCGCTTCGATGCTGATTGTGTATGCCGCGCTGTACCAGTTCTCCGACGCGATCCAGGTGATCTGCGCCGGCGCCCTGCGTGGTTACCAGGACACCCGGGTGACGATGATCCTGACCCTGTTCGCCTACTGGGGGATCGGCTTGCCGGTGGGTTACGTGTTGGGATTGACCGATTGGTTCGGCCCGGCCAGCGGCCCGAGCGGGCTGTGGGAAGGTTTGATCGCCGGCCTGAGCTGCGCGGCGCTGATGCTGTCGATCAGGCTGGTGCGCAGTGCGCGCAAGCGGATTCGGTTGGTGCAGTAAGAGCCTTTCTGGAGGTTTCGAGTCGATTCCCTAGGGCATGAGTCCTGCGAAATCCTTGTAGGAGCTGGCTTGCCAGCGAAGCAGACGGCACATCCGACAGAGGTGTCGACTGACCCACCGCCATCGCGAGCAGGCTCGCTCCTACAAGGGTTGTATTGTCAGGCTTTCTTGCGAATCCAATACAGATAGGTCCCCGCCTCTTCATGCTGCCCCACCAGTTCATGGTCGAGGAACACGCAAAACTTGGGAATATCGCGGCGGGTCGAGGGGTCGGTGGCGATGACCTTGAGCAGGCCACCGGGGACCAGGTCGCGGATGTGCTGGTGCAGCATCATCACCGGCTCCGGGCAATTCAGGCCTGTGGCGTCGAGGGTGCCGTCGACCGGCGTGTTGATCATTTCACTCATGGTGGACTCCTGAAACTGACCGGCATTGTCGCGCAATGCCGGGGGTATCGTCATCTGTGACGCGAACTCAGCGTTTCTTTGGCTTGCTCACATCATGCCGACGCAGGTGGCAGGTCACTTCCTCGCGGTCGTGATACAGCTGCTTGCAGCCAATGTCGACCTTGATTCCACGGGCCTTAAAGCCTTCCTCGATGCGCTCGAGCAAGCGCTTGACCTCGGCGTAACGCTGCTTCATCGGCAGCTTCAGGTTGACCACCGCCTCACGGCAATGCCCTTCGCCGATCCACTCTTCGAGCATGGCGGCGTTGCGCGCCGGTTTCTCGACGATGTCGCAGACCATCCAATCCACCGGCTGCTTGGGCTTGAAGGTAAAACCATCGGCCATTAGGTGTTGCACCAGACCCGTGTCCATCAGGCTTTCGGCCATCGGACCGTTGTCGATGGCGGTGACCAGCATGCCGCGGTTGACCAGTTGCCAGGTCCAGCCGCCCGGCGCGGCGCCGAGGTCGACGCCGGTCATGTCGCTGTGCAGGCGCTCGTCCCATTGTTCGCGGGGGATGAAGTGGTGCCAGGCCTCTTCCAGCTTGAGGGTCGAGCGGCTCGGCGCCTCGCGGGGGAATTTCAAACGCGGAATACCCATCGGCCACATCGCCGAGTTGTTCGCTTCGGCCAGGCCAAGGAACACTTCACGACCGCTCTTGAAGGTCAGCAGCAGGCGCGGCTTGTGCGCATCGTCCACCAGCTTGCCGGCGGCGATCAGCGCCTTGCGCAGGTGCACTTCGAATTTCTTGCAGAAGTTCGACAGCTCTTTGCCGTCGTTGGTGTCGACCATCTCCAGCCACAGGCTGCCACACACCGGAAAATCGGCCATGTGGGCGAGGATCACGCTGATGCGGTCGGTTTCCGGCAAGTCGATGAAGGTGCCGCGCGCCCATTGCCGCGGGAAGATCAACTGCGAAAAGCGTTGGCCACGCATCAGGCGCTCGGCACCGTCGGCTTCAGTGCAGACAAATTCGGCACAAGCGGTGTTCGGCTTGGCCTTGGCGTAACCGGACACATTCAGGTGTGCAGCGAGATCGGCGATTTCCGAGCAGACTTCGCCTTCGAAACCTGGACGGCAATGCATAAAGAGCGTGTTCATTAAATCTCCTGGGCAATTGTGCGCAAACTTGCCCTGTAGCAAAGCCTGTCACGAAAACCGGCGCATGATAGCTGACTTCGGAACCTTGGACTTGCCCATAGAGTCCAGTTATTAGCCAGCTACTGAAAACAGCGCTAGGTTTAGTGCTCTGCCCGTCCCGTCAGTCCGTAGCCGTGCGGACTCAAAGGAGTGACTTCAATGCCGTCCCTCGATAGCCTGAAAACCCTCAAGACCCTGCCAGTCGACGACCGGACCTACCATTACTTCAGCTTGCCGGAAGCCGCCAAAGCCCTGGGCAACCTCGATGCGTTGCCGATGTCCCTGAAAGTCCTGCTGGAAAACCTGCTGCGCTGGGAGGACGGCAAGACCGTCACCGGCACCGATCTCAAGGCCCTCGCCGGCTGGCTCAAGGAGCGGCGCAGCGACCGGGAAATCCAGTACCGCCCGGCGCGTGTGCTGATGCAGGACTTCACCGGCGTGCCGGCGGTGGTCGACCTCGCGGCCATGCGCGCCGCCATGGCCAAGGCCGGTGGCGATCCGCAGCGGATCAATCCGCTGTCGCCGGTGGACCTGGTGATCGACCACTCGGTGATGGTCGACGCCTTTGCCAGCAGCGGTGCGTTCGAACAGAACGTCGACATCGAAATGCAGCGTAACGGGGAGCGATATGCGTTCCTGCGCTGGGGCCAGAGCGCGTTCGATAATTTCAGCGTGGTGCCGCCCGGCACCGGCATCTGCCACCAGGTCAACCTCGAGTACCTCGGCCGCACGGTCTGGACCAAGGAAGAAGACGGCCGCACCTACGCCTTTCCCGACACCCTGGTGGGCACCGACTCCCACACCACCATGATCAACGGCCTCGGCGTGCTCGGCTGGGGCGTTGGCGGGATCGAAGCGGAAGCGGCGATGCTCGGGCAACCGGTGTCGATGCTGATTCCGGAAGTGATCGGCTTCAAGCTCAGCGGCAAGCTCAAGGAAGGCATCACCGCCACCGACCTCGTTCTGACGGTGACGCAGATGCTGCGCAAGAAAGGCGTGGTGGGCAAATTCGTCGAGTTCTATGGCGATGGCCTGGCAGAGCTGCCATTAGCCGACCGTGCGACCCTGGCCAACATGGCGCCGGAGTACGGCGCCACCTGCGGTTTCTTCCCGGTGGATGACGTCACTCTGGACTACCTGCGCCTGTCCGGGCGGCCCGATGCCGTGGTCAAGCTGGTCGAGGCCTACAGCAAGGCCCAGGGCCTGTGGCGCCTGCCCGGCCAGGAACCGCAGTTCAGCGACAGCCTGGCGCTGGACATGAGCAGCGTCGAAGCCAGTCTTGCCGGGCCGAAACGCCCGCAGGACCGGGTATCGCTGCCCAACGTCGCCCAGGCCTTCAGCGACTTCCTCGGCCTGGCGGTCAAACCCACCAGCAAGGAAGAGGGTCGCCTGGAAAGTGAGGGCGGCGGCGGTGTCGCGGTGGGCAATGCCGATCTGGTCGGCGAGGCGGATTATCAATATGAAGGCCACACCTATCGCCTGAAAAACGGCGCGGTGGTGATTGCCGCCATTACCTCCTGCACCAACACCTCCAACCCGAGCGTGATGATGGCCGCCGGACTGCTGGCGAAAAAGGCCGTGGAAAAGGGCCTGACCCGCAAACCCTGGGTCAAGAGTTCCTTGGCCCCCGGCTCCAAGGTGGTCACCGACTATTACAAGGCCGCGGGCCTGACGCCTTATCTCGATCAGCTCGGCTTCGCCTTGGTGGGTTACGGCTGTACCACCTGCATCGGCAACTCCGGGCCGCTGCCGGAGCCGATCGAGAAAGCCATCCAGGGCTCCGACCTGACCGTCGCCTCGGTGCTGTCGGGCAACCGCAACTTCGAAGGCCGGGTCCACCCGCTGGTGAAAACCAACTGGCTGGCCTCGCCACCCTTGGTAGTGGCCTATGCCCTGGCCGGCACGGTGCGGATCGACATCGCCAGCGAACCACTGGGCAACGACCAGAACGGCAATCCGGTGTACCTGCGGGATATCTGGCCCACCAGCCAGGAAATCGCCGCGGCGGTCAGCCAGGTCGACACCGCGATGTTTCACAAGGAATACGCCGAGGTGTTCGCCGGCGATGCGCAATGGCAAGCGATTGAAGTGCCACAAGCGGCGACCTACGTCTGGCAGGATTCATCCACCTACATCCAACACCCGCCATTTTTCGACGGCATTGGCAGCCCACCGCCGGCGATCGAGGACGTCAAGGACGCGCGCATATTGGCCCTGCTCGGCGATTCGGTGACCACCGACCACATCTCCCCCGCCGGCAACATCAAGACCGACAGCCCGGCCGGGCGCTACCTGCGTGAGCAAGGCGTGGAACCACGGGATTTCAACTCCTACGGCTCACGGCGCGGCAACCATGAAGTGATGATGCGCGGCACCTTTGCCAACATCCGTATCCGCAACGAAATGCTGGGCGGCGAAGAAGGTGGCAACACCCTGTACATCCCCAGTGGCGAAAAACTGGCGATCTACGACGCAGCGATGCGCTATCAAGCCAGCGGCACGCCACTGGTGGTGATCGCCGGCCAGGAATACGGCACCGGCTCCAGCCGCGACTGGGCCGCCAAGGGCACCAACCTGCTGGGGATCAAGGCGGTGATCGCCGAGAGCTTCGAGCGGATCCACCGCTCCAACCTGGTGGGCATGGGCGTCCTGCCGCTGCAGTTCAAGCTCGATCAGAACCGCAAGAGCCTGAAGCTGACCGGCAAGGAAACCTTGAGCATCCAGGGTCTCAGTGGCGTCGAACTGACACCGCGGATGAACCTGCCGCTGATCATTACCCGGGAGGATGGCAGCAGCGAGAGGATCGAGGTGCTGTGCCGGATCGATACCTTGAACGAAGTGGAGTACTTCAAGGCGGGGGGGATTTTGCATTATGTGTTGCGGCAGTTGATTGCGGGATAGGGCCACGCCGCCCACCCTCCTCTGTAGGAGCGAGCTTGCTCGCGAAAAACGTCAACGATAACGCTCAAAACCTGACACGCCGCGGCGGTCTCAGGTTTTTCGCGAGCAGGCTCGCTCCTACAGGGTCCGGGTATGATTCGAGTCATGACGCACCAGTCATTTTGCGACGCATGGCCCATTGTTGAAAAATAATTTCAACATTTCGCCAGGCTGGCCGAAACCCTGTCAAAGCCTTGCGGATTGAAACAGCCATGCGTAACAACCAGCCCATTACACAGCGCGAACGGACCTTCCCGGCTCAGCAACGGTTGATCTCCACCACCGATGCCAAGGGCGTGATCAACTACTGCAACGATGCATTCGTCGAGATCAGTGGTTTTTCCCGGGAAGAACTGATCCGTGCGCCGCACAACCTGGTCCGTCACCCCGACGTGCCATCGGCGGTGTTCGCGCACATGTGGGGCACACTGAAACAAGGCCTGCCATGGATGGGCATTGTCAAGAATCGCTGCAAGAACGGTGACCACTATTGGGTCAACGCCTATGTGACGCCGGTGTTCGACGGCAACCAGGTGGTCGGCTACGAGTCGGTGCGGGTCAAGCCGACCGCCGAACAGATCCGCCGCGCCGAAACCCTGTACCAGCGCATCAACCAGGGTAAGTCCGCCGTTCCCCAGCGCGACAAGTGGTTGCCGGTGCTGCAGGATTGGCTGCCGTTCATCCTGGTCAGCCAATTAAGTTTCATGATCGGCGCCACCCTTAATTCGCAATGGGGCTTTGCCCTGGCTGCCGGCCTCTCGGTGCCGCTGGGCCTGCTCGGTTTGAGCTGGCAGCAGCGCGGCCTCAAGCGCTTGCTGCGCCTGGCCGAGCAAACCACCTCCGACCCGCTGATCGCGCAGATGTACACCGATAGCCGCGGCGCCCAGGCGCGTCTGGAAATGTCGATCCTCAGTCAGGAAGCACGCCTGAAAACCTGCCTGACCCGCCTGCAGGACACCGCCGAGCACCTGACCGGCCAAGCTCGTCAGTCCGATCAACTGGCCCACGACAGCTCCAGCGGCCTGGAGCGTCAGCGCGTCGAGACCGAACAGGTGGCCACGGCGGTCAACCAGATGGCCGCCACCACCCAGGAAGTCGCCAGCCACGTGCAGCGCACCGCTGACGCCACCCAGGAAGCCAATCGCCTGACCGGGCGTGGCCGCGATATTGCCGGGGAAACCCGTGAAGCCATCCAGCGCCTGTCAGTGGTGGTCGGCGAAACCGGCCTGACCGTCACCCAACTGGCCAAGGACAGCGACGAAATCGGCGGCGTAGTCGATGTGATCAAGGGCATTGCCGACCAGACCAACCTGCTCGCCCTCAATGCCGCCATCGAAGCCGCCCGTGCTGGCGAGATGGGCCGCGGCTTTGCCGTGGTGGCCGACGAAGTGCGGCAATTGGCGCAACGCACCAGCGAATCCACCGGGCAGATCCACAGCCTGATCGCCAAGCTCCAGCAAACCGCCAGCACCGCCGTGCAGACCATGGAAGCCGGGCATCGTCAGGCCGAAGAAGGTGTGGCGCGGGTGCTGGAAGCCGATCAGGCGCTGGTGGGGATCAGCGAGGCGGTGGCCAATATCACCGACATGACCACCCAGATCGCCGCCGCCACCGAAGAGCAAAGCGCGGTGGCCGAGGAAATCAGCCGCAACATCAGCAACATCTCCGAACTGGCCGACCAGACCTCGGAGCAGGCACAGAACTCGGCGCTGTTGAGTGAAGAGCTGACCAAGACCGCGAATACCCAGTATTCGTTGGTGGAGCGGTTTAACCGCTGATCGCCCTGGCAATATCAAAAAACCCGGATGGCGAGAGCTTCCGGGTTTTTTATTGTCGGGCTGAAAGGTGTGCTGCTCTCACAGGCCTCTTCGCGGGCAAGCCCGCTCCTACAAGGTGGTGACCGGGCTTGCCCGCGAAGAGGCCAGACCTGCTGGCAAGAATCTCACTGAAGAAACGCCGCCACCCGCCCCGCCGCCGTCGCCAGATGCTGCTCATGGGTAAAGCCTGAAGCCTTCAACGGCTTCAGGTCATGATCGCCTGCCACCAGCCACAGCACTTCAATACTCGGTGATAGTGCGTAACGCTCGACCGCCTCGCGATTACCCAACGCATCCCGTTCTCCCTGCACGATCAAAGTCCGGGTTTTCAGCCCCTCCAGATGCTCGACCCGCGGCTTCTCCGGCTTGCCCACCGCATAGAACGGATAACCCAGGCACACCAACGCATCCGCCGCCACCTCATCGGCGAGCAAACTGGCCATGCGCCCGCCCATGGACTTGCCGCCAATCGCCAAAGGCCCAGTGACATGGCGTCGCACTTGGGCGTACACCTCTCGCCAGCATTCCAGGAGTTTCGGCGCCGGGTTTGGCGGGCGCTTACCACCGTCCAGACGCCGCTGCGCCATGTAGGGAAACTCGAAGCGCACTACGTTCACGCCTTGTGCAGCAAGGCGTGCAGCCATGTCGCTCATCCAGTCGCTGTCCATCGGGGCGCCAGCGCCATGGGCGAGGATCAGTGTCGGCGAAGCCTTGCCAGCCGCCGCGTTCCACAGCCAGCCATTGTCCTGCACACACTGCGCCCATTGATCCCCGTCAATACTGGCGTTGTGCTCATTGTCCATGCTTGCCTCGCTTTTAATCTGCCTATAACTCCAGGCGAAGGGAGAGTCGCTGCCTTGCAGTCGCTCGCTTCGGCTGAACCGTGGATGGGGAACCATGAACACTTCTACAAGTACCGCCTATAACTACAAGGTGGTCCGCCAATTCGCCATTATGACGGTGGTATGGGGCATCGTCGGCATGGGCCTCGGGGTTTTTCTCGCGGCGCAATTGGTCTGGCCCGAACTGAACTTCAACCTGCCGTGGACCAGCTTCGGTCGCCTGCGCCCGCTGCACACCAACGCGGTGATCTTCGCCTTTGGTGGCTGCGCGCTGTTTGCCGCCTCGTTCTACTCGGTGCAACGTACCTGCCAGACCCAGCTGTTCGCGCCGAAAATCGCCGCGTTCACGTTCTGGGGCTGGCAGTTGGTGATTCTGCTGGCGGCCATCACCCTGCCACTGGGCTACACCAGTTCCAAGGAATACGCCGAGCTGGAATGGCCGATCGACATCCTGATCACCATCGTCTGGGTCGCCTACGCCATCGTGTTCTTCGGCACGCTGATGAAGCGCAAGACCAAGCACATCTACGTCGGCAACTGGTTCTTCGGCGCCTTCATCATCACCGTTGCCATCCTGCACATCGTCAACAACATGGAACTGCCGGTCAGCCTGACCAAGTCCTACTCGGTGTATGCCGGTGCGACCGACGCCATGGTGCAGTGGTGGTACGGGCATAACGCGGTAGGCTTTTTCCTCACCGCAGGCTTCCTGGGGATGATGTACTACTTCGTGCCGAAACAGGCCGAACGTCCGGTGTACTCGTATCGCCTGTCGATCGTGCACTTCTGGGCGCTGATCACCCTGTACATCTGGGCCGGCCCGCACCACCTGCACTACACCGCGCTGCCGGATTGGGCGCAGTCGCTGGGCATGGTGATGTCGCTGATCCTCCTGGCGCCAAGCTGGGGCGGCATGATCAACGGCATGATGACCCTCTCGGGCGCCTGGCATAAGCTGCGCAGCGACCCGATCCTGCGTTTCCTCGTGGTATCCCTGGCGTTCTACGGCATGTCGACCTTCGAAGGTCCGATGATGGCGATCAAGACCGTCAACGCCCTCTCCCACTACACCGACTGGACCATCGGCCACGTACACGCCGGTGCGCTCGGCTGGGTGGCGATGATCTCCATCGGCGCGCTGTACCACATGATCCCGAAAATCTTCGGCCGCCAGCAGATGCACAGCATCGGCCTGATCAACGCGCATTTCTGGCTGGCGACCATCGGCACCGTGCTCTACATCGCCTCGATGTGGGTCAACGGCATCGCCCAGGGCCTGATGTGGCGTGCGGTCAACGAAGACGGAACCCTGACCTACTCCTTCGTCGAAACCCTGGTGGCCAGCCACCCAGGCTTCGTCGTGCGCCTGGTCGGCGGTGCGATCTTCTTCAGCGGCATGTTGCTGATGGCCTACAACACCTGGCGCACCGTGCGTGAAGCCCAACCTGCCGAAGTCGCCGCCGCGGCGCAGATGGCCTGAGGAGTCCGCCATGAAACACGAAACGATTGAAAAAAACGTCGGCCTGCTCCTGCTGCTGATGGTATTTGCGGTGAGCATCGGCGGTCTGACCCAGATCGTCCCGCTGTTCTTCCAGGACGTCACCAACAAGCCGGTCGAAGGCATGAAGCCCTACACCGCGCTGCAACTCGAAGGCCGCGACATCTACATCCGCGAAGGCTGCGTTGGCTGCCACTCGCAGATGATCCGGCCGTTCCGCGCCGAGACCGAGCGCTACGGCCACTACTCGGTGGCCGGTGAAAGCGTCTGGGATCACCCGTTCCTGTGGGGCTCCAAGCGTACCGGTCCGGACCTGGCCCGCGTCGGCGCCCGTTACTCCGATGACTGGCACCGCGCGCACCTGTACAACCCGCGCAACGTCGTGCCGGAGTCGAAGATGCCCGCCTACCCGTGGCTGGTGGCCAATCAGCTCGACAGCAGTCACACCGAAGCCAAGATCAAGGCCATGCGCACCCTCGGCGTGCCGTACACCGACGAAGACATTGCCGGCGCCACCGAATCGCTCAAGGGCAAATCGGAAATGGACGCGCTAGTCGCCTACCTGCAAGTGCTCGGCACTGCGATCAAGAGCAAGAGGTGAGCCATGGTGATTGATCTGAGCACTGGAATGATCCGCGGCCTGGGCACGCTCGTGGTGTTCGTGGCCTTCATCGGCCTGACGCTGTGGGTGTTCAACAGCAAGCGCACCCCGGAATTCGCCGAAGCGCGCCTGCTGCCGTTTGCCGACGAGCCGCAACCCGACAGCACCCAAGAAACTGGCACAAGGAGCACCCGGCCATGACCACCTTCTGGAGTACGTGGATCTGCGTACTGACCATCGGCAGCCTGATCGGCCTGACCTGGCTGCTGGTCGGCACCCGCAAGGGCGAGACCAAGGGCAGCGTCGACCAGACCATGGGCCACGCCTTCGATGGCATCGAGGAATACGACAACCCCCTGCCGCAATGGTGGTTCCTGCTGTTTGCCGGCACCCTGGTGTTCGCCGTCGGCTACCTGATCCTCTACCCGGGCCTGGGTAACTGGAAAGGCATCCTGCCGGGCTACCAGGACGGCTGGACCCAGACCAAGGAATGGGACAAGGAAATGGCCAAGGCCGACGCCAAGTTCGGGCCGATCTTCGCCAAATTTGCAGCGATGCCCGTGGAAGAAGTGGCCAAGGACCCGCAGGCCCTGAAAATGGGCGGACGCCTGTTTGCTTCCAACTGCTCGGTGTGCCACGGCTCGGACGCCAAGGGTGCCTTCGGTTTCCCCAACCTGACCGACAGCAGCTGGCGCTGGGGCGGCAGTGCCGAGGCGATCAAGACCACCATCATGGGCGGACGCATCGCGGCGATGCCGGCCTGGGGTGAAATGCTCGGCGAAGCGGGCGTGAAGAACGTCGCGGCCTATGTGCGCCACGACCTGGCGGGCTTGCCGTTGCCGCAGGACAGTGGTGCCGACCTGCAAGCCGGACAGCAGGTGTTCAGCACCACCTGCGTAGCGTGCCATGGCGCCAACGGTCAGGGCATGGAAGCGATGGGCGCACCGAACCTGACGCAACCGGCCGCGTTCATCTACGGCACCAGCCTGGCGCAACTGCAGCAGACCATTCGCCATGGTCGCCAGGGCCATATGCCGGCGCAGAACGAACTGCTCGGCAATGACAAGGTGCAGTTGCTGGCGGCGTATGTGTATAGCCTCTCCCACGGCAACAGCGGGCAACCCCTGCAGGCAGAGGTCAAAGGCGAATAACTCCCATCCGCATCACTGCCGCATCTCCCCGATGCGGCAGTTCCCTCCCCCTTTGCGACCCATTGTCGCACCCCGAAAAGGTCTGCCTTTCGGTTCCCAGGATTCGCGTCTAAGCTTGCTGCGAAGCGGACTGGCAACGGCCGGTCACAGGTCAACCGTACAGGATGGTTTCGACGAATCTGTTCGATGACAGGCCGCAAACGCCGGTAGATACCGGCTGTCGACCAAGTTGCCGTCTGTCACCTGAACGCCTCGTTTAAACACACCCCGTTACAACTGACTCGACCCCCTCGCCTTTTTCGTCCGCCGGGACATTTTGCCCCTGGGTAAATTTGACCCTACGCGGCGCATGGAAAGGCCGCAGAATCAGCTTTTGAAAGCATTGACCCAGGTCATGGCGCGTTGCAATGACCCCCCGCTTTCTCCATACTTGCGGCCGATTTTTATCCCTAATAAAACACCCAAACCGTGGAACCTTAGAATGAGCACAGCAATCAGTCCGACTGCTTATAACTATAAGGTAGTCCGCCAGTTCGCCATCATGACGGTGGTCTGGGGGATCCTTGGCATGGGGCTCGGTGTATTCATTGCCTCGCAACTGGTCTGGCCGGAGTTGAACTTCGGTCTGCCATGGACGAGCTTTGGACGCCTGCGCCCACTGCACACCAACCTGGTGATTTTCGCCTTCGGTGGTTGTGCATTGTTTGCCACTTCCTATTACGTCGTGCAGCGAACCTGCCAAACGCGACTGATTTCCGACAGCCTCGCTGCCTTCACCTTCTGGGGATGGCAAGCGGTGATCGTCGGCGCGATCATTACCTTGCCGCTGGGTTACACCACCACCAAGGAATACGCGGAACTGGAATGGCCCCTGGCTATTCTGCTGGCCATCGTCTGGGTAACCTACGGTCTGGTGTTCTTCGGCACCATCACCAAGCGCAAGACCAAACACATCTATGTGGGCAACTGGTTCTACGGTGCATTCATCGTCGTGACGGCGATGCTGCACATCGTCAACCACGCCTCGCTGCCGGTCAGCTTCTTCAAGTCCTACTCGGCCTACGCCGGTGCGACTGACGCGATGATCCAATGGTGGTACGGCCACAACGCCGTAGGTTTCTTCCTGACCACCGGCTTCCTGGGGATGATGTACTACTTCGTGCCGAAACAGGCCGAGCGTCCGATCTACTCCTATCGCCTGTCCATCGTGCACTTCTGGGCACTGATCACCCTGTACATCTGGGCCGGTCCGCACCACCTTCACTACACCGCACTGCCGGACTGGGCTCAGTCCCTGGGTATGGCGATGTCGATCATCCTGCTGGCGCCAAGCTGGGGCGGCATGATCAACGGCATGATGACCCTGTCGGGCGCCTGGCATAAGCTGCGGACCGACCCGATCCTGCGTTTCCTGGTCGTGTCGCTGGCGTTCTACGGCATGTCGACCTTCGAAGGCCCGATGATGGCCATCAAGACCGTGAACTCGCTGTCTCACTACACCGACTGGACCATCGGCCACGTACACGCCGGTGCCTTGGGTTGGGTAGCAATGATCTCGATCGGCGCGATCTACCACATGATCCCGAAACTGTTCGGTCGTGCGCAGATGCACAGCACCGCGCTGATCAACACCCACTTCTGGCTCGCGACCATCGGTACCGTGCTCTACATCGCTTCGATGTGGGTCAACGGCATCACCCAGGGCCTGATGTGGCGTGCAATCAACGACGACGGCACCCTGACCTACTCCTTCGTTGAAGCCTTGCAAGCCAGCCACCCTGGTTACATCGTGCGTGCCCTGGGCGGTGCGTTCTTCGCTGCCGGCATGCTGTTCATGGCCTACAACGTATTCCGTACCGTACGTGCCTCGGACCCGGCCGAAGCTGAAGCCGCTACCAAGATCGCTGTCGTTGGAGCTCACTGATGAAGCATGAAGCAGTCGAGAAGAATATTGGCCTGCTGGCCTTCTTCATGGTCATCGCCGTCAGCGTTGGCGGCCTGACCCAAATCGTTCCGCTGTTTTTCCAGGACGTCACCAACAAGCCGGTCGAAGGCATGAAGCCGCGCACCGCCCTTGAACTGGAAGGCCGCGACGTTTATATCGCCAACGGCTGTGTCGGCTGCCACTCGCAGATGATCCGTCCGTTCCGTGCTGAAACCGAACGCTACGGCCACTACTCGGTTGCCGGTGAAAGCGTCTGGGACCACCCGTTCCTGTGGGGTTCCAAACGTACCGGTCCGGACCTGGCCCGTGTCGGCGGTCGTTACTCCGATGACTGGCAGCGTGCGCACTTGTACAACCCGCGCAACGTGGTGCCCGAGTCGAAAATGCCGGCCTACCCGTTCCTCGTGGAAAACAAGCTCGACGGCAAGGACACCGCCAAGAAAATGGAAGTCCTGCGCACGCTCGGCGTCCCTTACACCGACGAAGACATCGCCGGTGCCAAGGATGCCGTGAAGGGCAAGACCGAAATGGACGCGCTGGTGGCCTATCTGCAAGGCCTGGGCACCATCATCAAAAGCAAACGGTGATCTGGATGGATATCGGGATGATTCGTGGCCTGGGCACCGTTGTCGTGATGGTTGCCTTTATCGGCCTGGCCCTGTGGGTGTTCAGCCCCAAGCGCAAGTCCGAGTTTGAAGACGCGACCTTGCTGCCTTTTGCGGATGATCCCGAAGCCATCAAGCACGTCGAGCAAGCTTCTAGGAGTAACAAAGAATGACTACGTTCTGGAGTCTGTACGTCACAGTCCTCAGTCTGGGTACCATCTTCGCCCTGACCTGGCTGCTGCTGTCGACCCGCAAGGGCCAGCGCAGCGAGCAGACGGACGAGACCGTTGGCCACTCGTTCGACGGGATCGAGGAGTACGACAACCCGCTGCCGAAATGGTGGTTCATGCTGTTCGTCGGCACCATCATTTTTGCCCTCGGTTACCTGGTGCTCTACCCGGGCCTGGGCAACTGGAAAGGCCTGCTGCCGGGTTACACCTACCTGGACAACGAGAAGCAGACCCCCTTCGCCAACGGCCAGTCCGGCTGGACCGGTGTTCACGAGTGGGAAAAGGAAATGGCCAAGTCGGACGCCAAGTTCGGGCCGATCTTCGCCAAATTCGCGGCCATGCCGATTGAAGAAGTGGCCAAGGACCCTCAAGCCCTGAAGATGGGGGGCCGTCTGTTCGCCTCCAACTGCTCGGTTTGCCACGGTTCCGACGCCAAGGGCGCCTACGGCTTCCCGAACCTGACCGACGCCGACTGGCGCTGGGGCGGTTCGCCGGAAGAAATCAAGACCACCATCATGGGCGGTCGTCACGCCGTGATGCCAGCCTGGGCTGAAGTGATCGGTGAACAAGGCGTCAACGACGTGGCTGCATTTGTCCTGACCAACCTCGATGGCCGCAAGCTGCCGGAAGGCGCCAAGGCCGATCCAGTCGCTGGCCAGAAGCTGTTCGCCACCAACTGCGCGGTGTGCCACGGTCCGGAAGGCAAAGGCACTCCCGCCATGGGCGCACCAAACCTGACGCATCCGGCCGCGTTCATCTACGGTTCGAGCTTCGCGCAACTGCAGCAGACCATCCGTTACGGCCGTCAGGGCCAGATGCCTGCGCAAGAGCAAATGCAGGGTAACGACAAGGTTCACCTGCTGGCTGCTTACGTCTACAGCCTTTCTCACGGTGAGAAGGCAGCGGACGCCGAGTAAGGCCAACGCTTGATGCAACAAAAAAACGGCCCCGTCAGGACACTGACGGGGCCGTTTTGCTTGAGGACGCGGAGCCTGTCAATAGCGCACTTCAATCTCCGACTCGACCTGCCGGCCGGACCAGTTGTTGCCCCTGACCCGATTCACCGTCAGGGTCTTGCGGTCTGGGGAAAAGCTCGCAATCAAGTACGTCTGCTGTGACGCGGAACCGCTGAGAAACACCGGCACCGAACCAAACTGCTCTTGCGCGCCCCAGTAACGCCCCGGGTTCTCGTGGTAATGCCCGGCGAACACCGCAGTGACCTTGTAGTGCTCGATCATGTTGCGGAACCGTTCGATCTGCTGATCGCTACCGGCCCACCCCCGTGGCTTGTGCATGTTGAGAATGATAATGCGCCCCTGCTCCCGGGCCTTCCTCAGATTGCCTTCCAGCCAGTCCAATGAGTCATTGATCTCGAATTCTTTCGCATTGATCCAGGGCACCCCCGTGCTGAAGTTGGCGGTGTAGGTCGGTTCGTTGTGCAACTGGACCAGCAGCACGTCACCCAGGGTCCGGGCATAGGCCAGGCTGCCGTAATAGATGTCGGTATTGCCCGCCAGCCGAATGCCGAAATCCATACTGTCGACCTTGCCCCAGTAACGCTCCTTGATCGCCTCGACACTGGTGGCGGCGCAGCGATTGAGAAAGCAGTCATCCACATTGTTTTCGTAGTCGTGATTGCCCAGGCCGTAGTCGTATAGTCGTTGCAGTTTTGCATCGAGAATCGGCATCACCACCGAGCGCTGCCAATCATGCCCGAATGCAGTGAGGTCGCCGTTGATCATCACGGGCACCCGACCGGGGCCACCGAAGTTGTTCCTGAAAGCGGCAATATCCGCGTACTGGGTTTCAATCAACCATTTGGAGCGGGCGTCCCTTTGCGATTCGGATTCTTCGCCCCCGTCATCGGAGCTTTCGGTCCATGGGTACTGGGGATCCGAGGTAAACACCAGGTGCTCGGGCGGGTACTGCTCATTGGCAGACTGTGCCGCAGGAGCCAGGCAAAAAAATGCCAGCAGTGCGACAAGCGTGTAGCGATTCATGGGCTTCATAAAAATCCTTTTTCATAAAGGGTTGAGGTAAACCAGCCAGGTCAAGCCTGACCGGCAGACAACTTACCGCCCCTGCATGAATCGAGAAATACATGAGTGCCCTGCAATTAACTGCCGATATTTCAGGGCAATAGCACGAAGCCACCCCTACCTTCGCCCAGTCACCAGACGAAAATCGTCCATACTGAACAAGTCAATTGACCTGCATCATGATTTGTTACATTTGCTACACCATTCAGGGCCTTCCCCCAACGCGACCAAAGGTCGCACCCTTGAGCTAGAGCGACAGGCGTATCATTACGCCACTGCAATAGCCTTTTTGACCCCGGTTGGCACGTACTGACCGAGGCATTTTTCCACTGCCGTGGGATGCATCGATGAGCAATCAGATTCCTGTACACGACGTCACACCGCCCGCCAAGAACGCGAACAACAGCGTCGACCTCTACGCCTCCCGGGAAAAAATCTACACCCGCGCCTTCACCGGCCTGTTCCGCAATTTGCGCATGATGGGTGGCGTCGGCCTGTTCCTGCTGTACTTCGGCACCGTCTGGCTGAACTGGGGCGGACATCAAGCGGTCTGGTGGAACCTGCCGGAACGTAAATTCTTCATTTTCGGTGCGACCTTCTGGCCCCAGGACTTCATCCTGCTCTCAGGCCTGCTGATCATCGCCGCCTTCGGCCTGTTCTTCATTACCGTGTACGCCGGGCGCGTCTGGTGTGGCTACACCTGCCCGCAGAGTGTCTGGACCTGGATCTTCATGTGGTGCGAAAAAGTCACCGAAGGCGATCGCAACCAGCGCATCAAGCTCGACAAGGCGCCGATGAGCGCCAACAAGTTCCTGCGCAAGTTCAGCAAGCACACGCTGTGGCTGCTCATAGGCTTTGTCACCGGCATGACCTTCGTCGGCTACTTTTCGCCGATCCGTGAACTGGTGATCGAATTTTTCACCGGGCAAGCGGATGGCTGGTCGTACTTCTGGGTCGGTTTCTTCACCCTCGCCACCTACGGCAACGCCGGCTGGCTGCGTGAGCAAGTGTGCATCTACATGTGTCCGTACGCGCGCTTCCAGAGTGTGATGTTCGACAAGGACACCCTGATCGTTTCCTACGATCCGCGCCGTGGCGAAGCCCGTGGCCCACGCAAGAAAGGCGTGGACTACAAGGCCCAGGGCCTGGGTGACTGCATCGACTGCACCATGTGCGTGCAGGTCTGCCCCACCGGGATCGACATCCGCGACGGCCTGCAGATCGAGTGCATCGGCTGCGCGGCCTGCATCGATGCCTGTGACAGCATCATGGACAAGATGAACTACCCCCGCGGGTTGATCAGCTACACCACCGAACACAACCTGTCCGGGCAAAAAACACATAAACTGCGCCCGCGCCTGATCGGCTACGCCTTGGTGCTGCTGGCGATGATCAGCCTGCTGATCACCGCGTTCTTCATGCGCCCGCTGGTGGGGTTCGACGTCAGCAAGGACCGCGTGCTGTACCGCGAGAACGCCGAAGGACGGATCGAGAACGTCTACAGCCTGAAAGTCATGAACAAGGACCAGCGCGACCACACCTACGTCCTCGAAGCCGCCGGCCTGCCAGACCTGCGACTGCAGGGCAAGCGCGAGATCAAGGTCGGCGCCGGTGAAATTTTCAGCATGCCGGTCGAGTTGTCGAGTGCGCCGGAGCAACTGCCGTCGAGCACCAACGAGGTGAAATTCATCCTCCGCGATGCCGAAGACGCCAGCGTCCACGTTGAAGCCAAGAGCCGATTCATCGGCCCACAAAATCGTTGAGAGAAGTCATCATGCCTGCAGCAAACGTCACCAGCCCCTGGTACAAGCACCTCTGGCCATGGATCATCATCGGCATCCTGGCCTGTTCGGTGACATTGACCCTGTCGATGGTGACCATCGCGGTAAACAACCCGGACAACCTGGTCAACGACAACTACTACGAGGCCGGCAAAGGCATCAACCGCTCGCTCGACCGCGAGCTGCTGGCCCAGAACCTGCAACTGCGCGCCAGCATGCACCTGGACGGCATGACCGGTGAAGTCGCCCTGCACCTGACCGGCGACAGCCAGCCGCAGACCCTGGAACTCAACCTGATCTCGCCGACCCAGCCGGAAAAGGACCGCAAGATCATCCTCACCCGCAGTGACACCGAGCAGGGTCGCTACGTCGGCCAGCTCAACGACAAGGTCGAAGGCCGGCGCTTTGTCGAATTGCTGGGCACCCAGGACGACCATGTCTGGCGCATGTTCGAAGAAGAACAGGTCAGCCATGACAAGGACCTGCTGCTGGGCGATGAACCGCTGCAAGGTGCCGAAGACCTGAAGCAGTAATCCTGCGCTTCGCGCATCGCGGGCAGGCCCGCTCCCACAGGTTCGGAGGACACTGAAGATCCACTGTGGGAGCGGGCTTGCCCGCGAAGAGGCCCTTGCGGACGACATAGACTGATCAGATGACCACCCCACTCCCCTGCTACCACTGCGCCCTGCCCGTCCCCTCCGGCAGCCGCTTCACCGCCGTCGTGCTCGGGGAGTCCCGCGAGTTCTGCTGCCCGGGTTGCCAGGCCGTGGCCGAGGCGATTGTCGCCGGCGGGCTGGACAGCTACTACCAACACCGCAGCGAAGCCTCGGCCAACCCCGAAGCCTTGCCAGTGCAACTGGTGGACGAACTGGCGCTCTACGATCGCGCCGATGTGCAGCAACCCTTCGTCCGTCATGAGGGCGACCTCGCCGAGACTACCCTGTTGATGGAGGGCATCAGCTGCGCCGCCTGCGGCTGGCTGATCGAGAAACACCTGCGCAGCCTGCCCGCCGTGGCCGAGGCCCGGCTGAACCTGTCGAACCATCGCTTGCACGTGAGCTGGGCCGACAGCCAACTGCCCCTGAGCCAGGTGCTCAGCGAATTGCGTCACATCGGCTACGCCGCCCACCCCTATCAGGCCGACCGCGCCAGCGAACAACTGGCCAGCGAAAACCGCCTGGCTTTGCGTCAGCTGGGAGTTGCCGGGCTGCTGTGGTTCCAGGCAATGATGGCAACCATGGCTACCTGGCCGGAATTCAACATCGACCTCAGCCCGGAACTGCACGCGATTCTGCGCTGGGTCGCGCTGTTCCTCACCACACCCATCGTGTTCTACAGCTGCGCGCCGTTCTTCAAGGGCGCGATGCGCGATCTGCGTACCCGCCACCTGACCATGGACGTATCGGTCTCGCTGGCCATTGGCGGCGCGTACCTGGCCGGCATCTGGACCTCGATCACCGGGGTTGGCGAGTTGTATTTCGACGCGGTCGGCATGTTTGCGTTGTTCCTGTTGGCTGGCCGCTACCTCGAACGTCGCGCCCGCGAGCGCACCGCCGCGGCCACCGCGCAACTGGTCAACCTGCTGCCGGCGTCCTGCCTGCGCCTGGGGGCCGATGGCCAATCGGAACGGATCCTGCTCAGTGAACTGCGCCTGGGCGATCGAGTGCTGGTCCATCCCGGCGCCATCCTGCCGGCGGACGGCAAGATTCTCGAGGGCCAATCAAGCATTGATGAGTCGCTGCTGACCGGCGAATACCTGCCACAAGCGCGCGCCCGAGGCGATGCGGTGACGGCCGGCACGCTGAATGTCGAGGGCGCGTTGACCGTCGAAGTCCTCGCCCTGGGCCAGGACACCCGACTGTCCGCCATCGTCCGCCTGCTGGACCGCGCCCAGGCGGAAAAACCACGATTGGCGGAAATCGCCGACAAGGCCGCGCAATGGTTCCTGCTGCTGTCGCTGGTGGCGGCGGCGGCCATTGGCCTGCTGTGGTGGCAACTGGACTCGAGTCGCGCGTTCTGGATCGTCCTGGCGATGCTGGTCGCCACTTGCCCCTGCGCCCTGTCGCTGGCCACACCGACCGCCCTGACCGCCGCCACCGGCACCCTGCACAAACTCGGCCTGTTGCTGACCCGAGGTCACGTGCTGGAGGGCCTGAATCAGATCGACACGGTGATTTTCGACAAGACCGGCACCCTCACCGAGGGCCGCCTGGCGCTGCGGGCGATCAGGCCGCTGGCGGACCTCGACAGCGATCAGTGCCTGGCCCTCGCCGCCGCCCTGGAAAACCGCTCCGAACACCCGATTGCCCGCGCATTCGGTCGCGCCCCACTGGCTGCCGACGAAGTACTGAGCAGTCCCGGCCTGGGCCTTGAAGGCCAGGTCGGGGAGCAACGCCTGCGCATTGGCCAGCCGGCCTTCGTTTGCGCCCTCAGCGGTTGCGCAGTGCCGGCGATGCCCGACGAAGCTGGTCAGTGGTTGTTGCTGGGCGACAGCCGCGGCGCCCTCGCCTGGCTGGTCCTCGACGATCGCCTGCGGGCCGACGCTCCCGCCTTGCTTGCCGCTTGCAAGGCGCGCGGTTGGCGTACGCTGCTGCTGTCGGGCGACAGCTCGCCGATGGTCGCCAGTGTCGCCGCTGAACTGGGCATCGACGAAGCCCGCGGCGGCCTGCGCCCGGACGACAAACTGCAGGTGCTGCAGCAACTGCACCAACAGGGGCGCAAGGTGTTGATGCTCGGTGACGGGGTCAACGACGTGCCGGTGCTGGCCGCCGCCGACATCAGCGTGGCGATGGGCTCGGCCACCGACCTGGCGAAAACCAGCGCCGACGCGGTGCTCTTGTCCAACCGCCTGGACGCCCTGGTGCAAGCCTTCAGCCTCGCACGCCGGACCCGTCGGGTGATTATCGAGAACCTGCTGTGGGCCGGGCTGTACAATGGCCTGATGTTGCCGTTCGCCGCCCTCGGCTGGATCACGCCGGTGTGGGCCGCGGTCGGTATGTCCATCAGTTCGTTGACCGTGGTGCTCAATGCCTTGCGCTTGACCCGCCTGCCCAGGCAGGTCGCCGCTGCAACGCCACACACCCGCGCGCTACCGGCCTGAGCCGCTCGCCATGGAGTCCAGATGCCAGCTCTCTACGTGATGATCCCGGCGGCGCTGCTGATCGTCGCCATCGCCATCTACATCTTCTTCTGGGCGGTCGACAGCGGCCAGTACGACGACCTCGACGGTCCGGCCCACAGCATCCTGTTCGACGACCAGGACCCAAACCACAAGGCGGCCATCAACGAGGCCGACGGCACACCAACGCCGCCAGACAAACCTCAAGACAAGACCCCTCCCCATGCTTGAACTGGCGCCACTGCTGGTCTCGGCGCTGATCCTCGGGCTGCTCGGCGGCGGCCATTGCCTGGGCATGTGCGGCGGCCTGATGGGCGCCCTGACCCTGGCGATTCCCAAGGAACAACGCAGCCGGCGTTTTCGCCTGTTGCTGGCGTACAACCTGGGTCGGATCCTCAGCTACGCCACCGCCGGCCTGCTGATCGGCCTGGCGGGCTGGGCGGTGGCCAATAGCCCGGCGGCGCTGTTCATGCGGGTGCTGGCCGGGCTGCTGCTGATTGCCATGGGCCTGTACCTGGCGGGCTGGTGGAGCGGCCTGACCCGTATTGAAAGCCTCGGACGCGGGCTGTGGCGGCACATCCAGCCGGTGGCCAATCGGCTGCTTCCGGTCTCCAGCCTGCCTCGTGCCCTGCTGCTCGGCGCCCTGTGGGGCTGGCTGCCCTGCGGCCTGGTGTACAGCACGCTGCTGTGGTCGGCCAGTCAGGGCAACGCCCTCGTCAGTGCGTTGCTGATGCTCGCCTTCGGCCTTGGCACCTGGCCAGTATTGCTCGCCACTGGTCTCGCCGCCGAGCGGGTCACGGCGCTGCTGCGCAAACGCAGCCTGCGCATGACCGGTGGCCTGCTGGTGATCCTGTTCGGCCTGTGGACCCTGCCCGGGCCACACCAGCATTGGTTGATGGGTCACTAGCCGCCTGCAGGCCCGTGTCAGCGTTGATACAAATCAACATGCCCTGCCGGACCTCCCCCTAGACTGGCGCCATTGCCAGCCTCTCCGGGGAATGCCCGCATGCTCGACGCCATTCATTGGGACCCAGATCTGATCCGCCGCTACGACCTCCCGGGCCCACGCTACACCTCCTACCCGACCGCGGTGCAATTCCACAGCCAGGTCGGCAGCTTCGACCTGCTGCATGCGCTACGCGACAGCCGCAAGGCGCAGCGCCCGTTGTCGCTATACGTGCATGTGCCGTTCTGCGCGAACATCTGCTACTACTGCGCCTGTAACAAGGTCATCACCAAGGACCGCGGCCGGGCACTGCCCTATCTGCAGCGCCTGGAGCAGGAAATCCAGTTGGTCGCCTGCCACCTCGACCCGAAACAGACCGTCGAGCAATTACACCTCGGTGGCGGCACGCCGACCTTCCTCAGCCACGACGAACTGCGCCAACTGATGGCGCAACTGCGCAGACATTTCAATCTGCTGGACGATGACTCCGGCGACTACGGCATCGAGATCGACCCACGGGAGGCCGACTGGTCGACCATGGGCCTGCTGCGCGAACTGGGCTTCAACCGGGTCAGCATCGGCCTGCAGGACCTCGACCCGGCCGTGCAACGGGCGGTCAATCGCCTGCAGAGCCTGGACCAGACCCGGGCGGTGATCGACGCTGCGCGGACCCTGCAGTTTCGCTCCATCAACATCGACCTGATCTACGGCCTGCCCAGGCAAACGGTGGAAAACTTTGCCCGCACTGTCGACGAAGTCATCAGCCTGCAGCCCGACCGGCTCTCGGTGTTCAACTACGCCCATTTGCCCGAACGCTTCATGCCCCAGCGGCGGATCAACAGCGAGGATCTGCCCGCGCCTGCAGAAAAACTGCAGATGCTGCAGCGCACCATCGAACAACTGACTGCCGCCGGTTACCGCTACATCGGCATGGATCATTTCGCCCTGGCCGACGACGAATTGGCCATCGCCCAGGAAGAGTCGACCCTGCAACGCAACTTCCAGGGCTACACCACCCACGGTCATTGCGATCTGATTGGCCTGGGTGTCTCGGCCATCAGCCAGATCGGCGATCTGTACTGCCAGAACAGCAGCGACCTCAACGAATACCAGAATGCCCTGGCCAGCTCGCACCTGGGCACCAGCCGTGGCCTGGTCTGCAATCAGGATGACCGGATTCGGCGGGAGGTGATTCAGCAACTGATGTGCAATTTCAGCCTCGATTTCTCGACGATCGAGCAGCAGTTCAATCTCGACTTTCGCGGCTACTTCGCCGAACTTTGGCCACAACTGAGCGCCATGGCCAAAGATGGCCTGATCCAGCTCGACCGCGACGCAATCGTCGTATTGCCGGCAGGACGGCTGCTGGTGCGTTCGGTGTGCATGGTGTTTGACGCCTATCTGCAGCAACAGAACCGCCAGCGCTTCTCGCGGGTGATTTAGCGCCAATTGATGCTGCGATAGCCTGCGCCAAAATGCCGCGCACTGGTCTGAAGGTCCTTTCGTGGGTTACCCTTACACCTTATGTGTGTTCTTCCCACAAGGATCCAAGAAATGTCCGAGCCAGTTAAGCTGCGCGCTCACAGTCAGGCCCATTGCAAGGATTGCAGCCTGGCCCCCCTCTGCCTTCCGCTTTCGCTGAATCTGGAAGACATGGATGCGCTGGACGACATCGTTAAACGTGGACGACCGTTGAAGAAAGGCGAGTTCCTGTTTCGCCAGGGCGACCAGTTCGACTCAGTGTTCGCCGTCCGCTCCGGTGCGCTGAAGACCTTCAGCCTGAGCGACACTGGCGAAGAGCAGATCACCGGCTTCCACTTGCCCAGCGAGCTGGTCGGCCTGTCGGGCATGGACACCGAATCCCACCCGGTGTCGGCCCTGGCTCTGGAAACCACCTCCGTGTGCGAAATTCCCTTCGAGCGCCTCGATGAACTGGCCCTGCAACTACCGCAGCTGCGTCGTCAGTTGATGCGGGTGATGAGCCGGGAGATTCGCGACGACCAGCAAATGATGCTGCTGCTGTCGAAGAAAACCGCTGACGAGCGCATCGCCACCTTCCTGGTCAACCTGTCCGCACGTTTCCGCGCCCGCGGCTTCTCGGCCAACCAGTTCCGCCTGGCCATGTCGCGCAACGAAATCGGCAATTACCTGGGCCTGGCGGTGGAAACTGTGTCGCGGGTGTTCACGCGCTTCCAGCAGAACGAGCTGATCGCCGCCGAAGGCAAGGAAGTGCACATCCTCGACCCGATCCAGCTATGCGCGCTGGCCGGCGGTTCCGTCGAAGGCTGAGGCCGTGCAGGCAGCCGGGCGAACCTGCCCGGCTGCCGTTATACTCCTGCGTTTGCAGCCTGCCAGGACATCTCGACGATGCTCATCGACACTTTCGACATCAAATCCCTGATCCGCCCCGTGATCGACTTCCCCAAGCCAGGCGTGATCTTCCGTGACATCACCCCGTTGTTCCAGTCGCCCAAGGCCCTGCGCCTGGTGATGGACAGCTTTGCCCATCGTTATGTCGAAGCCGATTTCACCCACATCGGCGCCATGGATGCCCGCGGTTTCCTGATCGGCTCGGTGCTCGCCTACCAGTTGAACAAACCCCTGGTGCTGTTCCGCAAGCAAGGCAAGCTGCCAGCGGACGTACTGGCCGAGGGTTACCAGACCGAATACGGCGAAGCCTTCCTCGAAGTCCACGCCGACAGCCTGTGCGAGGGTGATTCGGTGCTGATGTTCGATGACCTGATCGCCACCGGCGGCACCCTGATTGCCGCGGCCAACCTGGCCCGACGCATGGGTGCGAAGATCTTCGAAGCAGCGGCGATCATCGACCTGCCGGAACTCGGCGGCTCGCAGCGCCTGGAAGACATGGGCATCCCGACGTTCTGCCTGACCCAGTTTGCGTTGTCCGAGCAATAACACCCCCCCACTGTAGGAGCTGGCTTGCCAGCGAAAAACCTGAGAGCGCCGCATACATTCAGGATGCCCGCGTCATCGTTGACGTTCTTCGCTGGCAAGCCAGCTCCTACAGGGGTATCTACATCTGCGGTTTTACAGCCCCATCTGCTTGCTGATGATTTCATTCATCACTTCCCGCGTGCCGCCACCGATCGACAGGATGCGGTTGTCGCGGTACAGGCGTTCCACCAGGCTGTCACGCATGTAACCCATCCCGCCGAGGATCTGCACCGCGTCGTGGGTGATGCGGTCGGCGGTGTCGGTGGCGAAGTTCTTGGCCATGGAAATTTCCTTGATCACGCTCTTGCCGGCGGCCATTTTCGCCGCCTGGCGATAGGTGAACTCGCGGGACACTTCCAGCGCGGTGGCCATTTCCGCCAGGCGATGCTTGAGCACCTGGAACTTGCCGATCGGTTTGCCGAAGGCTTCGCGTTGGCGCGCCCAATTCAGACTCTCTTCCAGTGCGAGCTGGGCGGTCATGTTGGCCATCAGTGCCAGCGCCAGGCGCTCACTCTGGAAGTTGCCCATGATGCAGGCAAAGCCCATGTTCTCGGCGCCAATCAGGTGTTCCACCGGCACCCGGCAGTCCTCGAAAAACAGCTCGGCGGTGTCCGAGGCCCACCAGCCCATTTTTTTCAGCGAGCGCCCGACGGTGAATCCGGGCGTGCCCTTTTCGATCAGCAACAGGCTGATGCCGCCGAAACCGGGCTCGCCGGTGCGCACCGCAACTGTGTAGAAATCCGCACGGACACCGCTGGTGATAAAGGTTTTGCTGCCATTGACCCGATAATGATCGTCCTCGCGCACAGCGCGGGTCTGCAGGTTGGCGACATCCGAACCGCCGCTGGGCTCGGTGACCGCCAGGGCGCTGATCTTCTCGCCGCTCAGCACTTGAGGCACCATGCGCTCGCGCACCTCGGGACGCGCCCATTTGACGATCGGTGGCAAACCGATATCCAGCGACCCCAGCCCGGCGACCAGCCCGCCCGAGCCGCAGCGCATCAGCTCCTCGCTGGCGGCGATCTTGGCAAACAGATCGCCTTCGTGGCTGCCCCCCAGAGCCTCGGGGTAGCCAATGCCGAGAATCCCGGCTGCGCCGGCCTTGCCGTAGAGCTCACGAGGAAAGCCCTCGGCCTCCTCCCACTGGGAAATGTCCGGCAATATCTCGCGCTCGACGAAACGTCTTACGCTGTCGCGGACCAATTCATGGCTGGGATCGAAGTATTCCTGAAAGGCAGGCATCGGCGAACTCCACTGAAGGGTTCAGCGAAGTTAACCGAGCGCTTGCTTGGTTTTCAACCGAATTGTGCGTAAAGCCCTTTAGAGGGAAATCGGTTTGCGCCCCGCAAACGAATGCGCCAGGGTGCCGCCGTCCACCAGTTCCAGCTCGCCACCGAGCGGCACGCCATGGGCGATGCGCGAGGTGATCAAGCCCTTGTTGGCGAGCAACTGGGCAATGTAGTGGGCAGTGGCTTCGCCTTCCACGGTCGGGTTGGTGGCCAGGATGATTTCAGTGAAGGTGCCAGCCGCTTCAATCCGTGCCAGCAATTGCGGGATGCCGATGGCCTCCGGCCCCAGACCGTCCAGCGGCGACAAATGCCCCTTGAGCACGAAGTAGCGACCACGAAAGCCGGTCTGCTCCACGGCATAGACGTCCATTGGGCCTTCTACCACGCACAATAGACTGTCGTCGCGACGATTGTCTGAACACTGCGGGCACAGGTCGTCTTCGGTCAGCGTGCGGCACAGGCGGCAATGCCCCACGCCCTCCATCGCCTGGCTCAAGGCCAATGCCAGGCGCGAACCACCGCTGCGGTCGCGCTCGAGCAACTGCAACGCCATACGCTGGGCAGTTTTCTGACCTACCCCTGGCAAGGTGCGCAGGGCGTCGATCAGTTGGCGAATCAAAGGGCTGAAGCTCATGGGGAAAGGTCCGACAAAACAACGAGACGCGGTTTATACCCGCGCCTCTGGCCAGCGTCAAATGCTCATGTCCGGCTCAGTCGCTGGCGACCCTCACCACCAGCTTGCCGAAGTTGCGCCCCTCCAGCAGCCCGATAAAGGCCTCGGGCGCCTGCTCCAGGCCATCGACCACGTCCTCGCGAAACTTCATCTTGCCATCACGCACCCACGGCGCCATGGCCTTGAAGAACTCCGAGTGTCGATCGCCATAGTCATCAAACACGATAAAGCCCTGCATCCTCACCCGCTTGGTCAGCAAGGTGCGCTGCAGCAGTGGCATGCGGTCAGGTCCCGCCGGGGTCTCGGTGGCATTGTACTGGGCGATCAAGCCACAGACCGGGATCCGCGCCCTGGGCTTGAGCAAGGGCAGCACCGCGTCGAACACCTTGCCGCCGACGTTCTCGAAATAGATGTCGATGCCCTCGCCGCAGGCCCGGGCCAATTGCTCGGCAAAGTCCTCGGCCTTGTGGTCGAGGCAGGCATCGAAGCCCAGCTCATCCACCACGTAGCGGCATTTATCGGCGCCGCCAGCCACGCCAATTACTTTCAGGCCCTTGATCTTCGCCACCTGCCCCACCACCGAGCCCACAGCACCGGAGGCTGCCGCCACCACCAGGGTTTCCCCGGCCTGGGGCTGACCAATGTCCATCAGGCCCATGTAGGCGGTCATGCCCGGCATGCCGAGCACTCCCAGCGCCATGGACGGGCTGGGCAACCCCGACGGCAGCGGAATCAGCGCTCGGCCGTCGCTGATGCTGTGGCTCTGCCAGCCCGTGGCCCCCACCACCAGGTCGCCCTCCTGGAACTTCGGATTCAGCGAGCGCTCGACGCGGCTGACAGCGCCACCGGTCATTACCTCACCGATTTCCACCGGCGCCGCGTAGGACGGTGCGTCACTCATGCGTCCGCGCATGTAGGGATCGAGCGACAGATACAGGGTCTTGAGCAATACCTGACCGTCGGCCAGGTCCGGCAGGGCCTCACGCTCCAGGCGAAAATTCTCCGGGGTCGGCGCACCGACCGGCCGGGAAGCCAGCACGATGCGTTGGTTGAGGGTTAGTTCGTCGGGCATGTCAGCGTCTCCTTGAGCGATGAATTCAAAGGTATAGAGCAGACCGCAGGGCGCAGCGGGTGTTCGATGTTTCGCTGGCCGAGGTGTTTTGCGCAGGCGCCGGATACAAAAATGCCAGGCGGGCTGCCTGGCATTTTTTGTAGTCCATCTGCCGCGCTGACGCGAATCAGAATGGCAGTTTCATGCCCGGCGGCAGTTGCATGCCAGCGGTCATGCCGGACATTTTGTCCTGGCTGTTGGCTTCGATCTTGCGCACGGCGTCGTTGACGGCCGCAGCGAACACCGCTTCGAGCATCTCCTTGTCGTCTTCGCTCAGGCCTTCCACCAGGCTTGGGTCGATGGTCACGCGCTTGACGTCGTGACGACCGGTCATTACCACGGTGACCATATCGCCACCGGCTTTACCGGTGACTTCGGCGTTGGCCAGCTCTTCCTGCATCTTGGCCATTTTTTCCTGCATCTGCTGCGCCTGCTTCATCAGGCCGGCCATGCCACCTTTCATCATGGGAATCACCTCAAAAGTACTTGGATCAAAACGGCGCCCGGCCAACAGGCCGAACACCTTCAGTTATTAACCCTGGCTGACCAGGGCCTCGACAGGTTCAATAGTATCGTTACGGATCACTGCGCCGAACTGTTGCATCATCTGCTGGATGAACGGATCGCCGTGGATCGAATCCTCAGCCTCGCGCTGGCGATCGGCACGGCGCCGCGACGCCGCCTGGGCCGGGGTTTCCTGCTCCGGCTTGATCAGCTCGATGGTCAGGGTCAGGGTGCGCTGGTGATACTGGTTCAGCGCATCGTTGAGCCGGCGCTGCTGGGTCGCGTTGAACAGCGCACTGTGCGCCGGGTCCAGGTGCAGCAGCCAATGGTCGCCGTCGACGGCGATCAGCGTGCAGTTGGCGGCGATGCTGCCGGTCATCCCGGAAATCGGCAGTTTGGCGAACAGCTCCAGCCATTGCAGGGCCAGACCGGTCGCCGGCATGGCAGCGGGCTCGGGTTCCGGCTCGGGCGCAGGTTCGGCCGCGTGCTCGCTGGCCAGTTCATCCAGGTAGCTGTAGGCCGAATCCATGTCCGGCTCGATGTAGTCCTCATCCAGCGGCGGCTCGTCGTCCAGGTCCATGCCCGGCGTCGCGGCCTCGACTTCGGCCACGGACGGCTGGGGAATCGGCGCAGCGGCCCATTCCGGCGCGTCAGGTACCACGCTGTCGGGTACTGGCACGGGCATCGGCGTCAGGTCTGGCTGCTCGGCGACGGTTTCCAGCACAGGCTCGTCCGGCACCGGGAGCGGGTCGTTCCACGGCAGGTCGACGACCTCCTCGGCCACCACCGGCGCAGGCTCCACTTCGGCAACCACCGCTGGCACCTCGGGCTGCGGCGCGGGCGCTACGGCCGGCGCTGCTGTGGGTGCCGGCGGCGCTACACGCTGCGGGACCGCCACTGATTGAGCGGAATCAACTGTGGCCTGGCTGATCCCCACTGGCTTTAGTGGCTGTCTCGGCGCATCGGCGGTGTCAGCCGGGCGGAACGCCAGCATGCGCAGCAGGACCATCTCGAAGCCGCCACGGGGGTCCGGCGCCAGGGGCAAGTCGCGGCGCCCGATCAGGCCCATCTGGTAATAGAACTGCACGTCTTCGGCCGGCAGCGCCTGGGCCAGTGCCAGCACCCGGTCACGGTCGCCATGGCCATTATCGACACCTTCCGGCAAGGCCTGGGCGATCGCCACCCGGTGCAGCACATTGAGAATTTCCGAGAGCACGCCATTCCAGTCCGGGCCCTGCTCGGCCAGATGGCGCACCGCCTCGAGCAACGCCTTCGCGTCCCCCTCGATCAGCGCATGCAAGACGTCGTAGACCTGGCCGTGATCAAGGGTGCCCAGCATCGCCCGCACGTCGGCGGCCATGACCTTGCCTTCACCGAAGGCGATTGCCTGATCGGTCAGGCTCATGGCGTCACGCATCGAGCCGTCAGCCGCGCGACCGAGCAACCACAGGGCGTCGTCTTCGAACGGCACGTTCTCCACACCCAGGACGTGGGTCAAATGCTCGACTACACGCTCCGGCGTCATGTTTTTCAGGGAGAACTGCAGGCACCGCGACAAAATCGTTGCAGGAAGTTTCTGCGGGTCGGTGGTCGCCAGGATGAACTTGACGTACGGCGGCGGCTCTTCGAGGGTTTTCAGCAGCGCATTGAAGGAATGGCTGGAGAGCATGTGCACTTCGTCGATCAGGTAGACCTTGAAGCGCCCACGGCTCGGCGCGTACTGCACGTTGTCGAGCAGCTCGCGGGTGTCCTCGACCTTGGTCCGGCTCGCGGCGTCGATCTCGATCAGGTCGACAAAACGCCCCTCGTCGATTTCCCGGCACACCGAACAGGTGCCACAGGGCGTGGAGGTGATGCCTGTTTCACAGTTCAGGCATTTGGCTATGATCCGCGCAATGGTGGTCTTGCCCACGCCGCGCGTACCGGTGAACAGATAGGCGTGGTGCAGCCGCTGGCTGTCCAAGGCATTGATCAGAGCCTTGAGCACATGGGTCTGGCCGACCATTTCGCGGAACGAGCGCGGACGCCATTTACGTGCAAGAACCTGATAACTCATCGAAAACCGTCGCGACTGGGAAACAGAAGCCGGTAATGCTAGCGGAGCAAGGCCAAAATTGCATCCGGTGTGCTCGGCTAATCTGGCTAAGCTGGAGTTCGGGGGCGTTTTAATCGGCGTCAGGCAGTCCTTGTCGGAGAGTTTATGCGTTCAGCCTTGGGGGCTTTGTTGTTGTTCAGCGCCAGCACGATCGCGGCGCCCACGCCACTGCGTTTTGCCATCACCGACAGCTGGACGATGCCCATGGTGCAGATCGAACAGGGCCGCCCGACCCAAGGCATCCTCCATGACGTGATGCTCAGCCTGGCGACCCAGGTTGGCATGCCTGTCGAGTTCCACGTGCTGGCCCGCGCCCGGGTGCAAAACGCCATGGAGCACGGCGAAGTCGATATCCGTTGTTATGCCGCGCAGTCCTGGCTGCCCAACCAGTCCGGCGACTATCTCTGGAGTGTGCCCCTGTGGTTCCAGCGCGACCTGCTACTCAGCAGCCAGGTGGGCCACGCGCCGGTGACGCTGGCCAACCTCGCGCCACAGAGCATCGGCACCGTGCTGGGCTACGACTACCCCACCCTGCAACCGCTGTTTGACAACGGCCAACTCCGGCGTGACGACGCGCGCAACCAGGAGCAGGTGCTGCAAAAACTGCGGGCCGGACGCACGCACTACGCGGTGAGCAACCAATGGACCCTGGACTGGTTCAACCAGAAGCTGGCGCCTGAGCGATAGATGAGCGCCGTTGCGGTGCTGCAGGAACACAATCTGGGCTGTTACCTGCGCAACGACCCGGACCTGCCGGTGCAACTGATCCTGCGTACCCTGCTGAAAATGAAAATGTCCGGGGAAATCGACGACATCATCCAACTCTACACCGGCACGCAGGCGGCGCAGCCCTAGGCGCCAGAGCGCCGGTAGGTCGCCTTGACTTCGCGGTCACGGTGCACATCGAACAGATGAAAGCGGTTGCGCCCGCTGTGCTTGGCCACGTACATCGCCTGGTCGGCGTGGCGCAACAGGGTTTCGGCATCTTCGTTGTCGAACGGAAACTGGGTAACACCAATACTGGCGCAGACCTGGATATCCTGGCCGAGGATCGAATACGGCGCCGAAATCGCCCCGAGCAGGCGATTGAGGACCCCGCGCAACTCCGCGACATCGTGCACGTAGCGCAGGATCAGCACGAACTCGTCGCCGGCCAACCGTGCCACTACGTCCTCGCCCCGTACAATGCTGCGCAGGCGCTTTGCGACCTCGACCAGCAGCAGGTCGCCGCTGGCATGGCCATAACCGTCGTTCACCGCCTTGAAGCCATCGAGGTCGAGCATGCACACAGCCAGCGGCACCGCTTCGATGCGCGCCCCCTCCAGCGCCTGGTTCAACAGCTCGGAGAGGAACGCCCGGTTGGGCAGCCCGGTCAGTACGTCATGCCCGACCCGCCATTGCAGGGCATGCAGCAGCCGGCGCTTTTCAGTGGCATCAAAGGCAATCGACAGATACCGATGCACCCGCCCGGACGCTGGCTCCAGCACCGGCAACAGGGTGCAGTCGACCCAATACAGGCTGCCATCCCTGGCGCGATTGCAGATTTCGCCCTTCCAGACGTTGCCCAGGGCAATGGTCCGCCACAACGTGGCGAAGAAATCCGCCGGGTGCAGGCCGGAATTGACCAGGCGATGCTCGGCGCCCAGCAGCTCTTCGCGCCGATAGCCGGAAACGCTGCAGAACTGATCGTTGACGTAGGTAATCCGGCCATCGAGGTCGGTTTCGCAAAACAAGGCAGCGGCATCCACTGCCTTGCGGTATTTCTCATCCATGAGTCTGGCCCGTTGTGACTAGCGGTCGTAACGTTCGACCAGTGCGCAACGCCCGGAAGAGTTGGGTAAGAGGACGCTGGATTGTCCGGCGGCGAGTGAAATCAGTTGCACATCAACCCTCCATGATCGACGGGTGATGGCCCACAAATAGCCAAAGAACAACTAGCCTTGATGACCTTATACCCGTCAGGTGCCACACCCCGATGGGTGAAATCCGGGCCGATAATGGCGGTTTCATATCGCCTTGACTGCGATACTCAGGCGCCCAAATACCCGTACGAAACGACGATTCTACGAAATACATCACATTTTGGAAAGCAAGGTGATGAATCATGCAGTTGCGCAATGCGAAAAACTATCGTTAAGTTCTTGATTCTAAATGGGAATTGAGCGATGCAGATTTCAAGTTTGGGTCCAGCCATCAAACGCTATCGCAAGGTAGCGGGGCTCACTCAGGCTGAACTCGGCGAAAGAACCGGTTTTGACCCCAAAACCATCAGCCGCTTCGAAACCGGCACCTATACCCCCAGCGTGGAAGCCCTGTTCACGCTTGCCAGCGCGCTGGGAGTGAAGCTCAAGGTTTTTTTCGCCGATTATGGCGACGAAGACGAACAACGAGCCTATCTATTCGGTGTCATACACAAAGCACCCCCAAAGGATCTGGGAAAGCTGATCGCAGCGGTTGATCACGCCTTGTCCAAGCCTTAGAGCCAGAAACAAAAAACCCGCAGTGGCAACGATCTTCGTTGCCACTGCGGGTGTGTGCCCGTGCGCAAAACCGCCTGTCAGCCGCTGGTGAGCGGCTCGCTGCTGGCACGGGTGCGGTCCACCAGGCGAATCCGGTCACGGCCGCTGCGCTTGGACTCATACAGCGCACTGTCGCCCTGCTCGATCAGGAAGGCGAGGCTGGCGGGCGGCTGGTCGAACAGGCTTGCGCCAATGCTCAGGGTGACCGGTTCCGGGGTGACAAAGGCCTGCTCGGCCACCTCTTGGAACTGCTTGCGCAACGCATCGCCGAGGCCGACGACCTTGGCGCTCGAGGTGTTGTTCAACAGGATCACAAACTCATCGCCACCCAGCCGCGCGACCAGCGCACCTTCGGGCAACTGCGCCCGAATCAATTCGCTCAGGGTGACCAGCAGGCGATCCCCCGCGGTATGCCCGTAGAGGTCGTTCACCAGCTTGAAGTTATCGATGTCGATCAACAGCACCGCACCCGGTTGCGTGGCCGAGACCGCGCCCAGCAGACGCGGGGCGCGTACTTCCAGGGCCCGCCGGTTGTACAGCGCCGTCAGCGGATCACGCGCGGCCAGACGGGCGATCTGCCGCTCCCGGCGATAGCGCTCGGTACCGGTCATCGACAGCGCGATCAGCATGATCGCCATTGCCCCCTCGACCAGCGAAATCTGGATGATCTCCCCGCGAAAGGCCGCCAGGTCGATAAAGGTGCCAGGAATGACCGCGATCAACGCCTTGATGAAATAGAACAGGCCGTGCCCCAGCAGCACATAACGCAGTTGCACCGCACCAATACTCAACGACCTGCCATGGGGCCGCAGCAGCAGGCTGGCCCGCAGCATCAGCACGGCAACCAGCAAGGAGTTGGCCATCAGCATGATCTTCGACCACGACGGCTCGTTCGGCAGCCACAACAGCCCCAGCCACAGCAGGAAAATCAGGTACCAACCGCGGGACAGCCGCTGCTGGGTAAACCGCGCCACCCCCTGCAGGAACAACCAGTGGGCGACGATCAGCAGGCCATTGGCGAACCAGATACCCATCAACAGATAGCCATTGACCCGCAGCAAGGCCAGGGTCGAACCCACGGAAATGGTGGCGAAACCCGCGCTCCAGAACAGCAGCGAAGACTCTCCGATAATCCGCCACTCGATCGCCAGATACAGCGCAGCCGCGCCGGCAAGGGCAATCGAAAGCATCAATAGCGTAGGAGGATCGAGCGCCATGGGGGACTGCCTGGGAGAAATCGGCTGATAGGTCGCGAGTGTAAGCGTTTGCCAGGGATTTTCGCAGCAGAAACGCTTCAGTTGAGCGATCGGAAACGAGCAACAGCGCTCAGGGCGTTATCAGGATTCGGGAGTTTTTGAACGACGCCTTGAGAACTCAAGGACTTGGAGATAGGTGGCAACCCCACCAGCCACACCCCGGCACACAATGTTCCCGCTGTGGCTGCTTCCTTCCGGATCTGACCAGGTTCACGGGTAATCGTTGCGGGGGGACCGATGGGGTCACCATAACGACACTCGCCAGTCGGCGAGCCGCGCCATTGTACCTATCTGCGACGAAGTTACAACCGTTCACACAGATTAAAAAAAATGAGTGCGTTCAATGACCTGCGACAGCCCCGGTTTCATTGCACGAGCACCTCGTCGGCCCTGCCGCCCTGTTCCTGGATCACCAAGTGGATGAAATGCAGTTTGCCGATGACGGCGGGCGACAGGACGAAGGGGTAGAAGTCTGGCTGTCCCATGCTGCGCGACAGCTCATTGAGCATGCCGGCCAGTTCGATCCAGGCATTGACGAAGGCAAGGAACGCCGGCGCACTCGGGTCCTGCGCAGCGTAGAGCACGTTCGCAGGGAAGGGTTGATAGTCGAGGTCCATTTCGCGGGTACTCATGCCGAAGCCCAGGGCTGTGTCGAGGGCATCCATCATGTGCAGGTAATGTGCCCAGGTCTCCGCCCAGTCCTCCCAGGGATGCATGCTGGCATAGGCGCTGACATGCCGCTGCTGCCAGCCCAAGGGCGCACCCTGGCGATAATGGCGCTGCATTGCGTGAGCGTAGTTGTCGCGTTCGTCGCCGAACAAACGGCGGAAGTCATCGAGCCACGGACCGCCAGCGATCAGCCGATCCCAATAATAGTGGCCGATCTCATGGCGAAAATGCCCGAGCAAGGTGCGATAGGGCTCGTGCATCTGCAACCGGACCCGCTCGCGATGCGCATCGTCGGCCTCGCGGATATCCAGGGTGATCAGGCCGTTGGCGTGGCCGGTGGTAGGCAACTTGCCCTCAAGATCGACTCCGACAAAATCAAAGGCCAGGCCGCGCTCGGCATCGGCTGTCTTACCCATCACCGGCAAACCCAGGCCCAGCAACTGTGCCACCAGCCGCCGCTTGGCGGTCTCGACCTTGCGCCACAGCTCATGGTTTTGCCGGATCGACAGGTCGGGGATGGTCTGGTTCAGGCTGCAGGCCAGGCAATACGCGCCGGTATCCGCAAGCGGCACCAGCCAATTGCAGGCCGCCGGGGTATCGAGGTTGGCGCAACGGCGAAACAGCCCGGCCTCCGGCTGCGCGTCAAGCCGCCAGGTGCTCGGCTCGAGCCCCGCCTGCAACGATGAAACGCAGGCCTGTCCGGGCGCATAGCCGAGCACCGCCGAACAGGCCAGGCACTGGCTGTTGCGAAAAAATACCGCTTGCCCGCAACGACACTGCCAGACCTTGCTGTCGCGCGGGATTGCGCCGATGAAGGGTGCGGCAATACGCGAGCTGAGTTGTTCGAAGAAGCGCTGCATGACGATCTCTCCCGGGGCACCCAAGACTAGATCCCCCGGCAGCGTCGATCGTTCCGTTTTTATGCCGGCATCAGGCGCTGATGCCGTGCCCCGCGAGAAACGCGACAAACGCCTCTTCGTCCAGCACCTTGAGCCCCAGCTCATTGGCCTTGACCAGTTTCGAGCCAGCGCCCGGCCCCGCCACCACGCAATAGGTCTTCGCCGACACCGAACCCGCCACCTTGGCGCCTAGGCTTTCCAGCTTGTCCTTGGCCACGTCGCGGCTCATCAGCTCCAGGGAGCCGGTGAGCACCCAGGTCTGTCCGGCCAGCGGCAAGCCTTCCACGACCTTTTTCTCGCTCTGCCAGTGCATGCCGAAGTCGCGCAGTTGCTGCTCGGCCTGCAAGGCTTGCAGACGGTGTTCAGGCACCGCAAAGAACTCGCGCACTGCATTGGCCTGCTTCTCCGGCAGCGCCTGGCGCATGTCCAGCCAGTCGGCGTCGATCACCGCCTGCAAGCTGCCGAACTTGTCCGCCAGCTTCTGCGCGCCGCCAGGGCCGACCGAAGGGATGTGCAGTTTGTCGAGCAGGCCGCCGAGGGTGGTGCTGGCGGCAAACTCGGCGCCCAACTCACCTTGATCCTGAATCTGCAGGCCATGCCCCAACAGCTGCTTGATCACCTGCCGGTTATGTTCGTCACTGAAAAAGCTGTGGATCTCGTAGGCCACTTCCAGGCCGATATCCGGCAGATAGGTCAGCACCTGCGGCAATGCCTGCTGCACCCGTTCCAGCGACCCGAGGGAGCGCGCCAGCACCTTGGCGGTCTCTTCGCCGACGTCGGGAATGCCCAGCGCATAAATGAAGCGCGCCAGCGTCGGTTGTTTGCTGTCGGCAATCGCCGCCAGCAGGTTGTTGCTCGACAGTTCGGCGAAGCCTTCCAGATCGACAATCTGCTCGAAGGTCAGTGCATAAAGATCGGCCGGCGAACTGACCAGCCCCTCATCGACCAGTTGCTCGACGCTCTTCTCGCCCAGGCCTTCAATGTCCATGGCCCGGCGCGAGACGAAATGAATGATCGCCTGCTTCAACTGCGCGCCACAGGCCAGGCGCCCGACGCAACGATAGACCGCGCCCTCGGTCACGGTTTCCTTGCCCTTGCTGCGCTTGACCAGTTGCGTGCGCTCGACGTGGGAGCCGCAGACCGGGCAGCTTTCGGGAATCTGCACCGGCCGGGCGTCAGCCGGACGCCGCTCGGCGACCACCTGCACCACTTGCGGGATCACATCACCGGCACGGCGGATGATCACCGTGTCGCCAATCATCAAGCCCAGGCGCGCCACTTCATCCATGTTGTGCAGGGTCGCATTGGATACCGTGACCCCAGCTACTTTCACCGGCTTGAGCCGCGCCACTGGCGTCACCGCGCCGGTACGACCGACCTGGAACTCGACGTCGAGCAACTCGGTCATTTCTTCCATGGCCGGGAATTTGTGGGCAATCGCCCAGCGTGGCTCGCGCGCGCGGAAACCCAACTCACGCTGCGCGGCAATGCTGTTGACCTTGAACACCACGCCATCGATTTCATAGGGCAGCGCATTACGCCGCTCGCCGATATCGCGGTAATAATCCAGGCACTCATCGATGCCCTTGGCCAGTTTCAACTCGCGACTGACCGGCATGCCCCAGGCCTTGAGTTGCTGCAGGTTGCCGATGTGGGTGTCGGCGATATCGGCCGACACCTGGCCAATGCCGTAGCAGCAGAACTCCAATGGACGGCTGGCGGTGATTTTCGAATCCAGCTGACGCAGGCTGCCCGCCGCCGCGTTACGCGGATTGGCGAAGGTCTTGCCACCAACTTCCAGCTGGGTGGCATTAAGGCGCTCGAAGCCGGCCTTGGACATATAGACTTCGCCGCGCACTTCGAGGGTCGCCGGCCAGCCGCTGCCCTGCAGTTTGAGCGGGATGTTGCGCACCGTGCGCACGTTGACGCTGATGTCCTCGCCGGTGGTGCCATCGCCGCGCGTGGCGCCACGCACCAGCGCGCCGTCCTGGTACAACAGGCTGACCGCCAGGCCGTCGAGCTTGGGCTCGCAGCTGTATTCCACCTCAGCGCCGGCGCCGAACAGGTCACCGACCGGCAGGTCCAGGCCCTCAGTGACGCGACGATCGAACTCGCGCATGTCGACTTCTTCGAAGGCGTTGCCGAGGCTGAGCATCGGCACTTCGTGGCGCACTTGAGTAAAAGCCGTCAGCGCCGCGCTGCCAATGCGCTGGGTTGGCGAATCGGCCGTGATCAGCTCCGGATTGGCCGCTTCCAGCGCCTTGAGCTCATGAAACAGGCGATCGTATTCGGCATCCGGAATGCTCGGCTCATCCAGCACGTGGTAGCGGTAGTTGTGCTGATCGAGCTCAGCGCGCAGGGCCAGGATGCGTTGTTCGGCGGCGTTCATCGGTGTTCTCTCATAATGCAAAAGAGCAGCCGAGGCTGCTCTATTTGTAGATGCGGTGCAGATTCATTGTAGGCGTTGGCGACTTCGATGACGCCATCGCCGGCAAGCCGGCTCCTACAAGGATCATTCACAACGGGGCAATATCAGCGCTTCTGGGTCAGGGCGCGGCGTTCGAACTCGACGATGCGCTGACGGTAATGCTCGATGGTTTGCGCAGTCAGTACGCTGCGCTGGTCATCTTTCAACTCGCCGTTCAGTTCCTGGGACAGCTTGCGCGCCGCCGCCACCATCACGTCGAAGGCCTGCTTCGGATGACGAGGGCCTGGCAGGCCGAGGAAGAAGCTCACCGCCGGGGTGCTGAAGTGGTCGATGTCGTCCAGGTCGAAAACACCCGGCTTGACCGCGTTGGCCATGGAGAACAGCACTTCGCCGTTGCCAGCCATGCTTTCGTGACGATGGAAAATATCCATTTCGCCAAACCGCAGACCGCTTTCGAGAATGTTCTGCAGCAGCGCCGGGCCTTTGAAGCCGGCGGCATCGCGGCAGATTACGCTGATCACCAGCACTTCTTCGGCTTGCGGTTGTTCCTTGTCGGAGGACCCGCTGGAAACCTTGCCTTCGTCCGGGAAATCGTCGTCACGGCTGCTGAAGCTCGGGCCGCCATCCAGATCCAGGTTTAGGTTCAAGTCACCCTGGGCCGGCTCGCCGTGGCCGCGCTTGCCACGCTTGGAACCCGATTCACGGGGCTCGCGGGCCGGCATGCTCACCGACGGCAGATCGTGCTCGTCCAGTTGCGGTTCTTTGTGGGTATCGAGCACGCGCGGCGGGCCCAGCACTTCGGCGCCGCTGTCTTCGTCGGGCAGGTTGGACAGGTTGCGGTCGAGGCGAAACTTGAGTTTGCCCTTGCCGCCGCGCATGCGCCGCCAGCCATCAAAAAGAATACCGGCAATGACAATAATGCCGATGACGATCAGCCACTCGCGCAGACCGATTTCCATGTAATCCCGTGCCTCTATGAAAAATGCTGAAAAATAAGGGGTTTACAACCTGTAAACCGCTTTAAAACGTGGAGCCAACTCTATGTTCTGACAGGCTTTTGCCCACGTACACGAAAAATTGATCTTAAACTAGCACGACCAAAGGTAACTTTACAGGGCTGCGCAGCGACAAGTTTCGAGCTGTAAGCCGCAAGCTGCCTTACTTGCAGCTTGAAGCTCGCAACTTGATGCTCGCCGTCAGGCGTCCACCATCGCCATCGCCTCCTCTACATCCACCGCCACCAGGCGCGAACAGCCCGGCTCATGCATGGTTACGCCCATCAATTGATCAGCCATTTCCATGGCGATCTTGTTGTGGGTGATATAGATGAATTGCACGGTTTGCGACATTTCCTTGACCAGTTTGGCGTAGCGTCCGACGTTGGCATCATCCAGCGGGGCATCAACTTCATCGAGCATGCAGAACGGCGCCGGATTGAGTTTGAAGATGGCAAATACCAGGGCCAAAGCCGTCAGGGCTTTTTCGCCGCCGGAGAGCAAATGGATGGTGCTGTTCTTCTTCCCGGGTGGACGCGCCATGATTGTCACCCCTGTATCGAGTAGATCTTCGCCCGTCAGTTCCAAATAAGCGCTGCCGCCACCGAAAACTTTTGGGAAAAGCGCCTGTAAACCGCCATTGATCTGATCAAAGGTATCCTTGAAGCGGTTGCGCGTTTCCTTGTCGATCTTGCGAATGACGTTTTCCAGGGTTTCCAGCGCTTCCACCAGATCCGCGTCCTGGGCATCCAGATAGCGCTTGCGCTCGGACTGCTGCTGATATTCGTCGATGGCCGCGAGGTTGATCGCGCCCAGGCGTTGGATACGCGCGGCAATCCGCTCGAGTTCTTCCTCGGCGTCTTTCTCGTTGGCCTCGGCCACCAGGGTCGCCAGCACGCCGTGCAGGTCGTAGCCGTCTTCGAGCAATTGGTCCTGCAAGGTCTTGCGTCGCACGCTCAACGCCTGCCATTCCATGCGCTGCTGTTCAAGCTGACCACGGATCATCTGCGATTGCTGCTCGGCCTGGGTCCGCCGTTTCTCCGCTTCGCGCAGTTCGCGGTCGGCGTCTTCAAGGGCGATCTGCGCGGTGCGCAACTCTTCGTCGACGCTCATGCGTTTTTCCAGCAGTTCTTCCAGGCGCAGGCGCATCTCTTCCAGCGGCGCCTCGCCCTCCTCCAGGTTGAGGCTCAGCTGTTCGCGCTTTTCCGTCAGGCGCTCGGACTGCAACTCCAGGCGCTCCAGGGCCTGACGCGTGGAGTCGTGCTGGGCCTTGAGCGAACCCAGGCGCACCGCCAGTTGGTGGGCGTGATCCTTGTGCTGGCGCGCTTCCTGGCGCACCCGATCGAGGCGTTCACGCAAGCTGTCGCGCTGGGCCATGAGTAGTTCGCGCTGTTCGGTATCCAGGGCCATGCTGTCGAGGGCCTCCTGCAATTGCAGGCGCGCCTCGCCGATCTGTTCGTGCTCCAGCTCGCGCTGTTCGGCCAACTCCGCCAACTCTTCATCGAGCCGGCGGCGGCGCAGGGTCAATTGTTCGGCCTTGGCCTTGCCGGCGGAGAGCTGGGCTTTCAATTCGCCTTGCTGGCGCGCTTCGTCCTGGAGCAGGCGGCGCAGGTGTTCGCGGCCGTTTTCCTGCTGGCGCTGCTGGGCGCGCAAGTTCTGCAAGGTGCTTTCGAGCGTCTCGACCGTGGCTTCGCGCTCTTCGCGCTCAAGCCCCAGTTGCTGGATTTCCTGACCACGGGCCAATACCCCGCTTTCGGCTTCACTGGCGCGCCGCACCCGCAGGAAGTGCCGGCCGATCCAATAGCCGTCGCGGCTGATCAGGCTCTCGCCGACCGTCAGAGTCGTGCGCAGCGCCAACGCCTGTTCAAGGCTATCGACCGGCTTGACCTGGCCCAGCCAGGGCGACAGATCGATGGACGCCTCGACCTTGTCCAGCAGACTGCCGGCGACGCGCACGCCGTCGCTGGCCGGACTGAGCAGACGCAGATCGCCCTGGGCAAACCCGGACAGGTCATAACCGCCGACATCGTCCACCAGCACCGCCTGCAAATCGGCCCCGAGCACGGTTTCCACCGCCAATTCCCAGCCGGCCTCGACCTTGAGGCCTTCGGCCAGCCGCGGACGCTCGGCCAACTGTTGCTCGCGCAGCCATTCGGCGGTGCCGGTGCCCGGATCCAGCGCGGCTTGCTGCAAGGCTTCCAGCGAAGCCAGGCGACCGTTCAGGCGCTGCAGATCGCCCTGGGCCTGCTGCTGGTTGTGCAGCGCGGTTTGCAGCTCCTGGCGCAATTGTTCGAGGCGCTCGACCTGGGACTCCTCGCTGGCTTGCAGGTCTTCCAGGGTTGCTTCGCTGGCGGCGAGCTGCTCGCTGAGTTCGAGCATCGCCGCGTCTTCCGGATTGGCCGCCAACTGGTCACGCTCTTCGCCCAGCCGGCGCTGGCGCTCGGCGAGGCGTTCGACGCTGGTTTCCAGCTGCTGGATGCGCGACTGCTGCACTTCCGCCTGGCGCCGAGGTTCCGCAGAGGCCAGGTTGAAACTGTCCCACTGCTCCTGCCAGCCATGCATGGTGGTTTCGGATTCTTCCAGGGCAGCGGCGGCCTCTTCGGCGGCAGCACTGGTGACTTCCTGCTCGGGGATGAGCAGGTCCAGCTCTTCGCCGAGGGTCAGCAGCAGGGTGCGGTCGTGGCCCAGGTGCGACTCGGTCTCCAGGCGCGCGCGCTCGGCTTCCTTGAGGTCGTCCTGCAATTGGCGCAAGCGCTGCTGACCGTGCTGGATGCTCTGCTCGACCCGGGCGATGTCGCCGCCCACCGAATAGAAGCGCCCCTGCACCAGATTGAAGCGCTCGGAGAGGTCGTGGTGACCGTCACGCAGCCTTTCGATGCTCGCGTCGGCATTGCGCTGCTCGGCCACCAGGGCTTCGAAACTGATTTCCTGATTGCCGATGATCGCTTCGCGCTGACCGACCTGCTCGTTCAGGGCCTGCCAGCGCAATGCCGACAGCTGGGCCTTGAGTTGACGTTCCTCGGCCTTGTATTCCTGATACTTCTCGGCGGCCTGGGCCTGGCGGTGCAGACGCTCGAGCTGGCGCTCCAGTTCTTCGCGCAAGTCGGTCAGGCGCGCGAGGTTTTCGTGGGTGCGGCGGATGCGATTCTCGGTCTCGCGGCGACGTTCCTTGTACTTGGAGATGCCCGCCGCTTCCTCGATGAAGTTGCGCAGATCCTCGGGCTTGGCTTCGATCAGCTTGGAGATCATGCCCTGTTCGATGATCGAATAGCTGCGCGGGCCAAGGCCGGTGCCGAGGAAAATGTCGGTGATGTCACGGCGCCTGCACTTGGTGCCGTTGAGGAAATAGCTGTTCTGACTGTCGCGCGTCACTTTGCGCCGGATGGAGATTTCCGCGTAGGCCGCGTACTCGCCGATCAAGGTGCCGTCGGAGTTGTCGAACACCAGTTCGATGCTGGCCTGGCTCACCGGCTTGCGGCTGGTGGAACCGTTGAAGATGACGTCGGTCATCGACTCGCCACGGAGGTTCTTCGCCGAACTCTCGCCCATCACCCAGCGTACGGCGTCGATGATGTTCGACTTGCCGCAACCGTTGGGACCGACCACTGCCGCCATGTTACTGGGGAAGTTCACCGTGGTCGGGTCGACGAAGGACTTGAACCCCGCCAGCTTGATGCACTTGAGCCGCATGCTCAGGCAGCCGGCAAGGCAGACAGCACCAGGTCGCAACTGCGCTGGGCGTAGGCCGAGAGCACGATGCGGATCTGTGGCAGGTCGCGGGCCAGCACCGCCGCGAGCAGGCGGTCGAACAGTTCGAGGTACTCGCTCATTTCCGCCTTGCGCTGGTCCAGGGCAAGAAAGTAGGCGCGGCTCATGGCCGGTTGCAGGTTCTCGACGGTTTCCTGCAGGTACGGATTGTCGGCGAACGGATAGGCCGCGCGCATCACGTTGAAGCTGTCGTCGACGAAGGTGCGGATGTCCTGGCGTTCGTAGCTGGCGTTCAGGCGCTGCTGGATCTGCAGGAACGGCGCCATGTCGGCCTGGACCTTCCAGCCATTGGCCACCGCATTGCCCAGCAGGATGTACAGCTCGCTCATCAGCGTGCACAGGCTCTGCACCTTGTGCGCCGTAAGCTCGGTGACATGCGCGCCGCGACGCGGCAGGATCGCGATCAGGTGGCGCCGTTCAAGGATCAGCAAGGCTTCGCGGACCGAACCGCGGCTGACGTTGAGCGCCAGCGTGACCTTCTGTTCCTGGATGCGCTCTCCTGGCTTCATTTCGCCGCGAATGATGCGTTCGGCGAGGTGTTGAGCAATTTGCTCGGCGAGGCTGTCCGGCGCCTTGAACGTCATGGTTTTCCTTCAAACTCTTCGAACTGTACAAGCGGCGCAGTGTAGCGCACTTGGACACAGATAACGCAGGACCCGGGCCGGGTAAATTGGCACGATTCAAGCAAAAAGCGAGTCATGTCCAAAGGGTCAATAATGAAAGCAACGACAGTTGATCGACAAATTGCAATTTCCTGACCTTTAAGTCAGAAAATCATTGACCGTAAAGTCAGACCTGATAGATTCAGGCACAACGGTTAACAACAATAAATACGTCTGCGAGGCCTTCCGTGATCCAGTTTTTACTTAACCAGGAACTCCGTAGCGAGCACGCCCTGGACCCGAACCTGACCGTGCTGAATTATCTGCGCGACCATTTGGGCAAGCCCGGCACCAAAGAAGGCTGTGCCAGCGGTGACTGCGGTGCGTGCACGGTGGTGGTCGGCGAGTTGCAGGCCGACGACCAGGGTCGCGAACACATTCGCTATCGCAGCCTCAACTCGTGCCTGACGTTTGTCTCGTCGCTGCATGGCAAACAGTTGATCAGCGTTGAAGACCTCAAGCATCAGGGGCAATTGCACAGCGTGCAGCAGGCGATGGTCGAGTGCCACGGCTCGCAGTGCGGTTTCTGCACGCCGGGCTTCGTCATGTCGCTGTTCGCCCTGCAGAAAAACAGCGAGCAGCCCGACAGCCACAAGGCTCACGAAGCCCTCGCCGGTAATCTTTGCCGCTGCACCGGCTACCGGCCAATCCTCGAAGCCGCGCAGCAAGCCTGCTGTGGCAAACAGCCCGATCAGTTCGACGCCCGCGAGGCCGAGACCATTGCCCGGCTCAAGGCCATCGCTCCGAACACCACCGGCGAGCTGAACAGCGGCGACAAGCGCTGCCTGGTGCCGCTGACCATCGCCGACCTCGCCGACCTGTACGACGCCTACCCGCAAGCCCGCCTGCTGGCCGGCGGTACCGACCTGGCGTTGGAGGTCACACAGTTCCATCGCACCCTGCCGGTGATGATCTACGTCGGCAACGTCGCCGAAATGAAGCGCATCGAACGCTTCGACGACCGCCTGGAAATCGGCGCGGCCACCCCCCTCTCCGACTGCTATGAAGCGCTGAAGGCCGAGTACCCGGATTTCGGCGAATTGCTGCAACGCTTCGCCTCGCTGCAGATCCGTAACCAGGGCACCCTGGGCGGCAACATTGGCAACGCCTCGCCCATTGGTGATTCGCCGCCGCTGCTGATCGCTTTGGGCGCGCAGATTGTCCTGCGCAAGGGCGAGACCCGCCGCACGCTGGCGCTGGAAGACTACTTCATCGATTACCGGGTCACCGCGCGCCAGGAAAGCGAATTCATCGAGAAGATCATCGTGCCACGGGCCAGTGCGGAAAAACTGTTCCGCGCCTACAAGGTCTCCAAGCGTCTGGACGATGATATTTCCGCGGTGTGCGCAGCGTTCAATATCCGCCTGGAAAACGGCGTGATTGCCGAGGCCCGCGTGGCCTTCGGCGGCATGGCGGCGATTCCGAAACGGGCGGCTGCCTGCGAAGCGGTGTTGCTCGGTGCGCCGTTCAACCACGCCACCGTCGAGCGCGCCTGCATCGCCCTGGCCGATGATTTCACCCCGCTGTCGGACTTCCGCGCGAGCAAGGAGTACCGCCTGCTCAGCGCGCAGAACCTGCTGCGCAAATACTTCATCGAACTGCAAACACCGCACATCGAGACTCGGGTGACCGCTTATGTCTAATCATCACGCCATCGAGAAGACCCAAGCCGAACTGGCTGAACTGTTCGCCAAGGACCTGACCACCGGTGTCGGCCGCAGCGTCAAGCACGACAGCGCCGCCAAACACGTGTCCGGCGAAGCCCAGTACATCGACGACCGCCTGGAATTTCCCAATCAGCTGCACGTCTATGCACGCCTGTCGGACCGCGCCCACGCCCGGATCATCAGCATCGACACTGCGCCCTGCTACGCCTTCGAAGGCGTGCGCATCGCCATCACCCACGAAGACGTACCCGGTCTCAAAGACATCGGCCCGTTGCTGCCCGGCGATCCGCTGCTGGCCATCGACACTGTGCAGTTTGTCGGCCAGCCGGTGATTGCCGTCGCCGCCAAAGACCTGGAAACCGCACGCAAGGCGGCCATGGCCGCGGTCATCGAATACGAAGACCTGGAGCCAGTGCTGGATGTGGTCGACGCCCTGCGCAAACGCCATTTCGTGCTCGACAGCCATACCCATCAGCGCGGCGATTCGGCCGGCGCACTGGCCTCGGCTGAACACCGGATCCAGGGCACGTTGCACATCGGTGGCCAGGAACACTTCTACCTGGAAACCCAGATCTCTTCGGTGATGCCCACCGAAGACGGCGGCATGATCGTCTACTGCTCGACCCAGAACCCCACCGAAGTGCAGAAACTGGTGGCTGAAGTCCTAGACGTGTCGATGAACAAGATCGTTGTCGACATGCGCCGCATGGGCGGTGGTTTCGGCGGCAAGGAAACCCAGGCGGCGAGCCCGGCGTGCCTGTGTGCGGTGATCGCGCACCTCACCGGCCAGCCGACCAAGATGCGCCTGCCACGGGTCGAAGACATGCTGATGACCGGCAAGCGTCACCCGTTCTACGTCGAGTACGACGTCGGCTTCGACAGCACCGGGCGCCTGCACGGCATCGCCCTCGACCTCGCCGGCAACTGCGGCTGCTCGCCTGACCTGTCGGCATCGATCGTCGACCGGGCGATGTTCCACTCGGACAACTCGTACTACCTGGGCGATGCGACCATCAACGGTCACCGCTGCAAGACCAACACCGCCTCCAACACCGCCTACCGTGGCTTCGGTGGCCCGCAGGGGATGGTGGCGATCGAGGAAGTGATGGACGCGATTGCCCGTCACCTGGCACTCGACCCGCTGGCGGTGCGCAAGGCCAACTACTACGGCAAGACCGAGCGTAACGTCACCCACTACTATCAGACCGTCGAGCACAACATGCTCGAGGAAATGACCGCCGAACTGGAAGAAAGCAGCCAGTACGCCGAGCGCCGCGAAGCGATCCGCCGCTACAACGCCAACAGCCCGATCCTGAAAAAAGGCCTGGCGCTGACCCCGGTGAAATTCGGTATCTCCTTCACCGCCAGCTTCCTCAACCAGGCCGGCGCGCTGATCCACATCTACACCGACGGCAGCATCCACCTCAACCACGGCGGTACCGAGATGGGCCAGGGCTTGAACACCAAGGTCGCGCAGGTGGTGGCCGAAGTGTTCCAGGTGGAAATGGACCGCGTGCAAATCACCGCGACCAACACCGACAAGGTGCCGAACACCTCGCCGACTGCCGCGTCCAGCGGTGCCGACCTCAACGGCAAGGCCGCGCAGAACGCCGCCGAAACCATCAAGCAGCGCCTGGTGGAATTTGCCGCGCGCCAGTACAAGGTCAGCGAGGAAGACGTCGAGTTCCACAACGGCCACGTGCGCGTTCGCGATCACATCCTGACGTTTGAAGCGCTGATTCAGCAGGCGTATTTCAACCAGGTGTCGCTGTCGAGCACCGGCTTCTACAAGACCCCGAAAATCTACTACGACCGCAGCCAGGCGCGGGGCCGTCCGTTCTATTACTTCGCCTTTGGCGCCGCCTGCTGCGAAGTGCTGATCGACACCCTGACCGGTGAATACAAGATGCTGCGCACCGACATCCTGCATGACGTCGGCGCCTCGCTGAACCCGGCCATCGACATTGGCCAGGTGGAAGGCGGTTTCATCCAGGGCATGGGCTGGCTGACCATGGAAGAGTTGGTGTGGAACAACAAGGGCAAGCTGATGACCAATGGCCCGGCCAGCTACAAGATTCCCGCCGTGGCCGACATGCCGTTGGATCTACGGGTGAAGCTGGTGGAAAACCGCAAGAACCCGGAAGACACGGTGTTCCATTCCAAGGCTGTGGGCGAGCCGCCGTTCATGCTCGGCATCGCCGCCTGGTGCGCGATCAAGGACGCCGTGGCCAGCCTGGGTGATTACAAACACCAGCCGAAAATCGACGCCCCGGCCACTCCGGAGCGGGTGTTGTGGGGTTGCGAGCAGATGCGCCAGTTGAAGGCGGCGAAGGCTGTTGAGCCCGAAACCGAGTTGGCTTCGCTGTAAGACCGAGGTGACTGGTTCGCTGGCAAGCCAGCTCCTACACATTTGCGGTGGCGCAATCGACACCCACCCCGTAGGAGCTGGCTTGCCAGCGAAGAGGATCTGGAAAACACCACAGATGTTGAGGTGAACATGTACAACTGGATCGACGCCCTCGCCGACCTGCAAAACCAGGGTGAGCCCTGTGTGCTGGTGACGATCATCGAGGAGCTCGGCTCGACGCCACGCAATGCCGGCTCGAAGATGGTCATCAGCGCCAGGCAGGCCTACGACACCATTGGTGGCGGGCACCTGGAATACAAGGCCATGCACATCGCCCGGGAAATGCTCGCCAGCGGCAAGCAGGACACCCACCTGGAGCGCTTCAGCCTCGGCGCCAGCCTCGGCCAGTGCTGCGGCGGCGCCACGGTATTGCTGTTCGAACCCATGGGCCAGGTGCAGGCGCAGATCGCCGTCTTCGGCGCCGGCCACGTCGGCCGCGCCCTGGTGCCGCTGCTCGCCAGCCTGCCGTGCCGGGTGCGCTGGATCGACTCGCGGGAAGATGAATTCCCCGAGCAGATCCCCCATGGCGTGCGCAAGATCGTCAGCGAAGAGCCGGTGGATGAAATCGACGACCTGCCCGCTGGCAGCTATTGCATCGTCATGACCCACAATCACCAGCTCGACCTGGAGCTGACCGCAGCCATCCTCAAGCGTAACGACTTTGCCTACTTCGGCCTGATCGGCTCGAAGACCAAGCGCGTGAAGTTCGAACACCGCCTGCGCGATCGCGGCTTCGAGCCCGGCGTCGTGCAGCGCATGCGCTGCCCGATGGGCATTGGCGAGGTCAAGGGCAAGCTGCCAGTGGAAATCGCCATCTCCATCGCCGGCGAAATCATCGCCACCTACAACGCCAACTTCGGCCAGCAAAGTTCCAGCGCCGAACCGATTGCCAAACTGCTGCCTGCTTCACGCCGCAGCCAAACCGCAAACCTGAAAGCCTCGAATTGAGAATCCCATGCCTCAGACTCGCAAAGCCTACCGCGCCGCCATCCTGCACAGCATCGCCGACCCTGCCGTAGTCGGTATCGACGCCTCCTACGAGTATTTCGAGGACGGCCTGCTGGTCACGGAAAATGGCCGGATCAGTGCCATCGGCCACGCCAGCGAACTGCTCCCCAGCCTGGCGGCGGACGTTGAAGTGGTTCACCACAAAGATGCATTGATCACCCCGGGTTTCATCGACACCCACATCCACCTGCCGCAAACCGGCATGGTCGGCGCCTACGGTGAGCAACTGCTGGACTGGCTCAACACCTACACCTTCCCCTGCGAAAGCCAGTTCGCCGACAAGGCCCACGCCGAGGAAGTCGCCGGGATCTTCATCAAGGAACTGCTGCGCAACGGCACCACCACCGCGCTGGTGTTCGGCAGCGTGCACCCGCAGTCGGTGGATTCGTTCTTCGAAGAGGCGCAAAAGCTCGATCTGCGGATGATCGCCGGCAAGGTGATGATGGACCGCAACGCTCCGGACTACCTGACCGACACCGCCGAATCCAGCTACCTCGAGAGCAAGGCGCTGATCGAGCGCTGGCACGGCAAGGGTCGCCTGCATTACGCCGTGACTCCGCGCTTCGCCCCAACCAGTACGCCGGAACAACTGACCCTCGCCGGCCAGTTGCTGGGCGAATACCCCGACCTGTACATGCAGACCCACATCAGCGAGAACCTGCAGGAAATCCAGTGGGTCAAGGAACTGTTCCCGGAGCGCAAGGGCTATCTCGACGTCTACGATCACTACCAGCTGCTGGGTGAGCGCTCGGTGTTTGCCCATGGCGTGCACCTGTGCGACGACGAATGCGCGCGCCTGGCGCAGACCGGTTCGGCCGTGGCCTTCTGCCCGACCTCGAACTTCTTCCTCGGCAGCGGTCTGTTCAACCTGCCGATGGCCGAGAAACACAACCTCAATGTCGGCCTGGGCACCGACGTTGGCGCCGGCACCAGCTTCTCGCTGCTGCATACGCTCAACGAAGCCTACAAGGTCATGCAATTGCAGGGCGCGCGCCTGAGCCCGTTCAAATCGCTGTACCTGGCCACCCTCGGCGGCGCCCGCGCCCTGCGCCTCGAGGACAAGATCGGTACCCTGCAACCGGGCACCGACGCCGACTTCCTGGTGCTCGACTACAACTCGACGCCGCTGCTCAGCTACCGCCTGAAACAGGCCAACAACATTGCCGAGACGTTGTTTGTGCTGATGACGCTGGGTGATGACCGCACCGTGCTGCAGACCTATGCGGCGGGCAACCTGGTGCATCAGCGGTAAGGTTTTCGGGCATAAAAAATCCCCCGTCGCTTTTCAGCCCGGGGGATTTTTATTGCCGGTCCTGCCGCCATCGCCAGCAGGCTGGCTCCCACAGGATTCTGTGTCTAATGCAAAATTTGTGACCACTGAAGATCAACTGTGGGAGCCAGCCTGCTGGCGATAGGCGCGACGCGGTCTCTCAGATTTTCGCCGGCGAACGCCCCGGCTTCTTGGTCTGCAGCAAATGCGAGAACACTGCATGCAGATCGTCCGACGCGCTTTCTTCGTCGAGGTTGAGCTTGCTGTCGATGTGATCCATGTGATGCATCATCAGGTTCACCGCCAGGGTCGCGTCGCGGGCCTCGATGGCGTCGATCAACTGGGTGTGCTCATCGTAGGAACAGTGCGAGCGGTTGCCGCTTTCGTACTGGGCGATGATCAAGGAGGTCTGCGACACCAGGCTGCGCTGGAAGCTGATCAGCGGCGCGTTTTTCGCCGCCTCGGCCAGTTTCAGGTGGAATTCGCCCGAGAGGCGGATACCGGCACCACGGTCACCGCGGGAAAAGCTGTCGCGCTCGTCATTGACCATCTGCCGCAACTCGCCGAGATCCTCGGCCGTGGCATGTTCGACCGCCAGTTCGGTGATCGCCCGCTCCACCAGGCGCCGGGCCATGAATACCTGGCGCGCTTCGTCCACGCTCGGGCTGGCAACCACGGCACCGCGGTTGGGCCGCAGCAACACCACGCTTTCGTGGGCCAAACGCGACAGGGCGCGACGGATGATGGTGCGGCTGACCCCGAAAATCTCGCCCAGCGCCTCTTCGCTCAATTTGGTCCCGGGCGCCAGGCGCTGTTCAAGAATGGCCTCGAAGATGTGCGCATAGACTATGTCGTCCTGGGTGCCGCTGCGGCCGGCCTTGCCAGCTCGCGGTTGTTTCTTGAGGGGCTGCAACTGTTCGTTCATGGGCGCTCGGGGTCGGGAAAATTGCGGCGAATTACCGTGACTGTAATACGGCACAGCAGGTCGCTGGCAAGTATCGCGTAAAAAACACGGCACATTGTACACAACTGCTGGTGGCAAGACGACTGTACGGCCAACTACGCCCCCGGCTGTATTGCAACGATCAGTTACGTTTGAGTTTAGGCTTGTCCCCAGAGTCTGCGGACATCTTCATCTGTTTAAGGAACCCCCGCCGTCATGAACGACGCCAGCCACACTCAACTCCGCCCGTTGGCCGACACCTCGCCATCGGCCATCGTCGCCGGGTTCATCGCGATGATGACCGGTTACACCAGTTCGCTGGTGCTGATGTTCCAGGCCGGCCAAGCCGCCGGCCTGACCAGCGGGCAAATTTCCTCGTGGATCTGGGCGATCTCGATTGGCATGGCCGTGTGCTCCATCGGCTTGTCCCTGCGCTACCGCACCCCCATCACCATTGCCTGGTCGACCCCCGGCGCCGCCCTGCTGATCACCAGCCTGTCGGGGGTCAGCTATGGCGAGGCGATTGGCGCCTACATCACTTGCGCGGTGCTGGTGATCCTCTGTGGCATGACCGGCAGCTTCGAGCGCCTGGTGAAAAAAATCCCGGCATCGCTGGCCGCGGCCCTGCTGGCGGGGATTCTGTTCAAGATCGGCAGCGAAATTTTCGTCGCTGCCCAGCACCGCACCGGCCTGGTACTGGGGATGTTCTTCACCTACCTGGTGGTCAAGCGCCTGTCACCGCGCTACGCAGTGCTCGCCGCACTGCTGATCGGCACCGCGCTGTCCGGGTTCATGGGCCTGCTGGACTTCAGCGGTTTCCACCTGGAAGTGGCAACCCCGGTATGGACCACCCCGCACTTCTCCCTGGCGGCAACCATCAGCATCGGCATCCCGTTGTTCGTGGTGGCCATGACCTCGCAGAACATGCCCGGCATCGCCGTGCTGCGCGCCGACGGCTACAACGTTCCCGCCTCGCCGCTGATCACCGCGACCGGCATCGCTTCGCTGCTGCTGGCGCCGTTCGGCTCCCACGGGATCAACCTGGCGGCCATCAGCGCAGCCATCTGCACCGGGCCGCATGCCCACGAAGACCGCAACAAGCGCTACACGGCCGCCGTCTGGTGCGGGATTTTCTACGGCATCGCCGGGGTGTTCGGCGCCACGCTGGCCGCCCTGTTTGCCGCGCTGCCCAAGGAGCTGGTGCTGTCGATCGCCGCGCTGGCGTTGTTCGGCTCGATCATCAATGGCCTGAGCATCGCCATGAGCGAAGTCAAGGAGCGGGAAGCGGCGCTGATCACCTTCATGGTCACCGCGTCGGGGCTGACGCTGTTCTCCATCGGCTCGGCCTTCTGGGGGATTGTCGCGGGGGTGGTGACGCTGATGGTGCTGAACTGGCGTAAAGCCTAGGCGAAAAAAAACGGCGACCCTGAGGTCGCCGTTTTTTTTAACATCAAGCTACCGGATTGATCGGCTTTTCCGGGTACCAGACGTCCAGCAGCGGGCTGACTTCAACGCTGGTCAGCTCGGTGCGGCCTTTGAGCCAGGCTTCTACTGCAGCGCGCTGTGCTTCGGTGACCGAGCCACGCTTCTGCAGGCAAACCAGACCGTAGTCGTCGCCGCCAACATAACCCAGACCGTTGGCTTCCATGGCTTCTTTGAGGAATGCATCGAGGAAAGCGTCAATGGCTTCATCAGCCAAGTCTTCCTTGAAATCCAGGTTCAGTTCGAAACCCAGCTCTTGAAATTCATCAACGCACAGTTTTTTGCGCAGACGCTGGGAACGGTTAGTCGCCATTGGAACAATCCTCATAAGTAATATCGGGCGGCACTTTAGCATTTTCAGCCACCGTTTGCCCGACTCTCTGCCGAGGGCGTCCTACCGTCGGTAAAAAAAATCGCCCAATAGCTCACCGGTAAGCGGCACAAAGCGCTATACCTTGGGCATAATGCCGACAATTTCGTGACTGCCGAGGGAATTCATTTTCATGCCCTCATCTCTTTTCCCCTCGACTGCAGGGTCTTATTTCAGATGATCAAATCTTTGCGTCCATTGTTGCTGGCCAGCCTGCTTGTTCCTCTGGCTTTCCCCGTTTCTGCCGCTCCCGTCAACACCGCCCTGACCCCTAACGTCGAAAAGGCCCTCAAGGCCAGCAAGTTGCCCGACAGCGCCTTGTCGCTGGTGATGATTCCCCTGAACGGTCCGGGCACCCCGACCGTGTTCAATGCCGACGTGTCGGTGAACCCGGCGTCGACCATGAAGCTGGTGACCACCTATGCCGCCCTGGAAATGCTCGGCCCCAACCACCAGTGGAAAACCGAGTTCTACACCGACGGCACTCTCAGCGGCGGCATCCTGCGCGGCAACCTGTACCTCAAGGGCGGCGGCGATCCAAAGCTGAACATGGAAAAACTCTGGCTGCTGATGCGCGACCTGCGGGCCAATGGCGTGCAGCAAGTGACCGGCGACCTGGTGCTCGACCGCAGTTTCTTCAACCAGCCGCAACTGCCGCAATTCAATGACGACGGCAACGACGACAACAAGCCGTTCCTGGTCAAGCCCGACGCGGCCATGGTCAACCTCAAGGCCCTGCGCTTCGTCGCCCGCAACGACTCCGGACGCGTGCTGGTTTCGGTCGAGCCGCCGATTGCCAGTATCCGCATCGAGAACACGGTCAAGGCGATCAACTCCAAACAATGCACCGGTGGCGTGCGCTACAACCCGGTGACCCAGGCCGACGGCAGCGTCACTGTGACCGTGGCCGGCCAATTGGGCGACGGCTGCAGCTCGCAGACCTATCTGTCGCTGCTCGACCACGCCACCTACACCGCCGGCGCCGTAAGGGCGATCTGGCAGGAGTTGGGTGGCAGCATCCAGGGCCGTGATCTGCAGGGCGCCGTACCGAAAGACGCCAAGCTCCTGGCCCGGGCTTTCTCCCCTGACCTGGCGGAAATCATCCGCGACATCAACAAGTACAGTAACAACACCATGGCCCAGCAGTTGTTCCTCAGCCTGGGCGCGAAGTACCGCACCAGCGCCGACAGCGACGACGCCATGGCGGCCCAGCGCGTCGTACGCCAGTGGCTGGCGAAGAAAGGCATCACCGCGCCCCACCTGGTCATGGAAAACGGCTCCGGCCTGTCCCGTGCCGAGCGTGTCAGCGCCCGGGAAATGGCTAACATGCTGCAAGCGGCCTGGCACAGCCCGTACTCGGCCGAGTTCGTCAGCTCGATGCCGATTGCCGGCATGGATGGCACCATGCGCAAGCGCCTGAAGACCACCGCGATGCGCGGTGAGGCTCACGTCAAGACCGGCACTTTGAACACCGTCCGCGCGATTGCCGGGTTCAGCCGCGACAACAACGGCAACACCTGGGCCGTGGTCGCGATCCTCAACGACAAGGCGCCGTTTGGCGCTTCGTCGGTGCTCGATCAAGTCCTGCTGGACCTGTACCGCCAGCCGAAACTGGCCGCCACCGCGTCGAACCTCTAGGCCACGGCCCACAGCAGGAGGTCGCCCACCGCGATCTCCTGCCTGCCCCCTAGGGCAACTCCTCCTCGACCCGATCCCGTCCCGCCTGCTTCGCCGCATACACCCCCGAATCCGCACGCAGCAGCATTTCGTCGGCGCCCTCCCCGGCACGCCAGCTGGCAATCCCGAAACTGGCGGTGACCGTGCCCATGGCTTCGAACGGCTGGGTGCGCAGGCTCAACCACAATTCAAGCGCCAGGCTGTGAGCCTGACGGCCGTCCGTGTCCGGGCACAACACCATGAACTCCTCGCCACCCAGGCGACAGAACACATCGGTGCGGCGCAGGCGATTGCCGATCCGCTCGCAGACCATCTGCAGCACCCGATCACCGGCGGCATGCCCATGTCGGTCGTTGGTCGCCTTGAAGTGATCGATATCCAGCATGATCACCGCCAATTCACCGTTGCCCCGCGATACACGGGCCATCTCCAGGGTCAGGCGCTCCTGGAAATAGCGCCGGTTGTGAATCCCGGTCAGCGAATCGGTCACCGACAACGCGCGCAGTTCATCCTCGACGCGCTTCATATCGGAAATATCCGAGATATAACCGTGCCACAGCACGCCACCGCTCGGCAGTTCTTCCGGCGTGGCTTCCCCGCGCACCCAACGCATTCCGCGGCTGGGCAGTATCACCCGATATTCCTCGCGCCAATGGCTGAGTCGCTGTGAGGACAGGCCGATCGAGTTGCGCACCCGACTGACATCCAGCGGATGGATACGCTGGAAAATCGCCTCGGCGTTCTTCAGCAACACGTCCGGCTCCAGTTCATAGATATCGCGAATACCGTCACTGGCGTAGATCACGCTGAAGTGTCCATCGGCGGCCATCATGAACTGGTAGATTCCGCCCGGCACATGGGCGCTGAGTTTCTTCAGCAGCAGGTCGCGAGCTGCCAGGGATTCATGCACGCGCTTGCGCTCGGTGATATCGATGCAGATCGCCAGGTGCCCGACCCACAACCCCTGATCATCGAGCACCGCAGTGGCCAGCATGTTCACCGCCAGGTGGCTGCCGTCCGCGCGCACCAGGGTCCACTCGCGCGGCACATGCCCGGGCTCCTTCGCGTCTTCCACCAGCATCGCCTGGCACGCCGGCACCCGTTTGCCGTAGCGCTGACTGAGCTCGACGGCCCGCGCTTCCAGCTCCCTGGGCAGATGCAGGCTTTCGAGGGTGACCTGGCCCAGCACCGCGCTGCTGCGATAACCCAGCATCTGCTCGGCGCCGGCGTTGAAGGTGGTGATCACCCCGCGCAGGTCGGTGGCAATCACCGCCACCTGGGTCGCGGCATCGAGCAAGCCGCGCAATTGTGCATGGGCCCCACGCAGTTCCTGCTCGCGCAGGTGCAACTCGGCGGTCCGTTGCTCGACCAGCGCCAGGGCGCGCCGGCGCTGACTGACCAGAATCTGCAGCAAGACGCTGAGCAACAGGCTCAACAAAGCGCCCATCACCACCAGGCCGATAATTGGCGGATGATTGCCGCGCTCGAATACCGCGCTGGTCTGGATTTCCAGGTCATAGACCTGGTCCCCCAAGCGCAGCATCGAATGGTAGTACAACGGCTCCTGCGCAATGGCGTTGGTGGATTCGTAGAACGCCTCGCGCTGGCCGTCCGCGGTGCGGCCATTGATGTCCACCACCAGGTTGTCCTGGCCCGGTGGCGGGAAGCCATCGGCCACCAACTGACGCATGCTGATCAGCGCCACCACGTATCCACTGCCCCCACCCGCCTGCGCTGCGGACGACGCCCTGGTCACCGGCTCGACCAGCAGGACGCCTCGGGAAAAAGGTGGCTCGACGCCGTTCAACAGCATCGGTCGCGAGACCACCATCACCTCCGACTCGCGGGCCTTGTGCAACACCGCACGACGGGGGGGATCGGCCAGCAGATCAGCCCCGAGGGGCGCTCCGGGGATCCTTGAGGTCTGCTTGTACAACAGCGGCGCGTACTCTTCCCGTGGCGCTGCCACTTGCACATGGCCCATTACGTCCAGATCGAGAATGGCAAAGTCCTTGAGCCCCTGCTCGCGCACTTCCCGCTCAAATACCGGGCGCTGCTCATGGCTGATCAACGGCGCCCAGCCGTAGGCCTGGGTCCGCTGCAACAGGGGTTGGGTGTAGCCGGCGAACTCCTCGCGGGAGACGCTTCGAGAATTGACGAAAAACCGCCGCAGGCTGTCGAGACGCAGTTCCTGGTCCTGGAAACGCTCGGTGATTCGGCTCTTGCGTTCGCTGACCAGCAATTGAAAGCGCTGCGCCACCTGCTGGTGATGCACGCTGAGGGTAGCCCACGCCAGCAGGCCCGTGAGCAGGCCACCGACCACCAGGGCCAGCAGGGCTATAAGCCAGGCCGACGCATCTTCATTGATGAGGCCGAGAATTTTGGGGCGTGCGACATGCAACGGCATAAGCAAAACTCAAACGCCAGCGAGCTTTGGCGTCACCTTGGCCATGTCTGAAGTTATAGCTATTAGCCACTAGATTAGCCAGCACAAAAAAACCATGGAGCCCTGACAGATCAAGGCTCCATGGCTCCATTCAGACCTTAACGCGCCATGATTTTCCAGGCACGGTGGATCTTGCCGTTACGGGCAAAGTCCGGGTCGATGGTTTGTGCGGTGATTTCCTCGACGGCGTAGCGTGCCGAGAGGTTCTCTTCGAGCTGGAACTTGCGGAAGTTGTTCGAGAAGTACAGCACGCCGCCCGGCGCCAGGCGCGCCATGGCCAGGTCGAGCAACTGCACGTGGTCACGCTGCACGTCGAAAATGCCTTCCATGCGCTTGGAGTTGGAGAAGGTCGGCGGATCGATGAAGATCAGTTCGAACTCGTCACGATTGGCCTCCAGCCACGCCATGACATCGCCCTGCTCCAGGCGGTTCTTGTCGGAGAACCCGTTGAGCGACAGGTTGCGCCGCGCCCAGTCGAGGTAGGTCTTGGACAGGTCGACGCTGGTGGTGCTGCGCGCACCACCCTTGGCCGCGTGCACGCTGGCGGTCGCGGTGTAGCAGAACAGATTGAGGAAGCGCTTGCCCGCGGCCTCTTTCTGGATGCGCATGCGCATCGGCCGGTGATCGAGGAACAGCCCGGTGTCGAGGTAGTCGGTCAGGTTGACCAGCAACTTGACGCCACCTTCATTGACCTCGACGAACTTGCCCTGGGCCGCCTGGCGCTCGTACTGTTTGGTGCCGCTCTGGCGCTCACGACGCTTGACCACCACGCGGCTTTTGTCGACGTTCAAGGCCTGCGGAATTGCCGCGAGGGCATCGAACATGCGCGCCGAGGCTTTTTCCGGGTCGATGGATTTTGGCGCAGCGTATTCCTGCACATGGACCCAGTCGTGGTACAGGTCGATGGCCATCGAGTACTCGGGCATGTCGGCGTCGTACACGCGGTAGCAGTCGATGCCTTCACGCTTGACCCACTTGGCCATGGCCTTGAGGTTCTTCTGCAGGCGGTTGGCAAACATCTGCCCGCCTTCGCTCAGGCGTGGCTGCTCGATCACCGGCGCCGGAGCCGGCACCGGCTTGATCGGGTTGCCATTCTTGTTGTACTTGCGTTCCTCGGGCTCGACCGGCAACTGCTCGTAGGCCGCCTGCTCGCGCTCGGCCTGGCGTTGCTCGGGGGTGCGGCGCTCGCCGGTGACGAACTGGTCCGGCAGAACCTTGATCAGCAGCAGCTTGCACGGCAGCGCGCCGTTCCAGAACGAATACTGTTTGTGGCTGCGAATGCCCATGCGCTTGCCCAGGTCCGGGGCGCCGGTGAACACCGCTGCCTCCCAGTTCAAGCAGGCCTGGCGCAGGCGCTCGCCGAGGTTCTGATAGAGGTAGAGCAGGCTCGCCTCGTCGCCCAGACGCTCGCCGTACGGCGGGTTGCAGATCACCAGGCCTTTCTGGTTCTGGTCCGGACGCGGTTCGAAGGTGGCCACTTCGCCCTGGTAGATCTTGATCCACTCGCTGAGGCCAGCACGCTCGACGTTGTTGCGGCCCGGTTGGATCAGGCGCGGGTCGGCTTCGTAGCCGCGAATCCACAGCGGCGGCTTGGCGAGGCCAGCAGCAGCACGCTCGGTCGCCTCTTCATGGAGTTTTTTCCACAGCGCCGGCACGTGGCCTAGCCAGGCGGTGAAGCCCCACTGCTCGCGACGCAGGTTCGGCGCCATATCGGCGGCGATCATTGCGGCTTCGACGAGGAAGGTCCCCACACCACACATCGGGTCGGCCAGCGCGCCACCTTCGGCGGCAATCCGCGGCCAGCCGGAACGGATCAGGATCGCCGCCGCGAGGTTTTCCTTCAGCGGCGCGGCACCTTGCTGCAGGCGGTAGCCGCGCTGGTGCAGGCTGTGGCCGGAGAGGTCGAGGGAGAGGATCGCTTCGCCGCGGTCCAGGCGCAGGTGAATGCGCAGGTCCGGGTTGAGCTTGTCGATCGACGGGCGCTCGCCGGATGGCGTGCGCAGTTTGTCGACGATGGCGTCCTTGACTTTCAAGGCGCCGAAATGGGTGTTGTCGATGCCCGAACCGTGGCCGCTGAACTCCACCGCCAGGGTACCGTCCGCCAGCATGTGATCTTGCCAGTCGACGTCGAGCACGCCGTGGTACAGGTCTTCGGCGTCCTTCATCGGGAAGCGCTTGAGCACAAACAGCACCCGGTTCGCCAGACGCGACCACAGGCACAGGCGATAGGCGGTTTCCATGGTGGCCATGCCACGCACGGCCGAGGTGTGCTCGCGCGCTTCCTCAAGGCCAAGCCCGACGGCTTCCTCGATAAGCAGGCCTTCAAGACCTTTGGGGCAGGTGAGGAAGAGTTCGTAACGATCCGACATGGGGTTCCAGTGCCTTTGGCAATAAGTGAACGGGCAACGCATTGCCCGCTCGGTTTTCAATCAAGCGCTTTTCTAAAAGAACGCTCGCGTGGCACGAAAGTGTGCCGTCCCACCCCGGCCACTCATCCAGCCAACCGGCTGGAGTGAGCTTAGATGCCCGGGCAGATAAAAAATTCTGCGAAACAAAATGTCATAACTCGACCCTTCGTCGAATAGTACCTGAGTGCAACAGGTGGACATTCTCACTAAGGGATTAGCCTCATCATTCTGCCAGAGGCTGATCATACCGGGGTTTGGCCGATACCCCGGGAAAACGCGGCAAATTACTTATGGCCATAACATCTTTATCGTTACGTCCTTATGACAAAACGATCATTCCATCCATGTGACGCATTGGTTAGAACTCATCTCAGGTTGACGCCGCAACGACGTCAACACCTTGGCTCGCCACGCCGGCAGCGAGCCGCCATTGGCAGAGTTTTTCTGCCTGACCTCGATAGGGGTCGACGCGACACATACAGTCAACAAGTGAGGGCAACACCCTATGAGAAGACTTAAGCGTGATCCGTTGGAAAGAGCATTTTTGCGCGGATATCAATATGGCGTTGGTGGCAAATCCCGTGAGCTTTGCCCATTTACTCTACCGTCGGTACGCCAAGCCTGGATTAACGGCTGGCGAGAAGGACGCGGCGACAACTGGGACGGTATGACCGGCACTGCGGGAATCCATAGACTCAACGAACTTCACGCCGTCGGCTAATCAGGGCACACATCCGACACGACAATTTGAGCAGTTAACGACTTAACCACGCACGTCCTCTCCGGACGGCGGGCTTCGGCCCAGGGGCTCCCTCGAGGAGCCCTTTTTTATGCCTGCGCAACAGCCTCAGCGCATGGCGGCGATAGCATCCACCGACTCGCGGATCAGCGCCGGGCCCTTATAGATGAAGCCCGAATAGATCTGTACCAGGCTGGCGCCCGCAGCGATTTTCTCAGCCGCGTGCTTGCCTTCGGTGATGCCACCCGCCGCGATGATCGGCAGACGACCGCCCAGCTCCGAGGCCAGCACCGTTACGGTGTGGGTGCTCTTTTCACGAACCGGTGCACCGGACAAGCCGCCCATCTCGTCACCGTGTTCCATGCCTTCGACACCGACGCGGCTCAGGGTGGTGTTGGTGGCGATGACCGCGTCCATACCGGTTTCGATCAGCGCCTGCGCCACCTGTGCGGTTTCTTCGTCACTCATGTCCGGAGCGATCTTGATCGCCAGCGGTACGTGCTTGCCGTGGCGCAAGGCCAACTCGGCGCGACGCTGGGCCAGGTCGGCGAGCAATTGCTTGAGCGAGTCACCGAATTGCAGGCTGCGCAGGCCCGGGGTGTTTGGCGAGCTGACGTTGACCGTGACATAGCTGGCGTGGGCGTAGACCTTGTCCAGGCAGATCAGGTAGTCGTCCACCGCGCGTTCGACCGGGGTGTCGAAGTTCTTGCCGATATTGATCCCCAGCACGCCCTTGTACTTGGCTGCGGCAACCCGCGCCAGCAGGTGATCGACGCCGAGGTTGTTGAAGCCCATGCGATTGATGATCGCCTCGGCTTGCGGCAGGCGGAAAATCCGTGGTTTTGGATTGCCCGGCTGCGGGCGCGGGGTGATGGTGCCGATTTCGACGAAGCCAAAGCCCAGTTGGGCGAAGCCGTCGATGGCGGCGCCGTTCTTGTCCAGGCCAGCCGCCAGGCCCACCGGGTTCGGGAAGTCGAGCCCCATGACGTTCACCGGCAGCGCCGCCGGCGCCTTACACAGCAAGCCGTTCAGGCCCAGACGCCCGCCCGCGCCGATCAGGTCCAGGGACAGATCGTGGGAGGTTTCCGGGGAGAGTTTGAACAGCAGTTGGCGGGCCAGGGTATACATGGGCGGACTTGACTCGATGGGCGGCGAAATGAGCCGGCGATTATAGCCGGGCGTGGGCCCGCAAGCGAGGCGCACGAGCAAATCCATGGGCGATGGCATATGCCTTGCACTCGCTGCGCTATCAGCAACGCAGTCCCTGCGGGAGTGGGCCTGCCCGCAAAAAATGCGCCCGCCGCGCGCTCCACCGATTTTGCCAAGGTGCTCCAGCAATGAACGAACCGACAGTCGACCCGCTGGCCTGGGTCAATGGCAGCGATGCCCCGGAAAAAACCACCATCAACCTGGGTTTCATGGCCTTGAGCGACTGCGCCTCGGTGGTGGTCGCCGCCACGCAGGGCTTCGCCCAACCCTACGGCCTGACCCTGAACCTCAAGCGCCAATCGTCCTGGGCCAACCTGCGGGACAAGCTGGTCAGCGGCGAACTCGACGCCGCCCACAGCCTCTACGGCCTGATCTATGCGGTGCACCTGGGTATCGGCGGCACGCCTGCTACCGACATGGCAGTGCTCATGGGCCTCAACCAGAACGGCCAGAGCATCAACCTGTCCCATGGCCTGCAGGGACTGGGCGTGAGCAGTCCTGAAGCGCTGCATCGGCACGTGCACCAAAGTCGCGCAAAACTGACCTTCGCCCAGACTTTTCCTACGGGCACCCATGCCATGTGGCTGTACTACTGGCTGGCGAGCCAAGGCATCCATCCGTTGCAGGATGTCGACAGTGTCGTGGTGCCGCCGTCGCAAATGGTCGCACACCTGCAGGCAGGGCGGATCGACGGCTTCTGCGTCGGTGAGCCGTGGAGCGCCAGCGCGGTGAAACAGAACCTCGGCTTCACGATGGCCACCAGCCAGTCGATCTGGCCGGATCACCCGGAAAAAGTCCTTGGCTGCACCCGCACCTTCGTCGAGCAATACCCCAACACCGCCCGGGCGCTGGTGATGGCGATCCTCGAAGCGAGCCGATTCATCGAGCAAAGTCAGGAGAATCGCCGCAGCACCGCGCAATTACTCAGTGCCACGGACTACCTCGACACGCCGCTGGAATGCATCGCCCCGCGCCTGCTCGGTGACTACGACGACGGCCTGGGCAATTGCTGGCAGGACCCGCATGCCCTGCGCTTTCATAACGACGGCGAGGTCAATCAGCCTTACCTGAGCGATGGCATGTGGTTCATGACCCAGTTCCGCCGCTGGGGCCTGTTGCGCGATGACCCGGACTACCTGCAGGTGGCCCGTCAGGTCCAGCAACTCGATCTCTATAACGATGCCGCAGGCGCCCTTGGTGTGCCAGGCCAGCGCCAGGAAATGCGCAGCAGCCAACTGATCGACGGCAAAGTCTGGGATGGCTCCGACCCCGCTGCCTATGCCCGCAGCTTCCGCCTGCACGCCATGGCCGACATCGCCCCCCGGCACGCCAGCCGCTGACAGGAGAGCCAGAGCATGTTGCGTATCCTGCTGATCAACGACACCGCAAAAAAGGTCGGGCGCCTGAAAACCGCGCTGACCGAAGCCGGCTTTGAAGTGATAGACGAATCCGGCCTGACCATCGACCTGCCGGCACGCGTCGAAACGGTGCGCCCGGACGTGATCCTGATCGATACCGAGTCACCCAGCCGCGATGTGCTGGAGCAAGTCGTGCTGGTCAGCCGCGACCAGCCAAGGCCGATCGTGATGTTCACCGACGAGCACGACCCCGGCGTGATGCGCCAGGCAATCAAGTCCGGGGTCAGTGCCTATATAGTCGAAGGTATTCATGCTGCGCGCCTGCAGCCGATTCTCGATGTCGCCATGGCGCGCTTCGAGAGCGACCAGGCCCTGCGCGCCCAGTTGCAAGCTCGCGACCAGCAACTGGCCGAGCGCAAGCGCATCGAGCTGGCCAAGGGGCTGCTGATGAAAATGAAGGACTGCAACGAAGAGCAGGCCTACACCCTGATGCGCCGCCAGGCCATGAGCCGTCAGCAGAAGCTGATCCAGGTCGCCGAACAGATCATCGCCATGAGCGAGCTGCTGGGCGGTCAGTCTTGACCGTACCCGGACGGTTGGCACAGATCTCGCTAAGTAAAGGTTACCGGTAGCCAACGGCGGTTGCCCCATCCACGACAACGACGTCGCACACCCCTTACGCGCAAGCGCAGCGGGTTGCGGCGTTTTTTCGTTTTGGCCCCACAGCCCGGGGCCGGTGGTGCGGCAGTTGTGGCGCCCCACCGCAAAGCTCACGACTCCCTTTTAACCGCTGAGGTGCGCGATGAATTCAAGCTTCTGGAAATCCGGCCATACCCCGACCCTGTTCTCGGCCTTCCTGTACTTCGACCTGAGCTTCATGGTCTGGTACCTGCTCGGCCCGCTGGCAGTGCAGATTGCCGCCGACCTGCAATTGACCACCCAACAGCGCGGCCTGATGGTCGCCACGCCGATCCTCGCCGGCGCCCTGCTGCGTTTCGTGATGGGCTTGCTGGCTGATCGCCTGTCACCAAAAACCGCCGGGCTGATCGGCCAGGTGATCGTCATCTGCGCACTGTTCGGCGCCTGGAAGCTGGGCATCCACAGCTACGAACAAGCCCTGCTGCTCGGGGTGTTCCTCGGCATGGCCGGTGCCTCGTTCGCCGTCGCCCTGCCCCTGGCCTCGCAGTGGTATCCGCCGCAGCACCAGGGCAAGGCCATGGGCATCGCGGGTGCCGGTAACTCCGGCACCGTGCTGGCAGCCCTGATCGCCCCGTTGCTGGCGGCGGCATTTGGCTGGAACAACGTCTTCGGCTTCGCCCTGATCCCGCTGATCCTGACCCTGGTGATCTTCGCCTGGCTGGCGAAAAACGCTCCGGAGCGCCCGAAAGCCAAGTCCATGACCGACTACTTCAAGGCCCTGGGCGACCGCGACAGCTGGTGGTTCATGTTCTTCTACTGCGTGACCTTCGGCGGCTTCATCGGCCTGGCCAGCGCCCTGCCCGGCTATTTCAACGACCAGTACGGCCTGAGCCCGGTGACGGCCGGCTACTACACCGCGGCCTGCGTGTTCGGTGGCAGCCTGATGCGCCCCCTCGGCGGCGCGCTGGCGGATCGCTTCGGCGGCATCCGCACCCTGCTGCTGATGTACAGCGTTGCCATCATCTGCATCGCGGCCGTGGGCTTCAACCTGTCGAATTCCTACGCGGCATTGGCACTGTTCGTCTGCACCATGCTCGGTCTCGGTGCCGGCAATGGCGCAGTGTTCCAGTTGGTCCCGCAGCGCTTTCGACGTGAAATCGGGGTGATGACCGGGCTGATCGGCATGGCGGGCGGCATTGGCGGCTTCGCCCTGGCGGCGGGCATGGGCGCGATCAAACAGAGCACTGGCAGCTACCAACTGGCCCTGTGGCTGTTCGCCAGCCTCGGCGTGCTGGCCTGGTTTGGCCTGCATGGGGTCAAGCGCCGCTGGAGAACCACTTGGGGTTCGGCGGCCGTGACCGCGGCGCGGGTCTGATCAATCGATGAGCCTGCAACTGAGCTTTGCCGAGGCCAGCGCCATCGGCCCACGGGAGGAAAACCAGGACGCCCTGCGCCTGGTGACCCCGGCCGCCGACATCGCCGCCAGCAAGGGCTTTCTGTTTGCCATCGCCGACGGCGTCAGCCAATGCGCCGATGGCGGACTGGCGGCGCGCACCACCCTGCAGGCGCTGGCGCTGGACTACTACGCGACACCGCAGACCTGGGGGGTCGCGCAGTCCCTGGACCGCCTGCTGCTGGCGCAGAACCGCTGGTTGCAGGCCAACGGTGGCGGCTTGCCGCTGTTGACCACGGTCAGCGCGCTGGTGTTGCGCGGGCAGCGTTTCACCCTGGCCCACGTCGGCGACTGCCGGGTCTATCGCTGGCACGCCGAACAGTTGCAGCGCATCAGCGAGGATCACGTCTGGGAACAACCGGGCATGCAGCATGTGCTCAAGCGTGCCCTGGGCCTGGACCAGCATCTGGTGCTGGATTTCCTCGATGGCGAACTGCGCGCCGGCGAATGTTTCGTGCTGCTCAGCGACGGCGTCTGGGCGACGCTGGGCGACACTGCTATCGCCGCTATCCTGCGCGATCAACCGGACCTCGACAGCGCGGCGCAGACCCTGGTCAACGCCGCGCACCTGGCCGGCAGCCAGGACAATGCCAGCGCGCTGCTGGTGCGGGTCGATGCCCTCGGTGAAGCGAGCATCGGCGATGCGCTGATTCACTTGCAGCAATGGCCGTTACCGCCGCCGCTCAAGCCGGGTCAGGCGTTCGAGGGCTGGCAGGTCGAAAGCCTGATTGGGCAAAGCCAGCAATCCTTGCTTTATCGAGTGCGCGACAGCCAGCAGCAACCCTGGCTGTTGAAGACCTTGCCGATGGGTGATGACCCGGCAGCGGCCCAGGCCCTGTTGTCCGAGGAATGGTTTCTCAAGCGGGTTGCCGGTCGCAGCTTTCCGGAAATTCACCCGGCGACCCAGCGTCAGCATCTGTACTACGTGATGCGCGAATACCCGGGCCAGACCCTGGCGCAGCTGTTCAACGAGCACGGCCCGCTACCCATCGAACAGTGGCGGGCGCTGGCCGAGCGCTTGTTGCGGGCGGTGGGCATGCTCCATCGACGACAGATCCTGCACCGCGATATCAAGCCGGAGAATCTGTTGCTGGCGGCTGACGGCGAGTTGCGCCTGCTGGATTTTGGCCTGGCCTATTGTCCGGGACTGTCCGCCGATCCGTCCAACCTGCTGCCCGGCACCCCCAGCTACATCGCTCCGGAAGCGTTCAACGGCGACACTCCTACAGCGCAGCAAGACTTGTATGCCGTTGGCGTGACCCTGTATTACCTGGCCACCGGGCACTATCCCTACGGTGAGATCGAAGCCTTCCAGCGCCCACGGTTCGGCGTGCCGGTCAGCGCCCAGCGCTATCGACCGGATCTCCCGGACTGGCTGGGCCAGAGCCTGGAACGGGGGGTCAATGCCCAACCGGCTGAGCGCTATGAAACCGCCGAAGAATGGCTGCTGGTGCTTGAACAAGGCGAACGGCGCAGCCTGAGCGCACGGCCACGGCCCTTGCTCGAGCGCGAACCGCTGAAAGTCTGGCGCACCCTGGCCCTGGTCTCACTGCTGATCAACCTGCTGCTGTTGTTCGCCCTGTTCCACGGCTGATACCCGCCGCGCCATCCCTGTGCACACTGCCTTCAATCGGTGCGCATCTGCACGCTTATTCGCCTGCTCAGGTTGCTTGCAGGCCGCTGATTGCGCGCTTTACCAGACTTGGCACAACCGCTGCATCAGTCCTCTCACTCTACATAACGCCCGGCCTCCAACGTTGGAGACCAGGCCACCCGATAGAACGGGTTCAGGACAAAGGTGTCCTCGCCAGGTAACTGGCGGGACGCCTTTTTTTGTTTGCGCAAAAAACATCGAGCCAGGCAGCGGGCTTGCGGAGAACCTGATGAAAAAAATGAAACTGGTGATGATCGGCAACGGAATGGCCGGGGTCCGCACGCTAGAAGAACTGCTCAAGCTGAGCAACGAACTGTATGACATCACCGTTTTCGGTGCCGAGCCCCACGCCAACTACAACCGCATCCTGCTGTCGCCGGTGCTGGCCGGCGAGCAGACCTTCGACGAGATCGTGCTCAACGACCTCAGTTGGTACCAGGACCACAACATCAAGTTGCTGCTCAACCGCAAAGTGGTGGAAATCGACCGCATCAAGCGCCGGGTGATTGCCGACGACGGCACCGAGGCCGAGTACGATCGCCTGCTGATCGCCACTGGCTCGACGCCGTTCAGGCTGCCGATTCCCGGCAATACCTTGCAGGGGGTGATCGGCTACCGCGACATCGCCGACACCCAGGCGATGATCGACACCGCAAAAACCCACCGCCACGCGGTGGTCATCGGCGGTGGCCTGCTGGGCCTGGAGGCTGCCAACGGCCTGATGTTGCGCGGCATGCACGTGACCGTGGTGCACATCGGCGAATGGCTGCTGGAACGGCAACTCGACAAAACCAGCGGGCAACTGCTGCAAACCGCGCTGGAAAGCCGCGGCCTGCATTTTCGCCTGAGTGAGCAGACCCAGGCCCTGCACGATGCCGGCAACGGTCGGGTCGGATCGGTACAGTTCAACAATGGTGAGGTGATTCCCGCCGATCTGGTGGTGATGGCCGCCGGCATCCGCCCTGCCACCGAACTCGCGGAAAAGGCCGGGCTGCCTTGCAATCGCGGAATCCTGGTGAATGACACCCTGCAAACCTACGACCCACGGATATATGCGATCGGCGAATGCGCCAGTCATCGCGGCATTACCTACGGCCTGGTGGCGCCGCTGTTCGAGCAGGCCAAAGTCTGCGCCAATCACCTGGCGCAACTGGGCTTCGCCCGTTATCCGGGCTCGGTGACCTCGACCAAACTGAAAGTCACCGGCATCGACCTGTTCTCCGCCGGGGATTTCAAGGGCGATGAAGGCACCGAGACCATCACCCTGCGCGATCCCATCGACGGCATTTATAAAAAGCTGGTGATCAAGGACGACGTGCTGGTCGGTGCCTGCCTGTACGGCGACACCGCCAATGGCGGCTGGTATTTCCGGCAGATCCGCGAGCAGTGCAACATCCGGCAGATTCGCGATCACTTGATGTTCGGTGACACGCCGGCACTGCAGGAAGCACGCTGATGAACCGCCAGACGACTGCCTCGACCTGCTGTTACTGCGGGGTGGGCTGCGGCGTGCTGATCGAGCATGACGGCGAGCAGATCCTCGGCGTCAGCGGCGATCCGGCGCACCCGGCCAACTTCGGCAAGCTCTGCAGCAAGGGCTCGACCCTGCACCTGACCGGCGATCTCGCGGCCCGCGCCCTGTACCCGGAACTGCGCCTGGGCAAGGGCCTGGCCCGCAGCCGCACCGATTGGGACAGCGCCCTCGAGCATGCCGCTACGGTGTTTGCCCACACCATCGCGGAGCATGGTCCTGACAGTGTGGCGTTCTATATTTCGGGGCAACTGCTGACAGAAGACTATTACGCCTTCAACAAACTCGCCCGGGGCCTGGTGGGCACCAACAACATCGACAGCAACTCGCGCCTGTGCATGTCCTCGGCCGTAGTCGGCTACAAGCGCAGCCTCGGCGCTGACGCCCCGCCCTGCAGCTATGAAGACCTGGAACTGAGCGATTGCGTGATGATCGTCGGCAGCAACATGGCCTACGCCCATCCGGTGCTGTTTCGCCGCCTGGAACAGGCGAAAGCGCGCCGGCCACAGATGAAAGTCATCGTCATCGACCCGCGCCGCACCGACACCTGCGACCTGGCCGATCTGCACCTGGCGATTCTGCCGGGCAGCGACGTCGCCCTGTTTCACGGAATCCTGCACCTGTTGCTGTGGGAAGATTGGACCGACCGCGCATTCATCGAGGCCCACACCGAGGGCCTGGCGCACCTGAAAAGCCTGGTACATGACTACACCCCGGCCATGGTGGCGCAACTGTGCGGGATCAGCGTCGAGCACCTGCAACAATGCGCCCAGTGGGTTGGCACGTCGCCGAGCTTCCTGTCGCTGTGGTGCATGGGCCTGAATCAATCCACCGCCGGCAGCGCGAAAAACAGCGCACTGATCAACCTGCACCTGGCTACCGGGCAAATCGGCCGCCCCGGTGCCGGACCTTTCTCGCTCACCGGTCAGCCGAATGCCATGGGCGGCCGCGAAACCGGCAGCCTGTCCAACCTGCTGCCGGGGCATCGCGACGCAGCCAATGCCGGGCATCGTGCCGAGGTCGCAGAATACTGGGGCGTCGACAGCCTGCCGGAGAAACCCGGGCTCAGCGCCATTGAACTGTTCGAGCAGGTCCGCAGCGGGCAGATCAAGGCCCTGTGGATCGCCTGCACCAACCCGGCGCAGTCGCTGCCGGATCAACAACATGTGCGTGCCGCCCTCGCAGCCTGCCCGTTCGTGGTCCTGCAAGAGGCGTTTCGCACCACCGAAACCGCGCCTTTCGCCGACCTGTTGCTGCCCGCCGCCAGTTGGGGCGAAAAAGAAGGCACCGTGACCAACTCCGAACGGCGCATTTCCCACGTTCGCCGCGCCATTACCCCACCCGGCGAATCGCGAGCGGACTGGGCGATTACCGTGAATTTCGCACAACGCCTGGAGCAAAAGCTGCGTCCAGGGCAACCCAGCCTCTTCGGGTTCGAGCATCCGGCACAGCTTTTCGATGAGTTCAAATACCTGACCCAGGGCCGTGATCTCGATCTGTCAGGGATCAGCCACGGACTGATCGACCAGCTGGGCCCGCAGCAATGGCCCTTCCCCGAAGGCGCCAAAGCGGGAACGCCACGGCTTTATACCGATGGCATATTTCCCACTGCCAATGGTCGCGCGCGGTTCATAGCCGAGCCTTACCACGCCGCAAAGGAGCAGCGTGACGCACACTACCCCCTGACCCTGATGACCGGCCGCCTGCGCGATCAGTGGCACGGCATGAGCCGCACCGGCACTGCCGCGCAACTGTTCGGGCACGTCAGCGAAGCGCTGTTGAGCCTGCACCCGGACGATTTGCGCGACCAGCACTTGAACAGCGGCGATCTGGTCAGCCTGCAGAGTCGTCGAGGCCGCGTGATCGTGGCGGTCGGTGCGGATGACAGTGTGCGTCCGGGCCAGGCCTTTCTGCCCATGCACTGGGGCGATCGTTTCCTCAAGGGCGGGGTCAACGTCCTCACCCAACCGGCGTTCGACCCTTTGTCCAAACAACCGGAACTGAAACACAGCGGTGTGCGCATCGAGCCCGTCACCCTGGCGTGGAACCTGTTTGCCTTGGTTGAGGGCGATGTTCAACAGCACTTCGAGGCGCTTCGCCCCCTATGCGAGGACTTTGCCTACGTCAGCCTCAGCCTTGCCGGACGCGAACGCCCGGCACTGCTGATCCGCGCCGCCAGCACCCAGGCACCGGATCCGCAACACCTGCAGGCCATCGATCACCTGCTGGGGCTCGACTCAGGGCCGGTGTTGGCCTACGACGATCCACGGCGCTCGATCGGCAAACGGGTGCGCATCGAACAGGGGCGCATCACCGCGATCCGTCTGGCGGGCGAAACCCTGGCCCAGCATTGGCTGCAGCGCCTGTGGCTGGAAGGTCGCGTCGACGCTCAACTGCGGCGCTGGCTGCTGGCGCCGTTGAGTGCGCCTCCGGGCGGCGATGGCGGTGCGCCAGGCGGGCAAAGAATCCTCTGTAACTGCAAGAACGTCAGCCAAGGCGCAGTCTGCGCGGGAATCAACGACGGCCTGAATCTGCAGGAACTGAAACAACAACTGGGCTGCGGCACGCAATGCGGTTCCTGTGTCCCGGAAATCAAGCGTCTATTGGCCGCCAACGTGCAGCCGTTAGCCATCACCTCGTGAGGAATCGAACATGAGCGCAAAAGTCTGGCTGGTCGGTGCAGGTCCTGGTGACCCGGAATTGTTGACCCTCAAGGCCGTACGGGCCCTGAGGACGGCAGATGTAGTGATGATCGATGACCTGGTCAATCCCGCGGTACTGGAACATTGCCCCCAGGCACGGGTGATTGCTGTCGGCAAACGTGGCGGTTGCCGCTCGACGCCACAGGCATTCATCCATCGCCTGATGCTGCGCTACGCCCGCCAGGGCCATTGCGTGGTGCGACTGAAAGGCGGCGACCCGTGCATTTTCGGCCGCGGTGGCGAGGAAGCGCAGTGGTTGCGCGAACGGGGAATCGAAGTCGAACTGGTCAATGGCATCACCGCCGGCCTGGCGGGCGCCACACAATGTGACATTTCCCTGACCTTGCGCGGCGTGGCGCGCGGCGTGACCCTGGTGACGGCTCACACTCAGGACGACAGCGAACTCAACTGGCGCGCCCTGGCCCAAGGCGGCACGACACTGGTGATCTACATGGGGGTGGCCAAGCTGGCGGACATTCGTCAGCAGTTGCTGGCCGCCGGGATGGCGGCTGATACGCCGGTGGCCATGATCGAAAATGCTTCATTGCCCCATCAGCGCGAATGCCGGAGCAATCTCACAAACATGCAGGACGACGCCCACAGCTTCCAGCTGAAAAGCCCGGCTATCCTGGTGATCGGTGCAGTGGCAGCATGCACTGCCATAGAACAGGCTCTGCCCGAACACGAAGGGAGCGCCCGCGCGGCACTGTAGAACCCGAATCGCAGGCAAAGAAAAACCCGGCCGAGGCCGGGTTTTTCAGAGCTGCGAAGCTAATTACTTAGCTTGAGCTTCAACCTGCGCTTCTACGCGACGGTTAACAGCACGGCCAGCTTCAGTTGCGTTGTCAGCAACTGGGCGGGATTCGCCGTAACCAACGGAGCTAACGCGGCTAGCGTCGATGCCGTCTTTGACCAGAACTTGCTTAACAGCGTCAGCACGACGCTGGGACAGCTTCTGGTTGTAAGCGTCTGGACCTACGGAGTCAGTGTGACCTTCAACCACGGTGGTGGTCTGTGGGTACTGCTTCATGAAGTCAGCCAGGTTTTTCACGTCAGCGTAGCTGTTTGGCTTAACAACGGATTTGTCGAAGTCAAACTTGACGTCCAGTTCAACGCGTACCACTTCAGCAACCGGAGCTTCTGGCTCTGGTTCTGGAGCTGGTGCTACGACTGGAGCTGGAGCTACTGCGCCAGCGTTGCCGCCGAAGTTCACACCCAGACCAACCAGGGCGGAGTAGTCCCACTTGCCGTTGTCCAGACCGTAGTCTGCTTCAACGCCAGCACGGGCGAACAGGTTGTCGGTGAAGTAGTACTTCACACCGGTACCAACGATGGCTTGAGTGGTCTGATCGCGACCGCTGTGGCCATCAGCCTGCACGTTGGTGCGGCTCTGGTGACCGAAACCACCGGAAACGTATGGACGCAGGGAATCTACGCCAGCCTGACCGAAGTGGTAGGTACCCAGCAGGGACGCAGTGTCACCTTTGATTTTCTGGTTGCCAGTACCGTCGTTCGAACGGGTGTGGTGGGTCTGATCGTAGTTCAGATCGATCGAAACGTCGTCGGTCAGGAAGTAACCGATACGAGCGCCTGGGTTGAAGCCGTCTTCGATGTGCTTGACGCTATCGTTGTACTGCTTCTTGTAGAACAGCTCGCCTTCAACTGCGCCTTGGCCTTGTGCCAGAACGCCGAAAGAAGTAGCGGCAATAAGAGAACCAATGGCCAAGCCCAAGGTGTTTTTCAGTTTCATCCGTTAAATCCCCATCTGGTGATTGTAAAGCAGTCCCACAAACCGGGGGACAACTCGGCGACAAGTCTATCAGAACTTGCCTACACGTAAGAGATATTTGCGCCGAACTAAGTTTCAGCAATGCCTGCAAATTTCTCACGCAATTTATCTAGAGCGCGTTTGTACCGCATTTTTGTTGCACTCAAACCCATGTGCATGATGTCTGCGATCTCCTGGAACTCCAGCTCTGCGACAAATCGTAGCACCAGAATTTCCCGGTCAATCGGGTTCACATACACCAGCCAGCGATCGAGTCCACCCTTTTCCTCAGGTTTCGGCGCCTTTTCTTCCGACGCCTCCTCGAGGGGGTCCAGACTCAAAGCGTCCATCAAGCGACGCTTACGCCGTTCCTTTCGATACTGTGTGATGCATTCGTTGTACGTGATGCTATATAGCCATGTCTTGAACTTCGATTTGCCCTCGAAGTTCTTCAGACCATACAGCACCTTCAGCATCACTTCCTGACAGACATCATCCGCGTCGCGATCGTTCCCAAGATATCGTGCACAGACGTTAAATAAAGTTCTCTGGTAACGCCGCATCAGCTCTTCGTAGGCGCGCGTTACGTGAAACAGCTCGGTGTGCGAGCGCGCGACCAACTCCTCATCAGAGAGCTCGCGGGGGTCGTAGCGCGTGGATAGCGATTGGGCTTTATTCAAAACAAGTCGGGCCGACAGTCAGGTCAATGTCCACCGCAGCCCAAGGGTATCGGGCATTTTGCGGCGGCATACATTAGCAGGGTTTGCCGGGTTAGCGGCTACTAACATGCTGCTCCAGGAGGATCCGATTGGAGAGTGAGACTAGCTCACCCTCATCGGTCAGCAATGTAGTTTTGACCGTGCCGATCTCTTCGATCTGCCCTTCGACCTCGCCAACACGCACTTGTTGCCCAACCTCGTACAATTCACGCACGTAGATTCCCGCAAGAATCTGACCGGCAATTTCCCGGCTCCCCAACCCCATGGCCAAGGCTACAGCCAGACCAACGGTTATCAAAACGATGACAATGACATGGTTCAGCAGGTCGGTCTTGACCTCCAACTGACTGATCGCCACCGAAATACTGATGATGATCACCAGGCCCTGGGCAATTCGACCCAGTCCCGACGCGTAGTCCAGACCTACCCCTTCAGCGGCGCCGCGCACCAGGCCATTGGCCAGTTGCGCCAGCAAAACCCCCACCAACAACACCAGCGCGCCACCGAACACTTTCGGCAAATACAGCGCTAGCATATCGAGCGTAGCCGAAACTCGCTCCAAGCCAAGGGATTCGGCGGCTGAAACCAGAAAAATAAGTAGAACGAACCAATAGACGATCTTGCCGATCAGGGTCGAGATCGGCACCTGCAGCCCTGCACGGGACATCAGCTTGGTCAGGCCGGTGCCGCCCATCAGCCGATCCAGCCCCAGTTTTGCCAGCAATTTGGACAACAGGGTGTCCAGCAACTTGGCCACGACAAAACCCAGCAGCAGCACCACCAGGGCGCCGAACAGGTTGGGAATGAAGTTCGCGACTTTGGTCCACAAGGCGGTCATTGCCGTGACGAGGCTCTGAGTCCAGAGATCAAGTTCCATATTCAATCAGCCTTATCAGCAGTACGAGCAGAGGTTTTCTTGCGGGAAACCGGCGAGACGTGGGCCGATCCGTTATTCAGGGCGATCATCAGCGCGGGCAGCCAGCGGCCCAGCAGACTGAACAGGTCACCGGCGCCGACCTGGCGGTTGGCGGTTTTCAGTACACGACCCAGGCACGCATCGTCGTCGCGAGTGGACGGGGACGCCTGGAGCATGTCACGCAAAGACTGTTCAAACGGATCGTGCATACGCACCTCTCGTGATATCTGTGAAAGACGCGATCAAATTTCCCCGGGTCACATGACGCGCCTTCATACCCAGCGCAAACGCCGGAACAACCACCACTGGCCGAGCGCCACCGAGATCATCAGCAGGCACGCTACCAGGAAGCCATAGGGGCTTTCGGAGAACGGAATGCCCCCGACGTTGATACCCAGCAGACCGGTCAGGAAACTCATCGGCAAAAAGATGCCGGTGATGATCCCGAAGCGGTACATGGTGCGATTCATCTTCACCGAAAGACGTCGGTCTTCGGCCTCCAGCACCAGCCCCACGCGCTCTCGGGTCAATTCAAGCTCTTCGAGATAACGGGTCAGGCTGTTGTTCAATTCGTTCCAGTAGTCGCCGTCATCCTCGACGAACCAGGGCAGTTTGATCCGCGTCAGCTGGCCGAAAATATCCCGCTGCGGTGCGAGAAAACGCTTGAGCCCGGCCGCCCGCCGTCGGATCTGCAGAATCGAGCCATGCTCCGGGGTATACCGTTCGTCGGCATCCAGCCTTTCCTCTTCTTCATCGACCACTTCCGAGAGGTCGCCGACCAGATCCTGCACCTTGTGGGTGAGGTACTGCGCCATATAAAGGATGAGTTCGGAGGTGGTCCTGGGCCCCTTGCCTTCCGCCAGTTGCACCAGCAATTCGTCGGTGGCGCGCAAGGGCCGCAGACGCAGGGAGATGACCCGCTGGGCGGAGGCGAAGATGCGTACCGAGACCATGTCTTCCGGTTCGGCACCCGGGTTGAGGTTGACCCCACGCAGGAACAGCAGCAGCTCGGCATCCGGCAGCGCCAACAGGCGCGGCCGGGTGTTTTCTTCGAGCAGCAGGTCGCAACTGAACTCACTCAGGCCGCTGGATTTGCGCAGCCAGGTCTGGGTTTGCGGGTGACTGCGATCCCAGTGCAACCAAAGGCTTTCGTGGGCTTGCAGTTGCAGGTCATCGAGTTCAGTCCGGGCAATCGAACGCGCACCGCCTTTGCCATCCAGTACCAGGGCGTGAACCAGCCCCCACTGCGCGTTTTCTTCCTCGAACATCCTCACCCCTGTCTGGTCGGTATTTATTCAGGCATTTTCAGCGGGCTTGGCGAGACGATCACGCCGTTGTTGTCCGCATAAATGTACTGACCCGGATGGAAAGTGATGCCCGCGAATGTCACCGGCACGTTCATGTTGCCGAGACCACGACGGTCGGTCTTCTTCGGATGGCTGGCAAGCGCCTGCACCCCGAGATCGGTTTGTGCAATCACGTCGACATCGCGGATGCAGCCGTAGATCACCAGGCCTTCCCAGCCGTTTTTCGCCGCCCGCTCGGCAATCATGTCGCCCAGCAGCGCGCAACGCAGGGAGCCGCCGCCGTCGACGACGAGCACCTTGCCCTTGCCATCGAGTTCAGCCTGTTCCTTGACTCGCGAGTTGTCTTCGAAGCACTTGATGGTCACGATTTCGCCGCCGAAGGAATCCCGGCCGCCAAAATTGCTGAACATGGGCTCCAGCACCTGCACCAGTTCCGGATAGGCATCGCACAGGTCGGGAGTGATGTAATGATTCATCGAGAAACTCCTGTAAAGAGGAAGACAACCGAGGCTGTCACCTTAAATGAAACGAGCGTCGAGAGGTGTGGTTTAACGCGCATTTGTCACGAACACCAGGCCGACATCGCCACGTAAAGTGACCAAAAAAGCTCAATTCGTCATATCTTAACCGTTGACCGCCCGAAGCGAAACGCCCTTGTCAGAGCCTTCGCGTCAGCTGGCGGCGGCCAGGTCGGGGGTATTTGCCAGCAGCGGCGCCTGCGGATTGGCCAGCCAACGTTGAACCAGCGGCCAGACCTCGGCTTGCGCGGCCTTGCTGACGAGCATTTCGACATGCCCGAAGTTGTCGGCAAAGCCCTGCTCACGGCCCAGGCATACGAACTGCTTGTGCGCCGAGCCGATCTGCGCGAACAGTTTGCGACAAGCCCAGTCCGGATCCTGATGATCGTTGCTGGCACTGACCGCCAGCACCGGCACCGTGACCTCGGCGAGGCCAGCCCACCAGTCCTTGTAGGCATCGCCAAAGCGACCAAACAAGCCGTACCAGCGCATGCTTTCGATGGCCAGGCCGATCGGTTCGTCTTCCGGCCCACGCTTGAGGCGTGAACCCGACAGTTGCGCGAAACGCTTGAGAATGAAGCGCCCGCTCCACTCCACCGGGGGAATTTTCAGCGGCCAGTAGGTGCGGCTGACCTGGGTGCCGAAAAATGCCGCGCTGGCGACCTCGGTTTCAGTCAGGTATTGCCCACCCAACGCCGCCGCCAGGGTGATACCGCCCAGGGAGTGGCCGATCCAGTGCGGCGCCTGCCCGCTTTGCTCGCGAACAAACGCGGCAATGGCCGGCAGGTCGTAGCGGGCGTAATCCGCGACACGGTTCTTGCGGTATTGCTGATTGCGCGCCGACAAGCCATGGCCGCGCATTTCCGGGATCCACACATCAAAACCGGCGCGCGCCAGGTGCGCGCCCAAGCCCAGGCCCTTGGGGGAAAACCAGAATCGCCGGTTGGAAAAGCTGCCGTGCAGCAAGATCACCGGAACGCCGCGCAAAGCGGGTTCGTCGGCCATGCCCAGGCGGGTGACCGCGATCTCGACGGTGAAATCGGGACTGTTGCCCGGTTTCAGGCGATAGACGTCCTCGCTCAGATCGCCACGACGTTCGGCGCTGATCAAGGCGACAGGAAACAGGTTACTGCTGCTTTGCATATTCTTCTTGCACAAAAAAGGGCGGCATCCGGAGGAGCTCGCCCTGCTTCAAATCCGAACGACTCCCCCGCCCAACCTTGTAGGAGCGAGCTTGCTCGCGAAGGACTTCAGATCGACGCGTTTATCCATTAGAACCACGTCATCGTTGACGACCTTCGCGAGCAAGCTCGCTCCTACAAAATCAGAGGAGGGAGCCGCTCACACTACATCATCAAGCCGAAGCCTGACCTTCTGCCAGGAAGAACCAGGTTTCCAGTACGGAGTCCGGGTTCAGCGAAACGCTTTCGATGCCCTGCTCCATCAGCCACTTGGCCAGGTCCGGGTGGTCGGATGGACCCTGACCGCAGATACCGATGTACTTGCCGGCCTTGTTGCAGGCGGCAATGGCGTTGGCCAGCAACTTCTTGACCGCCGGATTACGCTCATCGAACAGGTGCGCGATGATCCCGGAGTCGCGGTCCAGGCCCAGGGTCAGTTGGGTCAGGTCGTTGGAGCCGATGGAGAAACCGTCGAAGAACTCAAGGAACTCTTCAGCGAGGATCGCGTTGGACGGCAGTTCGCACATCATGATGATGCGCAGGCCGTTTTCACCGCGGGCCAGACCGTTTTCCGCCAGCAGGTCGATTACCTGGCTCGCCTCGCCCAGGGTGCGGACGAACGGCACCATGATCTCGACGTTGGTCAGGCCCATCTCGTTACGCACACGCTTCAGGGCACGGCACTCGAGTTCGAAGCAGTCACGGAACGATTCGCTGATGTAACGCGAAGCACCGCGGAAGCCCAGCATCGGGTTCTCTTCTTCCGGCTCGTAGAGCTTGCCGCCGATCAGGTTGGCGTATTCGTTGGACTTGAAGTCCGACAGGCGCACGATAACCTTTTTCGGGTAGAAGGCCGCGGCCAGGGTGCTGATGCCCTCGACCAGCTTCTCGACGTAGAAGCCGACTGGATCGTCGTAACCGGCGATGCGCTTGTCGACGCTTTCCTTGATGTCGGTTGGCAGGCCGTCGTAGTTCAGCAGTGCCTTGGGGTGCACGCCGATCATGCGGTTGATGATGAATTCCAGACGGGCCAGGCCCACGCCGGCGTTCGGCAGTTGGGCGAAGTCGAAGGCACGGTCCGGGTTGCCGACGTTCATCATGATCTTGAACGGCAGCTCTGGCATGGCGTCTACCGAGTTCTTCTTCACGTCGAAGCCCAGTTCGCCTTCGAAGATGAAACCGGTGTCGCCTTCGGCGCAGGAAACCGTCACGCCCTGGCCGTCTTTCAACAGTTGGGTGGCATTACCGCAGCCCACAACGGCAGGAATCCCCAGTTCGCGAGCGATGATCGCCGCGTGGCAGGTACGACCGCCACGGTTGGTGACGATGGCGCTGGCGCGCTTCATGACCGGCTCCCAGTCCGGATCGGTCATATCGGAAACCAGTACGTCGCCTGGCTGGACCTTGTCCATCTCGGACACGTCCTTGATGATCCGCACCTTGCCGGCGCCGATGCGTTGGCCAATGGCACGGCCTTCCACCAGAACGGTGCCGGTTTCTTTCAGCAGGTAACGTTCCATGACGTTGGCCTGGGTGCGGCTCTTCACGGTTTCAGGACGCGCCTGAACGATGTACAGCTTGCCGTCGTCACCGTCCTTGGCCCATTCGATGTCCATCGGGCACTGGTAGTGCTTCTCGATGATCATCGCCTGCTTGGCCAGCTCGCTGACTTCGGCATCGGTCAGGCAGAAACGCGCGCGCTCGGCCTTGTCGACGTCGACAGTCTTGACCGAACGACCGGCCTTGGCCTCGTCGCCGTAGATCATCTTGATGGCTTTGCTGCCCAGGTTGCGGCGCAGGATCGCCGGACGACCGGCCGCCAGGGTGCCCTTGTGCACGTAGAACTCATCCGGGTTCACCGCGCCTTGTACGACGGTTTCGCCCAGGCCGTAGGCGCCGGTGATGAACACCACGTCACGGAAGCCGGATTCGGTATCGAGGGTGAACATCACGCCGGCAGTGCCGGTTTCCGAACGCACCATGCGCTGTACACCGGCAGACAGGGCGACCAGTTTGTGGTCAAAGCCCTGGTGGACGCGGTAGGAAATGGCGCGGTCGTTGAACAGGGAAGCGAAGACTTCCTTGGCGGCACGGATGACGTTCTCGACGCCACGGATGTTCAGGAAGGTTTCCTGCTGGCCGGCGAACGAAGCGTCCGGCAAGTCTTCGGCGGTGGCCGACGAACGTACCGCTACGGCGACGTCCGGGTTGCCGGCCGACAGCGCGGCGAACGCGGTGCGGATTTCGGTATTCAGTTTTTCAGGGAACTCGGCTTCCATGATCCATTGACGGATCTGTGCGCCGGTCTTGGCCAGGGCATTCACGTCGTCGACGTCGAGGGCATCCAGGGCGTCGTGAATCTGCTGGTTCAGGCCGCTCAGTTCGAGGAAATCACGATAAGCCTGTGCGGTTGTGGCAAAGCCACCAGGCACCGATACACCGGCACCTGCGAGGTTGCTGATCATCTCGCCCAGGGATGCGTTCTTGCCCCCCACATGCTCAACATCGTGTTTGCCGAGCTTATCGAGGGAAACTACGTACTCTACCAAGGTGATCTCTCCACTAACTGTGTTGGAAAAGCTCAGGGTACCGGCGGCTCAGGGGAGCATTTGCCAGCAATATGGCCTGGACCTGGAAAATAAGTGAGAATGCGGGCCAATCCGGGCCGGCAAAATCGCGCCTATCATATCCAAGAATCGTCACTAGCTTAAGGCCCAAGGTGCAAATGAAACGATCTGCGTTCTTTATTTCCGACGGCACGGGCATTACTGCCGAAACCCTGGGTCAAAGTCTGCTGGCGCAGTTCGAAAGCATTACCTTCAGCAAATTCACGCGCCCCTACATCGACAGCGTGGAAAAAGCCCGCGCCATGGTACAACAAATCAATACAGCCGCCGAAAAGGACGGCTTTCGGCCGATCATCTTCGACACCATCGTCAATCAGGACATCCGTGAGATCCTCGCCACGTCCAACGGTTTCATGATCGATATTTTCTCTACCTTCCTGTCGCCGCTGGAACAGGAACTGGCCGAGCATTCGTCCTACTCCGTGGGCAAGTCCCACTCCATCGGGCACAACTCCAATTACATGGAGCGCATCGAGGCCGTGAACTTCGCCCTCGATAACGACGACGGCGCCCGCACCCACTACTACGACAAGGCCGACCTGATCCTGGTGGGCGTGTCGCGCTGCGGCAAGACCCCGACCTGCCTGTACATGGCCATGCAATTCGGTATCCGAGCAGCCAACTACCCGCTGACCGAGGACGACATGGAACGCCTGCAATTGCCGGCCGCCCTGCGCGCCCACCAGCACAAGCTGTTCGGCCTGACCATCGACCCGGACCGCCTCACCGCGATCCGTAACGAGCGCAAGCCCAACAGCCGCTATTCGAGCTACGCCCAGTGCGAGTTCGAGGTGCGCGAGGTGGAAAACCTGTTCCGCCGCGAGAACATCCCGAACATCAATTCCACGCATTTTTCGGTGGAAGAAATCTCGGCGAAGATCCTCGTTGAAAAAGGCGTCGAGCGCCGGTTCAAGTAACTCCGCCAGCGGCTCAAACGGGGGCGATCACGCCCCCATTGCTGCGGCTGCCGCCCCTTGCTCCAACGCGCTCACCACCGCCTCGACGCCCTCCAGCAACAACCGGTCATCGCCGCTGGCATTGCAGACACTCAACCGAATCCCCTGTGGCACCGCGCCATGCCCCACCGCGAATGCTTCAGCGGTGGCCACAAGGTAGCCACGCTGCTTGAGTTCGGCCTCGATCTGCGAGGCGCGCCAGGGTTCCGGCACCTCGATCCAGACATGCGGACTGTGCCGCTGAGTTCGATAAATCAAGCCCTGCAGCAGCGGCATCACCAACGCTTTACGACGGCTGATTTCGGCAACTTGCTGTGCGAGCAGTTGCTGGGCCGTACCGCTTTCAATCCACGATAGGGCCAGTTCCATGGCCAGGGGCGTCGCCATCCAGCAGGACGCCCGCACTGCCGCCGACAAACGGCTGACCAACGCCTGCGGCCCATGCAAATAGCCCACCCGCAATCCCGCTGATACGGCCTTGCTCAGGCTGGCAATCAGCACCGTGCGCTCAGGGGCAAAATGGCTCAGCGGCAGCGGTCGCTCCGGCTCCAGCACGGCGTGGGCTTCGTCCTCGATGATCAACAGATTGTGCGCTCGACACACCTCAACCAGCTCCGCCCGCCTGGCAACTGACATCACCGCCGCCGTGGGATTCTGGATAGTCGGCGTGCAATACAGCGCCGCGACCCGGTGATGACGGCACACTTCGTCCAGCGCTGCTGGCAGCAGTCCTTCAGCGTCCATCGCCAGACCGATGAGTTTTATGCCGAGACTGCGTGCGATGCTGATCAGCCCCGGGTAGGTCAATTGCTCGGTGACCAGCGTGTCGCCGGCCTTGAGCAACGCCATCAAGGTGCAGGACAGACCGTGCTGGGCGCCGTTGACGCAAATTACCTGCTCGGCGTCGGCAACGAAACTTCCATGACTGATCCACTGCGCACCCGCCGCACGATGGATCATTAGTCCGGCGTCGTTGGTGTAGCCGCCAATGCGCTGCATGGCTTGGGGATCAGCGGCCAGGGCCTGCAATCCCCGACTCAACAATTGAGTGTCATAGCCGGGAATCGGCTGGTTACGACTCAAGTCGAAATACGGCTGTGGCTCGACGCTGACATTGCGAAAACCGCCATCACGCACACGCTCCAAACCTTGCTCGCGTACGTAGGTGCCATCACCCACCCGGGCGACCACTTTGCCCAGGCGCTCCAGCTCGGCATAAGCGCGACTGATGGTGCCCACGGTCACGCCGAGGCTGTCGGCCAACAAACGGTGGGGCGGCAACTTGCAGCCCGGTGCAATCACACCGTCGGCGATGCCCTGCTCCACGCCGTCCGCCAAGCGCTGGTACTTGACCCCGGCGCCATTGAGCAAGGCATCCCGCAGGATTGACACCATGGCAATACTTACTTTGACAGCCATATCAACCCCTAATAGCGTGCCGAAAACAGGTTCAATCAGAGATAGACCTTTTTCATGACCAGATCAATTCTCGCAAGCGACACTGCACCGACGGTTCACACCCACTGGCTGAAAGGTACAGTGACCAGCCTGCTGTTTCTCGTGGTGTGCCTGAGCTGGGGCACTACCTGGCTGGGGATCAAAATAGCCGTCGAAAGCGTGCCGCCGCTGACGGCCGCGGGGCTGCGCTTCTTGATTGCTTTTCCGCTGTTCCTGGGCTTCGCTGCCTGGCGCCGCGAACCGCTGATGTTTCCCAAGGGCAGCCGCTGGTTTTTCCTGTTCGTCACCCTGGCGTACTTCAGCCTGCCGTACTACCTGCTCAATTACGGCGAGATGCACGTTTCCTCGGGGCTCACCGCGTTGCTGTTCAGTTGCATGCCGGTGTTCATCCTGATCTTCACCGCGCTGTTCCTGCGGGAAAAAATCTACGCCTCGCAAGTGCTGGGCATCGCCATCGGCTTTGCCAGCCTGTTCATGATCATTCGCAGCCAGGGCTTGCATTTGGATCATGCGGAACTGTTCGGCGTGCTGGCGATTCTGACGGCGGCAATCCTGCATGCGCTGTGTTACGTGGTGACCAAGAAACACGGCAGCGCGATCAGCGTCATCACCTACAACACCCTGCCCATCGGCATTGCCGGGTTGATGCTGTTTGTCGCCGGCCTGGGGCTGGAAAACCCACACTTTTCGGCCATCAGCGCACGCTCATGGGGCGCCCTGCTGTACCTGGGACTGGTGGCTTCGGTGGGCGGGTTTATCGTGTACTTCCTGCTGCTCAAGCGCTTGAGCCCGATCATCCTGTCGTTTGTGTTCATCATCTTTCCGGTGTTCGCGGTGATGATTGGCGCGTGGTACGAGGGGCAGGAGATTTCTGCAGAATTGATGGGTTATTCGGCGGTGCTGCTGGCGGGATTTGCGATCACCAAGCTGCCGGTGGAGAGGTGGTTCAAACGCTGAAAACTTACTGTGGGATCAACCCTGCTCGCGATGGCGGAGTGTCAGGCAACATCAATTCTGCCTATGCCAACACCATCGCGAGCAAGGGTGCGGGGTGACTAGAAGCAATCACCCGGCACGCGCACCCAACCTTCCATCAACACCCGTGCGCTGCGGCTCATGATGGCCTTGGTGACGGTCCATTCGCCATCGACCAGACTGGCCTCGGCGCCCACGCGCAAGGTGCCGGACGGATGGCCGAAGCGTACAGCGTTGCGCTCGATACCGCCGGCCGCCAGGTTCACCAGGGTGCCGTTGATTGCTGCCGCTGTGCCGATCGCCACCGCGGCGGTGCCCATCATGGCGTGGTGCAACTTGCCCATGGACAGTGCCCGTACCAGCAGGTCGACATCCCCGGCCGCCACCGGCTTGCCGCTCGACGATACGTAGTCGGTCGGACGCGCGACAAACGCCACCTTCGGCGTGTGCTGACGCTTGGCCGCTTCGTCGACATTGGCGATCAGGCCCATGCGCAATGCGCCGTAGGCACGGATGGTTTCAAACATCTGCAGCGCCTTTGCATCACCGTTGATCGCGCCTTGCAACTCGGTCCCGGTGTAGCCGATGTCCTGGGCATTGACGAAGATCGTCGGGATGCCGGCGTTGATCATGGTCACTTTCAAAGTGCCAACGCCGGGAACCTCGAGGTCGTCGACCAGATTGCCGGTGGGGAACATCGAACCGCCTGCGCCCTCTTCCTCGGCGGCCGGGCTGATGAATTCCAGCTGCACTTCGGCAGCCGGAAAGGTCACGCCGTCGAGTTCGAAATCACCGGTTTCCTGCACGGCGCCATTGGTCACCGGGACGTGGGCGATGATGGTCTTGCTGATGTTCGCCTGCCAGATGCGCACCACGGCCACGCCGTTGTAGGGCACACGGCTGGCGTCGACCAGGCCGCTGCTGATGGCGAAGGAACCGACGGCAGCCGAGAGATTGCCGCAGTTGCCGCTCCAGTCGACAAAAGGCTTGTCGATCGAGACCTGGCCGAACAGGTAGTCCACATCGTGATCGGCCTTGATGCTCTTGGACACGATCACCGTCTTGCTGGTGCTGGAGGTCGCCGCGCCCATGCCATCGATCTGTTTTTCATAGGGGTCGGGACTGCCGATGACCCGCAGCAGCAATGCGTCGCGGGACGGGCCCGGAACCTGCGCCGACTCGGGCAGGTCCTGCAGGCTGAAAAACACGCCTTTGCTGGTGCCGCCGCGCATGTAGGTGGCGGCAATCTTGATTTGCGGTGCGTGAGCCATGATGCTCCTTTTGGCCAGCGCAGGACCTGCGTCCCGCGCGGCACGTCGGGGTTAAACGGCGGCTGCCGATTCGAGGAAGTCCTGGGCAAAACGCTGCAGCACGCCACCGGCTTCGTAGATCGAAACTTCTTCCGCGGTGTCGAGGCGGCAGGTCACCGGCACCGACACCTGCTCACCGTTTTTGCGGGTGATGACCAGGGTCAGGGTCGCACGCGGGGTGCGCTCGCCGACCACGTCGTAGGTCTCGGTGCCATCGATGCCAAGGGTCTTGCGGTCGGTGCCTGGCTTGAACTCCAGCGGCAGCACGCCCATGCCCACCAGGTTGGTGCGGTGAATGCGCTCGAAGCCTTCGGCGACAATCGCTTCGACACCCGCCAGGCGGACGCCCTTGGCCGCCCAGTCACGGGACGAACCCTGGCCGTAGTCGGCACCGGCGATGATGATCAGCGGCTGCTTGCGGTCCATGTAGGTTTCGATGGCTTCCCACATGCGCATCACTCGGCCTTCCGGCTCGACTCGGGCCAGCGAACCTTGCTTGACCTTGCCGTTCTCCTGGACCATTTCGTTGAACAGTTTCGGGTTGGCGAAGGTCGCACGCTGCGCGGTCAGGTGGTCACCACGGTGGGTCGCGTAGGAGTTGAAGTCCTCTTCCGGCAGGCCCATTTTCGCCAGGTATTCGCCAGCGGCGCTGTCCATCATGATCGCGTTGGAGGGCGACAGGTGATCGGTGGTGATGTTGTCCGGCAGCACCGCCAGCGGGCGCATGCCCTTGAGCGGACGCGCGCCGGCCAGTGCGCCTTCCCAGTACGGCGGACGGCGGATGTAGGTGCTCATTTCACGCCACTCGTACAACGGCGCGACTTTCGGGCCGGTGTCTTCGTGGATCGCGAACATCGGGATGTAGACCTGGCGGAACTGCTCCGGCTTGACCGACGCCTTGACCACGGCGTCGATTTCTTCGTCGCTTGGCCAGATGTCTTTCAGGCGGATTTCCTTGCCATCGACCACGCCCAGCACGTCTTTTTCGATGTCGAAACGGATGGTGCCTGCGATGGCATAGGCCACCACCAGCGGCGGCGAGGCGAGGAACGCCTGCTTGGCGTAAGGGTGGATCCGGCCGTCGAAGTTGCGGTTACCCGACAACACGGCGGTGGCGTACAGGTCGCGATCAATGATCTCTTGCTGGATCACCGGATCCAGTGCTCCGGACATGCCGTTGCAGGTGGTGCAGGCGAAGGCCACGACGCCAAAACCGAGTTGATCCAGCTCTTTGGTCAGGCCAGCTTCGTCGAGGTACAGCGCCACGGTTTTCGAGCCCGGGGCCAGGGAAGATTTGACCCATGGTTTGCGAGTCAGGCCGAGCTTGTTGGCGTTGCGCGCCAGCAGACCGGCGGCAATCACGTTGCGCGGGTTGCTGGTATTGGTGCAGCTGGTAATAGCCGCGATGATCACCGCGCCGTCCGGCATCTGGCCAGGCACTTCTTCCCACTGACCTGAGATGCCCTTGGCGGCCAGGTCCGACACCGCGACACGGGCGTGCGGGTTGCTCGGGCCAGCCATGTTGCGCACCACCGACGACAGGTCGAAGGTCAGGCCGCGCTCGTATTGCGCGCCTTTGAGGCTGTCTGCCCACAGGCCGACCTGCTTGGCGTAGCTCTCCACCAACTGCACCTGCTCGTCTTCACGGCCGGTGAGTTTGAGGTAGTCGATGGTCTGCTGGTCGATGTAGAACATCGCTGCGGTGGCGCCGTATTCCGGGGCCATGTTGGAAATGGTTGCGCGGTCGCCGAGGGTCAGGGCCGAGGCGCCTTCGCCGAAGAACTCCAGCCAGGCACCCACGACTTTCTGCTTGCGCAGGAACTCGGTCAGCGCCAGCACCATGTCGGTGGCGGTGATGCCGGGTTGCAGTTTGCCGGTCAACTCGACACCAACGCTTTCAGGCAGGCGCATCCAGGACGCACGACCGAGCATCACGCTCTCGGCTTCCAGACCACCAACGCCAATCGCGATCACACCCAGGGCATCGACGTGCGGGGTGTGGCTGTCGGTGCCGACGCAGGTGTCGGGGAAAGCAACGCCGTCACGGACCTGGATCACCGGAGACATTTTCTCCAGGTTGATCTGGTGCATGATGCCGTTGCCAGGCGGGATCACGTCGACGTTCTTGAACGCCTTCTTGGTCCAGTTGATGAAGTGGAAGCGGTCTTCGTTGCGGCGGTCTTCGATGGCGCGGTTCTTCTCGAACGCCTCGGGATCGAAACCACCACGCTCGACGGCCAGCGAGTGGTCGACGATCAATTGGGTCGGCACCACTGGATTGACTTGCGCCGGATCACCGCCTTGCAGGGCGATGGCGTCGCGCAGGCCGGCCAGGTCGACCAATGCGGTCTGGCCGAGAATGTCGTGGCACACCACACGGGCCGGGAACCATGGGAAGTCGAGGTCGCGCTTGCGCTCGATGAACTGCTTCAGGGATTCGGTGAGCGTGGCCGGGTCGCAGCGACGCACAAGGTTTTCCGCCAGCACGCGGGAGGTGTACGGCAGGGTGTCGTAGGCGCCTGGCTGAATGGCTTCGACCGCCGCACGGACGTCGAAGTAATCCAGTTGGCTGCCTGGCAGCGATTTGCGAAATTCTGTGTTCATCGTCGGGACTCGGTCACGGTAGTTTCAAAGGGTGGGGCCAGACGCGGTAACCGATATGAACAAGGACCTCTGTAGGAGCCGGCTTGCCGGCGAAGGTGGTGGGTCATTCAACCTCTTCGTCGATTGACCCGACGCCTTCGCTGGCAAGCCAGCTCCTACAGGGTCACCTGATCATTCGGTGACTGCCCCCCACCATTCAGCGTTGTTCGATTGGCACGAACTTGCGCTGTTCGACGCCGGTGTACTCGGCGCTCGGGCGGATGATGCGGTTGTTGGCACGCTGTTCGAACACGTGTGCCGCCCAGCCGGTCAGGCGCGAGCAGACGAAGATCGGCGTGAACAGCTTGGTCGGGATACCCATGAAGTGGTACGCCGAGGCATGGTAGAAGTCGGCGTTGGGGAACAGTTTCTTCCGCTCCCACATGGTCTTGTCGATGGCTTCGGAAACCGGGAACAACACTTTGTCGCCCACTTCGTCAGCGAGTTTTTTCGACCAGCCCTTGATCACTTCGTTACGCGGATCGCTGTCTTTGTAGATCGCGTGGCCGAAGCCCATGATCTTGTCCTTGCGCTCCAGCATGCCGAGGGTGCCCTTGATCGCCTCTTCAGGCGAACTGAAGCGCTCGATCATTTCCATCGCTGCTTCGTTGGCGCCACCGTGCAGCGGGCCGCGCAGCGAGCCGATGGCGGCGGTGATGCAGGAGAACAGGTCGGACAGGGTCGAGGCGCAGACGCGCGCGGTGAAGGTCGAGGCGTTGAACTCGTGCTCGGCGTAGAGGATCAGCGAAACGTTCATCACCTTGACGTGCAACTCGCTCGGCTTCTTGTCGTGCAGCAGGTGCAGGAAGTGCCCACCGATGGACTCTTCATCGCTCACGCAATTGATGCGCTTGCCGTCGTGGCTGAAGCGATACCAGTAGGTCATGATCGCCGGGAAGGCAGCCAGCAGGCGGTCGGTCTTGTCGTGTTGCTCGGAGAAGTTGTTCTCCGCTTCCAGGTTGCCGAGGAACGAGCAACCGGTGCGCATCACATCCATCGGATGGGCGTCGGCCGGAATGCGTTCCAGCACTTCCTTCAGCGCTTGCGGCAGGTCGCGCAGCTTGCTCAGCTTGGCCACGTAGGCAGCCAGTTGCGCCTTGCTCGGCAGTTCGCCGTAGAGCAACAGGTAGGCCACTTCTTCAAAGCGCGCCTCGGCTGCCAGTTCGCGCACGTCATAGCCGCGATACGTCAGGCCAGCACCTTCCTGGCCAACGGTGGACAGTGCGGTTTGCCCGGCTACCTGGCCACGGAGCCCGGCGCCACTCAGTACTTTTGCTTCGGCCATTGCTGTCTCCAGTTTTCTTGAATTTGTCAGAGAATCTTTGTTTGTCGCCGGCCTGTCTGGTCGGCGGATTCCCTGTAGGAGCGAGCCTGCTCGCGATGGTGGTCGCCATTGCGCGGTCATCAGGTTCCGCGCGTTATCGTTAGCGTCCTTCGCTGGCAAGCCAGCTCCTACAGGGGGTGTATCAGCCTTTCTTTTGGGCAAACAACGCATCGAGCTTCTGCTCGAAGGTGTGGTAGTCGATGCGATCGTAGAGCTCCATGCGAGTCTGCATGGTGTCGATGACGTTTTGCTGGGTGCCATCGCGGCGGATGGCGGTGTAGACGTTTTCCGCGGCCTTGTTCATGGCGCGGAACGCCGACAGCGGGTACAGCACCAGCGACACGTCGGCGGCCTTGAGCTGCTCGGTGGTGTACAGCGGGGTGGCGCCGAATTCGGTGATGTTGGCCAGGATCGGTGCTTTCACGCGGCTGGCGAACAGCTTGTACATTTCCAGTTCGGTAATGGCTTCCGGGAACACCATGTCGGCACCGGCCTCGATGCACGCAGCAGCGCGATCCAGCGCCGACTCAAGACCTTCAACGGCCAGGGCGTCGGTACGGGCCATGATCACGAAGCTGTCATCGGTACGCGCGTCGACGGCGGCCTTGATGCGGTCGATCATTTCCTGCTGGGTGACGATTTCCTTGTTCGGACGGTGACCGCAGCGCTTGGCGCCGACCTGGTCTTCGATGTGGATCGCCGCGGCGCCGAACTTGATCATCGACTTCACGGTGCGCGCCACGTTGAAGGCCGAGGAACCAAAACCGGTGTCGACATCCACCAGCAGCGGCAGGTCGCAGACGTCGGTGATGCGACGCACGTCGGTCAGCACGTCATCCAGGCCGGTGATACCCAGGTCCGGTACGCCGAGGGAGCCGGCAGCGACGCCGCCACCCGACAGGTAAATAGCTTTGAAACCGGCGCGCTTGGCCAGCAGCGCGTGGTTAGCGTTGATCGCGCCGACCACTTGCAACGGCTGCTCGCTGGCAACCGCATCACGGAAACGCTGGCCTGGTGTGCTCTTGTTGGAACTCATGACTCACCTCGTGGAGTGACTGTCTGATGGGCGCCGTCCTGATAGTGACGGGCGATGTTGCGTTTCGAGGCGCCGATGTGACGACGCATCAGTAACTCGGCCAGCTCACCGTCACGGTCGGCGATGGCATCGAGAATCCGGTGGTGCTCGGCAAACGCCTGGCGCGGCCGATTGGGCGTGGCGGAAAACTTCATGCGGTACATGCGCACCAGTTGATACAGCTCGCCGCAGAGCATTTGGGTCAGCGTGCGGTTGCCGCTGCCCTGGATGATTCGGTAGTGGAAGTCGAAATCGCCTTCCTGCTGGTAGTAGCCGACACCGGCCTGGAACGCGGCGTCGCGCTCATGGGTTTCCAGCACCTGGCGCAACTCGTCGATCTCTTCGTTGCTCATGCGCTCGGCGGCCAGGCGACAGGCCATGCCTTCGAGGGACTCGCGAATTTCGTAGAGTTCGATCAGCTCGGCATGATTCAACGACACCACACGGGCGCCGACATGAGGCACGCGCACCAGCAGTCGCTGGCCTTCGAGGCGATGGATGGCCTCGCGCAGGGGGCCGCGGCTGATGCCGTAGGTGCGCGCCAGCTCCGGCTCGGAGATTTTGCTGCCCGGGGCGATGTCACCTTTGACGATGGCCGCCTGGATGCGCCGGAAGACGTTTTCGGAAAGGGTTTCCGAATCATCCGCGGCCACCACCGGGGGATCAAGTTGATCCAGCATATTGTCGACACCTTGCAAGTCAGTGAGGCAAAAACTAACCAATATCCTCATCACAGTCAAAGAAAATAGTTAGATTGTCGACAATCGTCTAATAAACCGATTGGCTAAAGCGAAATCAAAGGACCGCCTCGGCGCTGGCACCAGAAAAACAGCGTGTTAGAATGCCGCCCGCATTTGCCTGTCACCTTCGTGTGATAGGCATACGAGGGCGCTTGTGCAGTTACTGCCAGTCACCTTGAACTGAAGAATGGACCGCAACGCGCCAGGATTTATGAGACTCAAGCACCTCCCTTTATTGCTCTGCCTGTTCTGCCTGCCGGGCCTCGGTTACGCGGGTGAAAAAACCGTGTATGGCCTCAACGAGTACGCGCAACTGTCAGGCATCGACCTGGAAGTCGCGGCCAAGCTCGATACCGGGGCAAAGACCGCCTCCTTGAGTGCCCGCGACATCAAGCGCTTCAAACGCAACGGTGAATCCTGGGTCCGCTTCTACCTCGCCATCGACGCTGCGCACTCGCACCCGATCGAGCGCCCTCTGGCGCGGGTCAGCAAGATCAAACGCCGTGCCGGTGACTACGATCCCGAAGAGGGCAAGAACTACACCGCGCGTCCGGTCATCGAGCTGGATATCTGCATGGGCACCGCCTTGCGCAGCATAGAAGTGAACTTGACCGACCGAAGTGCATTCCAATATCCGCTCCTGATCGGCTCCGAAGCGCTCAAACGCTTCGATGCACTGGTCGACCCAAGCCTTAAATACGCTGCTGGCAAGCCTGCCTGCGCCACCGCCGCTCACACCGCAGAGTAATACCCATGCGCTCTCTTACCCTCCACCTGAAAGTCCTCATCGCCATCCTGGTGGTCCTGGGCATTTCAGTCACGGCCTACCAGATTTTCGTGCTGGGCATTCCGGTGACCGAAGACGCCACCGACGACCTGTGGAACATCGACGCCAAGGTCGAGTTCGTCGCCAGCGCCAAGGATCCGGTGAAGATCCAGATGTTCGTGCCGCCGCTGAGCCGCGACTATGTGAGCCTCAATGAGAGTTTCATCTCCAACAACTATGGGGTTGCGGTCAACCGTGTCGACGGCAACCGCAAGGTCACCTGGTCGGCTCGTCGCGCCAAGGGCAACCAGACCCTCTACTACCGCCTGGTGCTGACCAAGCGCTACACCGGGGAAAAACCCAAGGTCAAAGGCCCGACCTTCCGCGACAGCATCGCCATCGAAGGCCCGGAAAAAATCGCCGCAGAAGCCCTGCTCGCACCGATTCGCCAGCACTCGGCGGACGTCGAGACTTTCATCAGCGAAGCGATCAAGCGGGTCAACAACAGCAATGACGACAACGCCAAGATGCTCCTGGCGGGCGACCCGACGCCGGCGCACAAGGCCAAGATCGTCGAACTGCTGCTGTCGATCGCCCACGTCCCGGTGGAAAAGGTCCACACCATTCGCCTCGTGGCCGACCAGCCGCAGTCACCTGAACTGTGGCTGCGCAGCTTCAATGGCACCGACTGGCTGTACTTCAATCCGGAAACCGGCGAGCAGGGCCTGCCCAGCGACCGCCTGCTGTGGTGGACCGGCGATGACAACCTGATCACCGTCGACGGTGGCAAGAAAGCCACCGTGACCTTCAGCCTGAACAACAGCGAAATGAACGCCATTCGCCTGGCCAAGCTGACCGACGAGAACACCGACGCCAACTTCCTCGAGTACTCGCTTTACGGCCTGCCGCTGCAGACCCAGCAGACCTTCATGATCATGGTGATGATCCCGATCGGCGTGCTGGTGATCCTGATCCTGCGCAACCTGATCGGCCTGCAGACGCTAGGCACCTTCACCCCGGTGCTGATCGCCCTGGCCTTCCGCGAGACCCAACTGGGCTTCGGCATCGTGCTGTTTACCGTGATCACCGCCCTCGGCCTGTCGCTGCGCTCCTACCTTGAGCACCTCAAGCTGCAGATGCTGCCGCGTCTTTCGGTGGTGCTGACCTTCGTCGTGGTGCTGATCGCCGCCATCAGCCTGTTCAGCCACAAACTGGGCCTGGAACGCGGCCTGTCGGTGGCACTGTTCCCGATGGTGATCCTGACCATGACCATCGAGCGCCTGTCGATCACCTGGGAAGAACGCGGTGGCGGCCATGCCATGAAAGTGGCGATCGGCACGCTGTTCGCCGCGTCCCTGGCGCACCTGATCATGAGCGTGCCGGAACTGGTGTACTTCGTATTCACCTTCCCGGCGATCCTGCTGATCCTGGTGGGCTTCATGCTGGCCATGGGTCGTTATCGCGGCTACCGCCTGACCGAGCTGGTGCGTTTCAAAGCCTTCCTCAAGGCTGACTCCTGATGTTCGGGCTCTGGAAGACCTGGAAGGCCCTGGAAGCGCGGGGCATCATGGGCATCAACCGGCGTAACGCCGACTACGTGCTCAAGTACAACAAGCGCAGCCTGTACCCGATCGTCGATGACAAGATCATCACCAAGGAACGGGCGATCAAGGCCGGCATCCATGTGCCGCAGATGTACGGGGTGATCTCAACCGAGAAGGAGATCGACAAGCTCGGCGAGATCATCGACGGCCATACCGACTTCGTGATCAAGCCGGCACAGGGTGCCGGCGGCGACGGCATCCTGGTGATCGCCGATCGCTTCGAGGGCCGCTACCGCACGGTGTCGGGGAAGATCATCAGCCACGAGGAGATCGAGCATCAGATTTCGAGCATCCTCACCGGCCTGTATTCCCTGGGCGGGCACCGCGACCGTGCGCTGATCGAATACCGGGTGATTCCCGACCAGATCTTCAAGAGCATCAGTTATGAAGGCGTGCCGGACATTCGCATCATCGTCCTGATGGGCTACCCGGTGATGGCCATGCTGCGCCTGCCGACCCGTCAGTCCGGCGGCAAGGCCAACCTGCACCAGGGCGCGATCGGCGTCGGCGTCGACCTGGCCACCGGCCTGACCCTGCGCGGCACCTGGCTGAACAACATCATCAACAAACACCCGGACACCACCAACGCCGTCGACGGCGTGCAACTGCCCTACTGGGACGGTTTCATGAAACTCGCGGCCGGTTGCTACGAGCTGTGCGGCCTGGGTTACATCGGTGTCGACATGGTCCTCGACCAGGAAAAAGGCCCGCTGATTCTTGAGCTGAATGCGCGCCCGGGGCTGAACATCCAGATCGCCAACGACTGCGGGCTGACCTTGCGCACCCACGCGGTCGAGGCGCGCCTGGAAGCGCTGAAGGCACGCGGTGTCACGGAAAGCGTTGAAGAGCGCGTGGCCTTTGTTCAGGAAATGTTTGGGCATATTCCGCCGGTTGAGGGTTGATCCAGAATTTTCGCGACGGTGCGACAGGCCCGCTCCTGTAGGAGCGAGCCCGCTCGCGAAAAAATCTCACAAACACCACAGCCCTCAACCTGCCAATTCCCGACATCTCCTCTAGAGGCATTTCCTACAGAGGAATACAATCGCCACCCCGCCTCGATGGCTGATCTACCCCGCTCATGCAGACCTGTTCCGTACACCCACTGCCCTACCGCGCCAACCCCGCCGAGTATTTTGCGGCGATCCGCCATGCCCCCGGCAGCGTGCTCCTCGACAGCGGGCGGCCGAGTGCCGAACGTGGCCGCTTCGACCTGCTCAGCGCCTGGCCATTGGCGACCCTGGCGGTAGCGTCCGAGGAAAGCGGCGCGGCATTTCTGCAACGATTGCGCGAGACACTCAACCAACTGGGCAACGCCGACCTGCCGAGCGGCCTTGAACTGCCCTTCGCCGGCGGATTGATCGGCTACCTCAGCTACGACTTCGGCCGTCACCTGGAAGCCCTGCCCTCTCAGGCCGAGGACGATCTACAACTGCCCGATGCGCGCTTCGGCCTGTACCCCTGGGCGCTGATCAGCGATCACCAGGCGTGCAGCAGCCAATTGGTGTTTCACCCGCAACTGGCGGACAGCGAACGCCAGCGATTGATCGAATTGTTCAGCCAGCCGACGACGGCGACGGATTCACGCTTCAACCTCGCCGGCGCGATGCAGGCCGATTTGAGTGCCAGCCAGTACCAGCAGGCCTTCGAGCAAATCCAACAGTACATCCAGGCCGGCGACTGTTATCAGGTCAACTTTGCCCAACGCTTCCGCGCCCAGTGCCAGGGCGATGCCTGGGCCGCCTATTGCGCCTTGCGCGCGGCGTGCCCGACGCCATTCTCGGGCTTCCAGAGCCTGCCCGGCGGCGACGCAATCCTCAGCCTGTCGCCCGAACGCTTCGTCAAAGTCAGTGCCGGGCATGTCGAAACCCGGCCGATCAAGGGCACCCGCCCACGCGGGGCGAGCGCCAGCGAAGATGCAGCCAACGCCGCCGAACTGCTGGCCAGCCCCAAGGATCGCGCAGAAAACCTGATGATCGTCGACCTGCTGCGCAACGACCTCGGCCGCACCTGCCGCATCGGCTCGGTGCGGGTGCCGGAGCTGTTCAGCCTGGAAAGCTACCCCAACGTGCACCACCTGGTGAGCAGCGTCACCGGCGAACTGGCCGCCGACCGGGATGCCCTCGACCTGATCGCCGGCAGTTTCCCCGGTGGATCGATCACCGGCGCACCAAAAATCCGCGCGATGCAGATCATCGACGAGCTGGAGCCTACCCGCCGCGGCTTGTACTGCGGTTCGCTGCTGTATCTGGACGTACGCGGGGAAATGGACAGCTCGATTGCCATCCGCAGCTTGCTGGTCAAGGACGGTCAGGTGTGCTGCTGGGGCGGTGGCGGGATTGTGGCCGACTCGGATTGGCAGGCGGAATACCAGGAATCGATCACCAAGGTCAAAGTGCTGCTGGACACCTTGCAGGGGCTATGACGCTAACCGGTCGGGGGAGCGCACTCCCCCGCCAGCTTCTTACAAGCTCAACTGACGATTCGACGCCTTGAGGAACTCTTGCTTGAGATCGTCGAAGCTGTGCACCGCCGGGAACTGCGGGAATTCGCGGATCACGTTGTCCGGCGCATGGAACAGAATCCCGGCATCTGCCTCACCGAGCATGGTGGTGTCGTTGTACGAATCACCCGCCGCAATCACCCGGTAGTACAGGCTCTTGAAGGCCAGTACCGACTGACGCTTGGGATCTTTCTGACGCAGTTGGTAGCCAGTAACCCGCCCGGTCTCGTCAGTGATCAGACGATGGCAGAGCAAGGTCGGGAAACCCAGTTGGCGCATCAGCGGCTGGGAAAATTCGTAGAAGGTGTCGGACAGAATCACCACCTGGAAGCGCTCGCGCAGCCAGTTGACGAATTCGATAGCGCCGTCCAGCGGCTTCAGCGTGCCGATCACTTCCTGGATGTCGGCCAGTTTCAGGCCATGCTCATCGAGAATTCGCAGGCGCTGCTGCATCAGCACGTCGTAGTCGGGAATATCCCGGGTGGTTGCCCTGAGGGATTCAATCCCGGTTTTTTCGGCGAAGGCGATCCAGATTTCCGGAACCAGGACACCTTCCAGATCGAGACAGGCAATTTCCACAACACACTCCCATTTGTACTGATTATTGAGTTGAGCGAGCAAAAGGACTGCCGAACTCTAGCGAGTCATCACCTGCGGCGCAACGCAGACGAGCGCACCAGGCCACCTGGATGTTCAGGCCTCTGTAGGAGCGAGCCTGCTCGCGAAAAACTTCAGGACGCCACGCCCATTCAGAATGCCCGCGTTATCGTTAACGTTTTTCGCGAGCAAGCTCGCTCCTACCGGGCCCCCGCTGTCTTGACTCAATAGCATTACGCCAGGCGCCCCGGGATTTTGTTACCATCGCCGACATATAGAGCGCTTAGCGCCACCGACCTGTAGGAAACCGCCCTGATGAGCCCAACGTTCGACGTCGCCGAACTCGCCGCGACCTATGCCAACAAATCCGCCCAGGACATTCTCAAGCTGGCCTTCGCCGAATTCGGCGACGAGCTGTGGATCTCGTTCAGCGGTGCCGAAGACGTGGTGCTGGTGGACATGGCCTGGAAGCTGAACAAGAACGTCAAGGTGTTCAGCCTCGACACCGGCCGCCTGCACCCGGAGACCTATCGCTTCATCGATCAGGTGCGCGAGCACTACAACATCCAGATCGAACTGGTCTCTCCGGATCACAGCAAGCTCGAGCCGTTCGTCAAGGAAAAAGGCCTGTTCAGCTTCTACAAGGACGGCCACGGCGAGTGCTGCGGCATCCGCAAGATCGAACCGCTGCGGCGCAAGCTGTCCACCGTGCGCGCCTGGGCCACCGGCCAGCGCCGCGACCAGAGCCCCGGCACCCGCAGCCAGGTGGCGGTGATGGAAGTCGACGGCGCGTTCTCCACCCCCGAGCGCACCCTGTACAAGTTCAACCCGCTGGCGCAAATGACCAGCGAAGAGATCTGGGGCTACATCCGTATGCTCGAATTGCCCTACAACAGCCTGCACGAGCGCGGCTTCATCAGCATCGGCTGCGAACCCTGCACTCGCCCTGTGCTGCCGAACCAGCACGAGCGCGAAGGTCGCTGGTGGTGGGAAGAAGCCACGCAGAAAGAGTGTGGTTTGCACGCGGGCAACATCATCAAGAAAGCCTGACTCCCCTCTCCCCTGTAGGAGCTGGCTTGCCAGCGAAGGGTCTAACGGCCGCTATCGCATTCGCCGGCAAGCCAGCTCCTACAGGGTGCAATTTGCTCGCCAGAAATATTGCATGCAATTTTTGTATGCAATCATCCCGAACCACGGTACAACTGCCATTCCCGCACCCACAACAGAACGTTGCAAGGACGGTCCATGCGCATACTCGTGGTCAACGTCAACACCTGCGAATCCATCACCCAGGCCATCACTCGCCAGGCGCAAAGCATCGCAGCGCCCGGCACCGAAATCATCGGCCTGACCCCGCACTTCGGTGCCGACTCGATCGAAGGCAACTTCGAGAGCTATCTGGCAGCGGTCGCGGTGATGCAGCGGGTCATGGCCTATGACCAGCCGTTCGATGCGGTGATTCAGGCCGGCTACGGCGAACACGGTCGCGAGGGTTTGCAGGAATTGCTTGAGGTGCCGGTAGTCGACATTACCGATGCCGCGGCCAGTACCGCGATGTTCCTGGGCCACGCTTACTCGGTGGTCACCAGCCTCGACCGCACGGTGCCGTTGATCGAGGATCGCTTGAAGCTCTCCGGCCTCTGGCAACGCTGCGCCTCGGTGCGCGCCAGCGGGCTGGCGGTACTGGAACTGGAGCAAGATCCCGAGCGCGCCTTGCGGGCCATCGTGCAACAGGCCGACATCGCCGTGCGCGAAGACAAGGCCGAAGTCATCTGCCTGGGCTGCGGCGGCATGGCCGGGCTGGCCGAGCAGATTCGCCAGCGCTGCGGCGTACCGGTGGTGGACGGGGTGACGGCGGCGGTGACCTTGGCCGAATCGCTGGTCCGCCTTGGCCTGTCGACCTCCAAGGTACGCACCTATGCCGCCCCGCGGGCGAAAGCCATCGTCGGCTGGCCCGCCCGCTGAACTCGAGGTTCAGACCGCGCTGAAACGCCGCGCCAGGCCCTGCTCGGCAAACTGCTCGATGACAAAATCGACGAACGCCCGGGTCTTGCCCGGCAATAGTCTGTGCTCGGCGTAATAGATCGAGATATTGCCGTCGTCGACGTACCAATCCGGCAACACCCGCTGCAGGGTGCCCGCCTGCAAATAACCCAGCGCGAACGGCATGCTCACCAGGGCAATCCCAAGTCCCTGGGCCGCCGTGGCACAAGCGGCCTCCGAATCACTCATGGTCATCCGCGCCCGCAGGCTCAACGGACTGTGTTGCTGATCACGACTCGTCAGTTGCCAGGAACGTACGCGCCCGGTCTGCGGCGAGCGAATCAGGATGCCGTCGTGCTGCTTCAGGTCATCTGGTTCATGCACCGCAGGGCTTCGTGCCAGGTACTCGGCAGACGCCACCAGCACCCGATGCGCCGGCGTCAGCTTGCGCGCCACTACGCCCTGGGGCAGTTCGAAACCGCCGCCGATGGCCGCATCGAAGCCCTGCCCGATCAAGTCGACCTGACGGTTATCAAAGTGCCAATCCGGATTGATCGCCGGGAAACGCCGCAGAAATTCGCCGAGCAACGGCACGATGTACAAGCGCCCGAACACCGTACCCATGCTGACCTTGAGCGTACCGGCCGGCCGCCCCTCGGCGCTGGCCAGGTTGGCGACCGCGTTCTGGATGGTGTGCAGGCTCGTGCTGACTTCCGCCAGAAACAGCTGCCCGGCCTCGGTCAACCGCAGGCTGCGGGTGCTGCGCTGGAACAGCCGCACACCGAGGCGCGCCTCGAGCTTGGCGACACTCTTGCCCACCGCCGCCGGCGTCAGGCTCAAGCGCCGCGCCGCCTCGGCAAAACTGCCGACTTCGGCGCTGCGTACGAAGCATTCGATACTGCTGAAGGTTTCCATGGCGGCCACTATAAACTTCTGGTTTACACAGACTATCGCAATTACCGTCTACACAGCAGGTAATCGGAAATCGATACTAGGCTCCATCAACCGAGGCATACCGCCTCGGGACTTTGGAGATCAACATGACCACTCAAACCCTCAGCGGCAAAGTAGCGCTGATCCAGGGCGGCTCCCGCGGTATCGGTGCAGCCATCGTCCAACGCCTGGCCGCTGAAGGCGCCGCCGTGGCCTTCACCTACGTCAGCTCCGCCGCGAAGGCCGAAGCCCTGCGTGACAGCATCACCGCCAACGGCGGCAAGGCCCTGGCGATCAAGGCCGACAGCGCCGATGCAGAGGCCATCCGCAGCGCGGTCAACGCCACGGTGCAAACCTTTGGCCAGTTGGACATCCTGGTCAACAACGCGGGTGTATTGGCAGTCGCACCGCTGGACGAGTTCAAACTGGAAGACTTCGACCAGACCCTGGCGATCAACGTGCGCAGCGTGTTCATCGCCACCCAGGAAGCCGCCCGGCACATGGGCGAAGGTGGTCGCATCATCAATATCGGCAGCACCAACGCCGACCGCATGCCCTTCGCCGGTGGCGGTCCCTACGCCATGAGCAAGGCCGCGCTAGTGGGCCTGACCAAGGGCCTCGCGCGGGATCTGGGGCCGCGGGGCATCACCATCAATAATGTGCAGCCCGGCCCGGTGGACACCGACATGAACCCGGCCCATGGCGACTTTGCCGAGAGCCTGATCCCGCTGATGGCTGTGGGTCGCTATGGCACCGCTGAGGAAATCGCCAGCTTTGTCGCCTACCTGGTGGGCCCGCAAGCGGGTTACATCACGGGTGCAAGCCTGACGATCGATGGTGGTTTCGGCGCCTGACGCGAGACCAGCAAAACCAACGCCGGGAACCCCGATCAGGTTACCCGGCGTTTTGTTCAGGCCGTCTCGAACACCGGCAAGCCATAAGCCTGCAACGGGAAGGCATCGAGACTGCGCAGAATGCGGTCGGCATGAACATACTTTTCATCAGCCATGGCCGCATCCGGCACCGCAATGGCGGTCATGCCGGCAGCCTTGGCAGCGGTCACGCCGAACGGCGAATCCTCGAACACCAGGCAATCAGCGGGCGCCACGCCCAGGCGTCGCGCGGCAGTGAGGAAGATGTCTGGTGCAGGCTTGGCCGCCCCCACCTCGGGGTCATCCGCTGTGACAATGGTATCGAACAGGGCAAACCAATCACCATGCCGGGTGGCTTTCTGGGCGAATGAACCGCTCGAGGAACTGGTGCCGATGGCGATCGGAATCCGCCGGGCCTTCAAGTGCTCGACCAACTCACGTGCGCCCGGCATCGCCGGGGCATGGGGGAATCGCTCTTGCAACAACGGCTCGCGAATCCGCAGGAACTCCTCGGCGCTGATTGGCAAGTCCAGCGCCTGCACCACATAGCGCGCCAGGTCCAGCGCGCCGCGACCAATGATGTTCTGCTTGATGGCCCAGTCGAAATGCCGGTCATAGCGCTGCGCAATGATCTGCGTGACCTCGGTGTAGATCCCCTCGGTATCGAGCAGCAAACCATCCATATCGAAAATAACGGCCTTGATCGGGGCCAGCTTCAACGGTGCATTCATCGCATCTGATCCGTTATCAACACAACATTCCGGGAACGGCTCAGGTAAAGCCATGACCCGATCCACCCCGCAGCCTGGCGCGATGAAAGGGTTCAGCAGCATAGCGAGTCAGGTTTACATCGGGCAACTATTTGCGGGCTCCACCTCCCCCGATCCCTGACTAAGGTGGTTCGTGAGCGCAAGGAAAGCGTGGATTATTTGCTTATATTTTAATAAGCAAAGCATTGCATAACTTATGGATATCTTATTAAACTCTCATGAATTCAATTTTCTGGACCCGCAAAGCCGTCAAGCAATTGCTGCGAATACACAGCGACCACCGTGGCAGGATCCGCGATGCAATCACTCAACTCGAACAGATGCCGGATGTGCCCAATGTCAAAGTCCTCACCCAGCACACCTATGGCTATCGGCTGAGAGTCGGCGATTATCGGGTGTTGTTCGATTGGGACGGCGCGATTCAGGTGACCAGCATTCAAGAGGTTAAAAAGCGCGATGAACGCACCTACTGACGTACAAATCATCCACGGCCCTGACGGCGAGCCTGCCTTCGTGGTCATCCCCTACCAGCAGTACATCGCCCAGCAAGGCAGCGACGAACTGATTCCCCACGCGGTGGTCAGCCGTATCGTCGACGGCGCGACGCCGATCCGCGCCTGGCGCGAACACCTGAACCTGACCCAGGATGAAGTCGCCCGACGCCTGGGTATCTCCCAGCCGGCGTTTGCCCAACAGGAAGCGGTCAACAAACCGCGCCGGGCGACTCGCGAGAAAATCGCTGCAGCGTTCGGCATCCGCGCTGATCAACTGGAGTTGTAACGCCTCACGGGCCCTTCCCGGCGCCATGCAAAAGCCCGGCATTTCGCCGGGCTCTGATGCTGCAGACAGGTCGAAGGATCAGTGCCCTTTCTTGCCCATGCTGTTGCCCACTGCGCCACCTGCCGCACCGCCAAGCCCGGCACCGATAGTGGCGCCGTCTTTGCCACCCAACGAACGGCCGATCACCGAACCACCGGCAGCGCCAACGCCGCCACCGATAGCCGCCTTGGTGCGGTTGCCCTTGTGCGCACCGGCTGCGCCACCGGCCGCACCCGCGACACCGGCACCGATGGTTGCGCCAGTGCTGCCACCGAGCTTTTGTCCAACCACGTTACCCAGCGCACCACCCAGGCCACCGCCCAGCGCTGCGGTGCCATTGCTGGCCGCCATCGCACCTTGAGCAACCAGAAGGCCCAGAACCAGAGCAGGCAGAGTTAAACGCATGACATGAACCTCAAAAAGTGTACGAATCCGTTGATTATTCGCGGCTGATGAAGGGTTTACGTTCAGCCAACGCGGCGGCAACCCTTCTGCGCGCGAGGGTTGGACAGCATTTTCGCCAAGAGTTTTATCGCAGGCAAAAAAAAGCCCGCTGGGGAACGGGCTGACAAACTTGCTTCTAACGGATGATTCGAGACTACGACCTGAGTTGTGAAAGAAACGTGAAAGGACCGGACCGTCCCAACCGACTTCAATACAAGATGTGACACCAATAAGCAGACAGAAAAAACCCCGCACATCGGCGGGGTCAGTGGGGCGCTGGATCACTTGCGCAAGCGCATTGCGACCCTGGGCATAAAGGGTTTCGCCGTGGTTTTGCTTGTCGAAGGCAACCGGGCCTGGCCTGGCTTGGTCGGCGTTTCACCAAACCCCGAGACGTAATCCGTCTGCCCGCAGTGCACACAGTTATTCACCGGGTACTCAGCGCCATCATCTTCAATGTACGGATTGCTCATCTCTGCGTCCCTCCACATGGGCCTGCGCCGGCAAGCAACTGATTGCCTAAAGAACACAGCCCCTCAAGAGGTTCCAGACTAGCCGGTCATTCCAGGACCACCCATTCAAACTACAAGCAACCGACGAATGGCTCTAATCCGCTTATTTGAGCCTGACCGCCGTGCCTGTAACGAACACCACCAACATGCTGCCCTTGCCCGACGGCATGCTGATTTCAAAGTTGACACCCACCACCGCATCGGCCTGCAGTTTTGCGGCACGTTCCTTGAGCTCATCCGTGGCCTGGGCCCGTGCTTCGCGCAAGGCTTTCTCCAGCGTCTGCGAGCGCCCGCCGAAGAAGTCGCGCATCCCGGCGAACATATCCCGCACAACGTTGATGCCCTGCACCGACTCGGCGCTGATGACGTCCAGGTAGGCAGCAATCTGCCGGCCCTCGACACTGTGGGTGGTGGTGATAATCATGAAGTGTTCCTTGTAGAACTGGCCGAAGCCTTGGAGACGTACATACTCAATGAAGACGGCAGTTGCCTGTCGCTCAAGGATGCGCAGGAGTGTGTATGACGGTATTTCTGTTGCTGTACCTGTGTACCGACGCGTCGCGCAGCAGTTGCCAGGTGATCCCGGTCGAACATTGGGTGCAGGCTGACGCCTATCAACTGTGCGTCGCCGAGGCCAAGCGATTGACCCGCGACCTTACCGCGAAAAACCGCCAAAGCAACTACTTCGTCTGCGAAACCCAGGTCGAGCCCTAACCTACAGGCAATTGCGCACCGCCTCGCGCAATGCCCCGGACTTGGCCCACGGCGGCCCCTGATAGAGCGAGACCTTGCTGCCGTCCTTGTATTTGACGATGTCGAGAATCTCGTCGGCGGTGATCAGGCTAGGTGCGTTGATCCGGTAACCGTTGGATACCGAGGTCTGACTCGCCTTGGGCACTTCACGCTGCCAGGCCGGCAGCACGCACTCGGCGACCTCCTTGGGCGGCTTGGCCGATTCCTTGCTCAGGTTCGGCTCACCCGGCACCAGCGAAGCCGGCAACGAACACCCCGCCAACAGCACACCCGCCAGCGCCGCGATGCATATCCGCATAATTGTTCCTTGCACCCAAAAGGGAAAATGTAGCTGCACTTGTCCTCGCCGACCAGCACTCAGATCCGCCCTGACGCTGGCATCGCCCGCCGAACTCGACTTTAATTTCTCTGATGCACCCAGGAGTTTCGACATGACACTCACGAACGGGAGCCCACCATGAATACCCCTTCCATTGCCCTGGCCATTGCCCTGCTGCTGACTACGGGCTGCAGCACCAACGCCCAGGTCTTCGCCAATCAGCCACTGGTGGCCAAGGTCGAAGACGGCATGAGCCAGGCCCAAGTCGAGCAAATCGGCGGCAACCCCCTCTCCACCAGCGTTCGCACCATCGAACCCGGCACCTGCAACGACTACCTGCTGACCCAGGCGGATCGCACGCAACACTACAACGTCAGTTTCGATGGCAACGGCCGGGTCGATCACAAAAGCTTCATGACCTGCGCCGAATGGAGCATGGCCCAGAAAAAAGCGCGGGAGCCTTCGAGCGGGGGTGGAGGGGGTGGGTATTGAGCTGTTTTCGACACGTGACCCGGCGCGCGCGTACCTCGCGAACAGTCCTGACCATTGATTGACAGTGGCGGAGCATACCGGCGACCGCTGAACCTGCGAAATCTTCCACTGTCATTTTTCAACGACAAAATCATTGGTTTCTCCCGCCGCATCGTTTACATTTCAGACAATTGTTTACAACGTATACAGATGTTATTGAAGGAGCAAATTATGGCTTCGCCTGTGTTGTCGTTTCGTGTCGAGGAATTATTGATTCAACAATTGGATCAACTGGCTGAAGCAACTGATCGCGATCGCCAGTACCATCTCAAACGCGCCTTGGCCCGATACGTTGAGGCGGAATCCTGGCACATCAATGCAATCGCCGAAGGCATCGCTGATGCTGATGCAGGCAACCTCACAGATCTGAATACGGTTAAGGCTAAATGGGTGAATCGTGCCAAGCATCGCATTGACGGACAAAGCGGACAGTGATTTAGCGTCAATCCATGAGCACTACACATCTTGCAGGGGCGCACGCTTCACAGACGATGTGATCGCCGAAATTTTCGAAGCGCTGGAAAAACTGGAACTGTTCACGGGCATGGGCAGACCTTCGCAAATGCCAGATATCAGGGAGCTGGTGCTGTCCAGGCTCCCCTTCATCGCTCCCTACCGAGTCGTCGGTAGCCAGATCCAGATCCTGCGCATTCTTCATGAGCGCAACGAGCGCTCTGAGGATTGGTGAGGTTCGCCTTGCAGTGAAATGCAGAGCATTAAAGTGGGAAGCTCTACGCGACTTGAACGCTGTGTCCGCCCCCCCTGTGGCGCCATCATCGGCGCCATGAACAACTAAGCCACATTTTCCACACGCCAAAAACCACAAACCCCCGACTTTCTCTAGGAAAATCAGGGGTTTGTGTTTACAGAATGTGGCGGTGAAGGAGAGATTCGAACTCTCGATACAGTTTCCTGTATACACACTTTCCAGGCGTGCTCCTTAAGCCACTCGGACACTTCACCGTATCTCTTCAAACAAGTTCTGTCTGTCGAGGCGCGCTAATGTAGTCGAAAGCTTTTCTGATGGCAAACTTTTTTTTCAGAATTTTCATGCGCTTAAGCGATTTGTTGATTCCCGTGGGTTTGCGGGCAGGGCAAACCGGCCAAGCTTCGGCCAGGTGCATCCGTCTATATAGAAGCGAATGCTGCACACGCGTGGCCGCCAGTGGCGGGCGGCGCTGGTTTGGCTGACTGGCCGGTCAGTCACGGCGCTTTACCTGGCCTACGGCCATGGGTAACGTCTGCCCCACTTCTCTATAAGGAATAGCGTCATGAGTGAGTTGATTTCGTACCATCTCGAAGACGGTATCGCGACCCTGACCTTGAGCAATGGCAAGGTCAATGCCATCTCGCCGGACGTGATCGGCGCTTTTAATGCTGCGCTGGATCAGGCGGTGACGGATCGGGCGGTGGTGATCATCACCGGTCAGCCGGGCATCCTCTCTGGCGGTTACGATCTGAAGGTGATGACGGCCGGCCCGAAAGAAGCCGTGAGCCTGGTCACTGCCGGCTCCACCCTCGCCCGCCGCCTGCTGGCCCACCCCTTCCCGGTGATCGTCGCGTGCCCGGGGCATGCGGTGGCCAAGGGGGCGTTTATCCTGTTGTCAGCCGACTACCGGATTGGTGTCGACGGCCCGTTCAGCATTGGCCTGAACGAAGTGCAGATCGGCATGACCATGCACCACGCCGGCATCGAGCTGGCCCGTGATCGCCTGCGCAAGTCGGCGTTCCATCGTTCGGTGATCAACGGCGAGATGTTCGATCCACAAGGCGCAGTGGATGCCGGGTTCCTCGACAAGGTGGTGACCGCCGAAGAACTGCAAGGTGCCGCGTTGGCGGCAGCGCGTCAGCTGAAGAAGATCAATATGACCGCGCACAAGAACACCAAGCTCAAGGTGCGCAAGGCCCTGCTGGATACCCTGGATGCAGCGATCGTCCAGGATCAGGCCCATCTGATTTAACGGCTCAGCCACCAGCAAAGAAAAGCCTGACAACCGAGTCGGGCTTTTCCCTACGCAATGGATGAATCCAGCCTCAACGGCTCTAGCCTGCGCCTGACAGCAAATGTCGGAAACATGCGCTTAAACATCGCCCATCTCCTGCTCCTATCGGAGTAATTGCCGAAAACAGTGCACATCCGTACACTGCGCCACCTTTTGTCCCTGGTGGGCCTGTAGATGCTGTTTGTGTTCCGTATGTTGTTGATGGGCCTGCATTTTGTTCTGGCCGGCGTGCTCGGCGTGGTGCTCGGTCTGCTTCGCCCGTTCAATCCGGACAACAGCCGCCTGTGCGCCCGCCTCTATGCCTGGCCGGCGATGTGCATTCTGCGGTTGCGGGTCAGTGCCGACGTCGACTCGCTGACCTACAAAAAGCAGAGCTGCGTGGTGATCGCCAACCACCAGTCCAACTATGACCTGTTCGTGCTGGGCAACGTGGTGCCACACCGCACCGTGTGCATCGGCAAGAAGAGCCTGAAGTGGGTACCGCTGTTCGGTCAGCTATTCTGGCTCGCCGGCAATGTGTTGATCGACCGCGGCAACGCCCACAAGGCGCGCCAGGCGATGCTGACCACTACCGATACGCTGCAACACAAGGACACCTCGATCTGGGTGTTCCCCGAGGGCACGCGCAATCTCGGCAAGGAGTTGATGCCATTCAAGAAAGGCGCGTTCCACATGGCCATCGCTGCCGGTGTGCCGATTGTCCAGGTGTGCGTCAGCAACTACATCAATCACATGCGCCTCAATCGCTGGAACAGCGGCAAGATCCTGATCCGCTCGCTGCCGCCGATTCCTACCGCCGGCCTGACCCTGGATGACATGCCCGCGCTGATCGAACAGTGCCAGGCGCAGATGCGCGAGTGCATCGACGGGCTGGATCGACAACTGCAGGCGGCTTGAGCGCCCCGCTCCACTCACAAGCAGGCTAAGCTGCACGCTGATTGTCACTGGAAGAAGTGAATAGGCACTATGGGTAGAGTCGTTGCGGCTGCTGTTTACAGCGCCGGGAAGAAAGTCACCAATATCACCCTCGATGAAGGCGCGGCCTGGGCGGCGAAACCGGACCACTTTGTCTGGATCGGCCTCGAAGAGCCGAACGCCCAGGAGCTGGCCAACCTGCAACGCCAGTTCAACCTGCATGAACTGGCCATCGAAGACGCCCTGGAAAAGCACAGTAGACCCAAGCTCGAGACCTTTGGCGACGCCCTGTTCATCGTCACCTACTCACCGGTGCGCGAGAACGGCGTGCTGATTTTCATCGAGACCCATATCTTTGCCGGCAACGGCTACATCATCACCTGCCGCAATGGCCACTCGGCCTCCTATGGCCATGTGCGCCAGCGTTGCGAAGCGCGACCGCTGCTGCTGGAGCACGGCGAAGATTTCGTGCTCTATGCCCTGCTGGATTTCGTGATCGAGAACTATCAGCCGGTGGGCGAAGCGATCCATGCCGAGATCGATGAGCTGGAGCGCAACGTGTTATGCAGCGCTCTCAACGAGCGGGACATCCAGAACCTCCACGGCCTGCGTCGCGACGTGCTTCGCCTGCGCCGCTATGCAGCGCCTATGGTGGAGATCAGCGAGGAATTGCAGAAGCTCAAGTTCCCGTTTATCGACAAAAACATGCGCCCGTATTTTCGCGACGTGCAGATTCATGTCACGCGACAGGTGGAAGATCTCACCACCCTGCGCGACATCGCCAGCCAGACCATCGAGATCGGTGTGCTACTGGAGGCCTCGCGGCAAAGCGTGGTGCAACGCAAGTTCGCCGCCTGGGCCGCCATTCTCGCGTTCCCCACGGCCGTGGCCGGGATCTACGGGATGAACTTCCAGAACATGCCGGAGCTGAGCTGGCACTACGGCTACTTCGGCGTGCTGGGGTTCATCACCGTCGGTTGTGTTGGTTTGTGGGCGAGCTTCAAACGCTCGGGCTGGCTATAGGAGCACTCACAGGCCCTCCCATTGCCGCAGACGCACGCGGCAATGCTTCATCGCATTGACGATGTGCTTCTCCACCAGACTGCGGGAAATACCCAGGCGCTGGGCTATTTCCGGGTGCGACATGCCGTCGAGTTTGCGCAGCAGGAAACTCTCGCGGCATAGCGGCGGCAGTTCGTCCAATGCCCGTTGCAACAGGTCCAGCCGCTGGCCGTGATCAAAGCTGCTGTGGGGTGACGGCGTCTCGAAGCGCTCTTCACTGTCGAGCACTTCCAGCGGTTCGACCTGGCGTGCGACGTTGCGCCGATGGCCGTCGATCACCAGGTTCAATGCAGTGCGATAGAGAAAGGCCCGGGGTTGCTCGATGGGCGTATCGCTGGCCCGCTCAAGCACCCGGACATAGGCGTCGTGCACCACATCTTCGGCCACCTGACGGTTGCCCAGCTTGGCGTTGATAAAACACACCAGCTCGCGATAGTAGTTTTCCAACCTGACTCCCGACCGCCTGAATGAACGGCTTCAATCCCTGAATCCGAGCCCTGCTCGCGAAAAAAGGTAAAGGCACGATGATGGCAACTTGCAGCCGTGTAATTTATAGTAATTCTCATATAGATTTAAAGCACCGCTTCCGTTGCGCAGCAAATAAAGCTCGAGCACGGGTGTAAACCTTTGAGTCGACGCCTAAATTTGTGTGTTTTTTCTTCGTACTAAGGACAGTTCCCCCTGGCTGCCAGTGGCCTGGCGGCGCCCAGTGCTGCGCGGGAAGCGCCGCCGGCTGGGCAACGGGACGATTTCCATTGACCGGAACCCTGCATGAAACACCCCCGAAAGCCGCGCCGTGCCTTGCTCGTCGCCCTGTGCCTGATCCCCGCTATCGCCCTCGCCGCCTGGCAGATGATCCCCCCCGGGCGCGATAAATTCGCCACTGTGCAGGTTGGCCGTGGCGACATCGAAAGCAGCGTCACCGCCCTCGGCACCCTGCAACCGCGACGCTATGTCGACGTTGGCGCCCAGGCGTCGGGGCAGATCCGCAAGATCCATGTCGAGGTCGGCGACCTCGTCAAGGAAGGCCAATTGCTGGTGGAGATCGACCCGGCGACCCAGAACGCCAAGCTTGATGCCGGGCGGTTTTCCATCGACAACCTCAAGGCGCAATTGCTCGAGCAGCGTGCGCAGAACGAGCTGGCGCGACAGAAATACCAGCGCCAGCAAAACCTCGCCGCCGGTGGCGCCACCCGCGAAGAAGACGTGCAGACCGCCCACGCCGAACTGCGCGCCACCGAGGCGCGGATCCAGATGTTCCAGGCGCAGATTCGCCAGGCCGAAGCCAGCTTGCGCAGTGATCAGGCCGAACTGGGCTATACGCGCATCTACGCGCCGATGTCCGGCACCGTGGTCGCGCTCGACGCCCGCGCCGGCCAGACCCTCAACGCCCAGCAGCAGACACCGCTGATCCTGCGCATTGCCAAACTGTCGCCGATGACCGTCTGGGCGGAAGTCTCGGAAGCCGATATTGGCCACGTCAAACCCGGCATGCAGGCCTACTTCACCACGCTCGCCGGCGGCACGCGACGCTGGCACAGCACGGTACGACAGATCCTCCCGGTCCCGCCCAAGCCCCTGGACCAAAGTGCCCAAGGCAGCGGCAGCCCATCCAGCAGCAGTAAAAGCGGCAGCGGCCGAGTGGTGCTGTACACCGTGTTGCTCGACGTCGACAACGCCGACAACGCGCTGATGGCGGAAATGACCACCCAGGTATTTTTCGTCAACGGCGAGGCGAAAAACGTCCTCACCGCACCGGTGTCCGCCCTGCAGAACGGCACGCAGGCCGGCACCCAACGCGCACGAGTGGTGGCGAAAAACGGTGATGTCCAATCACGGGAAGTGCGCACCGGCCTCAGCGATCGCCTGCAAGTGCAGATCCTCGACGGTTTGAACGAGGGCGACCACCTGCTGATCGGGCCACTCGACGGTCACGAGGGTTGAATGCACACGCCGCTGATCGACCTCAAAGACCTGCGTAAATCCTACGGCGGCGGTGACGCCCCAGAAGTTCATGTACTGCGTGGCATCGACCTGGCGATTCACGCCGGCGAGTTCGTGGCGATCGTCGGCGCCTCCGGTTCCGGCAAGTCGACGCTGATGAACATCCTCGGTTGCCTCGATCGCCCGACCTCTGGCGAGTACCGCTTTGCCGGGGAGAACGTCGCCCAGTTGGACAGCGATGAACTGGCCTGGCTGCGTCGCAAAGCCTTTGGTTTTGTGTTCCAGGGCTACCACCTGATCCCGTCCGGCTCGGCTCAGGAAAACGTCGAGATGCCGGCCATCTACGCCGGCACCCCGGCGGCCGAACGCCATGCCCGCGCCGCCGCGCTGCTCGCCCGTCTCGGCCTGGCCGAACGCACTGGCAACCGTCCGCATCAACTCTCCGGCGGCCAGCAGCAGCGGGTGTCGATCGCCCGTGCATTGATGAATGGCGGGCACATCATTCTCGCCGACGAACCCACCGGCGCCCTCGACAGTCACAGCGGCGCCGAGGTCATGACCCTGCTCGATGAGCTGGCGAGCCAGGGTCATGTGGTGATCCTCATTACTCATGACCGCGAAGTGGCTGCCCGGGCCAAGCGGGTGATCGAGATTCGTGATGGCCTGATCATCAGCGACAGCGCCGTCGACAACCCTGAAGCGCAACACTCGGCCAATCCCGGCGCCTTGCAGGCGGTGGATCTGCGCAAACGCCTGAGCGAAGGCAGCGACGCCACCGGCGCCTGGAAAGGCGAACTGGTGGATGCGTTGCACGCGGCCTGGCGGGTGATGTGGATCAACCGCTTCCGCACCGCCCTGACCCTGCTAGGGATCATCATTGGCGTGGCGTCGGTGGTGGTGATGCTGGCGGTGGGCGAAGGCAGCAAGCGCCAGGTCATGGCGCAGATGGGCGCCTTCGGCTCGAACATCATTTATCTCAGTGGCTCGGCGCCCAATCCGCGTACGCCGCCGGGCATCGTCAGCTTGAGCGACGTCGCCGCTTTGGCGCGCCTGCCGCAGGTCAAAAGGATCATGCCGGTCAACGGCTCGGAAGCCGGGGTGCGTTTCGGCAATGCCGACCACCTGAGTTACGTCGGCGGGAATGACACCAACTTCCCGGAGATTTTCAACTGGCCAGTGGTCGAGGGCAGCTATTTCACCGACGCCGACGAACGCAATGCCGCCGCCGTGGCGGTGATTGGCAAGAAGGTCCGCGACAAGCTGTTCAAGGACATGGCCAGCCCCCTCGGCCAGTACATCCTGATCGAAAACGTGCCGTTCCAGGTGGTCGGTGTGCTGGCGGAAAAAGGCTCCAGCTCCGGGGACTCGGACAGCGACGACCGCATCGCCATCCCCTACTCCGCCGCCAGCGTGCGCCTGTTCGGCAAGTACGAGCCGGAGTACATCGCTATCGCCGCGGCGGACGCGCGCAAGGTCAAGGAAGCCGAGCAGGCCATCGACCAGTTGATGCTCAAGCTGCACGACGGCAAGAAAGACTACGAGCTGACCAACAACGCGGCGATGATCCAGGCCGAGGCGCGCACGCAAAATACCCTGTCGCTGATGCTCGGCTCGATTGCCGCGATCTCGCTGCTGGTGGGCGGCATCGGGGTGATGAACATCATGCTCATGACCGTGCGCGAGCGGACCCGCGAGATCGGTATCCGCATGGCCACCGGTGCTCGCCAACGCGACATCCTGCGCCAGTTCCTGACCGAGGCGGTGATGCTCTCGGTGGTCGGCGGCATCGCCGGGATCGCCCTGGCCTTGCTGGTCGGCGGCGTGCTGATCCTCAGCGAAGTGGCAGTGGCGTTTTCCCTGTTCGCGGTCCTCGGCGCCTTTGCCTGCGCGCTGGTTACCGGCGTTGTCTTCGGCTTCATGCCGGCCCGTAAAGCTGCCCGGCTTGACCCGGTGACGGCCCTTACCAGTGAATGATCGAGCCATGAAGTCGCCTTTGAGCCTGTTGCCCCTGTGCCTGTTACTCAGCGCCTGCGCCTCTCCCAGCAAGCCGTTGGACAGCGGCATCGTCGCGCCATCGACCTGGCAATCACCCAACACCCGCGCCGCCACCGAACAGCACCAACAATGGTGGACAACCTTTGGCAGCACCGAACTCGACCGCCTGATTGCCCAGGCGCAACTCGGCAGCCATGACCTCGCCGCAGCCATGGCGCGCGTGCGTCAGGCCCAGGCCAGCGCGGTGGTCGCCGGCGGTCCGCTGCTGCCCCAGGTGCAGGCCGGCTTCAACGCCAGCCGCGAGAAGCTGCTGCGCGGCAACGGCTACAGCCAGTTGGATGCCGACAGCAGCAACAAGGCGGTGGATTACTTTGATACCAGCCTCAGCGCCAGCTATGAGGTCGATTTCTGGGGCGGCCGCCAAGCCGCCCGCGACAGCGCCTTGCGAAGTGTGCGCGCCAGCGAGTTCGACCAGATCACCGTCGAACTGACCCTGCTCAGCGGCGTCGCCAACAGCTACACCCAGAGCCTGGCGCTGATCGAGCAAAACCGGATTGCCGAACTGAACCTGAGCAATGCACAAAGCGTGTTGAAACTGGTGCAGACCCGTTATGACTCAGGCTCGGCCACCGCCCTGGAACTGGCCCAGCAGAAAAGCCTGGTGGCCGCCCAGCAACGGCAACTGCCGCTGGTGCGTCAGCAGGCCGAAGAAGCGAGGATTACCCTCGCCGCCCTGCTCGGCCAACCGGTGCAGGCGCTGCCGCGCAGCAGTGAGCGCTTCGAGCAGTTGCATTGGCCAGACATCAGCGCCGGCGTGCCCAGCGACCTGCTGCGCCGCCGCCCGGACATCGCCCGCGCCGAAGCGCAACTGGCCGCTGCCCAGGCCGACGTCACCGTGGCCCGAGCGGCGATGCTGCCGACCCTGACGTTGACGGCCAACCTCGGCTCCGGCGCCGATACCTTCGGCGACTTGCTGCGCAGCCCTTTCTACAACCTCACCGCCGGCCTGGTGGCACCGATCTTCAACAACGGCAGCCTCAGCGCCGAACGCGACCGCGCCACCGCGCGCCAGCAAGAGCTGCTGGAAAACTATCGCGGGGCGATCATCAACGGCTTTGCCGACGTCGAAAAAGCCCTGACCGCGATCCACGGCCTCGACCAGCAACGCCAGTGGCAAACCGAGGAGCTGAGTCACGCGCAGACCGCCTTCAACATCGCCCAGAGCCGCTACCAGGCCGGGGCCGAGGATTTGCTGACGGTGCTGGAAACCCAGCGCACCCTGTACGCCGCCCAGGACCTCAACGTGCAACTGCGCCTGGCGCGGGTGCAAGCCAGCGTTGGCTTGTACAAGGCATTGGGAGGGGGTTGGTAACGCAGCAGAAAAGCTCGTCCCAGAGCCGTAGCGGGCATGACTGAGAGCATTTCGTAAACAAAAACGTAGGAACTTTCCGGTTTCCCGGAGGTGCAACGTCTTACTTACAGTGAATAGAAATAGTTCTCAGTCAACACCTTGAAGAGTAAAAGAATAATGCCCGCACCACTCGGTCTCCACCCACTCACCAAGGCTCTGCGCCTGCGCCATTCCTTCCGTCCACGCCTGCCGACGCTTAGCGCCCTGGCGCTGACCGCGCCGCTGATCAGCCAGGTCCAGGCACAAGTGGTCGAGGTCAACATCCAGGCCCAAGCGCTGGCCAGTGCACTGCAGGAATTTGGCCGCCAGACCAACCTGCAAGTGCTGTACAGCCCGGATGACGTGGCCGGCCTGCGCAGCACCGCGATCAAGGGCAGCCTGGACGCCAACGCGGCAATTGCCCAGTTGCTGCAAGGCACCGGCATCAACTACAGCGTGCAAGGCAACACCGTGACCCTGCGGGTGCGCAGCAGCGCGAACTCGGTGGACCTCGACCCGACCAACGTGTTCGCCATCCAGGAGCAGGCCTACGGCCCGGTCGACGGGATCGTCGCCAAGCGCAGCGGCACCGGGACCAAGACCGATACCCCACTCAATGAAATTCCGCAGACCATCAACGTGGTCACCGCCGACGAAGTCAAGGTGCGCGGCGCGCAGACGGTCACCGAAGCCCTGCGCTACACCGCCGGCATGACCGGTGGCGGCTTCTCCGATCGCGTGGGGATTTTCGACGAGCCGACCTCCCGTGGCTTCTCGCCCACCCCGGTGTACCTCGATGGCCTGCACCTGCCGTACGGCGGCGGCAGCACTGGCGGTTCGCTGCAGATCGACCCTTACACCCTGGAACGCATCGAAGTCCTCAAGGGCCCGGCCTCGGTGCTCTACGGGCAGAACCAGCCGGGCGGCATCGTCAACCTGGTGGGCAAGCGCCCGACCGCCACGCCGCTGCATGAAGTGGTGCTGGGCACCGGCAGCTACGACCGCAAGTACGGCGCCTTCGACTTCGCCGGGCCAATCGACGATCAGGGTGAATTCCTCTATCGCCTGACCGGCCTGGCCAGCGACGCCAACTCGAACATCGACTACGCCGACACCAACCGCATGCTGCTCGCGCCCAGCCTGACCTGGCTGCCGAACGACCGCACCAGCGTGACCGTATTCGCCCAGTACCAGAAAGACCGCGACACCCCGGAAGCCCAGGGCTTGCCGGCTGAAGGCACGGTGTTCGACAGCCCCAACGGCAAGATCAGCCGCGACCTGTTCATTGGCGAGCCGGGCCTGAACAAGTACGACCGCGAACAGTTCGTGATGGGCTACGACGTCGCCTACGAACTCAACGACATCTGGACCCTCAAGCAGCGCACCAGCTACGCCTATGTCGATGATCAATACGTCGCGCCGCTGCACGGCTACTCCTACGCGACCAACCCGATCACCGGGGCCAACGACCGACGCTACCAGAATCGCTACGGCGTCGACTGGTCGCAGACCAACAAGGTGTACGGCATCGACAGCACCGCCCAGGCCAAATTCAAGACCGGCGAACTCGACCACACGGTGCTGCTGGGCGTCGACTACTACCACTTCAACACCCGGTTCCTCGGCTTGTACGACCGCAGTGGGCCGCCGATCGACCTGTTCAATCCGGTCTACGGCAGCGAGTTCACCTTCACTCAACCGTATCGCTGGGATAACACCATCAAGCAGACCGGCCTGTACGTGCAGGACCAGATGAAGTGGGACAAATGGTTCCTGACCCTCGGTGGCCGTTATGACTACGCCATCACCGAGAACACCCAACCTGGCAGCACGGCGGCGGACACCCGTACCACCGATGAGAAATTCACCGGGCGTGCCGGCCTTGGCTATATGTTCGACAACGGTCTGACGCCGTATGTCAGCTATTCCGAGTCGTTCCTCCCGCAAGCCGGTGTCGACTTCGACAACAAGTCGTTCAAGCCCACCGAAGGCAAGCAGTATGAAGCCGGGGTGAAGTACGAGCCGACAGTCATCGATGGTTTTATCCAACTGTCGGTGTATCAGATCGACCAGGAAAACATGCTGACCAACGACCTCGACAATCCGGGGCGCAGCATTCAGAGCGGTTCAGTGCGTTCGCGTGGCGTGGAATTGGAAGGCAAGGTCAACGTCACCGAGAACCTGCGGGTGCTGGGTGCGGTGTCGCGCAACCAGATCAAGTGGAACAGCGTCAATGACGGTCGCGAAGGCCGCACCCTGGCTACCATGCCGCCGCTGACCGCCTCCGGCTGGATTGACTACAGCTTTGACCAGGGAGCCCTCGCCGGCCTTGGTGCCGGCCTCGGCGTGCGCTACGTGCGCAGCAGCTACGGCTCGGACTACGAGGAAGATTCGTTCCAGATCCCGTCCTATACCGTGTACGACGGCATGGTCTCCTACGACCTCGAGCGTTCGCCACTGCGGGTCAAGGGCGTCAAGGTCAAGCTCAACCTGGAAAACATCGAAGACAAGAAGTACGTGGCCAGCTGCAACAGCACCCTGGACTGCTACTACGGCGAGGGTCGCACCGTCACGGCGGACATGACCTACAACTTCTGATCACTGCCCCGAGCAACACAACGCCGCTGGCCCAGAGATGGGCAGCGGCGTTTTTTTTGCGCCGGCGGTGGGTGTGCGGTCGCTCACTTCAAACTGCGATAACTCTGCAGCGCCGCCAGCAGCACCACCAGCCCGCCGACTATCGCCAACCAGAAACCACTGCGGGCGCCATAGGCATCCACCAGCCAGCCGGAACCGGCGGCGCCAACCGCCACGCCGATGCTCAGCCCTGTCACCAGCCAGGTCAGGCCTTCGGTCAGTTTCGCTGGCGGCACGATGCGCTCGATTAGCGCCATGGCCACTATCAGGGTCGGGGCGAAGAACAAGCCGGCGACAAATACCGTCAACGCCAGGCTGAGGATGTCGCTGGCCAACAGCAGCGGCAAGGTGGTCAGGGCCGTGGCCACTCCGCCATACAGAAACAGCCGTGGCAGCGGCACGTCGAGCTTCAAGGCGCCGAAGGCCAGGCCGGCCAGGCAGGAACCGATTGCATACACCGACAGCACAATGCTCGCCGCCGCAGGCTGGCCTTGCTGCTGGGCGAATGCGACGCTGACCACATCCACCACACCGACGATGGTGCCCAGGGCGACCATCAGCAGGATCAGCCAGCGCACGGGCACTGAGGCAATCGCCGAGCCCGGTTGCTGTTGATCATGGGGATGGATCGCCGGCTCGGTACTGCGTTGCAGGACGAACGCGGTCACGCCGATAGCCAGCGCCAGCAAGGCCGCCAGTGGCCCGGCTTCGGGAAACAGCACCACGCACAGCCCCACCGACAGCGGCGGCCCAACGATAAAACACACCTCGTCCAGCACCGACTCCAGCGCATAGGCGGTTTGCAGTTGCGGCTGGCCGCGATAGATCTCGGTCCAGCGCGCCCGCACCATCGCCGACATGCTCGGCATGCAGCCGGCCAGCGCAGCAAACACAAACAGGGTCCACTGTGGCGCCTGCAAACGGGTGCAGAGCAACAGCAGCAACAAGGCGCCGCCACCGACCAGCGCGGCCATGGGCAACACCCGACCTTGCCCATAGCGGTCGACCAGTCGCGACACTTGCGGCGCACAGAAGGCCGTGGCCAGGGCGAAGGTCGCCGCCACCGCACCGGCCAGCGCGTAGCCGCCGTGCAGCTGCGAGAGCATGGTGATCAAGCCGATCCCGGTCATGGAGATCGGCATGCGCGCAATCATCCCCGCCAGCACAAAGGCGCGGCTGCCGGGGGCGGTGAAAAGCGCCGAGTAAGGGTTTGCCATGGGTGTCCAACCTCTCCTTGAGGGCGAGCAACTTGCCATAAAGCGTCGACACAGGAAAGGCGGCCCGCCACCCACCCCTTATTGCCAAGGTGCTGCAGAGGATGCTCGGCACGACTAACAGTTCTGTCAGTAGGCAGGCCCGGGTAGTTTGCAGCATAGTAATTGCCTGACCGCACACGGGTGCCCGGCGATGGAAGAGTCCCTGATCCTGGTTGATCCGCAAGACCGTGAAATCGGTTCGGCGGCGAAGTTGCGCGCGCATCAACAAGGCCTGCTGCACCGAGCCTTTTCAGTGTTCATTTTCGATAGCAACGGGCGCCTGCTCCTGCAGCAACGCGCCCTGGGCAAATACCACTCGCAAGGCCTGTGGACCAACACCTGTTGTGGCCACCCGCGGCCGGGAGAGCGCACCCGCGCGGCCGCCCAACGCCGACTGTACGAGGAAATGGGTTTGCGTTGCGAGCTGACCGCGGTGCACACCCTGCTCTACCACGAGCAGGTGTCCAATCATCTGATCGAGCATGAATACGACCACGTGTTCGTCGGCATCAGCCGCTGTGCGCCCATGGCCAATCCGGACGAAGCATTGCACTGGCGCTGGCAGTCCATTGCCGGCCTTGGACCGTTGATCGCAGACGACCCACAGGCGTTCAGCGTGTGGTTCGTGCAGATCTTCCAGCAAGTCGGGGCCGCCGGGCTGCGGCGCTGGAAGGCATTGGCCCGCGATCCGCGTTGAGCGTTACATAACACCAGGAGCTCGTCATGAAGCCAGCAGACCTGTCCGTTCCCGCGCTGCACTGCCCGCTGCCTGTGCGCATCAATGAAGGCCTCGGCCAGCAAGTGGATGATTTGTTGTTGCCATGGGTCGCAGCGGTCGGCATTTTCAGCGAGCAAATGCCAAAAATCCGCGCCTCGCAGTTTGGCCGTTTCGCCATGCTCTGCCATCCGGACAGCGACGATCCCGACCGGCTGTTGCTGGCGGCGCAATGCTTCGCCGCACTGTTCGCAGTGGATGACTATTACTGTGACGATGACAGCCGCGGCTCGGTGCCGACGCTGCTGGGCGCGCGCCTGTCCCTGGCGCTGGCCGCCCTGGAACAGGCGCACCTGAGCGATGAGTACGCGGCCGATCTGCGCCGGGGACTGCGAGCCGACCCGGTGCTCAGGGGGCTGCTGGCCTACATGAGTCGCGTCGGCCAGTTCGCCACGCCGGCGCAACTGGCCAGGGTCCGCCACGAGATCATCGCCATGTTCGTGACCATGGGCGCCGAAGCCTCGTGGCGCCTCACTGGACGGTCACCCAGGCTCTGGGAGTATCTGGCGCACCGTCAGGTCAACAGCTTTTTGCCGTGCCTGGCGCTGATCGACATCATCGGTGGCTACGAGCTGCCGGCCAATCTCTATTCGGCGCCGGCGGTGCGCCGAGTCACTGCCCTTGCCGCCAGCGCGACGATTCTTGCCAATGACCTCTATTCGGCACACAAGGAAAGCCAGACCAGCCAACAGGACTTCAACCTGCCCCAATTACTCGTCGCCCATGAGCGCTGTTCGCTGGCGCACGCCATGCACCTGACCGCGAAGGTCCATGACGATATCGTGCGGGCCTACGAAATGGCGGAACAGGCAGTGTTGCCTGGGGCGTGCGCCGAGCTTGTACGGTTTCTCGCCGGCGTAAAGGCCTGGGTGGGCGGCAGTCTGGAGTGGCATCAAAGCAGCGGGCGCTATCGGAGCTGATCCCGGAACTCCTGCCCCTCGTACCAGTCAGCTGAATACCTCCTCCGTGCAAGGCTGAGCTGGCATGTCCGATCCTCATCAAGAACGCCAAAGCGCGATCGATGCCCACGGCATCATCGGCGACCTGCGCAGTGCCGCGCTGGTCAACGACAAGGGCAGCGTGGATTTTTTCTGCTGGCCGGAATTCGACAGCCCGTCGATCTTTTGTTCGCTGCTGGACACCCCTGACGCCGGAATCTTCCAGCTGGCCCCGGACCTGCCCGACGCTCGTCGCGAACAGATCTACCTGCCCGACACCAATGTCCTGCTGACTCGCTGGCTGAGCGCGCGAGCGGTGGTGGAAATCACCGACCTGCTGGCCATCGGCGACAGCGAAGATGATTTGCCGCTACTGATCCGTCGCGTGCGCCTGGTCAGCGGCAGCGCCCGCCTGGACCTGCGTTGCGCGGTGCGTTTTGACTATGCCCGGGCCGCGACCACCGCGCAGCGTGCTGGCGAAGATGTGTGTTTTGCCGCTGATGGCCTGCGCGGCCTGCGCCTGCGCAGCAGCCAGCCGTTGCAGATCACCGACAACGCCGCCTGCGCCCGATTTGAACTGCACCAGGAGCAGTGCGCCGAGTTCATTCTCGGTGCGGTTGATGACCCGCGCTTCCAGGCCGACAACAGTGACCTGTGCCTGCAACGCACGCTCAAGTTCTGGCGCGACTGGATCGGCCGCTCGACTTACCGTGGACGCTGGCGCGAGAGGGTCAATCGCTCGGCGCTGGCACTCAAGCTGCTGACCTCGCGCAAGCACGGCGCAATACTCGCCGCCGCGACCTTCGGCCTGCCGGAAACCCCGGGCGGCATCCGCAACTGGGACTACCGCTACACCTGGATCCGCGACGCCTCGTTCACCGTCTACGCCTTCATGCGCCTGGGTTTTGTCGATGAGGCCAACGCCTATATGCGCTGGTTGCGCGGGCGGGTCAGCGACTGCCAGGGCCACTCGATGAAACTCAACGTCCTGTACGCCATCGACGGCCGCCAGGAGCTGCCGGAACAGGCGCTCGATCACTTGTCTGGCCATGGCAACGCGCGGCCGGTGCGCATCGGCAATCAGGCCTATGACCAGGTGCAGTTGGACATTTATGGCGAGCTGATGGACGCGGTGTATCTGGTCAATAAATACGGCGAGGCGATCTCCCATGAGGGCTGGAAGCATGCGGTCGAAGTGGTCGATCAGGTCTGCGCCACCTGGCAGCAGGAGGACGTCGGGATCTGGGAAATGCGCGGCGAGCAGCATCACTTCCTGCATTCGCGACTGATGTGCTGGGTGGCGCTGGACCGGGCGATTCGCTTGGCTTCGAAACGCTCGCTGCCGGCGCCATTCGCGCGCTGGGACCAGACGCGCCAGGCGATTTACGCCGACATCTGGAGCAATTTCTGGAACGAGGAACGCGGGCATTTCGTGCAGCACATCGGCAGCACTGCGCTCGACGGTTCGATGTTGCTGATGCCGCTGATGCGTTTCGTCAGCGCCCGGGACCCACGCTGGTTGTCGACCCTGGAGGCGATCCAGAAATCCCTGGTGCGCGATGGCATGGTTTACCGCTATCACAATGACGACAGCCAGATCGACGGCTTGAGTGGCACCGAAGGCGCGTTCGTCGCTTGCTCGTTCTGGTACGTCGAGTGCCTGGCTCGCGCCGGGCAACTGGACAAGGCCCACCTGGAGTTCGAACAGCTGCTGCGCTACGCCAATCCGTTAGGCTTGTACGCCGAGGAGTTCGACAGCCACGCCCGCCACCTGGGCAACACCCCGCAAGCGCTGAGTCACCTGGCGCTGATCAGCGCCGCGTGTTTTCTCGATCGCAAGCTCAGTGGCGACGACGGGTTCTGGCAGCCCTAGCGTGCCTGGCGTTCCTGCAAAAAGGCCTGGACCTTGGCGGTCAGTTGATCGAGGTGACGATCGCGCTGTTTTTCCGCATCAACCATCGCCCGCTTGCCGTTGCGTTGCAGCAGGTAGCTGTGGATCTGCCGCACTTCGGTGGAGCGGTAGATCGGCGCCACATCCAGCACGGCGATCAGGCCGTCGGTGACCTGCTCGTGGGTGTTCATCAGCACCTGCGTACCGCGCGCGCCCAACACCTGGAAGCCCAGCGCCTCGAAGTACGGAACCTTGGCCACCGCGCAGCAAAGTTCGATGTGCGGGCAGCGCTGGCGCAACTCCTCGAGCATGGCGCGGGCGATACCCCGGCGGCGCTGGGTGGCATCGACCGCCACGAACGCCACGCCGCAGGCCTGGGGATTGTCCTTGACCGGCAGGTACAGCACGAAACCGAGGACCTTGTCCGGGTCTGCGGCGTCCATGGCGGTGATCAATTCGACGTTGACCCCGCGGGTGCCATCGAGGGCCTGCAGGTACAGGTGGACCTCGTAGCCCACCGCGTATTGATAGATGGCGAACAGCGGGTTGCTCGGCGGCAAGGCGACGCTGCTGATGTCGGTCAGGTTGTCGACCACCAGTTGCAGGATCTGGTCGGTCACCGTCTCCGGGCACGGGGTGTCGAAATGGCTCAGGGTAAACATCGATCTGGGGTTCCGAGGAAGAGGTCCGGGAAAAAGTGAGTGGGCTCAGGCCTTGGCTTTCACTGCTGCCAGCCACTCGGGCTGCAGTCGGCTCTGCTCGGTGTCCAGGCCTTGGGCCCGCATGCGCTCCAGGTGTTGGTCGACCTCGCGGATCAGCTGACTGTGGTCGCTGGAATTGCCATCGAGCTGGTGCATTTGCGTCAGCCCCAGGTGGTAGAAACGCAACAGTTTCATTGCACTTGGGTTACCGGCCTGGACCGCATCGGTGACCTGGTGCATGACGTTGGTGATGCGCATCAGGCTACGCTTGAGCTGCCAGCCGTAGACGGCGGCGGCCATCCAGGGCTGGGACCAGAACTTCAGTTTCATCAGCGCCGCACAGAGCAGCAGCGCCGCGATCACGCCACCGAGGTTGAAGCGGAAGTTATCGCCACCGGGCTCACCGAAAGCCATCACCGCCAAGGTCGACAGGGCCATCGCCAAGGCAATGAAGGTCACGGCGATGATCAATGTGCTGCGGCGCGTCTGCTGGCGAAAGGTTTCGGGGTTCCACGGCTTGATCTCGAACATCAGGGCGGCGCTCTCTGGCGAAGTTGAAGACTTGAATGCCCGGCATTATCGCCCGTCAGGCCCGCAACAGACAGGTTTAATCCGCAGCGCGGTGCATCGTCCGTCGCCCACCCGTGCAGTCAGCGGAACTCCCGGGACTGCGCGCACCTCATATGAGTATGTGGCAAACCCTTTAGGCTTCACGCTTTTGGAGGACACACCATGCGCCGCCTACTGCTTGTTCCCATGTTGCTCGCCCTGCCCCTTGGTTCGGCCATGGCCGATGTCGACGCCGGCGATGTCGCGACCTCAGCCGGGGTATCCGCCTCGCTGTACTCGACCTTCAAGGACCACAAACTGGTGGTCCCCGCCCGTGATGACCTCTCCAGCTTCGTCGCCAGTGGCGGCACCATCCGCGGCGCCTATTTGGAGTCGGTGCTCCAGCAGATCCGCCAGGACAATCCGGGGCTGAATGCCACGGATGCAGAATTGGCTGAGGCGTTGTTGATGCAACCTGATGTGCAATAACCGTTACGGGCAATGATCCTGTAGGAGCGAGCCTGCTCGCGAAAAACTCGAGGGCGCCGCGTGCATTCAGGATGCACGCGTAATCGTTGACGTTTTTCGCGAGCAGGCTCGCTCCTACAGAAAGCCCCGCTCCTGAAAAAAATTGAACCGTCCTCAGTGCCATCGCCCTAACCCGATGACTATCAGGAGATTTTTCAGGAGGTAAAGCATGCAAATCGAATACCTGTGGATCGCCCTCGCGGCGCTGCTATTGCTCGCCGAATTGTGGGCAATCAACCGGGTGGTGAAGAGCCAGGGCAAGGCCAGCAACAAGGGCGTGTGGATTGTTGCGATTGTGTTTGTGCCGCTGATCGGGCTGGTGCTCTGGGCGGTGGCGGGGCCAAAACATATCGCCCACGAGCCGCAGGTTCGGCATTGAGGTAGCGGGCTGCCGGGCAGCCCAGTCTCAGAAGTTCGCCGGGGTGTTAGCGCTGATGATTTCCGCTTCATCCGCACCAATGTTACGGAAGCGGTGCGGCAGGGTCGTCGGGAAGTAGTAGCCATCACCGGCATTGAGCACGCTGACCTGGCCATCGACGGTCAGCTCCACCGTGCCTCGCGTCACCAGACCGCACTCCTCGCCTTCGGCATGCACGATCGGCTCTTCTCCGGAGCTGGCGCCGGGGGCGTATTGCTCGCGCAGCAGGCGCATCTGCCGGCTCGGCACCGAGGCGCCGATCAGCAGCAGGCGCAGGCCGTGGCGGCCGAGGTCGGGTTGCTCGTTGGCGCGGAAGATGTACTGGTGTTCGCGGGGTGGCTGGTCGAAGGTGAAGAAGTCCGCCAACGACATGGGAATGCCTTCCAGCAGTTTCTTCAACGAACTGACGGAAGGGCTGACCCGATTCTGCTCGATCAGGGAAATGGTGGCATTGGTGACGCCGCTACGCCGGGCCAGCTCGCGCTGGGAGAGTTTGTAGCTTTCGCGTACTAATTTGAGTCGAGAGCCCGTGTCCATGACAGCCTTATGTGAGAAAAACTTAAGGGTGGTGCGAGTGGATGGCGGGCGACCAATGTCGCGAAAATCGCCGTTCCTCTGTCCCGAAGACGTGAAAGGCGGCTATTAAATCACGTTTGTCCCCGCAGCTCAGTAGCTTCGATAAACGGTGTCGCAAATGCCGGTTCCCCCGAGGCGCGGCGGATTGCGCCGCGCCTCGGGAGCTGTGTCGATCATGCCGTTATCAGATGCCGAAACGGTCACGCATGGCGTAATACACCGCGCCCATCGCCGTCAGCGGCGCCTGGAAGGTGCGCCCGCCGAACATCGGCATGTGCGGCAGGGAGGCGAATGCGTCGAAGCGCTCGGCATCGCCGCGGATCATTTCCGAGATCAGCTTGCCGGCCAGGTGCGAACAGGTCACGCCGTGGCCACTGTAGCCCTGCATGTAGTAGGCGTTTTTCTCGATACGGCCGAATTGCGGCATGCGTGACATGGTCAGCAGGAAGTTGCCGGTCCAGCGGTAGTCGATCTTCACGTCCTTGAGCTGCGGGAAGGTCTTGAGGATTTTCGGCCGGATCAACTGTTCGATGTCGTCCGGCTCGCGCGCACCGTAGACCACGCCACCACCGTACAGCAGGCGGTTGTCGGCGGTCAGACGGTAGTAGTCGAGCAGGTAGTTGCAGTCCTCGACGCAGTAGTTGTTGCTGATCAGGCTTTTGGCGACCTTCTCCGACAACGGCTCGGTGACCACGATCTGCGAACCGCACGGCATGCTTTTGCGGGTCACGCGGTTGTCGAGGTCTTGCGGCAGGTAGGCGTTACCGGCGATCAGCAGGTACTTTGCGCGCACCACGCCTTTGGCCGTGCGAACCACGATCGGCTCGCCGTAGGTGATTTCCACCGCCGCCGATTGTTCGTAGATTTTCCCGCCGAGGCTGAGGATAGCTGCGGCTTCGCCCAAGGCCAGGTTCAGTGGGTGGACGTGTCCGCCCTGCATGTCCAGCAGGCCGCCGACATAGTTTTTCGTGCCGACTTCCCTAGCGATTTCCGCCGCATCCAGCAGGCGCAGGTTGTGGTTGCCGTAGCGCTCCCAACCGTTTTTCTGCTCGGCCAGGCCCTTGAGTTGTTTCTTGTTCAACGCGGCGAAAATGCCACCGGGCTTGTAGTCGCACTTGATGTCGTACTGCTTGATCCGCGAGCGGATGATGTCCGCGCCTTCGAAGATCATGCTGCCGAGGACTTCAGCGGTCTTTTCGCCGTAGCGCTGCTCGATCACATCGACGTCGCGGCTGTAGGAGTTGACCAGTTGCCCGCCGTTGCGCCCGCTGGCGCCGTAGCCAACCTTGGCAGCTTCCAGCACGGTGACGCTGTAGCCGGCTTCGCTCAAGAACAGGGCCGAGGACAGACCGGTATAACCGGCGCCGATCACACAGACGTCGCACTCGACCAATTCTTCGAGCACCGGAAAGTCGATGACTTCGTTGCGGGTCGCGGCGTAGTAGCTGTTTACGTGTTTTTGCATGATTGAATTCCCGAGCGGCGGCACGCTGCTGCCTGCCGCCGCTGCTGTGAAAATAGTTAGAGCTTGATCCAGGTGGCCTTGAGCTCGGTGTACTTGTCGAAGGCATGCAACGACTTGTCGCGACCGTTACCCGACTGCTTGAACCCGCCGAACGGCGCGGTCATGTCGCCGCCGTCGTACTGGTTGACCCAGACGCTGCCGGCGCGCAGACCACGGGCGAAGGTGTGGGCCTTGCTCAGGTTACTGGTCCAGACGCCGGCGGCCAGGCCGAAGATGCTGTCGTTGGCGATGGCCAGGGCTTCTTCCGCGGTGTCGAAGCTGATCAGCGACAGCACCGGGCCGAAAATTTCCTCTCGGGCGATGGTCATGGCGTTGCTCACACCGTCGAAAATCGCCGGTTCGACGTAAAGGCCGCCGGTGTCTTCGAGGGTGCGCCGGCCGCCGGCAATCAGCTCGGCGCCCTGCTCCTTGCCGATCTCGATGTAGCGCAGCACGTTGTCCAGTTGACGCTGATCGACGAGCGCACCGACGGTGGTCGCCGGATCCAGTGCGTGCCCTGGTTTCCACGCTTGCAGCGCTTCGACCAGCAACGGAATGAACTGCTCGCGAATCGAGCGTTCCACCAACAGCCGCGAGCCGGCGGTGCAGACTTCGCCCTGGTTGAAAGCGATACCGCTGGCCGCAGCCTGCGCAGCGACGCGCAGGTCCGGCGCGTCGGCGAACACCACGTGCGGGCTCTTGCCACCGGCTTCCAGCCAGACTCGCTTCATGTTGCTCTGCCCGGCGTAGATCAGCAGTTGCTTGGCAATCGCCGTCGAACCGGTGAAGGCCAGCACGTCGACGTCCATGTGCAACGCCAGCGCCTTGCCCACGGTGTGGCCGTAGCCCGGCAGGACGTTGAACACGCCCTTGGGAATACCGGCTTCCAGTGCCAACTGGGCGATGCGGATCGCGGTCAGCGGGGATTTTTCCGAAGGCTTGAGGATGAACGAGTTGCCCGCCGCCAACGCCGGGGCGAATTTCCAGCTGGCCATGATCAGCGGGAAGTTCCACGGCACGATGGCCGCGACCACGCCGGCCGGCTCGCGCGTGACCAGGCCCAGTTGATCGTGGGGAGTGGCGGCGACTTCGTCGTAGATTTTGTCGATGGCCTCGGCGGTCCAGCGGATCGCGTTGGCGGTTGCCGGGATGTCGACGTTCATCGAGTCGCTGATCGGCTTGCCCATGTCCAGGGTTTCCAGCAGCGCCAGTTCTTCGCGGTGGGCGAGGATCAGGTCGGCGAAGCGGATCAGGGTGCGCTTGCGTTCGGCCGGAGCCAGCTTGGCCCAGACGCCGGATTCGAAGGTCTGGCGCGCGACGGCGACAGCGGCATTGGCGTCGGCTTCGTCGGTGCTGGAGACATTGGCCAGGAAGCGGCCGTCGACCGGGCTGATGCATTCAAAGGTCGCGCCGCTTGCCGCTGCGCAGTATTGGCCGTCGATGAAGGCACGGCTTTCGATAGTTAGGGACTGGAAGCGTTGTTCCCAGTCGCTGCGAGTGTTTGTCATGGTTGTGACTCGACGCAGGGGAATATTGGATATCGGTGTGTCAGGCGACGGAGGGGCGTTGGCTGACCGACCGCCTTCGCTGGCAAGCCAGCTCCTACAGTTGATCGTTGTCGCTCACGGATGTCGCGCCCGACACACAACCTTGTAGGAGCTGGCTTGCCAGCGAAGGGTATGCATCAGGCGACATCGATGGATCAAACGGTATGCAGATACCAGTTGTACTCAAGGTCGGAGATGGAGTTCTCGAACTCGGCCAACTCGCTTTCCTTGCAGGCGACGAACACGTCGATGTACAGCGGGTCGATGTACTTGGCCATGACGTCGCTGTCGTCCAGCACGCGCAACGCGTCGCGCAGGTTGTTCGGCAGGCTCTGCTCGTTCTGCTCGTAGCTGTTGCCTTCGACCGGAGCACCCGGCTCGATCTTGTTGGTCAGGCCGTGATGCACGCCAGCCAGGACCGAGGCCATCAGCAGGTACGGGTTGGCGTCGGCACCGGCCACGCGGTGTTCGATGCGCACGGCATCCGCCGAACCGGTAGGCACGCGTACCGCCACGGTGCGGTTGTCGATGCCCCAGCTCGGCGAGTTCGGTACGTAGAACTGCGCACCGAAACGGCGATAGGAGTTGACGTTCGGGCAGAGGAAGGCCATCTGCGCCGGTAGGGTCTCGAGCACACCACCGATGGCGTGACGCAACGAGGCGTTCTGCTCGGGATCTTCGCTGGCGAAGATGTTGTTGCCTTCTTTATCAAGGATCGAGATGTGCACGTGCAGACCGTTACCCGCCTGGCCCGGGTACGGCTTGGCCATGAAGGTGGTGTCCATCTCATGGTCGTAGGCGATGTTTTTCACCAGGCGCTTGAGCAGGACCGCGTAGTCGCAGGCTTTGATCGGGTCGGCAACGTGGTGCAGGTTGACTTCGAACTGCGCCGGGGCGCTTTCCTTGACGATGGCGTCAGCCGGAATGCCCTGCTCTTTCGCACCTTCGAGGATGTCCTGCAGGCAGTCGACGTATTCGTCGAGGTCGTCGATCAGGTACACCTGAGTCGACATCGGACGCTTGCCCGACACCGGCGAACGTGGCGATTGCGGACGACCGTTCACGTTGTCCTGGTCGATCAGGTAGAACTCCAGCTCGAACGCGGCGCAGATGGTCAGGCCCAGGTCATCGAACTTGCGCACGATGTTGGCCAGCACTTCCCGTGGGTCGGCGAAGAACGGCTGGCCTTCGATTTCGTGCATGGTCATCAACAGTTGCGCGGTCGGGCGCTTCTGCCAGGGCTCGATGCTCAGGGTGCCGGGGATCGGGTAGCAGATCCGGTCGGCGTCGCCGATATCCAGGCCCAGCCCGGTGCTTTCCACCGTCGAACCATTGATGTCCAGGGCAAACAGCGAGGCCGGCAGGTTGATGCCTTTCTCGTAAACCTTATGAAGACTGGTGCGCTCGATGCGCTTGCCGCGCACCACACCGTTCATATCCGCAATCAGAAGGTCGACGTACAAAACCTCAGGATGTTTCTTAAGGAATGCGTTTGCTTCGTTGAGTTGAACGGCACGCAGAGGGACCGACATGATGCACCTATTAGCTGTTAATTATTATGTTCACTGCACTTTCTGGAGCTCAGTCAATCCGAAAGGCAATGTGAAGTCAAGCAGGGGTAATCGGTGTTTTTTGTTGATTTTATTGGTCATCGCAGCCACTCATCGTCGAATAACCTTCAGCAAACCCGCAGCCAATCAGGGTTCCAGACCTCAAGCCGTTTAGAATTATTTACATGAGAGTTGTTAAAAAAAATCAACGAGGCTAAGCTCTGGAAAAGCTCGTTCAAGTGTCAAACTTCGAGGTGATAAAAATGGCATTCAAGCCATTGATCGGCGTTACTGCGTGCGTCAAACAGATTGGCCTGCACCCCTACCATGTCAGCGGCGACAAGTACTTGCGTGCCGTCAGCGTCGCGGCTTTGGGGTTGCCGGTGATCATTCCTTCCCTGGCCGAACTGACCGAAATCGAGGACCTGCTGCCGCAGCTCGATGGTCTGTTGCTGACCGGCTCGCCGTCGAATGTGGAGCCCTTCCACTATCAAGGCCCGGCCAGCGCCCCCGGCACCGAACACGACCCGCAACGGGACAGCACGACCCTGCCGTTGATCCGCGCGGCGGTGGCGGCCGGTATTCCGGTGCTGGGCATCTGCCGTGGCTTCCAGGAAATGAACGTGGCGTTCGGTGGCAGCCTGCATCAGAAGGTCCATGAACTACCGGGCTACCTCGATCACCGCGAAGCCAATCATCCCGACCTGGCAGTGCAGTACGCACCGGCGCACCCGGTCAATGTGCTGGCGGGCGGTGTGTTCGAAGCCCTCGACCTGCCGCCGGTGTTCCAGGTCAATTCGATCCACAGCCAGGGCATCGACCGCCTGGCACCGGGCCTGCGCAGCGAAGCCGTCGCGCCCGATGGGCTGATCGAGGCGATTTCCGTCGAGCACAGCAAGGCCTTCGCCCTCGGTGTGCAATGGCACCCGGAGTGGCAGGTCCTGGCCAACCCTCCCTACTTGAGAATCTTCCAGGCCTTTGGTGACGCGTGCCGGCAACGGGCCGCGCAACGCAACGCGCGCTGACTTAAAAACCCGAACCATCGATTTACTGCCCCCACGAGCATGGCGGGCCGCTTTTGCGCGTCTGCCGCTCGTGACAGCAACACCCTGCGATAACAACAAGCACTACCAGGCAGCCAGGACGGCGGCGCCGAATAAACCCGGCCAATGCATAACCCCGCGCGTAGGAGCTGGCTTGACAGCGAAGAGGCCCGGACAGTCGACATAGGTTGTCTGTCAGGCCGCCTTCGCTGGCAAGCCAGCTCCTACACAAAGGGACGCAGATAACGCTGGGTTTGCAATCAACTATTAAGTCAGGCCGCGTTGGCCCGGCGACTGAAACCTGTTGGGAGTTTCACATGGCAAACGCCTCCAGCACTTACAGGAAGGCTCTTGAGGGTCACCAGCAACCGAAAAAGGTTCTGGTGAAAGTCGATCGCGTCACCAAGAAATTCGACGAGACCACGGCGGTGGACGATGTGTCCCTGGAGATCCATCAGGGCGAAATCTTCGCCCTGCTCGGTGGCTCCGGTTCCGGCAAGTCGACCCTGTTGCGCATGCTCGCCGGTTTCGAGCGTCCTACCGAAGGACGGATCCTGCTCGACGGCGTGGACATCACCGACATGCCGCCGTACGAACGGCCGATCAACATGATGTTCCAGTCCTACGCGCTGTTCCCGCACATGACCGTGGCACAGAACATCGCCTTCGGCCTCAAGCAGGACCGTTTGCCCGCCGCTGAAATCGATGCCCGCGTCGAGGAAATGCTGCGCCTGGTGCACATGACCCAGTACGCCAAGCGCCGCCCCCACCAGCTATCCGGCGGCCAGCGCCAGCGTGTGGCGCTGGCCCGCTCCCTGGCCAAGCGGCCGAAGCTGCTGCTGCTCGACGAACCGATGGGCGCACTGGATAAAAAACTGCGTTCGCAGATGCAGCTGGAACTGGTGGAGATCATCGAGCGCGTCGGCGTGACCTGCGTGATGGTGACCCACGACCAGGAAGAGGCCATGACCATGGCCGAACGCATCGCGATCATGCACCTCGGTTGGATCGCCCAGATCGGCAGTCCGGTGGACATCTACGAAGCGCCGGTCAGCCGCATGGTCTGCGAATTCATCGGCAACGTGAATGCCTTCGACGGCACCGTGGTCGAAGACCTCGAAGGTCACGCGATCATCCACAGCCCAGACCTCGAGCAGAAGATCTACGTTGGCCACGGCGTCAGCACTTCGGTGCAGGACAAGTCGATCACCTACGCGATCCGCCCGGAAAAAACCCTGGTCAGCACCCAAAAGCCCGAGACCCCATACAACTGGTCCCGCGGCAAGGTGCATGACATCGCCTACCTCGGCGGCCACTCGGTGTTCTACGTCGAACTGCCTGGCGGCAAGATCGTCCAGTCGTTCATGGCCAACGCCGAACGCCGTGGCGCGCGCCCGACCTGGGACGATCAGGTGTACGTCTGGTGGGAAGATGACAGCGGCGTGGTACTGCGCGCATGAATACCCTCACTCAGCAGTTCCAGCGGTTGTTGCCGAGCGGTCGCAAGGTCGTGATCGGTATTCCATTCCTGTGGCTGTTTCTGTTCTTCATGCTGCCGTTTTTCCTGGTGATGAAGATCAGCTTCTCCGAAGCGGCCCTGGCTATCCCGCCCTACTCCGAGATCTACAGCTTCGCCGAACAGAAATTCCAGCTGCTGTTGAACATCGGCAACTACGCCATGCTCGGCGAGGATGAGCTGTACCTGTCGGCCTACCTCGGTTCGCTGAAGGTGGCGACACTGAGTACGCTGATGTGCCTGGTGATCGGTTTCCCGATGGCCTACGCGATCACCAAGGCCAGCAAGGAAGCGCAAAACGTCCTGCTGTTGTTGATCATGATGCCGACCTGGACCGCGATCCTGATCCGCGTCTATGCGTGGATGGGGATCCTCAGCAACAACGGTCTGCTCAATGGTTTTCTGATGTGGAGCGGGCTGACCGATCACCCGATCGAAATCCTCAACACCAACACCGCGGTGTACATCGGCGTGGTCTACGCCTACCTGCCGTTCATGGTGCTGCCGCTGTACGCCAACCTGGTCAAGCACGACGGCAGCCTGCTGGAAGCGGCGTCGGACCTCGGTTCGAGCACCTTCAACAGCTTCTGGAAAATCACCGTGCCGCTGGCCAAGAACGGAATTATTGCCGGCTGCATGCTGGTGTTCATTCCGGTGGTGGGCGAGTTCGTCATCCCTGAACTGCTGGGTGGCCCGGAGACGCTGATGATCGGTCGCGTGCTGTGGCAAGAGTTCTTCAATAACCGCGACTGGCCGGTGGCGTCCGCCCTGGCGGTGGTGATGCTGTTGATCCTGATTGTGCCGATTCTGCTGTTCAACCGCAGCCAGGCCAAAGAGATGGAGGCACGGGGATGAAACGCTTCGGATTTGCAAAGTTCATGTTGATCTTCGGCCTGACGTTTATCTATCTGCCGATGCTGATCCTGGTGATCTACTCGTTCAACGCCTCGAAGCTGGTGACGGTGTGGGGCGGCTGGTCGGTGAAGTGGTACGCCGGCCTGCTGGATAACTCGCAGCTGATGGGTTCAGTCGTGCGCTCGCTGGAAATCGCCTGCTACACCGCGATTGCCGCCGTGGCGCTGGGCACCCTGGCCGCGTTCGTGCTGACCCGGGTCACCCGCTTCAAGGGTCGCACCCTGTTCGGCGGCCTGGTTACTGCTCCGCTGGTAATGCCAGAAGTGATCACGGGTCTGTCGTTGCTCTTGCTGTTCGTGGCCATGGCGCAATTGATCGGCTGGCCGATGGAGCGTGGCATCGTCACCATCTGGATCGCCCACACGACATTTTGTGCCGCCTACGTGGCAGTGGTAGTCTCCGCCCGCCTGCGCGAGCTGGACCTGTCGATCGAGGAAGCCGCCATGGACCTAGGCGCGAAGCCGTTCAAAGTGTTCTTCCTGATCACCATCCCGATGATTGCGCCTTCGCTGGCCGCGGGCGGCATGATGTCGTTCGCCTTGTCGCTGGACGACCTGGTGCTCGCCAGCTTCGTTTCCGGGCCGGGCTCGACCACCTTGCCGATGGAAGTGTTCTCGGCGGTGCGCCTGGGCGTGAAGCCGGAGATCAACGCGGTGGCCAGCCTGATTCTGTTGGCGGTGTCGCTGGTGACCTTCCTCGTCTGGTACTTCGGCCGCCGTGCCGAAGCCAGCCGTAAGCGGGCGATTCAGGAAGCCATGGAACAGACGGCGAATGAGTCGTGGCAGCAACCCGCAACGGCCTGAGTCCACCACCCAACCTGTAGGAGCGAGCTTGCTCGCGAAGAACCCGAGGACGCCGCGTTCATCCAGAATGCGCGCGTCTTCGTTAACGACCATCGCTAGCAAGCTAGCTCCTACAAAAAAAATCTTCACCCTGTGACCTGAATAAAAAAGAATTGGAGTTGTACCGATGAAAATGTTTGGCAGAACGCTGCTGACACTGTCCCTGTTGGGCGCGATCGCCACCGGCGCCCAGGCCAATGACAAGGTTCTGCGTGTGTACAACTGGTCCGATTACATTGCCCCGGACACCCTCAAGAAGTTCGAGGACGAGACTGGGGTCAGCGTCACCTACGACGTCTTCGACAGCAACGAAACCCTCGAGGCGCGGCTGCTGGCCGGCAAGTCCGGGTATGACATCGTGGTGCCGTCCAACAGTTTCCTGGCCAAGCAGATCAAGGCTGGGGTTTATCAGCCGCTGGACAAGTCGAAACTGTCGAACTGGAAAAACCTCAACCCGGTGCTGCTGAAAAACGCCTCGGCCAGCGACCCGGACAACGCCCACGCTTTCCCCTACATGTGGGGCTCGATCGGTATCGGCTACAACCCGGCCAAGGTCAAGGAAGTACTGGGCAGCGATGCGCCGGTGAATTCCTGGGACCTGCTGTTCAAGCCGGAAAATGCGGAAAAACTCAAAGCCTGCGGCATCAGCTTTCTCGATTCGCCGACCGAAATGCTCCCCGCCGCCCTGCACTACCTGGGCTACCCGGTGAACAGCAAGGACAAGCAGCAGATCGCCGAGGCCGAGGCCCTGTTCATGAAGATTCGCCCGTCGGTGGCGTACTTCCACTCGTCCAAATACATCTCCGACCTGGCCAACGGCAACATCTGCGTCGCCGTCGGCTACTCCGGCGATGTGCTGCAAGCCAAGGCCCGCGCCCAGGAAGCCGGGGGCAAGGTCAAGGTCGAATACAGCATTCCCAAGGAAGGCGCCGGCAGCTTCTATGACATGGTGGCGATTCCCAAGGACGCGGCCAACGTCGACAACGCCTACCTGTTCATGAACTTTCTGATGCGTCCGGAAATCATGGCCGAGATCACCAACAGCGTCGGCTACAGCAACGCCAACTCGGCCGCAACGCCGCTGGTGGACGAGGCAATCCGCAACGAGCCGGGGTCGTATCCGCCGGAGGCAGTAATGGCGACGCTTTACGCGGTGCCGGACGTGCCGATCACCTCGCAGAGGATCATGACCCGCGGCTGGACCCGGGTAAAACTCGGCAAGTAAATCTGCCGCGCCCGTCGGGGGCGCGGTTTGCACCACCGTTCAGGCGGCGTACCAGCGCTGCGGCAATATGAACGGAGAATCACCGGGCTCCCTCGGCCACGGTGATTCGAACGTCCCTGGTTCGTTGCCTGGCGGTTGTGCATTGCATAACCGCCAGGCTGCGGCCCCGGGACGTTTTTTTGCTTTCTAGAACAAGCCCAGTTGCCCACCGACCAGGGTGCTGAAGTCGTCGTCGACAAAGGGCAGGATCGCGTCCGCCACAGGCTGTAGCTGACGACTGAGGTAATGCTCGTAGTCGATGGCGGCACTGCGTGTTTCCAACGGCTCAGGTCCGGCGACGGTGATCAGGTAGCTGATCCAGCCGCCGCGCTGGTACTGCAGCGGTCGCCCCTGCCGGGCGTTGTATTCGTCGGCCATGCGCGCGGCGCGCACATGCGGCGGCACGTTGCGTTCGTAGTCATCCAGGCGTCGACGCAGGCGCTTGCGATAGATCAGCAACTCGTCATGTTCACCGGCCAGGGTCGCGCGCACGAACTCGCGCACATAGTCCTGATAGGGCCGGCGATGGAAGATCCGCAGGTAGAGTTCCTGCTGAAACTGCCGGGCCAGTGGCGACCAATCGGTGCGCACGGTTTCCAGGCCTTTGTAGACCATCTCCTCGCGGCCATCGTCGCGCATCACCAGGCCGGCGTAGCGTTTCTTGCTGCCCTCCTCGGCACCGCGGATGGTCGGCATCAGGAAGCGGCGGAAATGGGTTTCGTATTGCAGCTCCAGCACACTGTGCAAGCCGAACTCGGCCAACAGGTGCTCGCGCCACCACTGGTTGACGTGCGCCACCAGCGCACGGCCGATCCGCGCCGCTTCTTCCTGGCCATGGGGACGACGTAGCCAGACGAAGGTCGAGTCAGTGTCACCGTAGATCACCGCATGCCCCTGGGCCTCGATCAACTGCCGGGTGCGTTGCATGATTTCGTGCCCGCGCAGGGTGATCGATGACGCCAGGCGGGTATCGAAGAACCGGCAGCCGCTGGAGCCGAGTACGCCGTAAAACGCGTTCATGATGATTTTCAGCGCCTGGGACAACGGCGCGTTGTGCTCGCGCTTGGCGACTTCCCGACCTTCGGAAACCCGGGCGACGATCGCCGGCAGGCAATGCCGGCTGCGGGAGAAACGCGCGCCGCGAAAACCTGGCACCGAGTCGCTGTCGGTGGGATGGCGCAGGCCCTCTATCAGACCTACGGGATCGATGAGAAAGGTGCGGATGATCGAGGGGTACAGGCTCTTGTAATCGAGTACCAGCACCGACTCGTAAAGACCCGGCTTCGAGTCCATGACGAAGCCGCCGGGGCTGGCCTGGGGCGGACGTTCGCCCTGGTTCGGCGCGACGAAACCCTGGCGATGCATCAGCGGCATGTACAGGTGAGTGAACGCTGCCACCGAGCCGCCGCTGCGATCGGCCGGCAAACCAGTGACGCTGGCGCGCTCAAGCAGGAAGGTCAGCAGTTGGGTCTTGGCGAAAATCCGCGTGACCAGCTCGCAGTCCTTGAGGTTGTAGCGCGCCAGGGCCGGCTTGTCCTCGGCGAACATGCGGTTGATTTCGTCCATGCGCTGGTACGGATTGTCGATCGACTTGCCTTCACCCAGCAGGGTTTGCGCGACGTTCTCGAGGCTGAACGAAGGGAAACTCCAGGTGGCCGAACGCAGCGATTCAATGCCATCGATAATCAGCCGGCCGGCCGCTGAAGCAAAATAGTGGTTGTTGCCCGAACCATGTTCACGCCACTGCATTTCCTCCGCCCCACGCCCCAGACGCAAGGGCACCGCCAGGCGACGGGCATGCTCGTGCAGCACCCGCAGGTCGAACTGCACCAGGTTCCAGCCGATGATCGCGTCCGGGTCGTGCTCGGCGAACCACTGGTTGAGTTTTTTCAGCAGCGCGGCGCGGGAGTCGCAATACTCCAGGTCGAAGTCCACGTCCTGGTCATCGCCATTGGCCGCGCCGAGCATGTACACCTGGCGCTGGCCGTAGCCTTCGAGGGCAATCGAATACAACTCGCCCTGCTCGGTGGTCTCGATGTCCAGCGAGACCAGTTTCAGGCGCGGACGATAGTCGGGAGCCGGCTTGAGGTGGGCATCGACCAGCACGCCCTCGGCGTCGGGGGTACCGCGAAAAGTCACGGGGGCGGTGATGAACCGCTCCATCAGGTAGCGCTCGGGTGGGCGGATGTCCGCTTCGAAGATGTCGATACCGGCGCGACGCAGTACGCCTTCCAAATGCATCAACTGCCGGTGCTGCTGACAATAGAGACCGAACACCGGGCGATGCTGGAAGTCCTGCAGCCCCAGCGGACGCAGTTCGACACCCGTCTCTTCGCCCAGCAGCGCCTCGGTTTGTTCACGAAAGCGTTCGGGAATGAACGCCACCGACGGTTGCACGGGCAGGCGCACGCGCCGGGGCCCGGTATCGGTAGCCAGCCAGAACTCGACCAGCGTGCCGGCCGGGGTGTCGCGCCAATGCCGGGTCAGGACAAAGCCCTGCTGTGAATCCACCACTGCTACCTCGAAGATGATCTCAGGGTGATTCTACCTGTCATTGAGGCATCAGGTTGCCTTCGCATGTCTTGCGCAAGGGATTGTAGGACAAGGTGAAATCCGCTTCGTCACGGGCTGTAGCTATTTTTGTAGTGAATGAAATATTTCACTACAAAACCGTTGACGAGCGGTTTTCCACCTTGCATGATGCAGCCATCTCCCCGATCGGGAGTTCAGGCAAAAGTGTTGTGACAAAGGCTCGACTGACCGCCGAGCTGTTCCCGGATGTGTACTGCCCACAAGGCAGATTGATGAAGCTGACCTGGCATGGGCGTCCACTACTCGGGCGAGAAACGCCGGCGATCAATCCTCAAGATGCTTGTGGCCGAGCTGGCAAGAGTCGGTAGCAACTTCCAGGCAATCGCTGTTTCTCCCCGCTGTGCCGCAAGTGCGTAGCAGTTTCTCGGCAAGACTACATGCATCCATCCAAGGCCCTGCCGATATTCGGCAGACAACCACTGTCGCCCTGGTTTCGGTACCAGATATCAACTTACCGAATTAGAGAAGTGAACGTGCGAATCAACTAGACAGATCAAACATTGGTCAAGGGGCTTTAACATGAATCTGAACAACCAACCGACTATCGATCAACTGGCTCGTATCATCGCCGCTCAGAAAGACACCCACGACAGTCATATCCTGTGGGTTGCCGAGTCTGGCCAGGTACACATCGACTGCCTGTCGCCCCACGCCCATGAAGACGATTTCGAAAAGAACAACCGTGAGTTGCGTGCCCGGATGAAGATGTTCCGCCGCGGCCAGGGTTATGTCGGTAAAAAAGCCGCCGCCGACAGAGACTTTGTTGGCCGGGTCCTGGCGACCCTGACCCAGGAATGGCAGAACCTGCAGGCCAAGCCTGAAGTACGTGTCATCGACCGCTACTGCTGAGTTGCCTCGCACAGCCGCTGATGACCTTACGGGTGATCAGCGGCTTTTTTGTGGGCGCCGACTTGTCGGTGACGTTATCGAATGCGCTTGACGCCGCTTTGCCTACTTGCTCCCCGGGCTGGCGTCGAGGATGCTGTACTCATGTCCGGGCGCCTGGCGCCTGCCAATAATGACAACACTGCAGAGGCTCCTCCATGAAAACCGTCGCGCAACTGCTCAAGCTGAAAACCGAGCAAAAGGTTCATACCATCGATTCCCATCAGACGGTGTTCGAGGCGCTGCTGTTGATGGCGAAGGAAAACGTGGGGGCTTTGCCGGTGCTGGAAGAAGGTCAAATTGCTGGCATCATCAGCGAGCGGGACTACGCGCGAAAACTGGTGCTGAAGGGCCGCTCGTCGATGGCGACGCCAGTCAAAGAGATCATGAACTCGCCGGTAATTACCGTTGATTCCCATCAGAACGTGCAGACCTGCATGAACATCATGACCGACAAACACCTGCGCCACCTGCCCGTGGTCGAAGACGGGGTGCTGCTGGGGCTGCTGTCGATTGGCGACCTGGTCAAGGAGTCCATCTCCGAGCAGGCCGAGTTGATCAAGCAACTGGAACAGTACATCCGCGGCGAATAACTTTCTCCCGGCTCCACGAACTGCGCGCCTGCCTGCAGGGAGGCGCGCAGTTTTTTTATTGGCGCCCACGCAATCCTCGTCACTTTATATTTGCTCTATCGCGAGGCACTTCTATATTCATTTAACTCCCTGAAGTGTTCTGTCTCCCCTTGAGTGCTAACCATGGCCAGGACTGACCAACTGATCATCTGTGAGCACTGCGATGGCGTGTATGAAAAAGCCATGCTCGCCAAACACCAGACTGCTGTTTGTCAGCGTTGCGGTGGTGTGCTGCAGCGCTACAACGGCTTGACCGTGCAGCAACGCCTGGCGCTGACCCTGACGGCCGGGGTGCTGTGGATATTCGCCAACTTCTACCCGGTCATGAGCATCAGCCTCAAGGGCCTGAAAAACAGCGCAACCCTCTGGGACTCGGTGGTGGCCTTGAGTGACGGGCCGATCCTGTTCATTGCCCTGGTGGCAGCCATCTCCATCATCATTGCCCCGGCATTCCAACTGTTACTGCTGATCTGGGTCCTGAGTTTCGCCTTGGCATCGCGTCGATCACCGGCGTTCAAACTGTGCATGCGCTGGCTGGAAACCCTGCGTCCCTGGAGCATGCTCGAAGTCTGCCTGCTCGGCGCGATGGTCGCAGTGTTCAAGCTCGCCGGGCTACTCGATGTGATTCCCGGTATCGGCCTGTTTGCCCTGGCGGTCCTCAGCCTGCTGCTGATCCGCATTGCCGGACGCGACGTGCGTGAGTTGTGGGACATCCTATGAACGATCTTCCTGAAGCACGCGACCTGAATCTGTGCCTGTGTCACAGCTGTGGCCTGGCGTGTGACATGACCGGCGAGCCCCATGAGTGCGAGCGCTGTGGAGCGCCCCTGCACCGGCGCAAGAGCGACTCGCTGACCCGGACCTGGGCCTACCTGTTGGCGGCACTGGTGTTCTATATTCCGGCCAACCTGCTGCCGGTGATGAATACCAGCATGCTCGGCAGCGGCTCCGACAGCACCATCATTGGCGGGGTGCTGGAGTTCTGGGAGCACGGCGCCTGGGACATTGCGCTGATTATTTTCATCGCCAGTATCGCCGTACCCGGGGTCAAATTCGTCGCCCTCAGTCTGCTGCTGATCACCGCGCAACGGGGCAGTTTGTGGGCGCGCAAGGAGCGCTCCAAGCTGTACCGTTTTGTCGAACTGATCGGCTACTGGTCGATGCTCGACGTGATTGTCGTGGCACTGGTGGCCGCACTCGTTAAATTCCAGGCGCTCGGCGATATCGAGCCACGCGCCGGCATTCTTTTCTTTGGCATGGTGGTGGTGTTCACCATGCTTTCAGCCATGAGCTTCGACCCACGGCTGATCTGGGATAACCGTCAATCAGAGGAGGTCATGGATGGAATCGCGAGTCACTGAGGGGCAGCCGCAGCCGGGGTCAGCCAGGATCAAGACCCGTCGCTGGAGTGTTTCGCTGGTCTGGATCGTACCGATCGTGGCAGTGCTGGTGGGCATTTCCCTGGTGATCCATAACGTGATGCAGCAGGGGCCGGAGATTGTCCTCAACTTCAAGACCGGCCAGGGCCTCACGGCGAACAAGACCGAGGTCAAGTACCGTAACGTGGTGATTGGTCACGTCTCGGAGGTCGAGCTGAGCAATGACCAGAAGAGCGTCAACGCCACAGTGAAACTGTCGAAAACCGCTGAATCCTTCACCCGCAAGGACTCGCAGTTCTGGGTGGTGCGCCCGCGGATCGGCGCGGGCGGTGTCTCGGGGATCGATACCCTGCTGTCGGGCGACTTTATCGGTGCCGATGCCGGCCAGTCGAATGATCGCGCAAAACACTTTATCGGTCTGGAAGCCCCTCCGCCGATCACCTATGGCGAACCCGGCAAGCGCTTCATGTTGCACGCTGAAGACCTTGGCTCACTGGATATCGGCTCGCCGGTGTACTACCGCAAGATTCCGGTTGGCCAGGTGGTCGCCTACGCCCTGGATGCCGATGGCAAAGGGGTGAACATCGAGGTGTTCGTGACCTCGCCGAACGATGCCTACGTCACCGAAAATACCCGCTTCTGGAACGCCAGTGGCCTGGACATCGACGTCGGCGCCAATGGTTTTGCGGTCAAGACCGAATCCCTCTCGGCTCTGCTGCTCGGTGGAATCACCTTCCGCGCGCCCGCCTATAGCCCGGGTGACAAGCCCGCCAGCGAAGACCGGAACTTCGAACTGTTTGAGGACCAGGTGACCGCCCTCGCCCCGCCGAATGGCAAGCCACAGTATCTGGCGCTGCGCTTCGACCAGGCCTTGCGCGGTCTCAAGGTGGATGCGCCGGTGGAGTTCCAGGGGTTGGAAATCGGTAAAGTGGTGGCGATCAACCTGGACTTCGACGAAAAAACCCGCACCTTCCCGATCAACGTCGGCATCGTGATTTACCCTCAACGCCTCGGCCAGGCCCATCTGAAAATGCTCGCGGCACTCAATCACAACCCCGAGGACGAGCAGGCCGGCATCCGCCTGATCGGCACTTTTATCGAGAACGGCCTGCGGGCCCAGGCGCGCAGTGGCAACCTGCTGACCGGCCAGCTGTATATCGCCCTGGAATTCGTGCCCAAGGCGCCAAAAGTGGTGTTCGATGCCAATGCCCGTCCGGTGATGATTCCAACCATACCAGCCAGCCTCGAACTGTTGCAGGCGCAGTTCCAGGCGATGATCGAGAAGATCAACAAACTGCCGATCGAACGAATTGCCAACAACCTCGACAGCAACCTGACGGAAATGCGCAAGGGCATCAAACAGTTCAGCGGCCAGACCCTGCCGGGTGTACAGAGCACCCTGGAAGATGTCAGCAAAACCCTGCAGTCGGCCAACTCGACCCTCGCCGAAGGTTCGCCACAACGCGAGCAGTTGACCGAAACCCTGGACGAACTGGGGCGTATGTCGCGCTCTCTGCGTGAGTTGTCGGATTACCTGAGCCGGAATCCGGAATCCTTGTTGCGTGGCCGTCCGGACGACGCCTCGCCGAAAAATCTGCAACCGTCTTCGCGTCGCTGACCACAGGAGCAGGTCCATGTCTTTGCCGTTGAAAGTGTCATTAGTCGGTGCCCTGTTGTTGCTCGCAGCCTGTCGCAGCGATCCGATTCACTATCACACCCTGATCCCCGCCCAACCGGCGGCTGATGCCCAAGGCGGGGCGAACATCCAATTCGAGTCGGTCAGCGTGCCGCCCCAGGTCGATCGCCCGCAAATGGTGATTCGCGAAGGCAGCAGCGGCCTGGCGATTCTGGAAACCGAATGGTGGGGAGCGAGTCTGTCGGAAGAACTACAAAGTGCGCTGGTCGATCAACTGTCGAGCACAGGTAATGGCCGCAAGTGGTTGCTACGGGTCGAGGTGCAGCGCTTTGACACGGTTCCCGGACAGTACGCGCTGGTGGATGCGCAATGGCGATTGCGCAATGCCGTCACCACAGGCAGCGACGCGAGCGCCCTGACGTGCCGAACCACGGTGCAGACCCCGGCAGGCCCGACCATCGATGATCTGGTGGTGGCACATCAGAACAACGTCAAACGCCTGGCCGCCGCCATCCGCCAGGCGGCGAGTAGTACGCGCTGTCCTTGATTGAGCTGGGTTGCTCATTCAACGCCGCTGTCGGTCGTGTCCGGACTGAACACTTCATTGGGTTTGGGCTCGACCGGCACGCTGGCTGCAAGTCCACCGGCAATTTGTCCGCTGATGTAATTGACGCCGGCCATCACGCCATTGGTTTCATTCTCCATCAAGCCCAGCCACGCCTTGTCGAAGGCCGCATTCAGGCTCTTGCGCATTTGCGTCTGGGCTTCGGGCCGGTCGCTTTCGTTGGACATGGCGCCAATGCCCAGCGACACCACTGAAATCACTGCGCCGGCGACCCGCCCGACGGCCGCGGCAACCGCGCTGGCCACACTGCGCGAGGCAATCTGCGCTTCCAGCCGCTCACTGGCACGTTTTGCCACTGAGGAGATTCCCGCGTCCGACAAGCCGGCACCGGCACCGCTATTGGAACTGCGCACCTGTTCGACCAACGCCAGATAGGCGGGCAGGCGGTTGACAGGTTCGGCATGCACGATCTGGTAGAGCGAGGCGTTGCGCGCCGGCGGTGGTGCGAGAGTGATGGCCGGAATCAGGTTGAGGCGCTGGTCAAACTGATTCTGGGGGACTGAGTAGTGCTGCTGGATTTCCAGCAAATGGGCTCTGAGCATCTGCAGGTACAAGGTCACCGCATCGCCCATGATCACGTTCGGATCCGTCACTTTCGCGACGGGGTCCAACACCCGTTCGTGATATTGCTCCTGCAGGTACACCGCCAACCGGTTGACCACCGTATCCGTCTCGCCTTTGGCGCTCATCTTGTACCAGCCGACCTTTACCCCCAGCCACTGTTGCGTCCAGTAGCCGGTAAACCAGGGAATGAAGTCGGTCTCGGTGCGTTGGAAAACCTGTTCACGCCAGCGCTCCATGGCCTTGCGGGTGTAGGTCCTGACAGTTTCCCTGGAGGACGCGGAAGCGGCCTGAATGTCTTGATCAATCTGCTGCCAGGTCGCCTCGCTGATCACGATGGGCGCCATCGGCTCATTGCGACGCGCCGAGGAGCATCCACCGAGGATCACAAGCAGAACCATCAACAGGACGCGCAGACTCAAGATCGCAGGCCCTCCAGAATCGATACGGCAGCCGATGCCACGCATCAACCCGGATGGGACGCCTGGCAGTTTCGAAGACGGTCCCTGGAGTATAGGTGGGGAAAGGAGGGCTTTTTCGCGCGCAAAAACAAAACCCCTACCTGCAGTCGCAGATAGGGGTTTCGGAATTTAATCTTGACGATGACCTACTCTCACATGGGGAAACCCCACACTACCATCGGCGATGCATCGTTTCACTGCTGAGTTCGGGATGGGATCAGGTGGTTCCAATGCT
>NZ_JBVATA010000008.1:260585-453225 GCF_057814275.1 Pseudomonas sp. F007 | reverse complement strand
CCCGCGTATCGCTGGTGAATTCGAGGGTGTAGAGAAAGGGCCGGCTGAGGCCTTCTTCGCCGTCGAAGGTGAGGAGGTCGATCTTGGCCTGGAGCCGGTGGATTTCGAGGGTGTGGTTGTGAAAAACCCGCAGGCTCTTGTCCATACTCAAGCCTCCATGGCAGCGGCAGGCGACGCATGAGGGGCATCGAGAAACTGCAGGGTGACGCCCGCTTCCTCGCTGTAGCCCAGAATCACGCCGAAGGTTTTCAGTTGCGCTGCCTGGCGCTGCAGCAGTTGCTGGCTGAGCACCGGCAATACCTGCTGGTTGAGCACACTGTCGATATTGCGTGCGCCGGTGTCTGGCAACAGGCAGGCCGCAACCAGCCCCTGGTGGAGGGCTTCGTCGATCTGGCAGCTCAGGCCGTAATGTCGCTGCAGGCGCCTGGCGACCCGCTCGAGTTTGATCGCAACGATGCGCTGCAAGGCATCGGTCTGCAGCGGGCGGTAGATCAGGGTCTGGAAGCGCGCCAGCAAGGCGGGCTGGAAATGCTCGCGCAAGATCGGTCGCAGCCAGTGCTGCAGGGTGCTGTCGCTGGCGTCAGGTTGCTGCTGCAGACCTGCCTGCAATTCATCACTGCCCAGGTTGGAAGTCATCAGGATCACGGTGTTGCGAAAGTCGATTTCGCGCCCCTCGCCATCACGCATGAAGCCGCGATCGAACACCTGATAAAACAGGTTGAGTACATCGCGATGGGCTTTCTCGACTTCATCCAGCAGGACCACGCTGTAAGGGCGCTGGCGCACCGCTTCGGTGAGCACGCCGCCTTGGCCGTAACCGACATAGCCCGGTGGCGAGCCCTTGAGTTGACTGACGGTATGGGCCTCCTGGTACTCGGAGAGGTTGAGGGTGATCAGCGATTTTTCGCCGGCGAACAGACAGTCGGCCAGCGCCAGTGCGGTTTCGGTCTTGCCCACGCCACTGGTGCCGACCAGCAGAAACACCCCCTGCGGTGCCTGTTCTTCGGTCAGGCCGGCTCTGGCCGCCCGCAGGCGCTGGGCCAGGGCCGCCAGTGCCGGGGCCTGGCCCTGCACTCGCTCGGCCAGTTGGTGCTCCAGTTGCAGCAGACTCGCCGGTTCGTCCTTGAGCAGGCTGCCCAGGGGCACGCCGGTCCAGTCGGCAATGACTTCGGCCACGCTGCGGGGGCACACGTCGAGGGACAGCAACGGTTGATGGCCCTGGATCTCGCTCAAGCGCTCTCGCAATGCGGCGCAGTGCTCAGGTTGCACAGATTCGCCTTGGCGGGCGTCGAGCAGTTGCCGAGTGAGGTCCAGCTCTTCGCGGTACTGCCCGGCCAGTTCACGGTGCTGATGCTGCACCTGCGCCTGTTGCGTGGCGATGATCGCCAGACGCTCCCCAGCCCCCCCGCCATTGACTTGCCAGTCTGCCTGCAAGGCCTCGCACTCCAGTTCGAGTGCCGCTTGCCGCGCCTTGAGGCGCACCAACGCCTGCGGCTCGCAATCCAGGCTCATGCGCACCCGGGCGCTGGCGGTGTCGAGCAGGTCGACGGCCTTGTCCGGCAACTGTCGGCCCGGCAAATAGCGTCGCGACAGACTGACAGCCGCCTGCACCGCGGCATCCTGGATGTGCACGCCATGATGACTGGCATAGCGCGCCTTGAGGCCACGCAACATCACACAGGCATTGGCGTCATCCGGCTCATCGACCTTGACCTTCTGGAAACGCCGCTCCAACGCCGCGTCACGCTCAAAGTATTGCTTGTACTCGCTCCAGGTGGTGGCGGCGATGGTGCGCAACTCGCCACGGGCCAGTGCCGGCTTGAGCAGATTCGCCGCATCCGCGCCCCCGGCCTGGTTACCGGCACCGATCAGGGTATGGGCTTCGTCGATGAACAGCAGCACCGGGTTGGCTGACTGCTGCACCGCGTCAATGACATTTTTCAGGCGTTGTTCGAACTCGCCCTTGACCCCGGCTCCGGCCTGCAGCAGACCCAGGTCGAGGGTGCGCACACTGACCGACTTGAGACTGTCCGGTACGTTGCCCTCGGCAATGCGCAAGGCCAGGCCTTCGACCAGTGCCGTCTTGCCGACCCCAGGCTCGCCCACCAGGATCGGGTTGTTCTTGCGTCGCCGGCTGAGGATATCGATGACCTGGCGGATTTCATCATCACGGCCAAACACCGGATCGATCTGTCCGGCCCGCGCCTTGGCGGTGAGGTCCTGGGTGAACTTATCCAAGACGACCTGCAACCCATCGTGCGGGTCGTCGGTCACCGCAGAAGGCAGTTCCAGGCCAGTGTCTTGCTGAATCTGCGGGCGCTCTTCGGAGTGTTGATCAAGTAACGTCAGCAACTGCTGCAGTTGGACCTGACTGAGGCTCAGCAGCGGCCAGACAGCATCGCTGGCCAACAAGTGAGGATTTTCCAGCAGTGCGCCGAGCAAGTGCACCGAGCGCACGTTGTCATTGCCGTCCAGTGACGCCCGCAACCAGGCACTTTCGATCAGTTGCTGCAACTGGCCGCACAGCTGTGGCTTGCCCTGCACGCTGCGCCCCAGCGTGTCGAGGTGGTCAAGCAGGCCGCGCCACAGGGCATCCATGTCCCATTCGTAACGACGGGCGATCAGGGTCAGGTCGCCCTCCCCCTGCTCCAGCAACTTGAGCAACCAGTGCTCGATGCTGATCCGTCCATGGGCGCGGGTCTGACACAGCGTTGCCGCGGCGCTCAACGCCTGGGCGCAATAGGGATTGAGGCGCCGCAGCAGGCGCGTGGAGTGTTGGGTCATGGCGGAACGTCCTTGTGCTGAAGGCTCAGCGAGTGGTCGGTAGTGCGCAGGCACGGTGTCGGGATGTGCCAGGCTGAGCGCCCGCCGGGCAGGCGCTCAAACTGGCACACGGGGACCAGCAGGCAGGCGCCTGCTGGTCAATGGGCATCAACCGACCTGGCGTTCGTTCCAGGAGTCGCTATGGGTCAATTGGCCGTCCACATAGGTCCAGATGATTTTCTCGTAGCGCAGTTCGACCATCTCCACGTAGTCATATTTCTCGAAAGCCGGATCCTTCATGTCGTACATTTTTGGAGAGATTTTCACCACTTTGACTTGTTCCAGCCTGACGATGTAATACGCCTCCTCCATCCCGGCGTTGTTGCCACGGTAGAACCTGAATTCAGCGCTTGAGAGCGTCTGCTTGGTGGTCAGTGCCTTGATCAGGTAGGTCGTTGCGGGGTCGAGTGCCTTGGTGAATTTGAACGGGGAATGCACATGCGACCCAGTCCAGTTTCCGGTGTTGTCATCCGTGGGGCTAAACAGCGTATGGTCATGGGAAATGACCTCGATACTGCCTTTACGCCCAACCCGATCCGACGCGCCTTTGATGAGTGTGTTGGGCTGGCTTTCCAGAAACAGGTGAATGGCATTTGCCATGTGAAGCTCCTTTTCTCAGTACATGAATGCCGCGCAAGCGACATGGGGGTTAAACATCCGCCGCCGCAGTGGGCAGCGCGCACGCCCCCACCTCCGGCAGCAGACGAATTTCAACGCGACGGTTGGCCTGGCGCCCCGCCTCGGTGTCATTGCTGGCGATGGGTTGGCTTTTGCCGAAGCCCTGGATCGCGAAACAGCTGTCGGGCAGGTCGCCCATACGCTGCATCCACTCACGCACGGCCGCTGCGCGGGCGCGGGACAAATGAAGGTTGTGAGCGTCGCTGCCGACGGCGTCGGTATGCCCGGCAATCACGATCAGCCAGCCGGGCTGCGCCTTGATGCCGACCAGGGCGTCGATCAGCACTTTGGTCGACTCAGGCTTGAGCTCGGCGCTGGCGCTGGCGAACAACGACAGGCTGTCCAGACGCACCGTGCGTGCCGCCTTGCGTGTCATGGAGGGCTGGCTGTGATCAGCGATCGTTGCCAACACCCATTGGCGTAACGGCTCGGCGCTGTACAAGCCGAGGCCCAGCGCCAGAGGCTCGCCGTTGCGGTAATAGTGGTTGAGGCGTTGCGCATCCTGCTGCAGCACGCTCAGCGCCTGTTCGCGCAAGGCGAACTCGGGTTGATCCTGGCGAGTGGGCACGGCAATGCTGTGGTATTGCCGCAGATCGTCGCTGACCTCTCGCAGCAACAGTTTGTTGTGCCAGGCCGAATTGCCCAGGGCAACGACGCTGGCGAGTGCAAACAGCCACAGCGCGACGATTTGCGCCCTGCGCCTCGAGGAGCTTTGCGCCTTGACGGGAAGCAGGTGCAGCAATGGATCGGGGAATGACCACCGCACCTCTGCCCCCGCGCGCGCCGAGGCAGCGCCGCGCAAGCCAGTGCGGGCACTCAGCCAGCGTTGCCAGAGGTTATCCGAGGCCCCGGACACGACCGGCACCAGGGTGAGCGCACAGGCAACCGGCCGGCCTATGGCGTTGCGAGTCTCGGGTGCGCACAAGCGTGCCAGGACATGGTCATCCACCCACGCGCTCGCACTGTTGAGCTGGACGATGTCCTGCAGCCGCTCTGCGCGGGCGGTGGCATCGTTACCCTGACGTTGCCAGTCGTCCGTGCCGCTGCAGGCTCCACGTTCACGCACAACACATTTGCCCGCGGCGCCCTCCCAACTGAACCAGGGGCCGCTGCCCCGGGACGATTGCAGGTAGGTCACCAGCATCCAGGGCAGCGCGATACCCCGTTTGCGCAGCAACCCGGCCTGATAATTGAAGGCCCGCAGATGCCCGGCCAATACGTCGGCATCGGTGTGCGCACTCGGGTTGAGCACCAGCATCGCACTGAGCTGACCGCCCCACTGTGGGCGTAAAGCCAGAATACTCTGCGCCAGATGGGGCAGTTGCTCCGGCTGCGCCACCCGCAGATAGCAGCCCTGATGGGTGACGCGCAGCAGCGGATGCTCGGCTGGTGTCTTGGCAAACAGGCGATCCAGGTCATCACCACACATCAGCACCACGGGCTGCCTATAGGAGGCGGCTGGCAGTTTGAGGAGGAAGTCCCCTGCCAACTCCTGGCGCAGTTGCGCATCGACGCGAGTTTCCCGCTTCCAGGCCAGGGCGATGCCGCCCACCACGACCAGCGCCATCGCGGTACGGCTCCAGGCTGTTCCAGGCAAAAGGGCCACCAGCAACAACGCCAGTGCCCCCGCCCACAACCAGAGGCCTCGTTTGTGTTTGAGCGTCATGGATTAACCTCAAACGTGCGCGGGCAAGAACGAGGCAACCAGGCCACCGAGCAGATGATCCAGCCCCCACCACACGCCGACCAACAGCAGCCCTGCCACGAGTGCGTGATACAGCGGGGTGTCCAGCCCGGAGAACAGGCGGCTGCCGGGTCCGTTCCTTGATGCGGTGTTCAGGCTGCGATGCAGTTGCATCGGGGCGACCCGCTCACTCAAATCCGCCAGCAACTGCAGGCGTTCGGGGTCATCGGCGTCACGATAGCGACCCTGAAAACCCAGCATCAACACGCGCTGGAATGCCGTCAGTACCTGCACGTCCGGGGCGGGTTCGCGCAGCACTTCGCGCATGTCATCGTAAAGAAACTCGCCGGCCTGGTGTCGGTTGAAAAAGCGTGCCTGCAGCGGTTCGCTGACCCAACGGCCATGTGCTTCATCGTCGCGCTTGATGCAACTGAGCAACGTCTCATCGAGCAATGCGCACTGCGCGTGACTGATATGGTCGATGCTGCGTTGTGGCAGGTCAGCCTCCTTGAGCCGCGCCCCCACCTGCTCGACCTGTTCGACACACAGTGCCCTGAAGGCTTCGCCGCCCAGCACTGAGGCACCTTGGCGCAACTGCAGCACCAACAGGTAACTGTCCTGCAGCAAGTCGTCGACATCCAGGGTCATCGCCCTGTGTTTAGTTGTCTGGTTCATGAGCGCAACACCGCGAACAGTTCAAGTTGGACTTCACCCAAAGTGCTCGGAACGTAGAAGGCACAGGTGCCGGCAGTCAGCATGGCCTGGCCTTTTTCGTGACCGAGATCGAGGGCGAAGTATTGGTTTTCCAGGCGCAACGGGATCGCCGCGGGCACGTGGCTGAGGGATTTCAAGGGCACCCCATTGAGGGCCGCATTGATCAGTTGCTCGACATCGTCCGGGCTGCCGATCTTGCAGAGCTGCGGGAACTGGCCTTGCAATTGCGCGGCGGACAGACGACTGCGTACCGACAGGTAAAAATCGGCGCCATCGCGCTCGCGCAACCGCGCATCGTCAAGCTTGACCTTCCAGCGGTTGGCACCGTCGGGTTCCAGCACCAGGGCGATGACTCGCGATGGCAGGCTGGCTTCGAGCAGGGTTGAAATCAGCCCCAGCAGCGTCGGAAAAACCTCCCCCAGCTGCTGATGCTGATACGCCGGAATCTGCTCGATATCGTGTTCAAGGGAGAAGGTCAGCAGGCTGCCGGCCAGCTTTGTCAGCTCCAGGTAAACCTGCTCGGGTGGCCGCGCGGGCCAGGCCTTGAGGTCCGCCAGCAGCGGTTGATAGGTGTTCAAGGCATTGAGCAACCAGAACAGCGAGACATCGGCCACGGCGAAGTCGGCCATGCGCTGGTTGCTTTCGCGACGCATGCCCATCAAGCGTTGGCGCTTGGCCGACAGTTGGATGAACAGATTATCCAGTTGCGCAACCAGCCCTGGGTGCGCAGCAAAGTGCAGCAGCGGCGGTACGTAATCGGCATCCAGCGTCCACCCCGCCTGCCCGTCGCGTATCAGTCGCGCGACCGGGCACGTCAGGTAGTCGCCGTTTTCGTCGTGAGCAAAGCGCAGGCTCAGCACATGCTCGAGGACGCCGACTGATTGCATCTCGTCGCCATAGATATCCTGGACCTGACGCCAATCCTGGCGGTAGCGCGTCGGTCGGTCGGCAGTGGCGGCGGCGAACAGGCAGTTGTTGCCGTTGGCCTGCTCCAACGGCAGGGCCAACAGCACCGTCGCCGCCTGAAGCTTATCGGGCAGCAAGCGCGACAGTTCGAGGCCCGCGGGCAGCCGGTCAACACCTTCGCTGTCGATCAGCGTACCGTCAGGCATGCGTGCACGAAGCAAGGTCGCCTTCAGCGTGCCCAGGCGCAGGGCTTCACTGTCAAAGCCTGTAGCCTGAACGCCCCAAGGGTGTACTAGGGACAAATGAGCCAGTTGCTCATTGGCCCAGGCCTCCCATCGCGCCTGTTGCTGGAACTGCTGCGGAGACAGCAAAGCCCCCGCGGCCCACAAGGGGCGGTCGATTTTCATGTAAACGTTTCCCTACGAAGTGGCCTGACTGTGAACAGACTCAGGCCTTGGCCTTGGGCATCTGCGAGACCAGCGACAAGTTGACGTCCATGCCCTCCACCTGAAAATGCGGCACGGCGTACAACTTGATGCGGAAGAAACCGGGGTTGTCCTCGATGTCTTCGACAACCACATTGGCCTCGCGCAATGGATGGGAGGCTTGCAAGTCATCACCCGGGTCAGTCATTTCGGTGACCAGCCCACGAATCCACTTGTTCAGCTCCAACTCCAGCAAGCGTCGGTCCTTGGTGGTGCCAATGTTTTCGCGCTGAATCAGCTTCATGTAATGGGCGATGCGCGACAGCAGGAAGATGTAAGGCAGGCGCGAGTTGATCCGACTGTTGGCCGTGGCATCAGCGCTGTCGTACAGCGCAGGTTTCTGCGCCGAGTTGGCGGAGAAGAAGCAGGCATAGTCGCGGTTCTTGTAGTACGAGAGCGGGATGAAGCCGAGGTTGGCGAATTCGAACTCGCGGGTTTCCGGAACCATCACTTCGGAAGGGATCTTGACCTGATTGCCGGTGCCCAGATCGTACAAATGGATCGGCAGGTCAGTCACTGCGCCACCGGCCTGCGGTCCGCGAATCTGCACGCACCAGCCATTGGCGATGAAGCTCTTGACCATGTTGGCCGCGAAGGCATAAGACGCGTTGGTCCACAGGTACTTGTCGTGGTCCGGGCCCTTGACGTTTTCGATGTAGTTGAAGCTGCGCACCGACACGGTCTCCGGACCATAAGGCAAGCGACCCAACACCCGCGGCATCATCAAGCCGATATAGCGGGCATCGTCACTTTCACGGAACGACTTCCACTTGATGTACTCGGCACGGTCGAAGTAGTTGCCGATGTCCTTGATCGCGGCCACCTCGGCCATCGATTGCTTGCCAAAGAACGCCGGACCCACCGAACCGATAAAAGGCATGTGGGCCGCGGCGCACACCTTGGAGAGATTGCGCAGCAATGCGATGTCCTGCGGACTGCGGTCGAACTCGAAGTTGGAAATGGCCGCGGCAATCGGCTCGCCACCCGGGGTGTCGTATTCCTGGGTGTAGGTATGCAGGTACAGGCCGCTTTGGGCGATTTCCGGAGCGTCGTCGAAATCCTCTACCAGATGATCCTTGCTGATATCCAGCAGCTCGATGCGCACGTTCTGGCGGAAATCGGTTTGATCGATCAGCGATTTGACACCACGCCAGGTGGACTCAAGTCGCTGAAAATCCGGGTGATGCAGTACCGCATCGAGTTGCCGGCTGATTTGTGCATCCAGCGCTGCAATATGCTCATCCAGCAGCGCCCTATCGAGGCGCTCGACCTTTTGCGAGGATTGCTGGAGCAACTTCAGGAATACATTGACCGCCGCTGTGACACGCTCATCGGCAGTCGCTTCGGCAAGCCCTTCTGCGCTCTGAAAGTTGTCAATACCGCCCAATGACTCGACCGGGTTCAGATTGATTTTGCCGAACAGCCCGGCATAAACACTTTTTTCAGACAACAGGGTAGCGCCGCGCGATTGCACGTTGGAATTTTCAAGGGACATTGCGATAACTTCCTTTTAAACGAACCGACTTTGATTAGTTAACGGACTGGGGAGCCAAGGCGGCCAGTTCGGCGCGCAATTCGTCACTCAGCGCGTCATCCTTGAGGATGCGCTCCAACTCATAGCGAAAGGTTACGTTATCCAGAAGATTGGATTTGAGATCGCGCAACAGATTGCGCATGGCCAACAAGGCGCGCAGTTGCGGAATTTGCCGGGCCACTTGTTCTGGCTCGAAATCTTTCATGCACTGGAAGCTCAACTCGACCGCGGTGTCGGCACCGCCTGGTACCAGCACATTATCCATGGCGAATTTCAAGGCGGGTGAGAACTCGGCCAGTACGTTATCGAAGTTGTTCCTGTCGACGCCAATCTTGCTGCGCTCAGACAGCGGACGCTGTTCCCGTCCATTGCTGTAGTCACCCATGACCATCAACTTCAAGGGCAATTCGACGTTCTTTTTTGCACCGCCGGTGTGCAGATCAAGCTTTATGTTGACCCGCGCCTTGGGCACTTCGTTTTGAAAGCTGTTCGAAGCCATGATTCCTCCATTGTTCCTGGCAACAAAGTCCAGGTCACTACGCCATTTCGATCCCGTCAGAAACGCTTGCTACCAAACATTCCGAAACAAAGAAGTAGCAAGCGCTCTCCTTGTTTAGCGAAAAGTGCACCCCTTGCGAAAGTCACTTCCCGCTAACAACTCGACAACATTGGACTATCCCACGGCAGTTATCTACACCGCGCCGCAACTATAGGAAACGTCCCACGAGATACACAGATAGGAGCTACAAAAATGGCGTTTAATACCCCTTGTTAACTGCTACAACAGCAAAATCGCAGTCGTGGGTATTAAGTAAATATGACTAAACGGAGTCAGATCGGTTTCCAACTGGCCTGTTTATGAAGTACTTCGAAGCGTTTCAGCCGCCAGCTTTGAGTACCAGGCGGACCCGCAACGAGGGCAACGCCCTCGCCACGACCCCTGAACCGGCAATTCCCCTCAAACCTTCTTGTTCTGCTCAACCCACTGCGCATAAGCATCGATAAAACTCTGCAAAAACGGTTGGACCTTGTCCGACAGCTTGCCCGACTCATCGAAAAACGTACCCGCCCCACCCAGATAAGCCTCTGGCTGCTGCAGGCAAGGAACGTTGAGAAACACCAGGGACTGGCGCAGGTGGTGGTTGGCGCCGAAACCGCCGACGGCGCCCGGGGAAACGCTGATCACCGCGCCCGGTTTACCGCTCCAGGCGCTTTTGCCGTAGGGCCGGGAGCCAACATCAATGGCATTTTTCAGCGGTGCCGGCACTGAGCGGTTGTATTCCGGGGTGACGAACAGCACTGCGTCGGATGAGCGCACCTGCTCGCGGAAAGTGCTGTAGGCTGCCGGCGGTGTTTCGTCGATGTCTTCGTTATAGAGCGGCAGGTCGCCGATCTCGACGATGTTCAATTTCAGGTTGGCCGGCGCCAATTCCGCCAGCGCCAGGGCGACCTTGCGGTTGATCGACTGTTTCCGCAGGCTGCCTACCAGGACAGCGACCGTATGGACCTTGCTCATGGGAGTTCCCGACTATCTGGTTAAAGGAGCCTGTAGTTATAGATGATCCACGGGCAGTGCAGCGGATTTGGCTCGGGCAATCACGGCAAATCACTATTTTTTTCCGGACGGAAAACTTCCCACGCTTGACGACGGTCTACTGAACCGCAAATTGAGTGACTTATTTCCAGAGGTTCTAAGCAGATGGCAGCAGTACTCGTCGGACAATTCCATGCAAGAGACGCGCAGGGTCGTGTCTACTCGGTGCATGAATTCCAGGAATCCACCCCAGCGGTCGACAGTTTCGGCGGATCCGCACCGGTCATGACCTACAAACTGGCGATCGGAGACCGGGTCAATAAAGTCGATGACAACCAGTTCGTGCTGGTACAAACCGGCGTTACGCTGATTCGCGAACCCGAATCCGTGGTCAGCGCCTGAGTAATTTCCACGACCCGTTGGAGTCATGATTGCGGACTTGGGTTAGGATTCAGCCACTACCCCTCACCCGCTGAACATGGACTTCACGCATGCGTCTACGCCATATCGAAGTGATCCAGGCGCTCCTGCAAACCGCTCACGTCGGTACCGCAGCCGAGATGTTGCAGTTGCCGGTGGCCGAGATCGAGGGGATTTTGCGCGAGGCCGAGGATCAACTCGGCTTCATGCTGTTTGCCAGCGTTCGCGGGCGCTTGCAGGCCACGCGTGAGGCGCGGCTGTTGCAGGTGCAGATCGCCAACGTCTATAGCGCGTTCGAACCTGTGCAACGCCTGGCTGAAAGCCTGCGCCAGTACCACGCGCCGCCATTACGGGTGATTGGCACGCCGCCCCTGGCGTATCAACTGCTGCCGCAGGCTATTGCCAGTTTGCGCCGGCGCTTCCCCGATGTGCCCTGCTCCCTGCAGAGCCAGCCCACCGCCGACATTGTCCGGAGCCTGTTGCTGCGCGAAAGCGACCTGGGATTGAGCCTGCACGACCCCGAACACAGTGACATCCAATGCCAGGTGCTGGCCCAGGGCAAGCTGCACTTGCTGGCGCCCCACGGTTGGCTGCAACCGCGGCAGAAATATATCTCGGCCCAGGACCTGGCCGGCCAGGCCTTGGTCGGGCTCGAAGGCCACGACCCGCTGAGTGTGCTGTTCGACAGCAAGCTGCAGGCGCTGCGCCCGGCGCCCGTGGTGCATACCCGGGTGCAGACCCACCAGATGATGCGCAGCATGGTAGAAGCCGGTGAAGGCCTGGCGATTGTCGATCCGTTCACCGCCCTTGGTGCCAAGGCGGCCGGGCTGGATGTGTGCCCGGTGTCGCCGGCGGTGCCGATCAGTCTTTACGTCCTGAGCCTGAAGCATGTCGCGACAACCCCGGCACAGGGCGCGCTGCTCGAGATCATCACGACGAATGCCCAGGCGCTGCTGCCGGGCTGACAGCGCTTGGCTCGTCGAACAGTCGATACCAGAACAACGCCACTTCCTGGGTGCATGGATCGATCCCGCGATAGCGCAGGTGATCGATGCCGCCCAGTACGTAGCCGCAACGCTCGTACAGGCGACAGGCGCCGAGGTTATTGTTCTGGGTCTCCAGCATGATCCCCGGCAGCAACTTCTTCCGGCTCCAGAACTGCGCCACGTCAAGCAGGGCCTTGGCCACGCCGTGGCGTCGGGCGGGCCCGTGCACCGCCAACTCGTCGATATGGGCCAGGCCATTCCAATTGGTACTGACTACGATGTGCCCCACCGCCTGCTCGTCCAGAAAGGCCATGAAAATCGCACTATCGGGCGCCTCGTGGTAACTGGCGAATTCCTCGGCGTCGATGCCATAGCATTTGCGGTAAGGCGTGACGGCGTGCAGCGGCCACTGCGCCACCGGCACGCCGATACGCGCGCTGATATAGGCGCTGATTTCGAAGCTGAAGTCACTGGTGCAGATGTAGGCGGCAAAACCCTGGTCGGCGACACGCACCGCCAGGTTCGGCTGTCGGAAGTTGCTCAGCGGTTGCATACAGGTAAACGTCCTCAGGTGCGAATGCAGTCGACGGTGTAGCAGCGCCCGGCGCCTGCGTCTTCGTGTTGCAGCCCGTGCACATCGGCGACGAATCCGGGGAAACTGATGTCGAAGGTACGGGCGAATGCCAGGTAGTCGATGATCGAGCGTGTCGCCTCGGTGAAGCGCTCGCCGGGCATGATCAGTGGAATGCCCGGCGGATAAGGTACCAGCATCACCGCGGCGATGCGTCCTTGCAGTTGATCGATCGGCACTGCCTCGACATCCCCGCGCACCAGATGGTCGTAGGCGTCGGCCGGTTTCATCGCCACTTCCGGCAATACGGTGTACATGCGCTTGAGGTGCTTGGCCGTGGCATTGCTGCGGTAGCAGGCGTGCAGTTGATCGCACAGGTCCCGCAACCCCATGCCCTGATAGCGCGCCGGGTCGCACTGGGCCACGCACGGCAGGCAGGCGGCGAGGCTGAGGTTGGCGTCGTAGCTGCGCTTGAACTCCAGCAACTCGGTGAGCAAGGTGCTCCACTTGCCCTTGGTGATGCCCATGGAAAACAGCACCAGGAACGAATACAGCCCGGTTTTTTCCACCACCAGCCCGCGCTCCCAGAGGAACTTGCTGACCACCGCCGCCGGAATCCCGCGCTCGCTCAAGGCGCCGCCGGCGGTCAGGCCGGGCATCACCAGGGTGACCTTGACCGGGTCCAGCAGCACGTAGTCCTCGGCGACATCGCCAAAGCCATGCCAGTCCGCCTCGGGTTGCAGCAGCCAGTCGGCGGTGGCGATGCCGGTGACCTGCGGCGGCTGCCAGATCGAGAACCACCAGTCGTCGGCGTCGATGTGCTGGCGCAAATTGTCCAGGGCCCGGCGAAAGCTCAGGGCTTCGTCGAACATTTCCTGCAGCAGCGAACGCCCCGCCGGGCCCTCCATCATCGCCGACGCCACGTCCAGCGAAGCGATGATGCTGTACTGCGGCGAGGTCGAGATGTGCATCATGAAGGCTTCGTTGAAGCGGTCGCGATCCAGTTGTCGGGCTCCGCCGTCCTGCACATGGATCATCGAGGCCTGGCTGAAGGCGGCCAACAACTTGTGGGTGGAATGGGTGGTGAACACCAGTGGGCTGGTGGGCGAGCGCGAAGTGCCCATGCCGTAGCGCCCGGCGAAGAACTCGTGAAAGGCCGCGTAGGCGTACCAGGCCTCGTCGAAATGCAGGACTTCAACGCTGTCGCCCAGGGTCTGCTTGATCAGCTCGGCGTTGTAGCACAGGCCGTCGTAGGTCGAGTTGGTGACGACCGCCAGCTTGACCTTGGCTGGGCGTCCACGCGTCAGCGGGCTGGCGTCGATCTTGGCGCGGATCGATTCGGGGCTGAATTCACTCAGGGGAATCGGCCCGATGATCCCCAGTTCATTGCGCTCGGGGCAGAGGTACAGGGGGATGGCGCCGGTCATGATGATCGAATGCAGTACCGACTTGTGGCAATTGCGGTCCACCAGCACCAGGTCGTCACGGGCAACCATGGCCTGCCAGACGATCTTGTTGGCGGTCGAGGTGCCATTGATCACAAAGAAGGTGTGATCGGCGCCGAAATTGCGCGCTGCCCGCGCCTCGGCTTCGGCCAGCGGACCCGTGTGATCCAGCAAGGAACCGAGCTCGGGCACCGACACCGAGAGGTCACAGCGCAAGGTGTTCTCGCCGAAGAACTGGTGAAACGCCTGGCCCACCGGGCTTTTGTGATAGGCCACGCCACCGCCATGCCCCGGGGTGTGCCAGGAGTAATTGGAGTCGGCGGTGTGCTGCACCAGGGCGCGAAAGAACGGCGGCAACAGGCCATCCAGGTAGGTGCGTGCCGCCCGCGCCACCTGGCGCGCGAGAAAGGCCACGGTGTCTTCGAACAGATAAAGAATCCCGCGTAACTGGTTCAGCTCGCTCATGGCATCGGCGGGGGCGTTTTCCAGGGTCACCTGCTCGCCGAGGGCGAAGATCGGCAAGTTAGGCGCGCGAGCTCGGGCAACCCGGATCAGCTCGACCATGTTCTGCAGCAAGTGGGTGTTTTCCCCGGCGCCCTCGGCGGCGATCAGCACGCACGCCAGGCCGTGGTGAGTGGCTGCGACCAGGCGGCCTTCGGCGTAGTCCACCGCCGAGAAAATGCTGAAGCCTTCCTGCTCCAGCTCACGGGCGATGCCGCGTACGCGGTCGCCAGCAACGGTGTCGGCCTTGATGTCGCGATGCACGATAAGGACCGGGAATTTCAAGTCTTTGTACATAGGGGGCGGCGTCCTGAGACGGCAGCCTGGCCCTGACCCCATCAATCAACGACTTCTGTAGGAGCGAGCCTGCTCGCGATGGACTCAAGTACGCCGCGTGACCCAATCAGGGCGCGTTATCGTTAACGACCATCGCGAGCAGGCTCGCTCCTACAGTTGATCTGCATCGCTCAACTGATCGGCACTGGACCATTCCTGCCTGAATACACTCAGGGTAGAAGGTCAAACCCCATGTCGCGAGGCCGCGTGTATCAGCCCTGGCTCTGCGCTTCGGCCAACTGGGTCCAGAGCGCTGGAGCGCCGGCGGACTTGGCGATGATTTCCAGGCGTGCGGCATGCTCGGCCAGCTCCGCTTCACTGGCGCGGATAATCCTTCCTGGCGTGCGGTCAGCCGGCAGGCGACGGATTTCCGTGGCCTGGCTACCGGAACCATCACCGGCGCCATCGGAGGCATTGCCCGCCAGCGACAGGCTGGTCTGGCCGCCGGTCATGGTCAGGTAGACGTCGGCGAGAATCTCCGAGTCGAGCAAGGCGCCGTGCAGTTCACGGCCGGAGTTGTCGACGCCGTAGCGTTTGCACAGGGCATCGAGGCTGTTGCGCTGGCCGGGGTGACGCTCACGGGCCATCAACAGGGTGTCGAGGATCGAGCAGTGCTGGGTGATGTCGGCCAGGTCGTGGCGACCCATCAGCGCGAATTCGTTGTTGATGAAGCCAACGTCGAACGCCGCGTTGTGGATGATCAACTGCGCGCCCTTGATGAACTCGAAGAACTCATCGGCCACTTCGGCGAAGCGCGGCTTGCCTACCAGGAACTCGTTGGTGATGCCGTGGACGCCAATCGCGCCCTCGTCACTTTCCCGGTCCGGCTGCAGATAGACGTGGAAATGCCGGCCCGTCAGGCGTCGACCGAGCAACTCGACGCAACCGATTTCGATGATCCGGTGGCCATCGGTCACCGGCATGCCGGTGGTTTCGGTGTCGAGCACCACCATCCTTTGAGCCATCTTGTTTCAACCCCTCATCGTGCCGTTTTGCGTAGGGGCGCGATCTTATCACAGAGCGTACGGGGCACGCCGACCGGGTCGATCGGCGTGGGTTCAGCCCTGGTCGCCGCCGCCGACCGGCATTACCAGCCCGGTGATGTAGGCCGCATCATCGGAGGCGAGGAACAGGATCGGCTCGACTTGCTCCTCGATGGTGCCGTAACGCTTCATCAGGCTGCTCTCGACGGTCTGGTCGACGATCTGCTGGTACCAGAGCTTTTCCTCGGGGCTCTGTTCGGCGCTGTTGCGCGGGATTCGCCGTGGCGGAGCCTCGGTGCCGCCCGGTGCGGTGGCGTTGACGCGGATCCCGCGCCCGGCGGTTTCAAAGGCCAGGCAGGCGGTCAGGGCATTCACCCCGCCCTTGGCCGCACCGTAGGGCACCCGATTGACACTGCGGGTAGCGATCGACGAGACGTTGACGATCGCCCCACTGCCTTGCTCCAGCATGAACGGCAAGGCGGCGTGGCAGCACCACAGGGTGGGAAACAGTGAGCGGCGGACTTCGGCTTCGATCTGCTGTTCTTCGTAGTGTTCGAACGGCTTGGCCCAGATGGTGCCGCCGACGTTGTTGATCAGGATGTCGAGCCGGCCGAAACGCTCTACAGCGGCCTGCATGACCCGGCTGCATTCGGCGTATTGCTCGAGATCCGCGGTCAGGGCCAGTACCTGGTGATTGCCGGACAGTTCGGCTTCAAGCTCGAACACCAACTCCGAGCGATCGACCAGCACCAGCCGTGCGCCCTCGGCCGCCAGGCGCTCGGCCACCCGCCGGCCGATGCCCTGGGCGGCACCGGTGACCAGGGCGATTTTGTCTTGGAATCTGTGCATGTTGGGTTCCTTTGAATCGTGGATATCTGGCTGGACAGCGCCCCGTGTAGGAGCCGGCGCCCGCTTGCGGCTTGCCGGCGAAGGCGGTGTGTCTGATACAGTGCGCCGCCTCTTTCGCTGGCAAGCCAGCTCCTACAGACCATCCGCCTATCTGCGATCACGCCGCGCTGGCAGCAAATTTCTCGTAGTAGAAGTTCTTCGGCGCAATACCCTGTTCGCGAATGTACTGGCTGACCGCTTCGACCATCGGCGGCGGGCCGCAGAGGTAGACATCGACGTCGCCCTCGTTGAGGTGCTGCGGTTCGATGTGCTGGGTCACGTAGCCCTTCAGCGGGTGAGTGCTTTGCGGGTTGGCCACGCAGGCGCTGAAGCTGAAGTTGGGGATGCGCGCGGCCAGGTCCTGCAGGCGATCCAGTTCCACCAGGTCGAAATCGTTGGTCACCCCGTAGATCAGGTGCAACGGATGCGCACTGCCCTGCTCGGCGATTTTCTCCAGCATGGCGGTGAACGGCGCCAGGCCGGTGCCGCCGGCCAGCAACAGCAGCGGCCGCTGGATTTCGCGCAGGTAGAAACTGCCCAATGGCCCGGCCAGGCTCATGTTGTCGCCGGCCTTCGCGATGCCGGTGAGGAAGCTGCTCATCAGTCCGCCCGGGACGTTGCGGATCAGGAAACTGACCTCGCCGTCGCGCTGCAACGAGCTGAAGGAGTAGGCGCGGGTCTGCTCGCTGCCGGGAATCCCCAGGTTGACGTATTGCCCCGGCAGGAACGCCAGCTTGCTCAAGGCCTCGCCCTTGATCGACAGAGCAATGGTGCTGTCAGACAGTTGGCGCACCTGGCTGATGGTCGCGCTGTAGCTGGCCTGCTGGGTCCGGCAGACGTCCGAGGATGCTGGCACTCGCACCACGCAATCGCTCAGGGCGCGCATCTGGCAGGTCAAGACGAAGCCCTGCTCGGCTTCTTCCGGACTCAAGGCGTCTTCGATGTACTCCTCGCCCAGCTCATAACGCCCGGCTTCGGCAAAGCATTTGCAGGTACCGCAGGCGCCGTCGCGGCAGTCCAGCGGAATGTTGATGCCCTGGCGGTACGCGGCGTCGGCCACGGTTTCCCCTGGCTTGGCGTCGACGAACCGGGTCACGCCATCTTCGAAATTCAGTGCAATGGAATGCGTCATGACCCAGCCCTCACAAATGGTAGACATCGATGACCTGGCGAACGTAGTCGTTCTTCAGGATCACTTTCTTGGCCTTGATCAGCGGGCTGTCGCCGCGCACGTCGAGGGTGTAGAAACTGCAACCGAAATAGCTGTCGACGGTCTTGTAGCGAAAGCTCAGGGTGTGCCAGTTGAAGCGCACCTTGCACAGGCCGTCGGCTTGCTCGAGCAGCTCGATGTTGCTGATGTTGTGGGAGGTCCGGGTGTCCGGCACGCTGGCGCTGGAACGCTCGGTCTTGATCCGGAAGATGCGGTCCTCCAGGCCCATGCGGTTGCCGTACCAGATCAGCGAAATTTCTCGCTGCGGGTCTTCGGTCAACTCGTCGTTGTCGTCCCAGGACGGCATCCAGAAACTGGCGTCGGCGGCGTACAGCTCCAACCAGTTGTCCCAGTCCTTGTCGTCGAGGTAGCGCGCTTCGCGGAAGAGAAAGTCGCGCACGGCGTCATAGGAAATGCTCATGCCAGTTCCTCCAGCTTGATCAAGGCCGACTGCTCTTCGGCCAGGGCCTTGAGCATGGTTTCCTGCCAGTACTTGTGCTGCAGCACGAACAGACCTTCGTCTTCGGTGCGCACACCGCTGAGCAGCGGCTGCAGGTCGATCTCCCTGGCCGCCTCATCGGCGCCCTCGACCCAGTGCTCGGCACCACGGGACATGTCGTTCCACGCCGTGCTGCTGCCCTGATAGCCCATCTGGCAGGAGCGGAACTCCTCCAGGTCATCCGGGGTGGCCATGCCGCTGACGTTGAAGAAATCTTCGTACTGGCGAATCCGGCTGGAGCGCGCGGCGTCGCTTTCGCCTTTGGGGGCGATGCAATAAATGGTGATTTCCGTGCGATTGACCGAGATCGGCCGGGCGATACGGATCTGCGAACTGAACTGATCCATCAGATAGACGTTGGGGTACAGGCACAGGTTGCGCGAGTTCTCGATCATCCAGTCGGCGCGGGCCTTGCCAAAGTCGCGGGCGAGTTCGTCGCGGCGCTCGTACAGCGGCCGGTCCTCGGGGTTCGACCAGCGGGTCCAGAGCAGCATATGGCCCTTGTCGAACGAGTAGAAACCGCCGCCCTGCTTGGCCCAGGTACCGGCGCTCATGGTCGGGTTCTCGTCGCCGCATTCGCGTTGCTTGCGCTGGTTCTGGGTCGCCGCGTAGTTCCAGTGCACCGAGCTGACGTGGTAGCCGTCGGCACCGTTTTCGGCGGTGAGCTTCCAGTTGCCTTCGTAGATGTAGCTGCTGGAGCCGCGCAGGACTTCCAGGCCGTCGACCGACTGATCGACGATCATGTCGATGATCTTCGCCGACTCGCCGAGGTGCTCCACCAGCGGCACCACGTCGGCCTTGAGGCTGCCGAACAGGAAGCCACGGTAGGACTCGAAACGCGCCACCTTGGTCAGGTCGTGGGAGCCTTCGCAGTTGAAACTCGCCGGGTAACCCGCAGCCGCTGGGTCCTTGACCTTGAGCAGCTTGCCGGAGTTGTTGAACGTCCAGCCATGGAACGGGCAGGTATAGGAGCTCTTGTTGCCGGTCTTGTGCCGGCAGAGCATGGCGCCACGGTGGCTGCAGGCGTTGAGGAAGGCGTTGAGTTCACCGTCCTTGTTGCGCGCGATAAAGATCGACTGGCGGCCCATGGTGGTGGTGTAGAAATCGTTCTTGTTGGGGATCTGGCTCTCGTGGGCGAGGTACAGCCAGTTACCCTCGAAGATGTGTTGCATTTCGAGATCGAACAGGCGCGGGTCGGTGAACATCTCCCGCTTGCAACGGAAGAGGCCCTGTTCTTTATCGTCTTCGAGCAGGGAGTGAAGATATTCGGGTCGCAGGGTCATGGCCGCCGCCTCCATTGTTATTGTTCAGGCAAGGCTCATGCTAGAACGGGCGCTGGAGGGCCAATATCCACTGGGTGCAAAGCACTATCCGTTTTCTGCAACCGAATCGATGCGCGCGGGCGGCGCGCATCGAACGCCGATCAGTGGCGGCGCTTGAGGGTGTCCGACGGCAATTCGCCGAACTGTTTGCGGTAGCTTTCGGAAAACCGGCCCAGGTGCAGGAAACCGTAATCCATGGCCAGTTCGGTGACGTTGCGCACAGTGCAGGTGGGGTCGCTGAGGCAGGCGTTGACCCGTTCCAGCTTCTTCTGCCGAATGTAGTTCTTCGGCGTGGTCGCAGCATGCCGCTCGAACAGCCCGTACAGCGAACGCAGGCTCATGCTTGCCTGACGTGCCAGCTCCTCACTGCAGATGTCCTGCTTGAGGTTGCGCTCGATGTAATCGGTGATCCGCTCGAAACTGGCGGTCTGCGAACCGAGTCCGGCGCGACTGACGTTGGTTTTCATCAGGCTGAGCATCTTGCTGACGATGATCTGCGCGTAGTGATCCTGGACCCGCGGCATGCTCTGGAACGCTTCGGCTTCCTGGCAGACCATGCCCAGCAGGTTGACGAAGCCTTCCAGCTCGTCCAGTTGGTAGCGGTTTTCCAGGAAGCGCACGCCCTGCCCCGGGTGCAACCAGCGCTGCTCCTGGCACACCGATTCCAGCAGGCTGGCGGGCATCTTCAGGATGAATTTTTCGCAGTCGTCGGAATAGGTCAGGTCCACCGGATCGTCCGGATTGATCAGCAACAACTCGCCGGGAGCGAAGTAATGTTCCTGGCGATGACCGCGCCACAGGCAGTGGCCGCGCAGCAGGACTTGCAGGTGGAAGATGGTTTCCAGGGCTGGCGAGGTGACCCGCACGCTGCCGCCATAACTGATGCGGCACAGGTCCAGGCTGGCGAATTTGCTGTGATTGAGACTGGCCTGCGGACTGCCGCTGCTGGGCAGGCGGATGCAGTGGTTGCCCACGTGTTGATTGACGTAGTCCGACACTGCATAGGGGTCGGCCTGGGCAAACACGCGGCTGCGCTCACTCAATAGATGCGCTTGCATAACCGTCTCTCTCATTGTTGTTAGGGGTACAGCGGACCTGGCTATTGTAGGCCAGGTGCCACAACGGCAAAAACCACGAGATAAACGGTGGTTTATCTCGTGGTCGGTGAGCCGCGCGTGATCAGTCTTCCAGGGCGCGAACTCGCTCGTGACGCTGCTGTTCTTCCGGCTGGGCGGAAGATTGCAGGGTGAAATCGAACTCGATTTCAGCGAATTGCCCGCTCACGCCGTAGGCTGCGGCGCGTTGCTGGTCGTCACTGAAGGTGATCTTGGCGATCAGTTCGTCACGGGTGGCGTAGGCAAAGTCGTCGTGCAGGTACTTGTCACCATCCAGGTTGATCTGGGTGGTCAGGTGACGATGATCGTCCGCCGAGATGAAGAAATGGATGTGCGCCGGACGCTGGCCGTGACGGCCCAGTTGATCGAGCAGTTGCTGGGTCGGACCGTCCGGTGGGCAGCCGTAGCCCGACGGCACGATGCTGCGGAAACGATAGCGACCCTCGGCGTCGGTGACGATCCGGCGACGCAGGTTGAATTCCGACTGGCTGCCGTCGAAGTACGAGTAGGTGCCGCCGGTGTTGGCGTGCCAGACATCGACCACGGCGCCGGCCAGTGGCGAGCCGTCGGTGTTCTTCACCTGGCCTTGCATGAACAGCACCACACCTGGGTCGACGCCGTCGTCCAGGCGCGCTTCGCCGGTAGACAGCGGTGCGCCGGCGACGTACAGCGGGCCTTCGATGGTGCGCGGGGTGCCACCGGTTTTACCGGCCTGCTCGTCTTCCGCATCCATCAGCATGTCGAGGTAGTGTTCCAGGCCCAGGCCGGCGACCAGCAGGCCCGCTTCCTGGCGCGCGCCGAGGACGTTGAGGTAGTTGACCGCTTTCCAGAACTCTTCCGGGGTCACGTTGAGGTCTTCGATGATGTTCACCGAGTCGCGCAGGATGCGGTAGATCAGCGCCTTGGCGCGCGGGCTGCCTTCATCATTGTGCAGGCCGCTGGCCTCTTCGAGAAACTTCTGGGCGGTGGCAGTGTGGGAAATTTTGACGTTCATGATTAATCCTCATCTTGTATTTATTAGAGTGCAGTACGGACGACGCCGGCTCAGCGATCGTCTTCGTGAATAGAAGAAGGATGCCTGCACATCGCGTTCACTTCGATAGCCATGTAGGGGTACAGCGGCAGTTGCATCAGGGTGTCGTGCAGTTCCTGGACGCTGTCGACGTCGAACACGCTGTAGTTGGCGTAGAGCCCGGCAATACGCCACAGGTGCCGCCACTTGCCCTGTTCCTGCAGGCGCTGGGCCAGGGCCTTTTCATCGGCCTTGAGCTGGGCAGCCCGCTCGGGATTCATGTCGACCGGCAGGTTCACGGTCATTTTTACGTGGAACAGCATGCGCATCTCCTCAGGCGGAATACAGGGTGGTGGCGGTTTTGTCACGACGGAAGAACGCCAGGCGCTCCTCGTCCAGGCTCAGGCCAAGGCCCGGCTCGCGTGAAACGTGCAGCTGGAAATCGCGGTACACCGGCGGCTCGCTGAGAATGTCTTCGGTCAGCAGCAGCGGGCCGAACAGCTCTGTGTCCCAGCTCAGCTTGTTCAAGGTCAGGAAGGCATGGGCCGAGGCCAGGGTGCCGATCCCGCCTTCGAGCATGGTGCCGCCGTACAGGCCGATCCCCGCTGCTTCGGCAATGGCGGCGGTGCGCAACACGGCGCGCGGGCCACCATTCTTGGCGATTTTCAGGGCAAACACCGACGCCGCGCCTTCGCGGGCCAGGTTGAAGGCGTCTTCGACGCACTCGATGGACTCGTCGGCCATGATCGGCGCCGGGCTCATTTCGTTGAGGCGGACCATGCCGGAACGGTTGTTGCGCGAAATCGGCTGTTCGATCAGATCGATGCCGTTGCCGCCGAGAATTCGGCAGGCGCGCAAGGCCACGGCCTCGTCCCAGGCCTGGTTGACGTCGACCCGCACGCTGGCGCGATCGCCCAGGGCTTTCTTGATGGCGATCACGTGAGCCAGGTCGCGGTCGACTTCGCCGGCACCGATCTTCAATTTGAAGATCCGGTGACGCCGCAGGTCGAGCATCTGTTCGGCTTCGGCGATGTCCTTGGCGGTGTCGCCACTGGCCAGGGTCCAGGCCACCGGCAGCGCGTCACGCACACGGCCACCGAGCAGCTCACTGACCGGTAGGCCAAGGCGCTTGCCCTGGGCATCGAGCAGGGCGGTTTCGATACCGGACTTGGCGAAGGTGTTGCCACGGATGCTGCGATCCAGGCGCAGCATGGCGGCGTTGATGTTGCAGGCGTCCTGGCCCAGCAGCAACGGCGTGAAGTGCTGGTCGATGTTGGTCTTGATGCTGTCCGGGCTTTCGTTGCCGTAGGCCAGGCCACCGATGGTGGTCGACTCACCGATGCCTTCGATGCCGTCGGCGCAGCGCACGCGGATGATCACCAGGGTCTGGTTCTGCATGGTGTGCATCGCCAGCTTGTGCGGGCGGATTGTCGGCAGATCGACGATGATCGTCTCGATCGATTCAATGGCAGAAGAAAGCATGTCCATACCCATCAGGTTCTTGAAGTTCTGGGATCGATTCTCGTACGGCTTTTTTCCGGGTTCCAATATAGAATTGGTCTGGATCGATACCTTGCAGGTATCAACCTTGGAGAACATATGGAACTGCGTCATTTGCGTTACTTCCAGGTGCTGGGGCAAACCCTGAATTTCACCCGTGCCGCCGAGCGCCTGCACATCGCCCAACCGCCTTTGAGCCGGCAGATCCAGCAATTGGAAGATGAGTTGGGGGTGGTCCTGCTGGAGCGCGGACGGCCGCTGCGCCTGACCGAGGCCGGGCGGTTTTTCCTCGAGCACTCCACGGCGCTGCTGGAGCAGCTGCACAAGGTCTGCGACAACACCCGGCGGATCGGCCTGGGCGAGAAAACCTGGCTGGGTATCGGCTTCGCGCCTTCAACGCTCTACGGCGTGCTGCCTGAACTGATCAGGCGCCTGCGCAGCAACGACGCCCTGGAGTTGGAGCTAGGCTTGTCGGAAATGACTACCCTGCAGCAAGTGCAGGCGCTCAAGGCGGGTCGGATCGATGTCGGTTTCGGGCGGATTCGCATCGACGACCCGGCGATCATCCAGACCGTGCTCAACGAAGACCGGCTGGTCGCCGCCCTGCCCGCCGGCCATCCGCTGCTGGCCCGGCCCATCAGCCTCAGCGAGTTGGCCAACGAGCCCTTCGTGCTCTATCCCGGCAACCCACGGCCGAGCTACGCCGACCATGTGATTGCGCTGTTCGAGTCATACGGGGTAAGTATCAAGGTCGCGCAGTGGACCAACGAGCTGCAGACGGCGATCGGCCTGGTGGGTGCGGGCATCGGCGTGACCCTGGTACCGGCCTCGGTGCAATTGCTGCACCGCGACGACATCGGCTTCACCCCGGTGCTGGAAAACAACGCCACCTCGCCGATCATTCTCAGCCAGCGGATTGGCGACGTATCACCGGGGCTCAAACACTGTTTGCGGTTGATCGACGAATTGCGCAGCTTTTCAGCCGATCAGGCCTGCTTGTAGCCACGCACATCATCGACGCCGCGGTTGGCCAATTGGTCGGCGCGCTCGTTGCCCGGATGGCCGATGTGGCCACGCACCCACTTCCAGGTCACGTTGTGGCGATTGACCTGTTCGTCCAGTTGCATCCACAGGTCGGCATTCTTCACCGGTTCCTTGGCCGCGGTTTTCCAGCCGCGCTTTTTCCAGTTGACCATCCACTCGTTGATGCCCTTCATCACGTACTGCGAGTCAGTCACCAGCAGCACGTCGCAGGGCCGCTTGAGCTCTTCCAGGCCACGAATTGCTCCCATCAACTCCATGCGGTTGTTGGTGGTGTTGGCTTCTCCTCCCCACAATTCCTTTTCCTTGCCCTTGCACACCAGCAAGGCGCCCCAGCCGCCGGGGCCGGGGTTGCCCTTGCAGGCGCCATCGGTGAAGAGTTCTACGCTATCGCTCATGCAATCTATCCAGAATAAGTCGGTGGCTTGTCGGCCGCGGCCGACAATGCCAAGGCCGGGCGAACCCGGCTGGAGTAATAAGGAAGGGGGGTTACGGTTTGCTGTCGCGTCGGTTGACCTTGGCCATCGGCAGCGGGATCAGCTTGCCCATCGGCTCGCGCCGCACCTGGCGCACCGGACGCAGGCCGACGACAATCTTGCGTGCGACCAACAGATAGAAGCCGCCACCGGACAGTTGCCAGTTACCCGCCCTGCGCTCCCAACCGGCCAGGCGAGCTTGCCAGGCAGGAGACGCAAGCGGCGGACGATAGCACCCGAAGCGGCGTTTCTCCAGCGCGAAGCCCAGCAGGTTGAGCCAGTCGGCCACCCGCGACGGTGAAATGCAGCGCGCCTTGCGCATCCCGTCAGAGGCGAACACATGGCGCATGCCCCAACTGCTCCAGGGGTTGATGCCGATGATCAGCAAATGCCCGCCGGGGCGTACGGCACTCGCGGCCTCGCGCAGCAGGCCGTGGGGCGACAGGCAGAAATCCAGGCCGTGCTGCATGACCACCACGTCGGCAGCGTGCTCGCTGATCGGCCAGGCCTGTTCTTCACAGACAATTTCCACCCCCGGCAACGGCGCACCGAGGCGCACATTGCGTTGCACCTGCGGGGCGTTGGGCGGGGTTTCGGCCGAGGGCCCGTAATGCACCAGGTAGCCGCCGAAGAAGCGCCCGAGCTCGTCTTCGAGCATGCGCCGCTCTTCATCCAGCAGAAATTGGCCGATGGGCCCGGACAGCCACTCGCGGGCGGCGCCAATCAATTCCAGCCACTGCGGATCGGCCTGCGCGAACGCTTTATCGGTCATTGCATTCTCCAACTCGCCAGGAAGCTCTAAGATGCGCCAATGTATTCCGCTTGGCGAATTCCGTAATGATACCTATCCGTGCCCTGCCCGCCTTCACCGACAACTACATCTGGTTGTTACAAGATGAAGCAACTCGCCGCTGCGCCGTAGTCGATCCGGGCGATGCCACGCCGGTCCTGGCCTGGCTGGCTGAACATCCCGACTGGACCCTCAGCGATATCCTGGTGACCCACCATCACCATGACCACGTCGGCGGCGTCGAAACCCTCAAGCAGGCCACCGGCGCCAAGGTTTTCGGCCCTACCAGCGAAACCATCCCGGGGCGCGACGTAGCGCTCAAGGATAACGACCAGATCAGCGTACTCGGTCATACCTTCGACGTGTACGCGGTGCCGGGTCACACCCTCGGCCACATCGCCTACTACACCCCGGGCGTGTTGTTCAGTGGCGACACCCTGTTCGCCGCCGGTTGCGGCCGCCTGTTCGAAGGCACGCCGCAGCAGATGCACCACTCGCTGAGCCGCCTCGCCGCCTTGCCGGACGAGACCCTGGTGTACTGCACCCACGAGTACACCCTGAGCAACCTGCGCTTTGCCGTCGCGGTCGAGCCGAACAACCCGGACGTCGCCGAGCGCTTCAGGAATGTCTCGCAATTACGCGAGTCAGGACAGATCACTCTGCCCTCCAATCTGGCGTTGGAGAAGCTGACAAATCCGTTTCTGCGCACCGGAGAAACATCTGTTAAAGAAATATTAGACGAACGGAGTGACTCCAAAGACCGGGCGCCCAGTGAGGTTTTTGCGGCACTTCGGGCTTGGAAGGATAGGTTCTAAGCAGGGCGAGCATAGGTCGGAAGATTCTCAAAGGTTGACCATACCGGGTGCCCTTTCTAGAATCGCCCGACATTTTTGCCCGGAACTTACTTCCAGCCAATGTCGTCATCTATACGTAAATCCATCAAATCAGACGCATTGACCCGCCTGGCTCAAGCCATCGCGGTGGCTGTGTCCGCCACCCTGGCGGGCTGCAGCAGCACCGGTCAAGTGCCGCAAACCGACGCGGCCCACACCCTGGCCTCCCGCGCCAAGCAGAAGCCGATCTGGCTCAGCGAAAAGCCTACGCCAGAGGTCCCGCAGGATGTCTGGGAGCGCATGCGCCAAGGTTTCCAGTTGCAGGACGGCCTGGGCGTCAACCCACGGATCGAGCAACAGCGCCTGTGGTTCGCCAGTAATCCTTCGTACCTCGAGACCGCTGGCGAGCGCGGCAGCCTGTACATGCACTACATTGTCGAGCGCCTCGAAGAACGCAACATGCCGCTGGAACTGGCGCTGTTGCCAGTGATTGAAAGCTCCTACAACCCGCTGGCGTATTCGCCGGCCAATGCTGTGGGCCTGTGGCAGTTCATTCCGTCCACCGGACGTTACTTCAACCTGCGCCAGACCCGCTTCTATGATGGGCGTCGCGACATCACCGCCTCCACCACCGCGGCGCTGGACTACCTGACCAAGCTGCACGACATGTTCAACGGCGACTGGCTGCTGGCCCTGGCGGCCTACAACGCCGGCGAAGGCACGGTCAGCCGGGCCATCGAGCGCAACGAAAAACTCGGCCTGCCCACCGATTACTGGAACTTGCCACTGCCCGCGGAAACCCAGGCCTACGTGCCCAAGTTGCTGGCCCTGTCCCAGGTGGTGATCACCCCGCAAGCCTACGGCGTCAACCTCAACCCGATTGCCAACCAACCTTACTTCGAAGTCGTCGAAATCAACCAGCGCATGGACCTGTCCAAGGTCGCTGCGGTGGCCAATATCGACGAAGACGAGTTGTTCCAGCTCAACCCGGCCTTCAAGCAGCGCACCACCATCGATGGCCCTCAGCATTTGCTGGTGCCCACCTCCAAGGCGCAGTTGCTGACCGCCAGCCTTTCGACCATGAAGCCCGAAGAGCTGATCAGCAAGCGGCCGCTCAAGCCAGTGTTCGACGGTGCCGAAAGCCCGGTGATTGCCGGTGCCAAGCGCAGTTATCGGGTCAAGCGTGGCGACAACCTGACAGCCATCGCCAAGGCCAACAAGGTCGACGTCAAGGACCTGCAACGCTGGAACAACCTCAGCGGCAAGCACCTCAAGGCCGGCCAGACCCTGGTCATGCAGGACACCCGTCGCAGCAGCGGGCGCACCACCACGACCCTCGCCGCCAACAGCAAGAAGCAGACGAAGTACAAGGTCCAGCGGGGTGACTCGCTGTACATGGTCGCCAAGCGCTTCAATGTCGAGATGCAACACCTCAAGCGCTGGAACCCGCGGGTCGGCCAGGCATTGAAGCCGGGGCAACTGCTCACCGTCTCCTCGCCGCGCTGAGAGTCAAGGCGTGTTTAATGGGCGATAAATTGTAGGAGCGAGCTTGCTCGCGAAAAACGTCAACGATGACGCGCCCATTCTGAATAAATGCGGCGGCCTCAGGTTTTTCGCTGGCAAGCCAGCTCCTACAGATGACCGTGCCACTCATAACACCTGTACAAACCATTGCAGCTTGGGATTTGAACAACCCCTCCCCCCGGCTTTTTCCTGTCAAGACAAGCTGTTACTGTACGAACCATGTAGCCCAAGCCGCCTGGATCGAAACCCTGACTTGAAGCCTGTCTTTCCCCTCCTGCTGATCAGCCTGGCCTTGAGCTTTCCCGCAAGCGCAACCATCAGCGAAAGCCACGGTTACGCGCAGTTCGGCACACTCAAGTACCCAGCCCGCTTTACCCACTTCGACTGGGTGAATCCGCAAGCGCCCAAGGGCGGCACCTTGCGGTTGATGGCGTTTGGCACTTTCGACACCCTCAACCCCTACACCTTCAAGGGCACCAGCCCGGTTGCCACGCCGAATTTCCTGCAGTACGGCATCAACGAGCTGAATGAGCCGCTGATGGTCGGCACCGGGCAGTACGCGCCCTCCGGTGATGAGCCGGCATCCAGCTACGGGCTGATCGCGCAATCCGTGGAATACAGCGAGGATCGCAGCTGGGTGGTGTTCAACCTGCGCCCCGAGGCACGATTCCACGACGGCAAAGCCATCACCGCCTACGACGTGGCCTTTTCCTACCGCTTGCTGCTCAAGGAAGGCCACCCGCGCTACCGCACCAGCCTGCAGGAAGTGCAGCGGGTCGACATCCTCAACCCGTTGCGCATCCGCTTCGTCTTCAAGCGCGCCGGCAACCCACTGCTGATTCTGCGCCTGGGCGAGCTGCCGGTGCTGCCGCAGCACTACTGGAAAGGCCGCGACTTCAAGGCGACCACCTTCGAGCCGCCGCTGGGCAGCGGGCCATACCGCATCACCCAGGTCCAGCCGGGTCGGCAACTGCAGTTCGAACGGGTCAAGGATTACTGGGGCAAGGATCTGCCGGTCAATCGCGGCAAATACAATTACGACAAGGTCGAGGTCGAGTTCTACCGTGACAGCGACGTCGCCTTCGAAGCGTTCAAGGCCAACGAATTCGACATCTACATCGAACACCAGGCGAAGAACTGGGCCAATGGCTACAACTTCCCCGCCGTGCGCCGTGGCGAGGTGATCAAGGCGCAGATCCAGCACCAGATCCCGACCCAGACCCAGGGCCTGTTCATGAACACCCGGCGCAGCACGTTCGCCGATGCCAAGGTGCGCCAGGCCCTGGGCCTGATGTTCGACTTTGAGTGGACCAACCGCACCTTGTTCAGCGGCGCCTACCAGCGGGCCGTGAGTTATTACCCCAACAGCGAATTCTCTGCCAGCGGCCTGCCGGTGGGTCACGAATGGCTGATGCTCTCGCCCTACCGCGAGCAGTTGCCCGCCAAGCTGTTCACCGAGCCCTTCAGCCTGCCGCGCACCGAAGGCCGTGGGATTCCTCGCGAGACCTTGCGCCAGGCCCTCGGATTGCTCGCCGAAGCCGGCTGGAAGCTCAACGGCCAGCGCCTGCAGAACGCCGCCGGCCAGCCGTTGCGCCTGGAGATCCTGCTGGTCAACCCGAACCTGGAACGGATTCTCCAGCCCTACGCGGAAAACCTCGCCAGCATCGGCATCGACGCGCGCCTGCGCACGGTCGACCGCGCCCAGTACAAGCAGCGCCTGGACCAGTTCGACTTTGACATGATTCTCATGACCCTCGACCAGACCCTCAGCCCCGGGCTTGAGCAGTGGCAGTACTTCCACTCGAGCCAGGTCGCGGTCAAGGGCAGCAAGAACTACGCCGGCGTCGCCAACCCGGTGGTCGACCACCTGCTGGAACAGTTACTCGCGGCCCAGTCCCGCGACGAACAAGTGGCCGCCGGCAAGGCGCTGGACCGCGTGCTGCTATGGCAGCACTACATTATTCCCAACTGGTACATCAATTATCACCGCCTGGCGTACCGTAACCGGTTCGCCTTCGTGACCACGCCGCCCTACACCCTGGGCCTGAATGCGTGGTGGCTGAAGACTTCGGAGAAAGCTCAATGATGCCTGTGCGTACCCTCCTCGGCCTGCTCCTCGCGGGTGTGGCCTGTATCGCCCAAGCGGCGCCGCAACATGCCTTGACCCTGTACGACGAACCGCCCAAGTACCCGGCGAATTTCAAACACTTCGACTATGTCAACCCGGATGCGCCCAAAGGCGGGACCTTCCGCCAGGCCGGCTTCGGCAGCTTCGACAGCCTCAACCCCTTCATCAGCAAGGGCGTACCGGCCAACGACACCGACCTGATCTACGACACCCTGGCGCGGCAAAGCCTGGACGAACCTTTCACCGAATACGGGCTGATTGCCAGCAAGATCGAGAAAGCCCCGGACAACAGCTGGGTGCGCTACTACCTGCGCCCTGAGGCGCGCTTCCATGACGGCCATCCAGTGCGTGCCGAAGACGTGGTGTTCAGCTTCCAGACCCTGATGAAAAGTGGCGCTCCGCTGTATCGCGGCTATTACGGCGATGTCGACCAGGTGGTCGCCGAAGACCCGCTGCGGGTGCTGTTCACCTTCAAGCACAACAACAATCGCGAGTTGCCGCTGATCATCGGCCAATTGCCCGTGCTGCCCAAGCACTGGTGGGAAAACCGCGACTTCACCAAGGGCAACCTCGAAGCGCCGTTGGGCAGCGGGCCGTACAAGGTCAGCGAGGTCAAGGCCGGGCGTTCGATCCGCTACGAGCGGGTCAAGGACTACTGGGGCAAGGACCTGCCGATCAATCGCGGCTTCTACAACTTCGATGTGATGAGCACCGACTATTTCCGCGACAACACCGTCGCCCTGGAAGCCCTCAAGGCTGGCCAGTTCGATTACTGGCTGGAAATTTCCGCGAAAAACTGGGCCAATGCCTACAACATTCCGGCGGTCAGTGAAGGTCGACTGATCAAGGAACAGATCGTCAACGGCAACTCCACCGGCATGCAGGGCTTTGTCTTCAACCTGCGCAGGCCGCTGTTCCAGGACGTGCGAGTGCGTCAGGCCCTGAGTCTGCTGCTGGACTTCGAGTGGACCAACAAACAGCTGTTCAACGGTGCCTACACCCGCACCCGGAGTTACTTCGAAAACTCGGAAATGGCCGCCACCGGGCTGCCGGATGAAGCGCAGTTGAAGATCCTCGAACCCCTGCGCGGCAAGATTCCCGAACAAGTGTTCACTGAGGCCTTCGCCAACCCGTTGAGTGATGCCAGCGGCATGATCCGCGCCCAGCAGCGTCAAGCCTATCAACTGCTGCAGGAAGCCGGTTGGCGCATCGTCGACGACAAGATGGTCGACGCCAGCGGCAAACCGGTGAAGATCGAGTTCCTGCTGGCACAGACCGAGTTCGAGCGGGTGCTGCTGCCGTTCAAACGCAACCTCAGCGACCTCGGGATTGACCTGGAGATTCGCCGGGTCGACGTCTCGCAGTACATCAATCGTGTGCGCTCCCGGGACTTCGACATGGTGGTCGGCGGTTTCCCGCAGTCCAGTTCGCCGGGCAACGAACAGCGCGAGTTCTGGAAATCGGAAAGCGCCGACAAGCCGGGTAGCCGCAATTACATCGGCCTCAAGGATCCGGCCATCGACCAGTTGGTGGAGGGACTGATCAATGCCGACTCGCGCAGCAGTCTGGTGGCCCACGCCCGTGCGCTCGACCGAGTGCTGCAATGGGGCTACTACGTGATCCCCAACTGGCACATCAAGACCTGGCGCGTGGCCTACTGGAATCACATTGGCCACCCCAAGGTTTCGCCGACCTTCGACATCGGCATCAACACCTGGTGGATCAAGCCCGACGCCAAACCGGCGATCGAGGTGCTGAAACAAGAGCAAGCCGAACCTGCGGCCGGGGAGCAATAAGATGCTGGCCTACATATTACGGCGACTGCTGCTGATCATTCCCACCCTGTTCGGCATCCTGCTGATCAACTTCGTGATCATCCAGGCCGCGCCCGGTGGCCCGGTGGAACAGATGATCGCCAAGCTCGAAGGCTTTGAAGGCGCCACCAGCCGGATTGCCGGGGGCGGTGCCGAAGTCTCGGTGGCCGGCTCCAGCTATCGCGGCGCCCAGGGCCTGGACCCGGCGCTGATCAAGGAAATCGAGCAAATGTACGGCTTCGACAAGTCGGCGCCGGAACGTCTGTGGATCATGATCAAGAACTACGCGCGCCTGGATTTCGGCGACAGCTTCTTCCGCGATGCCAAGGTCATCGACCTGATCAAGGAGAAGATGCCGGTGTCGATCTCCCTCGGCTTGTGGAGCACCCTGATCATGTACCTGGTGTCGATCCCCCTGGGGATCGCCAAGGCCACGCGACACGGCAGCCATTTTGACGTCTGGACCAGTTCGGCGATCATCGTCGGCTACGCGATCCCGGCGTTCCTGTTCGCCATCCTGCTGATCGTGGTGTTCGCCGGCGGCAGCTACCTTGACTGGTTCCCCTTGCGCGGCCTGACCTCGAACAACTTCGATGAACTGAGCCTGGGCGGCAAGATCCTCGACTACTTCTGCCACCTGGCGCTGCCGGTGACCGCCCTGGTGATCGGCAACTTTGCGACCATGACCCTGCTGACCAAGAACAGCTTCCTTGACGAGATCAACAAGCAGTACGTGGTCACCGCCAAGGCCAAGGGCCTGACCCGCCACCGGGTGCTCTACGGCCATGTGTTCCGCAACGCCATGCTATTGGTGATCGCCGGTTTCCCCTCGGCCTTCATCGGGATTTTTTTCACCGGCTCGCTGCTGGTGGAAGTGATCTTCTCCCTCGACGGCCTTGGCCTGATGAGCTTCGAGGCGGCGATCAACCGCGATTACCCGGTGGTCTTCGGCACGCTGTTCATCTTCACGTTGCTGGGGCTGGTGGTAAAACTGATCGGAGACCTGACCTACACCCTGGTCGACCCACGCATCGACTTCGAAACCCGGGAGCATTGAGATGAACCTTTCCCCTCTCAATCGACGCCGTTTCGAGCTGTTCAAAGCCAACAAGCGCGGCTGGTGGTCGCTGTGGATTTTTCTCGTGCTGTTTGGCCTGAGCCTCGGCGCCGAGCTGATCGCCAACGACAAGCCGCTGGCCGTCCACTACGACGGCGAATGGTACTTCCCGGCGCTCAAGCGTTATCCAGAGACCACCTTCGGCGGCGAATTCCCGCTGGAGGCCAACTACAAGAGCCCGTACATCCGCGAGCTACTCAAGGCCAAGGACGCCTGGACCCTGTGGGCGCCGATCCCGTTCAGCTACCAGAGCATCAACTACGACCTGAAAGTCCCGGCCCCCGCCCCGCCCTCGGCGGACAACCTGCTGGGCACCGACGACCAGGGCCGTGACGTGCTGGCCCGGGTGATCTACGGCTTCCGGGTGTCGGTGCTGTTTGCCCTGACGCTGACTGTCCTCAGCTCGATCATCGGGGTGATCGCCGGCGCGCTGCAGGGTTTCTACGGCGGCTGGGTCGACCTGGCCGGGCAGCGCTTCCTGGAAATCTGGTCGGGTTTGCCGGTGCTGTACCTGCTGATCATTCTTGCCAGTTTCGTGCAGCCCAACTTCTGGTGGCTGCTGGGGATCATGCTGCTGTTCTCCTGGATGAGCCTGGTGGATGTGGTCCGTGCGGAGTTTTTGCGCGGCCGTAACCTGGAGTACGTACGTGCTGCGCGGGCGCTGGGCATGCAGAACGGCGCGATCATGTTCCGCCATATCCTGCCCAACGCCATGGTCTCGACCATGACCTTCATGCCGTTCATCCTCACCGGCGCCATCGGCACCCTGACCGCGCTGGACTTCCTCGGTTTCGGTTTGCCGGCGGGCAGCGCGTCCCTGGGCGAACTGGTGTCCCAGGGCAAGTCCAACCTGCAGGCGCCGTGGCTGGGCATCAGCGCCTTTGCGGTGCTGGCGGTGATGTTGAGCCTGCTGGTGTTTATCGGCGAGTCCGCCCGCGATGCCTTCGACCCGAGGAAGTGAAATGAGTCAGGACAATCTGATCGAAGTACGCGACCTCAGCGTCGAGTTCGGCATCGGCGACCGCCGGCATCGCGTGGTCGAGGGTGTCAGTTTCGACATCAAGCGCGGGGAAACCCTGGCCCTGGTCGGCGAAAGCGGTTCGGGCAAGTCGGTCACCGCGCACTCGATCCTGCGCCTGCTGCCCTACCCTATGGCCAGCCACCCCAGTGGCAGCATCAACTACTCCGGGCATGACCTGCTGAGCCTGAAAGAGAAAACCATCCGCCACATTCGTGGCAACCGCATTGCGATGATCTTCCAGGAGCCGATGACCTCGCTGAACCCGCTGCACTCGATCGAGAAGCAGATCAACGAGGTGCTGGGGATCCACAAGGGCCTGACCGGCAAGGTTGCGACCAAACGCACCCTGGAGCTGCTGGAACTGGTGGGCATCCCTGAGCCACACAAGCGCCTCAAGGCCCTGCCCCACGAATTGTCCGGCGGCCAACGGCAGCGGGTGATGATTGCCATGGCCCTGGCCAACGAGCCGGAACTGCTGATCGCCGACGAGCCGACCACCGCGCTGGACGTCACCGTGCAGCTGAAAATCCTCGACTTGCTCAAGGATTTGCAGGCGCGCCTGGGCATGGCCCTGCTGCTGATCAGCCACGATTTGAACCTGGTGCAAAGAATTGCGCATCGGGTATGTGTCATGCAGCGCGGTTGCATCGTCGAACAGGCATCGTGTGAGGAATTGTTTCGCGCACCACAGCATCCGTACACCCGCGAACTGCTGGCAGCGGAGCCCAGCGGACAGCCGGCCAGCAATGAAATCGGCCCGCCGCTGCTGCAAGTCGAGGACCTGAAAGTCTGGTTCCCGATCAAGAAAGGCTTTATGCGCACTACCGTCGATTACGTGAAAGCGGTGGACGGGATCAACTTCAGCCTGCCCCAGGGCCAGACCCTGGGCATTGTCGGCGAGAGTGGTTCGGGCAAGTCGACGCTGGGCCTGGCGATTTTGCGTTTGATTGCCAGCAAGGGCGCGATCCGTTTTGAAGGCAAACCGCTGGACAGCCTGACGCAACAACAGGTCAGGCCGCTGCGGCGGGAGATGCAGGTGGTGTTCCAGGACCCCTTCGGCAGCCTGAGCCCACGCATGTGCGTGAGCCAGATCGTCGGCGAAGGCCTGCGCATTCACAAGATCGGCACGGAAGCCGAGCAAGAGCAGGCTATTATTGCCGCGCTCGAGGAAGTAGGCCTGGATCCGGACACCCGGCACCGCTACCCTCACGAATTTTCCGGCGGGCAACGGCAAAGAATCGCCATTGCCCGGGCATTAGTGCTAAAACCGGCGTTGATTTTGCTGGACGAGCCGACCTCGGCCCTCGACCGCACCGTGCAACGCCAAGTGGTTGAACTGCTGCGCAGACTGCAAAGCAAGTACAACCTGACGTATCTGTTCATCAGCCATGACCTGGCTGTGGTGAAAGCGCTGAGCCACCAGTTGATGGTGGTCAAGCATGGCCAAGTGGTCGAACAAGGTGCCGCGCAAGCTATCTTTGCCGCACCGCAACATCCCTATACCCAGCAGTTGCTGGAGGCCGCCTTCCTGGCCCCAGCATCAGCCGAATAACCTGAAAGAGGAGCAACACATGGGTTTTCTCGCCGGTAAGCGCGTACTGATCGTCGGTGTCGCCAGCAAGCTGTCCATCGCATCCGGCATCGCTGCCGCCATGCATCGCGAGGGCGCTGAGCTTGCCTTCACTTATCAGAACGACAAACTCAAGGGTCGTGTCGAAGAGTTCGCACAAGGCTGGGGTTCGAGCCCTGAGCTGTGCTTCCCGTGCGACGTGGCCAGCGACGAAGAAATTGCCAAGGTCTTCGAAGAACTGAGCAAGAAATGGGACGGCCTGGACTGCATCGTGCACTCCGTCGGCTTCGCCCCGGGCGACCAACTGGACGGCGACTTCACCGAAGCCACCACCCGTGACGGTTTCCGCATTGCCCACGACATCAGCGCCTACAGCTTCGTGGCCCTGGCCAAGGCCGGTCGCGAAATGATGAAAGGCCGCAACGGCAGCCTGCTGACCCTGTCGTACCTGGGCGCCGAGCGCACCATGCCGAACTACAACGTCATGGGCATGGCCAAGGCTTCCCTGGAAGCGGGCGTGCGTTACCTGGCCGGCTCCCTGGGCCCGGACGGCACCCGTGTGAACTGCGTATCGGCTGGCCCGATCCGCACCCTGGCGGCTTCGGGCATCAAGAACTTCCGCAAAATGCTGGCCGCCAACGAAGCGCAAACCCCGCTGCGTCGCAACGTCACCATCGAAGAAGTCGGCAACGCCGGCGCCTTCCTGTGCTCCGACCTCGCGTCGGGCATCAGCGGTGAAATCATGTATGTAGACGGTGGTTTCAATACTACTGCTATGGGTAACATCGAAGAGTGATTTTCGGTTAGCTGATATAAAACCCGCCTTTTGGCGGGTTTTATGCTTACACTTAACTATATCGAATCTTTTCTACTCTGACTAACCGGTGTCTCTTTTCGCACCAATTCATTGACCCGAGCATACATATCGATCGTCCTCTTCACATGCCCTTTAAGCGGCGGATTTCTATAATATTCGCGCTCGATGAATTGCTGTGAAAACAATAACTCATCAGAAAGCTCCGATGGTATTTCAAGCGACGGACGACCGGAAGATTTGAGATCGGATTTATAGCGTAAAGGCTTAGTCCCCTGAAAACCCTTTAGCGATGACACATGTTCCACGTTAATGTAGACCTTGTGTAATTCCAACCCTTCACCTCCTTCGCTATTTAAAGCATGATTGAATTTGGCGACACCCTCGTCAACCTCAACCTTCAATCTAGCCTTCAACATCTTGGCAGCAAATGATTGACCGAAATTTTTTAACTCACTCGTCTTGCCCGACGCCCACCCTATATGCTGATAGGTTGTAGCGATTTCACCAAATACGTCTCCTGAGCTCTTATGAACTGGCGCTGTAACAGGCGTAATTCCAATCACTCGAGCAAGTTTTGGAACTCTATAAGAATTCACCTGCCCAGTATTAGCAATCACATGCCCAGTCGGATCCACCCGATTCACCGGATTCCCCACACAATATCCATACGCATTCAATCCCCCCCGACCAAACGGACTCCAACTGTCCGGGCAATTGAATCTCATCAGCACCGGGTTATAGGCCCGATAACCCTGACCCAACAAATAATGCCCGGTCACCGGGTCCGGTCGTTCGCCATTGAAACCCAGCAGGCCGCTCAAACCGCTTTCGCCTCGATGGTGACCATAGGGTGAATAGGCGATGGGTTGCGGCGGTTGGTCTCTGTCGAGGGTTTGCAAGACCGAACGTTGTTGATCCGTGGCCAAAAGCGCAGTGTCCGCAGACTGGCCCTGGCGTCGTTGTTGCGCTAACAACAGGTCGCCATGCTGGACAATCGACTGACCCAATGCTCCCTGGATTTCGGTAACCAGGCGCTTCTGGCAGTAGAAGCGCTGACGTGCCGGCGTATCCGGATGTTCGTCATTGATCAAACGATCGAGGGCATCGTAACGGTAATGAGTGAGCCACACCGGCTGTAGAGAAGGCATCGAAACGCTCCGTGCTGTACTGATCCGAGTGTTTGAGTATCGATGCACTCCGCAGAACAGGGAACTATCAGAGCTGATAGTCCCCGATAGAGGGAACAGTTTTCACCCAGCCTTGGCCACCGTCGCCGACGCCGCCAACATCGCCCGCAACAACACTGCACAGCCCGCCGCCAGGTCATCCGGTGCGGCATTCTCGATTTCGTTGTGGCTGATCCCTCCTTCACAAGGCACAAAAATCATCCCCGCCGGGCCCAGTTCCGCGAGGAAGATCGCGTCATGCCCCGCGCCGCTGACGATGTCCATGTGCGACAAACCCAAGCCTTGCGCCGCCCCGCGAACCGCCTCGACACAGTCCTGGTGGAAGTACAACGGTGGGAAATCGGCGGTGGGCGTCAGTTCGTAATTCAAGCCGTGTTCCTCGCAGGTGGTTTCGATCACCTGGCGCACCTCGGCGATCATCGAGTCCAGGCGCTCCGGTTGCAGATGACGAAAGTCCAGGGTCATGCGCACTTCGCCCGGGATCACGTTGCGTGAGCCGGGATAAGCCTGCAGGCAACCGACCGTGCCACAGGCATGGGGTTGGTGCCCCAACGCCGCGCGATTGACTGCACCGACGATCACCGCCGCCCCCACCAGGGCATCCTTGCGCAGGTGCATCGGGGTGGGTCCGGCATGGGCTTCGACACCACGCAACTTGAGGTCGAACCACTTCTGTCCGAGCGCGCCCATCACCACACCAATAGTTTTTTGTTCATCCTCAAGAATGGGTCCTTGCTCAATATGTGCTTCAAAGTAAGCACCAACCTTGTGCCCGCTGACTTGGCGTGGGCCGGCATAGCCAATGGCGTTGAGTGCCTCCCCCACCGTCACACCTTCAGCGTCGACTTTGGCCAGGGTTTCTTCCAGGGTAAATTTCTCGGCGAACACCCCGGAGCCCATCATGCACGGGGCGAAGCGCGAGCCTTCTTCGTTGGTCCAGACCACCACCTCCAGCGGTGCCTCGGTCTGCACGCCGAGGTCATTCAGGGTGCGCAGTACTTCGACCCCGGCCAGCACGCCGAAACAGCCGTCGAACTTGCCGCCGGTGGGCTGGGTGTCGATGTGGCTGCCGGTCATGACCGGTGGCAGGTCAGGGTTGCGTCCGGGGCGGCGGGCAAAGATATTGCCGACGGCATCCACGCTGACCGTGCAGCCGGCCTCCTCGCACCAGCCGACGAAAATGTCTCGGGCCTGGCGGTCGAGGTCGGTCAGCGCCAGGCGACAGACCCCACCCTTGACCGTGGCGCCGAGCCTGGCCAGGTCCATGAGTGACTGCCACAAGCGGTCGCGGTTGATGTGCTGGTGGCTGGACTGCAGAACGTCGACGGCCGCGTTCATGGTGATCTCCTCGGGGTTGTTCTTATGGGTTTGTTCAGGTGGATCTCGGGGGAATGTGCGGCCCTCTTCGCGAGCAAGCTCGCTCCTACAGGTTGAGGGCATCCATCACACCGCCGATTTCGCTACTGATTGACTGGAGCGCATCGAGCACAGCCCGTAATAAATCAGGCCGCCCAACGCAGAACCGGTGAACCAGCCGTAGCTGTAGAACCAATTGAACACATCACTGCCCAGCGACAGCAGGGTCAACGCCACCGGCACCGCGAAGGCAATGAAGCCGTACCAGTTCCACGCCGGATAGACGTCGTCGCGGTACAGGCCGGCGAGATCAAGCTGCTGTTTGCGGATCAGGAAATAGTCCACCACCATGATCCCGGCAATGGGGCCGAGCAGGCTCGAGTAGCCCAGTAACCAGTTGGAGTAAACCGACTCGAGGCTGATCTCGGAGACGATCCAGCCGAGCTTTTTCAGCAGTTCATGGCCCATCAGCGCCAAGCCCACCAGGCCGGTGAGCATCACTGCCTTGGTGCGGTTGATCAGCTTCGGTGCGAGGTTCTGGAAGTCATTGGTGGGCGAGACGATGTTGGCCGCGGTGTTGGTCGACAAAGTGGCGATAATGATCAGCGCCATGGCCAACGCCACCCAGACCGGGCTCTGGATATGGCCGATCAGCGACACCGGATCCGACACCGTCACCCCCACCAGTTTTTCCGAGGCGGCGGTCATCACCACGCCGAGGGAGGCAAACAGGAACATGGTCAACGGCAGGCCCATGATCTGCCCGACAATCTGGTCCTTCTGGCTTTTCGCATAGCGGCTGAAGTCCGGAATGTTCAGCGACAGCGTGGCCCAGAACCCGACCATGGCGGTCAGGCCGGCAAAGAAGTAACCCCACAGGCTGGCGCCCTCCGGCCGTTTTGGCGGCTGGGCCATGAGTTCGGTCAGCGACACATTGGGCATCGCCCACACCAGCAGGCCCAGGCCCACCAGCACCAGCAGTGGCGCCGACAGGGTTTCCAGCCATTTGATCGACTCGGCGCCACGCAGCACCACCCACAGGTTCAGCGCCCAGAACAGCATGAAGCCGATCACCTCCCCGGTGCCGCCCAGGGCCTTCCAGTCGGCCGACAGCGAACCGAGAAACAGATGGATCGCCAACCCGCCGAACATGGTCTGGATGCCAAACCAGCCGCACGCCACCAAGGCGCGAATCAGACAGGGTACGTTGGAGCCGATCACCCCGAAGGACGAGCGCAGCAGCACCGGAAACGGAATGCCGTACTTGGTGCCGGCAAAGGCATTGAGCGTGAGCGGGATCAGCACGATGACGTTGGCCAGCAGAATCGCCATCAGCGCTTCGCCGACACTCAGGCCGAAGTAGGCCGTGAGCACGCCACCGAGGGTGTAAGTCGGTACGCAGATCGACATGCCGACCCACAGCGCAGTGATGTGCCATTTGTTCCAGGTGCGTTCGTGAACCTTGGTCGGGGCAATGTCGTGGTTGTATCGGGGGCTGTCGAGGACGTCGCTGGCGGCCTCGAGTTCGTAGAGTCCGTCGCGCTCGGTGACGTGCGATCTGTTCTGTTGCATGGCCGCTCCACTGTTCTGGTTATTGTGCTCATCGGGCTGGCCAGCGGCGATCCGCGGGCCTGACGATGGCCGGAGAACTGACAACATTTACCGACCGGCCAAGGTGCCAGCGGCGGCAATCAATAACTGTGCCGCAGGCTCCGTCGACCCTTGCAACGGCTCGGTAAAATCCATGTAAACAACTGAAATCAATGATCTTTATATATCGGTTTGGCTCCACCGCGAATACTTGACCGAGCACTCATGTTCACTGTCGACGAAGTTATCGGAACTGCCAGGATCCAAACTGGTGCATTCATAACTATCGGGTTTTTTCCGTTTGCCACGGACCCACCGCAAATAGCTGATTGCACATGGGAAATCTTGACCATATTTCGTTCCTGTCAAGTGCGTCAAAATGGTGAGGGCTTGCACCATTTTGCTGATTTAGAGATTTAATCGTTTAATTTCATAGAGTTAATACAGATATAAGCTTATAAAAAATATTCTTGCCCAATCTTGAAACAGCGACTAGCGTTTAATCCTGACAGCGCTGACAGGAATATAACTGGCCCGCCCTGATCGCCATAAAAACACTTAGAACCGGCATAAGCCGGTCTTGCCTGCGAGGAACTCGGAATGTCTCTGTTGATCCGTGGCGCCACCGTTATTACCCATGATGAAAGTTATCGCGCCGATGTCCTGTGCAACGGTGGAGTGATTGCCGCCATCGGTGACAACCTTGATGTTCCCGCAGACTGTGAAGTGCTCGACGGCAGCGGCCAATACCTGATGCCCGGCGGCATCGATCCCCACACCCACATGCAACTGCCCTTCATGGGCACCGTGGCCAGTGAAGACTTCTTTAGCGGCACTGCGGCCGGCTTGGCCGGTGGCACCACCTCGATCATCGATTTCGTGATTCCCAATCCGCAGCAGTCCTTGCTGGAAGCCTTTCACCAATGGCGCGGCTGGGCAGAGAAGTCCGCCTCCGACTACGGCTTTCATGTCGCGGTGACCTGGTGGAGCGAGCAGGTCCGCGAGGAGATGGGCGAGCTGGTGAGCCTGCACGGGGTCAACAGCTTCAAGCATTTCATGGCGTACAAGAACGCAATCATGGCGGCCGACGACACCCTGGTCGCCAGCTTCGAGCGCTGCCTGGAACTCGGTGCCGTGCCCACGGTGCATGCGGAAAACGGCGAGCTGGTGTTCCACCTGCAACGCAAGCTGATGGCCCAGGGCATGACCGGTCCCGAGGCCCATCCACTGTCGCGCCCCTCACAGGTCGAAGGCGAAGCCGCCAGCCGGGCGATCCGCATCGCCGAGACCCTGGGCACACCGCTGTACCTGGTGCACGTGTCGACCAAGGAGGCGCTGGACGAAATCACCTATGCCCGAAGCAAGGGCCAGCCGGTCTATGGCGAAGTCCTCGCCGGGCATCTGCTGCTGGACGACAGCGTCTACCAGCACCCCGATTGGAACACCGCTGCCGGTTACGTGATGAGCCCGCCGTTCCGCCCGCGCGGCCATCAGGAGGCGCTCTGGCATGGCCTGCAGGCCGGCAACCTGCACACCACCGCCACCGACCACTGCTGTTTCTGCGCCGAGCAGAAAGCCGCCGGCCGCGACGACTTCAGCAAGATCCCCAACGGCACCGCCGGTATCGAAGACCGCATGGCAGTGCTCTGGGATGAAGGGGTCAACAGCGGGCGACTGTCGATGCAGCAGTTCGTTGCACTGACTTCAACCAACACCGCGAAGATCTTCAATCTTTATCCGCGCAAGGGCGCGATTCGCGTCGGCGCCGATGCCGACCTGGTGCTGTGGGACCCAGAGGGCACTCGCACCATCTCGGCCAAGACCCATCACCAGCAGGTCGACTTCAACATCTTCGAAGGCAAGACCGTGCGCGGCGTGCCCAGCCACACCATCAGCCAGGGCAAGCTGGTCTGGGCCGACGGCGACCTGCGGGCCGAGCGCGGTGCCGGGCGCTACATCGAACGGCCGGCGTATCCGGCGGTGTTTGATTTACTCAGCAAACGGGCGGAGTTGAACAGGCCGGTTGCCGTGAAACGCTAAGGCTGTCATTCGCGGCGATGCAGACCTTGTAGGAGCTGGCTTGCCAGCGAAAGCGTCCGCCCAGACAACAAAAATACCTGCCCAAAAGAGGCAGCACCTCAAATAACCGTGAGGCCACCACCGTGATCCCGACCCTCAACCACTTGCCCCATCCCCTCGAGGATGCGGCCACCCTCGCCGGCCACTTCACCGACCTGGCGCCGCCCCTGACCCCACGCCAGGCCGAGGTCGAAGCTTCACGCTGCCTGTACTGCTACGACGCCCCCTGCGTCAATGCCTGCCCGAGCGAGATCGACATCCCCTCGTTCATCCGCAACATCCATCAGGACAACGTCCAGGGCGCCGCGCAGAAAATCCTTTCGGCGAACATCCTCGGCGGCAGCTGTGCTCGGGTCTGTCCCACCGAAATCCTCTGCCAGCAAGCCTGCGTGCGCAACAACGCCGCAGAATGCGCGCCGGTGCTGATCGGCCTGCTGCAACGCTATGCCATCGACAACGCACAGTTCAGCGAACACCCCTTCCAGCGCGCGACAGCCACCGGCAAACGCATTGCCGTGGTCGGTGCCGGGCCCGCCGGCTTGTCCTGCGCCCACCGCTGCGCCATGCACGGCCACGACGTGGTGATTTTCGAAGCCTGGGAAAAAGCCGGCGGTCTCAACGAATACGGGATCGCCAAGTACAAGCTGGTGGATGACTTTGCCCAGCACGAAGTGGACTTCCTGCTGCAGATCGGTGGCATCGAAATCCGCCACGGCCAGCAACTGGGAAACAACCTGAGCCTGAGCGAATTGCATCAACAGTTCGACGCGGTGTTCCTCGGCCTTGGCCTGGCGGCCAGCAAACAATTGGGCCTGCCCCATGAAGATGCTCCGGGGTTGTTGGCCGCCACCGAGTTCATCCGTGAACTTCGCCAGGCCGACGACCTCAGCCAACTGCCGCTGGCCGAGCACTGCATCGTCCTCGGCGCCGGCAACACCGCCATCGACATGGCGGTGCAAATGGCCCGGCTCGGCGCCCGCGACGTCAACCTGGTGTACCGCCGTGGCGTCGAGGACATGGGCGCCACCGGCCATGAACAGGACATCGCCAAGGCCAATCATGTGCGGCTGCTGACCTGGGCCCAGCCCGAGGAAGTGCTGCTCGATAGCAACGGCCAGGTGTGCGGCATGCGCTTCGCCCGCACGCGCATGGACAGCGGTCGCCTGGTCATCACCGGCGAGACCTTCGAACTGGCCGCCGACGCGATCTTCAAAGCCATCGGCCAGGCTTTCGATGACCAGGCGCTGAGCGATCCCCTGGCCGCTCAACTGCAGCGCAGCAACGGGCGGATTCAGGTTGACGAGCAGATGCGCACCAGCATTCCCGGGGTCTACGCCGGCGGCGACTGTACCAGCCTTGATCAGGACCTCACCGTGCAGGCGGTGCAACACGGCAAGCTGGCCGCACAAGCGATCCATGCCCAACTCATGCTCAATGTGGAGGCTGCGTAATGGCCGATCTCTCGATTGTCTTCGCCGGCATCAAAGCCCCCAATCCGTTCTGGCTGGCCTCGGCGCCACCTACCGATAAAGCCTACAACGTGGTCCGCGCGTACGAGGCCGGCTGGGGTGGCGTGGTCTGGAAAACCCTTGGGGAAGACCCGGCAGCGGTCAACGTCTCGTCACGTTACTCGGCGCATTTTGGCGCCAACCGCGAGGTCATGGGCATCAACAACATCGAGCTGATCACCGATCGCTCGCTGGAAATCAACCTGCGGGAAATTACCCAGGTCAAGAAGGACTGGCCGGACCGCGCGCTGATCGTGTCGCTGATGGTGCCCTGTGTCGAAGAATCGTGGAAAAACATCCTGCCGCTGGTGGAGGCCACGGGCGCCGACGGCATCGAGCTGAATTTCGGTTGCCCCCATGGCATGCCGGAGCGCGGCATGGGTGCGGCGGTCGGCCAGGTGCCGGAATACGTCGAGCAAGTCACCCGCTGGTGCAAGACCTATAGCTCGCTGCCGGTGATCGTCAAGCTCACGCCCAACATCACCGACATTCGCGTCGCCGCCCGCGCGGCTCACCGTGGCGGCGCCGATGCGGTGTCGCTGATCAACACCATCAACTCGATCACCAGTGTCGACCTCGAGCATATGGTTGCCCTGCCCACTGTCGGCACCCAGAGCACCCACGGCGGTTACTGCGGCTCGGCGGTCAAGCCGATCGCACTGAATATGGTCGCGGAGATCGCCCGCGATCCACAGACCCAGGGCCTGCCCATCTGCGGCATCGGCGGCATCGGCAGCTGGCGCGACGCCGCCGAATTCATCGCCCTGGGCAGCGGTGCGGTGCAGGTGTGCACGGCGGCGATGCTCCATGGTTTTCGCATTGTCGAGGACATGAAGGACGGTCTGTCACGCTGGATGGACAGCCAGGGCTACCGCAGCATCGCCGACTTCTCCGGGCGCGCCGTGGGCAACACCACCGACTGGAAGTACCTGGACATCAACTACCAGGTGATCGCGAAAATCGACCAGCAGGCATGCATCGGCTGCGGCCGCTGCCACATCGCCTGCGAAGACACCTCGCACCAGGCCGTGGCCAGCCTCAAACAAGCCGACGGCACCCACAAGTACCAGGTGATCGACGACGAATGCGTGGGCTGCAACCTGTGCCAGATCACCTGCCCGGTACAGGACTGCATCGAGATGGTGCCCAAGGACAATGGCAAGCCGTTCCTCGACTGGAACCATGATCCGCGGAATCCGTATCACGTCAGTGCTTGAGTGCGGTGGTGCCTGAGAGGTCGCCATCGCGAGCAGGCTCGCTCCTACAGTGGTCTCTGTGCCCGACCCAAATCCCCTGTAGGAGCGAGCCTGCTCGCGAATAACTTCAGCGCGCCGCGCATGACCAGCCTGTCCACATTACCGTTATCCCCTATCAGTTCTGTTAGTGGACAACCCCCGACCTATCTTCGAAGCTTAAACACCCGCCAACTACCGAAGAGAACCCCGGTCATGTCACGCTCGTCCGTCGAGGTTCTGTGCCGCTATTTCTACGACCCGCTGGACCGTCTGGTACGAGCGGGAGCGTCCCAGCGCTTTTACCAGCAGGCGCATCTGGTCACCGAACTGGACGACCAGGCGCAGCGCTCGATCCTGCGCCATGGCGCCCAACCGCTGGCCCAGCAAACCGCTGCCGCCGAAACCCGGTTGCTGGCCACCGACCACGCTCACTCACCGCTGCTGGCCGTGAGCGAAACGCTCTTGCAACAGATCAGCTACACCAGTTACGGACATGCGCCGGCGGAAAGTGGATTGAGTCGTTTATTGGGGTTCAATGGCGAGTGCCCGGAACGGGTGACCGGGCATTATTTGTTGGGGCAAGGAACGCGGGCGTTTAATCCGGTATTGATGCGATTTAATAGTCCGGATGAATTGAGTCCTTTTGGTGAAGGGGGCATTAATCCGTATGCATATTGTGGGGGAGATCCGATAAATTTCAACGACCCTACTGGAAACGTAGGTTTCAGAATTGATAACCTCCTACGCCAAACGGTGATTGTGAAATCACCGCTAAGAAAAATACAACGCAGTTCATCTATCATTGCCCGCCCCAACAGTCCAGTTGCAGGGCCTTCCCGTTTGCAAACAGCCAAACGAACCAATCTCCAGCAGGCTTCAACTTCAACTTCAACTTCAACACTGCCTCCCCAGAAAAAACCCACCGCATCCAATATTAATATTCAAAATAATTCGAATACCAGTAAACCCAGGGACATCAAAAGAAAACTAAAAGAGGATGCACGCAGATACGACAGCTACCTTGCTGAACATCCGGGCACCCTGTTCCAGAAAAACCAAGAACTTGAGGAAAAGCTCTTAACAGCAAGAGACTATTTAATACAACAGACAACCGCAGGAGAACCAGCAAAAACACTTGAAGCAATAGTATCCAAGATAGGTTACACAGAGCTTCAAATAAAGCGCGATGCGATCCGCAGCATTGAAGAAACGACCCGTCCTTGAAAAAACCAGTTAGAAAAGTGCGGCCAAATTTCTATCACACACTAGACATGACTTTGAAGCCCGGACTAAGGCTCCAACCCAATCCCCCGCAATATCACACTGGTCACCGTCTGCACCGCTTTCTCGAACTGCATATCCGAAAGCGGTTGGTGGTCGTTGAGAATATTCACCTGATGGTCAAAGTCAGCGTAATGCTGGGTCGAGGCCCAGATCATGTACAGCAGGCTCGAGGGTTCCACCGGCAGAATGCGTTTGTCGTCGACCCACTGGCGAATTTTCGCTTCTTTCATTTTCGCCCAGTCGTAGAGACTGGCGTCCAGCGCTTCACCGAGGGTCGGGGCGCCGTGGATGATTTCGTTGGCCCAGACTTTCGAGCCGTAGGGCCGGCTGCGTGAGTGCTGCATTTTTGCGCGGATGTAGCTGCTCAACACCACCCGTGGATCATCGAACATCTCGAAGCACAGCGCGTCCTGTTTCCACACTTCCAGCAGGTCGAACAGCACCGCGCTGTAGAGTTCGGTCTTGGTGCTGAAGTAGTAATGCAGGTTGGAGCGCGGCAGTTGCACTTCGCGGGCGATGTCGGCCATGGCCGTGCTGCCGAAACCCTTCTCGGCAAAAACTTTTTCGGCCGCCAGGAGGATTTTTTCGACGTTGCTGCGACGGATCTCGATCTTGTGATTGCCCATGGGGGCTCCCTGAGAACGGCATGTTCCAAGACTAGCATTGGCATCCCGTGAAACGAAACGTCGTGCACTGCGCCAGCCGACGTTAAACTCAGTTTTTTCCATCACTCAAAGGTGCCCCACATGCTTCTGAAGAAAGCCCTGACCACTGCCGCCCTGCTCGGCTCTCTGCTGGCGGCTTCATCGGTATGGGCCCACGCCCACCTGAAAGAACAGACCCCGGCGGCGGACAGCACCGTCAGCGCGCCAACCGAATTGCGCCTGGTGTTTTCCGAGGGCATCGAAGCGGCCTTCACCAAGGTCACTCTCAGCAAGGATGGCGTCGCGGTGCCGGTCAAGAACATCGTCACCGAAGGCAGCGACAAGAAGACCCTGGTGGTGACTCCGGTGGCACCTCTGGCGCCTGGCAGCTATCAGGTGCAATGGAATGCGCTTTCAGTCGACACCCACAAGAGCAACGGCAGCTACGGCTTCAAGATCGGCGAATAAACCATGATCGACGGCATGGTGCTGTTGCGCTTTGCGCATTTCAGCCTGGTATTGACCCTGTTCGGTGCCTGGCTGTTTCGACCGCTACTGATCAAGGTCAATGCCCCGCTGTTGGATCGGCGCTTGCTGCGCCTGGCTCGCTGTTTTAGCGCACTGGCGCTGCTCAGTGGCGTCGGCTGGTTGTGGCTGATCAGCGCCAACATGGCCGGTTCAACGCTGCTGGAGGTGGATGCACCGACGCTGGAGTTGGTCCTCGAAAAGACCTTTTTCGGCCAGGTCTGGCGCTGGCATTTGCTGCTCAACGCCCTACTGCTGGCGCTGTTGTGGACGCCTTGGCATTCGCAACACTGGCCGCGCCTGAGCCTCGGCGCGCTGTTGCTGGCGACCCTCGCTCCGATCGGCCACGGCGCCATGCTCGACGGCCTCAGCGGGCAGTTGTTGATCCTCAATCAGATCGCCCACCTCAGTTGCGTTGCCGCCTGGCTCGGCGGTTTGCTAATGCTGGTGCTGATCCTGCGCCAGCCTGAGGGGCAGGACCTGGGCGCCATCCTGCGGCGTTTCAGTGGGGTCGGCTACGGGCTGGTGGCGGGCTTGATCATCACGGGGCTGATCAACGTGCGGGTGCTCACCGGCGCCTTCTGGCCAACGCCGCTGCTGTCCGGCTTTGCCTTCATCCTGATGATCAAGGTACTGCTGGTACTGGCGATGCTCGGCCTGGCGCTGTTCAACCGGCTGCGCATCGATCAGTGCCAGCAACGCCTGGGCGTATTGCGTGCCAGCGTGCAGCTCGAGTGGCTGCTGGGGCTCGGCGCGGTGGCGGCGGTGGCGTTGCTCGGCACGCTACCGCCGATGATCGCCGGTTAGGCCAGCAACTGACTCAACACGGCACGCAGCTTGCCCGGCTTCACCGGTTTATTGAGCAGCGGCGCTTCCAGCTGCTGCAATGAGCGTCGGCATTGATCGCTGCGATCGGCGGTGATGATCACCGCAGGGATCACCTGCTGGAAATGCTCGCGCAAATGCCGCACCACGTCACAGCCCACCACCCCATGATCGAGGTGATAGTCGGCGAGGATCAGTTCTGGCGCCCGGCCTTGCAGGTTGTTCAGGGCCGAGCTTTCGTCGGTGGCGGTGACCACTTCGCAGCCCCACTGCCCAAGCAATGCACCCATGCTCTGCAGGATGCTCACCTCGTTGTCCAATACCAGCAGGCGCCGTCCCGGCAGCGGATTGCCGGTGCTCGCTTGCGGCACTGCGAGGCTGATGGGCAGCGGCACTTCGATAGAAATCGGTACCTCGATACTGAACCGCGAGCCGCGCCCCGGACGAGAATGCACCTGCACCGGGTAGCCGAGAATCTTCGCGATGCGCTCGACAATCGCCAGGCCCAGGCCGACACCCTTGCGATCGGCAGCGCGGCCGACATCCAGTTGGTTGAACTCGAGGAAAATCGCTTCGAGCCGGTCGGCGGCGATCCCGCGCCCGGTGTCCCAGACTTCCAGCCGCAGCTTGTCGCCACGGCGCCTGGCCGCCAGCAGGATGCTGCCGTCATCGGTGTAGCGACAGGCATTGCTCAGCAGGTTGCGCAGGATCCGCGTCATCAGCCGCAAGTCGGTGCGAATCGCGTAGTCGCCCATGCGTACGCGCAGATTGAGCCCGGCCGCCTGGGCCACCGACTGGAACTCCGAGACCAGCGGCCCGAGCAGTTCGTCGAGGCGATACAGCGCCACATCGGGTTTCACCGCCGCCTGATCCAGACGGGAAATATCCAACAGGTCGGTGAGCAGGTCCTCCGCCCCTTCCAACGCCTGGTGCGTGCGCTCCACCAGCACCTGCTCGACCTCGGGCAGGCGTCGTTCACGCAATGTGGAGATCAGCAGGCGCGCGGCGTTCAGCGGTTGCAGCAGGTCATGGCTGGCTGCCGCCAGGTACTTGTCCTTGCTGCGGTTGGCGGCCTGGGCGGCATCGCGGGCATCGCGCAGGTCGTGCTCGATCTGCTCGCGCTGGGTGATCTGTTGTTGCAGGTTGCGGTTGGCCTCAAGCAACTCGTCGGTGCGCGCGGCGACCCGCTGCTCCAGTTGATCGTTGAGTTGCTGCAGGTGTTCCTGGGCCAACTTGCGCTCGGTGATGTCGGCGACGAAACCTTCCACCAGACCTTGCTGGTCGGGCTTGAGCAGCAGGTTCATCAGCACATCGACATGACTGCCGTCCTTGCGCCGCAGCTGGGTTTCATAGGCCAGCAGGCTGCGTTCGCGCTGCAGGATCTGGCCGATCTGCTCCAGCTCACGGGCGCCACCGACGAACAGGGTGCCGGCCAGGTCGGTCAGGGAGAACAGCACGTCCTGCGGATCGTCGTAGCCGAGCATTCGTGCCAGCGCCGGATTGGCCGCGCGCATGCCCTCCAGCAAGCTGGCCTGGAACACCCCATGCACGGCGTTTTCGAACAGCCACTTGTAGCGATTGCGTTCGGCTTCCAGCTCCTGCAAACGCGCCGCCAATTCTGGGTAATGGCTCTTGCGCGTCGAGTGGTTGCCCAGTCCCAGTAACCCCGCCAGCGCCTGTTGCTGCTGGTCAGAGGGCTTCGCCATAAACGACCTCGACATCACGCTGACTGGATTCGCGGGGGTTGGTGAGGATGCACGGATCGTCCATCGCGTGCTGCGACAGGAACGGAATATCCGCCGTGCTGACCCCGTGCAGGCCCAGGGTTTCATGGAAGCCGATGGCGTGCTTGAGGGCGATCAGGTGTTCCACCAGACGCCCGCAGATCTGCCGGTGATTGAGGCCACGGCAATCGATGCCGAAGGTCTCGGCGATCACCTTGAAACGCTCCGGCGCCGAGCTGTAGTTGAACGCCACCACGTGTTCCACCAGCACCGCGTTGCACAAGCCGTGGGGCAGGTCGAGAAAGCCGCCGAGGCTGTGGGACATGGCGTGCACGGCGCCGAGGATCGCGTTGGAAAACGCCAGCCCGGCCTGCATGCTGCCGAGCATGATTTTCTCGCGCAGGGCAATGTCGTGGGGGTTGGCGATCATCTGCACCAGGTTGCCGTTGATCAGGCGCATCGCTTCCAGCGCATGGGGATCGGTCAGCGGGCCGTGGCCGGTGGAGACGAACGCCTCGATCGCATGCACCAGCGCGTCGATGCCGGTACAGGCCGAGAGGAACGGGTCCATGCTCAGGGTGGTTTCCGGGTCGATCAGCGACACGTCAGGCACCACCGCCTTACTGACGATGGAGAACTTCATGCGCTCCTGCTGGTTGGAAATGATCACGAACTGCGAGACGTCCGCCGAGGTGCCGGCGGTGGTCGGAATCAGGATCAGCGGCGGACTCGGCACGCGAATGGTGTCCACGCCCTCGAACTCGAGGATGCTGCGCCCGTGGGCCACCACTATGCCGATGCCCTTGCCGCAGTCCATCGGGCTGCCGCCACCGACCGCGACAATCACATCGCACTGGTTCTCGCGGTACAGCTCGGCACCACGCATGACTTCTTCGACCCGTGGGTTGGGCGATACGTCGCTGTACAGGCAGTAATCGATATCCAGCGCCTGCAGGCTGGCCTCCACATCCGCCACCCAACCGGCGGCGATCACCCCGGGATCACTGACCACCAGTACCTTGCGCGCGCCGAAACTCTTGGCGAAGTTACCGACGTTGTGCCGGCAGCCGGCACCGAAAATGATTTCCGGTGAAACGAATTTACGCAGTTGACTGAGACTCTGGCTCATTGGAAAGCCTGTTTTTTATTGTATTGGAATGTAACCGCCACACTAAAGCATCCGTGGGCGAATGCAATGCGACCAAATGGTGGGGAGCAGGCGTTGCCCCCTGTAGGAGCTGGCTTGCCAGCGAAAAACGTCAACGATGACGCGAGCATCCTGTAGGTATGCGGCGCTCTCGGGTTATTCGCTGGCAAGCCAGCTCCTACAGGGGCGCATTCACAGGATCAAAATCGGGTTTATCCGCGAAAAATCAACCGCGAGGTCTTTTCATTGCGCAGCGTCAGTTGTTCGATCCCCTGCCCTGGCGCCTCGGCTTCTTCCCGGGCCTTGAGGATGACCCCGTGATGCGCTGACTTGCTGCACACCGGGTCGGCATTTTCGGCGTCGCCGGTGAGCATGAACGCCTGGCACCGGCAGCCACCGAGGTCGTTGTGTTTTTCATCGCAGGAGCGGCACGGCTCCTTCATCCAGGCATCGCCACGAAAGCGGTTGAAGCCGAACGAATCGTTCCAGATGTGCGCGATGCTGTGCTCGCGCACGTTGGGAAAGGCCACCGGCAACTGCCGCGCGCTGTGACATGGCAGCGCGGTGCCGTCGGGGGTGATGTCGAGGAAAAGGTTGGCCCAGCCGTTCATGCAGGTCTTCGGGCGCTCTTCGTAATAGTCCGGGGTGACGAAAATCAGCTTGCAGGGGTGCCCTTCAGCCTCCAGGCGCTGGCGATAGAGATTGGTCACGGCTTCGGCGCGCTGCAACTGCTCGAGGGTCGGCAGCAGGCCGACCCGGTTGAGTTCGGCCCAGCCGTAGAACTGACAGGTGGCCAACTCGACAAAGTCCGCCTCAAGCTCCAGGCACAGCTCGATGATGCGCTCGATGTGGTCGATGTTGTGCCGGTGGGTGACGAAGTTCAGCACCATCGGATAACCCTGGGCTTTCACCGCCCGGGCCATCGCCAGTTTCTGCGCGAAGGCCTTGCGCGAACCGGCGAGCATGTTGTTCACCGCTTCGTCGGCGGCCTGGAAACTGATCTGGATGTGGTCCAGCCCGGCCACCTTGAAGTCTCGGACTTTCTGCTCGGTCAAGCCGATGCCCGAGGTGATCAGGTTGGTGTAGTAACCCATGTCGCGCGCGGCCTTGATCAACTCGGCGAGGTCCTGGCGCACCAGCGGTTCGCCACCGGAAAAACCCAACTGCGCGGCGCCCATGTCCCGCGCCTCGCGAAATACCCGGATCCACTCCTCGGTGCTCAGTTCCTCGCCATGGCGGGCAAAGTCCAGCGGATTGGAGCAATACGGGCATTGCAACGGGCAACGATAGGTCAGCTCCGCCAGCAACCACAGCGGCGGACCGGGCAGTGTTTCATTCGATCCAGAACTGCGCATGGGCGACCTCCAGGAATGCCAGCACGTCTTCATCGATCCCGGGTACGCCGGGGAAGCTTTCGATCAACTGCTCGATGATCGCGCTGACGCTACGCTGGCCGTCGAGCAGCGCGAGGATCTGCCCGGCGCTGCCATTGAGCTTGATCATACCCTCGGGGTACAGCAGCACATGGCAGTCCTGGCGCGGTTCCCATTGCAGGCGAAATCCTCGGCGCAAGGCCGGCACCTGTTGACGTTGGATCAGACTCACAGGGTAATCCCCCGGTGCCAGACGTTACTCGCGGTCACCGTGTGGTACGGCGGGCGCTCCAGCTCGTAGGCCATGCTCATGGCGTCGAGCATGCTCCACAGCACGTCGAGCTTGAACTGCAGAATCTCCAGCATGCGTTGCTGGCCGGCGACGGTGGTGTAGTGCGCCAGGGTGATGCGCAAGCCGTGCTCGACATCGCGCCGCGCCTGGCCCAGGCGGGTGCGGAAGTAGTCGTAGCCGGCGGCGTCGATCCACGGGTAGTGCGTTGGCCAGCTGTCGAGGCGCGACTGGTGGATCTGCGGGGCGAACAGTTCGGTCAGCGAGCTGCTGGCGGCTTCCTGCCAACAGGCACGGCGGGCGAAGTTGACGTAGGCATCGACGGCGAAGCGTACGCCGGGCAACACCAACTCCTGGGAGAGGATCTGCTGCCGATCCAGGCCCACCGCTTCACCGAGCCGCAGCCAGGCTTCGATGCCACCCTCGCTGCCCGGTGCACCGTCGTGGTCCTGGATGCGCTGCAACCACTCGCGGCGCACCTCGCGGTCGGGGCAGTTGGCGAGGATTGCGGCGTCCTTGAGCGGGATGTTGACCTGGTAATAGAAGCGATTGGCGACCCAGCCCTGGATCTGCCGGCGGGTAGCGCGGCCAGCGTACATGGCTTGGTGGAAGGGATGGTGGATATGGTAATAGGCGCCCTTGGCACGCAGGGCGGCCTCGAATTCGGCGGGGGGCATGGGGGCTGAGGGCATCAGGTTTCTCCTGGATTTTTATTGTTTGGAAGGCCCTCTTCGCTGGCAAGCCAGCTCCTACAAGGGTTTGGGTGAAATCAGAACTTGTGCACACCCATCCCCGTAGGAGCTGGCTTGCCAGCGAATGGGCCAGCAGCTACAACACAATACTCATCCCGTCATACGCCACCTCGATCCCCCGCCGCTGCAACAGCGCCCGCTCAGCGGAGTCTTCGTCGAGGATCGGATTGGTGTTGTTGATATGGATAAGCACCTTGCGCTGACGAGGAAACCCCTCCAGCACTTCAAGCATCCCGCCCGGCCCGCTTTGCGCCAGGTGGCCCATGTCGCGGCCCAGGCTCTGGCCGACGCCGCTCAGGCGCATTTCGTCATCGCGCCACAGCGTGCCGTCGAGCAGCAGGCAATCGGCACGGTCCATCCAGCCCAGCAGTTCGTCGTCGATCTGCCCAAGGCCCGGGGCGTAGAACAGCGCCTTGCCGCTGCGTTGGTCCTCGATGAACAGGCCAATGGTGTCGCCCGGCTGCGGGTTGCCCCGGTTCGGTGAATAGGGCGGCGCGTTGCTCACCAACGGGATGGCGCGAAAGCTCAGGTCCGGGCAGGCGCCAATGCTGAAGGGCTCGCGATCCAGGCCAACGGGCTGCCACTGCAGGCCGCCATTCCAGTGCGCGAGCATGTTGAACAGCGGGAAGCCGCTGCTCAGGTCCTGATGCACCCGCTCGGTACACCACACCGCGTGCGGGCAACCTTCGCGCAGGCTCAGCAGGCCGGTGCAATGATCGATCTGGCTGTCCATCAGGATCACCCCGGCCAGCGCCGTGTCGCGCAACTGACGCGCCGGCTGCAGCGCCGGGAAGCTTTCCAGTTGCGCACGAATATCCGGCGATGCATTGCACAGCAGCCAATCGACACCGTTGTCGCTCAAGGCAATGGACGACTGGGTGCGTCGCTGCGCCCGCAGGCTGCCGTTGCGCACGCCGGCGCACTGGCGGCAGTTACAGTTCCATTGCGGAAAACCACCACCGGCGGCGGAACCGAGAACGCGGATCTGCATGAACATCGCTCCACAAGGCAGGCCCGGCCAACGCAACGGCTGGCCGGGTGAACAATCAACGGTTGGCGAAATACATCGTCACTTCGAAGCCAATGCGCAGATCGGTAAACGCGGGTTTAGTCCACATGGGTCATTCCTCTTCTTGTGCCGGGCGATTCCGGTACAGGCATTAATGCACGGGGCGCCGAGGTGACCGAATGCTACTTTGGAAGGAGGTTGCGGGGTGATTTGGTAGGGGGTGTTGCAGGTCTTGCACAGAGCACAAAACTGTAGGAGCTGGCTTGCCCGCGAAGAGGATTACACATTCAACATTGATATTGAATGTGCCGGCGTCTTCGCGGGCAAGCCCGCTCCTACAGGGGGAAACGGTGTTCTTGAAGACTAGAAGAATCCGAGCGGATTGATGTCGTAGCTCACCAGCAGGTTCTTGGTCTGTTGGTAGTGGTCGAGCATCATCTTGTGGTTCTCACGGCCGACCCCGGACTTCTTGTAGCCACCAAACGCGGCGTGGGCCGGGTACAGGTGGTAGCAGTTGGTCCAGACGCGCCCGGCCTTGATCGCCCGGCCCATGCGGTAGGCGCGGTTGATGTCGCGGGTCCACAGCCCGGCGCCGAGGCCGAATTCGCTGTCGTTGGCGATGGCCAGGGCTTCGGCTTCGTCCTTGAACGTGGTGACACCCACCACCGGGCCGAAGATTTCTTCCTGGAACACACGCATCTTGTTGTGGCCCTTGAGCAGCGTCGGCTGGATGTAATAGCCGCTGGACAGATCGCCTTCAAGACGCTCGGCCGCACCGCCGGTGAGCAGTTGCGCGCCCTCCTCCTGGGCAATCTGCAGGTACGAGAGGATCTTGTCGTACTGCTGCTCGGAGGCCTGGGCGCCGACCATGGTCTCGGTGTCCAGCGGGTTGCCGCGCTTGATCTTGACGATCTTCTTCATGACCTCGGCCATGAATGGCTCGTAGATCGACTCCTGTACCAGGGCGCGGGATGGGCAGGTGCACACCTCGCCCTGGTTGAAGAACGCCAGCACCAGGCCTTCGGCGGCCTTCTCGATGAACTGCGGCTCGGCGTTCATGATGTCTTCGAAGAAGATGTTCGGCGACTTGCCGCCCAGCTCGACGGTGCTCGGAATGATGTTCTCGGCGGCGCAATGCATGATGTGCGCGCCCACTGGCGTCGAGCCGGTGAAGGCGATCTTGGCGATGCGCTTGCTGGTGGCCAGGGCCTCACCGGCTTCGCGACCAAAGCCCTGGACGATGTTCAGCACGCCAGGCGGCAGCAGGTCGGCGATCAGCTCGGCGAAGACCATGATCGACAGCGGCGTCTGCTCGGCCGGCTTGAGCACGATGCAGTTGCCGGCGGCCAGGGCCGGGGCGAGTTTCCAGGCGGCCATCAGCAGCGGGAAGTTCCACGGAATGATCTGCCCGACCACACCCAGCGGCTCGTGGAAGTGGTAGGCGGTGGTCAGCTCGTTGATTTCTGCGGCGCCGCCTTCCTGGGCGCGGATGCAGCCGGCGAAATAGCGGAAGTGGTCAGCGGCCAGCGGCACGTCGGCATTCAGGGTTTCGCGCACCGCCTTGCCGTTGTCCCAGGTTTCGGTGACGGCGAGGACTTCCAGGTTCTGCTCGATACGGTCGGCGATTTTCAGCAGCACCAGGGAACGGTCCTGGGCCGAGGTCTTGCCCCAGGCATCGGCGGCCGCGTGGGCGGCGTCGAGGGCTTTTTCGATGTCGGCGGCGCTGGAGCGCGGGAACTCGGCGATCACTTCACCGGTGACCGGCGAGGTGTTGGTGAAGTACTCGCCATTGATCGGGGCGACAAACTCACCGCCGATGAAGTTGCCATAACGTGGTTTGAACGAAACGACGGCGCCTGGTGTACCGGGTTGTGCGTAGATCATGGTGAGCCTCTGTTGGGTCGAAGCCTGTCGGGGAAACAGGCGATGCACCGATAGTAGAGAGCCCCGCGTGCCAGACGTATGCGCCGTTGGCAGGAGGGGCTCTCGTTATTTGGTAGTAGGAGCCGGCTTGCCGGCGAAGGCGTCTTCAATGGCGATACATGCCTGAAGGGCCTCTTCGCTGGCAAGCCGCAAGCGGGAGCCAGTTCCTACAAGGTGTGTTGCCTCAGTGCTTGGCCACCAACTCTTTCGGCAACTTGAAGGTCCAGAGCATGCCGCCCTGGTTGAAGTCCTTCACCCGCTTGGCCACTTCGCCGCCCCACAGCGGCACCGCGCCGCCCCAGCCGGAGACCACCGAGACGTATTGCTCGCCGTCCATGTCCCAGGTGATCGGCGAGCCGAGGACGCCGGAGCCGGTCTGGAATTCCCAGACCTTTTCGCCGGTCTTGGCGTTGAACGCCTGCAGGTAGCCTTCCGGGGTGCCGGTGAAGACCAGGTTGCCCTTGGTGGTCAGGACTCCGCCCCACAGTGGCGCGAAGTTCTTGTGGCGCCAGACTTCCTTGCCGGTCTTCGGATCGATGGCCCGCAGCACGCCGATGTAGTCTTCGTTGAGCGGCTTGATGGTGAAGCCGGCACCGAGGAACGCCGCGCCTTTCTTGTAGGCGATGCCTTCGTTCCAGATGTCCATGCCCCACTCGTTGGACGGCACGTAGAACAGTCCGGTGTCCTGGTTGTAGGCCATCGGCATCCAGTTTTTCGCGCCGAGGAAGGCCGGTGCGACGAACACCGAGCTGCCCTTGGCTTCGCTGCCCGGCGCGCCCGGGCGGCTGGCGTCGTTGTAGATCGGCCGACCGTCCTTGTCGAGGCCGGTGGCCCAGGTGATCTTGTCGACAAACGGGAAGCCACGGATGAACTTGCCGTTGGTGCGGTCCAGCACGTAGAAGAAACCGTTGCGGTCGGCGGTGGCGGCGGCCTTGATTTCCTTGCCGCCTTCCTTGTAGTTGAACGACACCAGCTCGTTCACCCCGTCATAGTCCCAGCCGTCGTGGGGCGTGCTCTGGAAGTGCCATTTGATGGTGCCGTCATCCGGGTTGAGGGCCAGGCGCGACGAGGAATAGAGGTTGTCGCCAGGACGCAGGTGCGAGTTCCACGGTGCCGGGTTGCCAGTGCCGAACAGCAGCAGGTTGGTTTCCGGATCATAGTAGCCGCCCAGCCACGGCGCCGCGCCGCCGGTCTTCCACAGATCGCCGGGCCAGGTCTTGCCCGCCTCGCCACCGGAAATGCCGTTCTCGATCGCCTTGCCGTCCTTGTACACATAGCCCATGTGCCCTTCGACGGTGGGACGCATCCACAGCAGCTCGCCGTTTTTCGGGTCGTAGGCCTGGATCTTGCCGACCACGCCGAACTCGCCACCAGCGACCCCGGTGATCAGCTTGCCGTTGATCACCAGCGGCGCGGCGCTGATCGAGTAGCCTTCCTTGTGGTCGGCGACCTTCTTGCTCCACACCACCTTGCCGGTGTCCTTGTTCAAGGCCACCAGCTTGGCGTCGAGGGTGCCGAAGAACACCAGGTCGCCGTACAACGCCACGCCACGGTTGATCACGTCACAGCACGGACGGATGTCATCGGGCAGCCGTGCATCGTACTGCCAGAGTTTCTTGCCGGTGCGTGCGTCCACCGCGAACACCCGCGAGTAGGAACCGGTCAGGTACATCACGCCATCCTTGATCATCGGCTGGGCTTGCTGACCGCGTTGTTTCTCACCGCCAAAGGAAAACGCCCAGGCCGGACGCAGGTCCTTGATGTTGTTGACGTTGAGGGTGTCGAGCGGGCTGTAGCGCTGACCCTGGACGCCCAGACCGTTGGTGACGATCTGCTCCGGGTTTTTCGGGTCCTGGAGAATGTCCTGGTCGCTGACGGCGGCCAGTGCCTGGCCGGACAACAGCATGGCACTGAGCAGCAGGCTCAGGACGAAGGGCTGGCGACGTGCGGGTTGTGTCATGACGGCTACCTCTGCGGTTTTTGTTATACCCGGGAAATTTTCCCGGTCTGGTGCAGATTCTTGAGCCAGGGCGCCGGGCCAACAATTGCCCGCAGTGTGGAGATTGCTAGTTCCTTGGTATGGGGTCGGTGCGTGATCGTAATGCTGGAATACAAATCCGCAATGGAACGCAAAACCTGGCATGGGAATGCAAACCCGCAATCGCACGCAAAACCTGGCATGGGAATGCAAACCCGCAATCGCACGCAAAACCTGGCGTTGGAATGCAAATCCGTAATCGCACGCAAAACCTGGCGTTGGAATGCAAACCCGTAGGAGCTGGCTTGCCAGCGAAGGCGGCGGAACATCCAACACCGGCGGTGAGACATATCCCGTCTTCGCTGGCAAGCCAGCTCCTACAGGGGGGTGTGTTCGGCGGTGGAGTCGACGCGTGTCATCTGTTTGCGCTCATAGCGCGGGTACAGGTGGCTGACGCTGCGGATCAGTTCGTAGCGGCTCAGGCTGATGGCGGCGAAGCGCTCGGGGATGGGGCTGCGGATCATTTCGCTCATGTCGCTGCCGTTGGCAGCGCCGTCGCGCAGCAACTGATCGAGCCAGCCCAGGTAGTCGCGCATCTGCTCGAAGGGCCTGGCATCGCTGGCGAGCGGGCCGTGGCCGGGTACGATCAGCTTCCAGCCCAGGCCCTGCAAGGTGGCGATATCCGCCAGCCACACCGCCAGCCCCGGGCTGTTGGGCGTGGTCAGGGCGCGTTGATAAAACACCAGATCGCCGGCAAACAGCACGCCGGTTTGCTGGTCGAGAATAGCCAGATCTGCGCCGGTATGCCCACCCAGGCTCAGCAATTGCAAATCGTGATTCCCAAAACTTTTCAGACCCGGCTCGATGACCTGGGTCGGCAGTACGACTTCGGTGCCGCGCATCCAGTCACCGACCATGCGGTACATGTTTTGCGCCATGGCCTCGCCCTGCTGCTGCAGCAACGCGGTGGTGCCGGGCATCGCGCCAATCGGCACATCGCTGAAGGCCTGGTTGCCCAGCACATGGTCGGGATGGTGATGAGTCAGCAACACCTCGATCACCGGTTTGTCGGTGACCGTGGCGATGGCCTTGCGCATGGCTTCGCCGTAGCGCTTCGACGGCCCGGTGTCGATCACCACCACGCCGGCCGAGGTGACAATGAACCCGGTGTTGACGATATTGCCGCCGTTGTCCTTGGCGAAATTGGCCGTGCTGCCTTCCAGCAACCAGGTATCGGCAGCGATCTGTCGCGGTGTCAGGGCATAGTCGAGATCGGCCCACACCGGCAGGCTCAACGACAGGCAGAACAGCAGCATCCAGCGCATGGCGGGCTCCTTGGGCTCAGGGTATGGCTGCAGTGAATTGGTTGCCGCTGTTGTCACGCAACAGCAGTTGCGTCTGCCCTGCCCCTTCGAGATCGAAGCCCAGGTTGGGGTTCTCACTGACCGCCGGGAACAGCTCCAGACGCGCCAGCAACTGGTCGTCGGCGCCACGCAATTCGGCATGATTGAGGAAGAATTCAGGGATGCCGGAGACCATGCCGTTGTCCATCGGATGGGCCACCTGCAGGCGCAGGCGACTGAAGTCACCGCGCGGATAACGGCCGCCTAGCACTTCGCCGACATGCTCCTCCCACCCCGGTTCGGTACGCACCACGCTCGGCGCGGTGCAGCCGCCGCCCGCAGCATCGATCAGGGTCGAGCCGACATGCCACAGACCATCGCGGGTCTGCACCGCCGCACGCAAGGGCGTTGCCTGCTCGATGCGGATGCGGATCGACAGCCACGGCAGCACCCGCTCCAGCGGCTGGAAGTCGACGATTTTCGGCAAGGGATTGAGCTCGGCCCAGGCGAGGATGCGCACCACGTCGCCCTTGAACGCCCGCGCATCGATTTCCAGCGGCACCTGACGCGCGTCTTCGGCAAAGGGTGGCGCAAGCAGCTTGACCCGCTCATCGAACACGAACGGCGCGTCGCCGAGCATCTGCTTGTGGTAGAAATCCCACATCACCGAGGGCACCGGATCCTTTCCCGGGTCGATCTGCGCGGCTTCTGCCAGCAACGGCAGCCAGCAGGCCAACACCCAACTCACTCGCCAGTTCATGATTTATTGCTCCTATTGATACATCTCCGGCACGTCGTAGCGCAGGCCGTAGCGCCCATACATGGCCTTGAGCGTGCCGTCGCGAATCAAGCCTTCCAGGGCCTCTTCGACGGCATAGGCCAGCTGCCGATTGCTTTCGTGCACCGCCATGCCGATTTCCCAGAGCTGCTTGCCCATGTTCGGGTAGGCGTTCTCGGCGAGGGCCAGTTGCGGGTCGGCGGCCTGATGCACCTGCCAGTCGATCTCACCGCGCATCGCCATCACCGCATCAACCTCACCGGCGCGCATCGCGGCAAATGCCTGGGGCACGCCGGGGTAGTGGCGGGTGCTTTTGGCCAACATGCCGTTGAACACCGAAGTCAGGTAGAACGAAGGCACGCTGTCGACTTCGACGCCGATCGGATGCTGCTCGAACACCGCGACACTGGCGACCTTGTCCAGCCGCCGGCGGTCGTAAGCGACCTGCCATTGTTCGTTCTGGTACGGACCGAACATCACCACATGGCCGTTCTCCAGCTCACCCAATTCGTTGCGCTTGCGCGCGTAATCGTGGTCGTAGGGAACACGCATCATCAGGTCGGCCAGTTGCTGGTTGTGCAGCGGGCTGGCGCGCCAGATGTAGTCGCGCAGGTCGTCGTCGAGTTTTTCTCCGGCGGGCGCCCAGATCAGCTTCAGGCGCACTCCCAGGGCCTTGGCCAGGGCCTCGGCGAGTTCAACGTCGACACCGCGCGGCTGACCGCCATCCTCGAAACTGTAGGGGGCAAAATCCTTGTACACCGCAACCTGCAGCTCGCCGTCGGCGATCATCTGGTCGTAGCTACGGACCTGCGCCTGCGCCGCCTGGCAGCACAGCCACAGGGCACCGATCAACAGGCTCAGCAGGCGCATGGCTTATTCCTCGACGTGCACGCTGTCCAGATAGGTCCGTACCGCCCACAGCGCTTCCTGGCTCAGGTAGTCGGCCATCTTCGGCATGTACACCCGGCCATCGCGCACGGCGCCGTGGCGTACCCGCTCGACGAACCATTCATCACCGGCATCGCCGGCATCCAGCATGCGCAGGTCAGGGGCGATGCCCCCGGACTTGGCTTCCAGGCCATGGCAGGCCGCGCAGTTCTGGTTGTAGGCCGACGAACCAATCTCGACGGCCTTGTCGTGTTCCGGCGAATTGCGGTACGGATTGACCTCCGCCCAGCCATCGCCATTGAGCGTTACACCGGCATCCTTGATTGGCGTCAGCCCCTTGGTCTCGACCGCTTGCGGTACCACGTTGCCGTGGGCCCAGGTCGAACCTGCACAGATAAAGCCGGCCAGCAGCCCGACTACGAGCACGGCGTTGCGTTTTGTTGTCATTGTTATGCCCTCAGGATTGCACGCAAAACCTCTTGGCAGAGGCTATGGCAGCCATCTTAGAAAGCCCGGCCGGGATGCCCCATGCTGCTTTGGTGGTCGGGTACTACTCCCTTGGTAGTAGGGCTTGAGGTGCACGCCCAAATCAGGTGCGGCTCGGGAAGTCTTCCCGACAACAGCGGGACTTTTTCCGTATCCGCCGTGCGCCCGGCACCGCAACCTGTGCAGGCCAAAACCTCCACTGGGAACTGCAACCATGAGAATAAGATCGCTACCCGCCCTCTCCCCGCTGACCGTCGCCGTGCAGGCATTCCTGCTGGTCGGCAGCCTGTCCGTCGGCGTCACCAGCCACGCCGCGACAGCCCCCGTCAGCACGGGCAAAGTGACCTGGGAAGACATCGCCAACGATCACCTGACCACCAAGGACGTGCTGCAATACGGCATGGGCACCAACGCCCAGCGCTGGAGCCCGCTGGCCCAGGTCAACGACCAGAACGTGTTCAAGCTGACCCCGGCCTGGTCGTATTCCTTCGGCGACGAGAAGCAGCGTGGCCAGGAGTCCCAGGCCATCGTCAGCGACGGCGTGGTCTACGTCACCGGCTCCTACTCGCGGGTGTTTGCCCTCGACGCCAAGACCGGCAAACGCCTGTGGACCTACAACCATCGCCTGCCGGACAACATTCGTCCGTGCTGCGACGTGGTCAACCGCGGCGCGGCGATCTTCGGCGACAAGATCTACTTCGGCACCCTCGATGCGCGACTGATCGCCCTCGATAAAAACACCGGCAAGGTGGTGTGGAACAAGAAGTTCGGCGACCATGCCGCCGGCTACACCATGACCGGCGCCCCGGTGCTGATCAAAGACAAGACCAGCGGCAAGGTGCTGCTGATCCACGGCAGCTCCGGCGACGAATTCGGGGTGGTCGGCCAGCTCTATGCACGGGATCCGGAGACCGGCGAAGAGGTCTGGATGCGGCCTTTCGTCGAGGGCCACATGGGCCGCCTGAACGGCAAGGACAGCACCCCCACCGGCGACGTCAAGGCGCCGTCCTGGCCGGATGATCCGACCACCGAAACCGGCAAGGTCGAGGCCTGGAGCCACGGCGGTGGCGCTCCGTGGCAGAGCGCAAGCTTCGACGCGGAAACCAACACCATCATCGTCGGCGCCGGCAACCCCGGCCCATGGAACACCTGGGCGCGCACCTCCAAGGACGGCAATCCCCACGACTACGACAGCCTCTACACCTCCGGCCAGGTCGGCGTCGATCCGAGCACAGGCGAAGTCAAATGGTTCTACCAGCACACCCCGAACGATGCCTGGGACTTCTCCGGCAACAACGAGCTGGTGCTGTTCGACTACAAGGACAAGGACGGCAAGCTGGTCAAGGCCACCGGTCACGCCGACCGCAATGGCTTCTTCTACGTGGTCGACCGCAACAACGGCAAATTGCAGAACGCCTTCCCCTTCGTCGACAACATCACCTGGGCCAGCCATATCGACCTGAAGACCGGGCGTCCGGTGGAGAACGAAGGCCAGCGCCCGGCCAAGCCGCTGCCGGGTGAAACCAAGGGCAAGCCGGTGGAGGTCTCGCCGCCGTTCCTCGGTGGCAAGAACTGGAACCCCATGGCCTACAGCCAGGACACCGGGCTGTTCTACATCCCGGGCAACCAGTGGAAGGAGGAGTACTGGACCGAGGAGGTCAACTACAAGAAGGGCTCGGCGTACCTGGGCATGGGCTTCCGCATCAAGCGCATGTACGAGGATCACGTCGGCACCCTGCGGGCAATGAACCCGACCACCGGCAAGCTGGTCTGGGAGCACAAGGAGGCGCTGCCGTTGTGGGCTGGCGTGCTGGCGACCAAGGGCAACCTGGTGTTCACCGGCACCGGCGACGGTTACTTCAAGGCCTTCGACGCGAAAACCGGCAAGGAGCTGTGGAAGTTCCAGACCGGCAGCGGCATCGTCTCCCCGCCGATCACCTGGGAACAGGACGGCGAGCAGTACATCGGCGTGACCGTCGGCTACGGCGGCGCGGTGCCGTTGTGGGGCGGCGACATGGCCGAACTGACCAAACCGGTGGCACAGGGTGGTTCGTTCTGGGTGTTCAAGATTCCGAGCTGGGATAACCAGACGGCGAAACGCTAACCCTGTTCGCTGACACACCCTGTAGGAGCTGGCTTGCCAGCGAAGGCGGCTCAACGTCTTGCATCAACATTGAAGACGCCTTCGCTGGCAAGCCGGCTCCTACAGGGAAAATCGGCACCTCCGAGAAACTCGCGATGAACTATCTACCCCTGCTGCTCCTTCTGAGTCTCACCGCCGCCCACGCCGACGACGCTGACGACGCCCCGCTGATCATCAACGGCTGCACCATCGCCGACCACAGCCAGTGCCCCGGCGCCAATTTGCGTGGGGCCAACCTGAGCAATCAGGACTTGCGCAACATGAACCTCAATGGCGCCGACCTGCGCGACGCCGATCTGCGCCACGCCCGCCTCGACCTGGCCAACCTGGAAAAAGCCCAACTGCAAGGCGCCAACCTGGCTCGTGCCAGCCTGCAACAGAGCAACGCACGCCTGGCGGACTTCAGCGGGGCCAACCTGATGGCGATCCAGGGCTGGGGCCTGTTTGCCCAGGGCGCGCAATTCAAGGACGCCAACCTCAGCGGCGCCTACCTGCAATTCGCCCGCCTGTCCGGGGCCAAACTGCACAACAGCAACCTGCGCGCCGCCGACCTGGAAATGACCTGGCTGAGCAAGGCCGACCTCAAGGGCGCCGACCTCGGCGACGCCAACCTGCAGGAAGCCAAGTTCGGTGAAAGCAACCTGGAACAGGCCAACCTCAGCGGTTCGCGCCAGCATTACGGGAATTTCCAGGATGCGAATATGGAGGGGTGCAAGGGTTGCCCGACGACCTGGGATAGATGAATTACCCCCTGTGTAGGAGCTGGCTTGCCAGCGAAGGCGCTATATCTGTCACCGCCTGCGTCGGATGTTCCGCCGCCTTCGCTGGCAAGCCAGCTCCTACACCGTGTCAGACACAATATTGGTGCAAGGCCACCCCAAATCACCCCGCCACCCGCACCACCCCCATATCAATCCCCAGGTGCACCAACTCCGCATGGGACGACACCTGCAGCTTGCTCTTGAGCAACGTCAGGTGGTTGGACACGGTCTTGCTGCTGATGCTCAGTTGCTCGGCGATGGTCCGGGCCGGGGTGCCTTTGGCGAGCATGACGAAGATCTCCAGCTCGCGCTGGGTCATGCTTTGCAGGCGCGGGTCGCGGGTGTCCTGTTGCGGGTGGCAGGCCAGCTGGGTGGCCAGGGGTTGTTCGATATAGGCGTGACCGGCGAGGATCCGGCGCACCGCTTCAATCAACACTTCCGGCGCCGAGCTTTTGGTCAGGTAGCCCGAGGCCCCGGCATCCAGCGCCTGGCGCACCAAGGGCAGCTCATCGTGCATGCTGAAAAACAGCACCCGCAGTTGCGGCAGGCGCTGGCGCAGGCGCCGGGTGGTTTCCAGGCCGCTGATGCCGGGCAGGCCGAAATCCATGATCACCAGGTTGGGCACCGCCTCCTGCACCCTGGTCAGCGCCTCTTCACCGGTGGCCGCTTCGCGCATTTCGATCGCCGGCAACAGCGCGCGCAACAGGCTCGCGTAGCCCTGGCGGACCACCGCGTGGTCATCGACCAGCAGAATATTCATGACGCCTCCACAGGCATGCTCAAGGCCAGCGCCCATCCGGCGCCGGGCTGACTGATGATGCGCAACTCGCCGCCAAGGCTGCGGGCGCGCTCGAACATGGAATACAGACCGACACCCGGCCGTTGCGGCGTTTGCGCGCCGCGTCCGTTGTCGCGCACCAGCAAACGCAGGCACCCGCCATGCTGCTGCAGACGGACCCGCACCTGACTGGCCTGGGCATGCCGGGCGACGTTGGTCAGCGCCTCTTGCAGCAGGCGATAGAGGTGGGCCTGGTCCGGCACGCTCAACCGCGGCAGCTGCGTACCGACCCGCAACTCGCATTCGATGCCCTGGCGCCCCTGCCATTGCTCCACCAGCAAGGCAAAGGCTGCAGCCAGCGGCAGGTGCTGCAAAGCCACCGGATACAGCTCGCGCACCAGCGCCCGGAAACCCTGCTGCAAATGCTCGCAGTTGTGCTCCAGCTCACGCACCGTGCGCTCGACGGTGTCCGGCTGATCCGCCGCCAGGCGCAGCAGACAGGCCTGGGCACGAATGCCCGCCAGGTACTGGCCGAGGTCGTCGTGCAGGGTCTGCGCCAGATGGGTGCGTTCCTGCTCCTGCACCGCCAACAGGGTGCGCGTCAGGTGGGTGTTGTCGGCGCGGGCCTGCTCGAGGGCCTCGGTCATGCGATTGAACTGAGTCGCCAGCTGCCGCGCTTCCGCCACGCCCTCGGTGGGCAGGCGCACCTTGAGCTGCCCGTCGCAGACCTGCTGCATGGCCCGCTGCAACTGCTGCAACTGGCCCAGGCCACGGCTGACCGCCCAGCGAATGGTCAACAGACTGACCAGCAACGCCAGGCCGCACAGGCTCAGCAACTGCTGCAGCGAGTCCCAGACTTCGTCGATTTCATCCCGCGGATCGAGGGCGATCTGTACCCGCCGACCGTCCGCCAGATCCAGCAGCCGCGCACTGTGTCGGGCCTCGGCGAACAACAGTCGACCGAGCCAGGCGTCCAGCCCGCTCTGATTCGCCGAAGACGGCACCTCGCCGGTTTGCAGCCACTGCACCCGCACGTGACGCAGGCTTTCGGTGAGGCGCGGTTGCAGGCTGACCGGGTCACGCTCGGCGCTGTCGCTCAAGTACTCGACCACCGCCTGCGCCGATTGCAGCTCACGCTCGACGTCCGCCAGCGCCTGGTGCAGCAGCACGCCCATGCAGGCCAGGGTCACCAGGGCAAAGAAGCCGCCGACCCACAGGTTGATCCGCCACAGTGCCGACATGCCTAGCGCCCGCCGTTCGCCGGTATCAGGCGCAAGGGTGCCGGTTGTGCACCGTGTAGCCGGTCGATGCCGATCATGCTGAGGATCAGCAGCAACGGCAGGAGCAACGCCTTGAGAATTCGCATGGTCGATCCCCTCCGGATGGTAGCCGCCATAACCCCATGCTAAAACCGCGCCGCCCCCGGCGAGTTACTACCTTGGTACTGCCCCAGTGGTACTTTCTGCATATTTGCAGGCCGTCGCGGCCTTCCTATGCTGGCGCTACCCCAGAGGAAGTGCCCCATGCGCCAGCTTGTCCCCTACGCCCTGACCTACCTGCTGGCGATTGCCTGTGCCGCCGGGCTGGCGACTCACAGCCAGGCCGCCGAGGCGCCGTTGCAGGTGCGCATCGGCTACCTCGGCTACCGCCCCGATCCCGGCCCGCTGTTGTCCAACGTGATCCCCGAACCCAGCGATGCCGGCCTGCGCGGCGCACAACTGGCAATCACCGACAGCAACAGCACCGGGCGTTTTCTCAACCAGAGCTACAGCCTGGAAAGCGCCAGCGTCGACAGCCCAGAGGCACTGCTCGCCGCCGCCCAGGCCCAGCACGCCCAAGGCCTGCGCCTGTTCGTCATCAACGCACCGGCCGCCAGCCTGCGCCAACTGAGTGCCGCCCTGCCCGACAGCCTGCTGTTCAACGCTGGCAGCGCCGATGACCGCCTGCGCAGCACCGAGTGCCTGCCCAACGTGCTGCACAGCCTGCCTAGCCGCGCCATGCTCGCCGATGCCCTCGGGCAATTCCTGGTGGTGCGCAAATGGCAGCGGGCGCTACTGATCGTCGGCCCCACCGAAGACGACCAGGCCTATGCCGCCGCCCTGCGCCGCGCCGCCAAGCGCTTTGGCGTGCAACTGGTGGCGGAAAAAGCCTGGACCTTCGACAACGATCAGCGCCGCAGCGCCCAGGCCGATATGCCGCTGTTCACCCAGACCGCCGAGTACGACGTGGTACTGGTGGCCGACGAGCGCGGCGACTTCGGCGAGTACGTGCCCTACCAGACCTGGTACCCGCGCCCGGTCGCCGGCACCCAGGGCCTGACCCCGGTAGGCTGGCACAAGACCGTGGAAACCTACGGCGCCGCACAACTGCAAAAGCGCTTCGAAGCCCTCGCCGGACGCTGGATGAACGACCGTGATTTCGCCGCCTGGATCGCCGTGCGCAGCATCGCCAGTGCGGTCAGCAAATTGCGCCAGAGCGAACCGATGGCGATCCGTCAGCTGGAGCTCAGCGACCAGTTGCCGCTGGACGGTTTCAAGGGCCGCAAGCTCAGCTATCGGCCGTGGAATGGCCAATTGCGGCAACCGATCCCGATCGTCCAGCCACGGGCGCTGGTCAGCACCTCGCCCCAGGACGGTTTCCTCCACCCCTTCAACGAAATGGACAGCCTGGGCTACGACAAGGCCGAGGTCAGTTGCCGCTTTCCCTGATCGACACCCACTACAACAACAAAAAGGAATCCACCATGCGCCGCACCCTGCTTTCCTGCGCCCTGTTGCTCGCCGCCGGGCATGCCGCGGCCAGCACCGCCTGGGTCTCCAACGAGAAGGACAACAGCCTGAGCCTGATCGACATGCAAACCCTGCAAGTCACCGAGACCCTGCCCGTCGGCCAGCGCCCGCGCGGCCTGCTGCTGTCCCACGACAACAAGCTGCTGTACATCTGCGCCAGCGATTCGGACCGGGTCCAGGTGATGGATGTGGCGACCCGCAAGATCATCAAGGAACTGCCGTCCGGCAAGGACCCCGAGCAGTTCGCCCTGCACCCCAACAACCGTTGGCTGTATGTGTCCAACGAGGACGATGCGCTGGTGACCGTGATCGACACCGAGACTTCCAAGGTGCTCGGGCAGATCGAAGTTGGCGTCGAGCCCGAAGGCATGGCGGTCAGCCCCGATGGCAAGTGGGCGGTGAACACCAGCGAAACCACGAACATGCTGCACTGGATCGACACCAGCACCCAGACCCTGGCCGACAGCACCCTGGTCGACCAGCGTCCACGCTTCGTCGAATTCTCTCCGGACGGCAAGCAGCTCTGGGCCTCGGCAGAAATCGGCGGCACCGTGACCATTCTCGATGTGGCCAGCCGCAGCGTGCTCAAGACCCTCAACTTCGCGATCAAGGGCGTGCACCCGGACAAGGTCCAGCCGGTGGGGGTCAAGCTCAGCGTCGATGGCAAGTATGGTTTCGTCGCCCTCGGCCCGGCCAACCATGTGGCGGTGATCGACGCCAAGACCTTCGAAATTCTCGACTACCTGCTGGTGGGTCGGCGCGTCTGGCAGATGGCATTCACTCCGGATCAGAAGCAGCTGCTGGCGACCAATGGGGTCAGCGGCGATGTCTCGGTGATCGATATCGACAGCCTCAAAGTCATCAAGTCGGTGAAGGTCGGGCGTTATCCCTGGGGCGTGGTGGTCACCCCATGAACGCCCTCGACGTCAGCGATCTGAGCTTTGCCTACGGCGCCCGCCAGGCGCTGCGCCAGGTCACTTTCGGCCTGGCGCCGGGACGCTTTGCTGCGTTACTCGGGCCGAACGGCGCAGGCAAATCGACCCTGATTGCGCTGTTGACCCGACTCTATGATCTGCAGCAGGGTGACATCCGCGTCGGCGGTTGTTCGCTGCGCAATGCCGCCGGTGCGGCCTTGCGGCAATTGGGCGTGGTGTTCCAACAGAGCACCCTCGACCTCGACCTTAGCGTCGAACAGAACCTGCGTTATCACGCCGCCCTGCATGGTCTTTCACGGCGCCAGAGCGGGCTGCGGGTCGAGGCCGAACTGGCGCGCCAGGGCTTGCTGGAGCGACGCCGCGAACGGGTCCGCGAACTGAATGGCGGGCATCGGCGCCGCGTGGAAATCGCCCGCGCGCTGTTGCATGAACCGCGCTTGCTGCTGCTCGACGAAGCCAGTGTCGGCCTCGACCCGGCCAGCCGGCTGGCGCTCAATCAGCACATCCGCACCCTGTGTCGCGAGCAGCAGTTGAGCGTGCTGTGGACCACCCACCTGCTGGACGAAGTGCAGCCCAGCGACGACTTGCTGATTCTCCATCAAGGCCGGCTGGTCGCCAGCGGTCAGGCGGCCGTGCTCAGTCAGGCCCACGGCGGCGACCTTGGCGCGGCCTTCACCCGCCTGACCACCACCGCCCCATCAGGAGTCACATCATGAGCGCCTACTGGGAATGCCTGCGCGGCATCGTGCTGCGCGAATGGCTGCGTTTCGTGTTGCAGCGCACGCGTTTTCTCAGCGCCCTGGTGCGCCCGCTGTTGTGGCTGCTGGTGTTCGCCGCCGGGTTTCGCGCGGCGCTGGGCATTGCGATCATCGAACCCTACGACACCTACATCCCCTACGAGGTCTACATCATCCCCGGGCTGGCCTGCATGATCCTGCTGTTCAATGGCATGCAGGGCTCGCTGGCGATGGTCTACGACCGCGAGATGGGCAGCATGCGCGTGCTGCTCACCAGCCCGCTGCCACGGACCTTCCTGCTGTGCAGCAAGCTGCTGGCAACGGCGTTGATCTCGCTGCTGCAGGTGTATGCCTTCCTGGCGATTGCCTGGCTGTACGGCGTGCGCCCACCCGCCGCTGGCTTGCTATTGGCGTTGCCGGCGTTGCTGCTGGTGGCGCTGATGCTCAGCGCGCTGGGGTTGTTGTTGTCCAATGCGATCCGCCAACTGGAAAACTTCGCCGGGGTCATGAACTTCGTGATCTTCCCGCTGTTTTTCCTGTCTTCGGCGCTTTACCCGTTGTGGAAAATGCGTGAATCCAGCGAATGGTTGTACTGGTTGTGTGCGCTCAACCCGTTCACTCATGCGGTGGAATTGGTGCGGTTTGCCTTGTATGAACGCTTCAATCCGCTGGCGTTGGCGGTGTGCGCCGGACTGACGCTGGTGTTTGCGCTGTTGGCGGTGCTGACGTTCAATCCGCAGCATGCCGCGGTGCGCAAGGCTAATTGAGCACCCCCCCCGTAGGAGCGGTCTCCCGCTTGCGGTTGCTCGCGAAGAACGCCAACGATGACGCGGTTATCCTGATTTAACGCGGCGCCCTCAAGTCCTTCGCTGGCAAGCCAGCTCCTACAGAGGGTGAAACCAGTACTTTAGTACTGCTTTTCCTGTCTAACGTCGCATTCCCAAGGCACTGCGACTGGCATGTAATAGGTTCATAACTATAAGGATTGAACCGCTATGCCGCGTGCCTGCCGCCGTCCCCTGCGCCCCTGCCTGGCGCTACTGTCGCTGTGCCTCTTGTTGGGCGTCGCCCAGGCCCAGACCGCGCTGTTCTCCAGCGATGGCTACCGCATCGATGTCTACCGCAGCCCGACGCCGCAACAACTGGATGGCGCGACCCTGGTCGACACCCCTGCCCTGCAAACGCTGCTGAAACAAACGCCGAAGCCGCTACTGATCGATGTCTATCGCCGCCAATGGCTGCACGAGCGCTTCATCGAAGACCAGCCTCACGAGAATTTGCCCGGCAGCCACTGGCTGGCCAACACCGGCGACGGTGAACTGACGCCCGCCTGGCAAGCCTACTTCGAGCGCCATCTTGCGCGTTTGACCGCCGGCGATCACAGCCGGCCGCTGGTGTTCTACTGCCGCTCCGATTGCTGGCTGAGCTGGAACGCGGTGAAGCGTGCCGCGTCCCTGGGCTACCAGAACCTGTACTGGTACCGCGACGGCGTCGACGCCTGGCAGGCCGCCAACCTGCCCCTGACGACTGCGCAGCCCGAGGCTTTTCCCTGACGTTGCACCTTGCGTGTTATTGCCACACCATAATCAAAATAATGAGGTGAGAGGCTATGTATAAAATTCTGATTGCCGACGATCACCCGCTGTTTCGCGAAGCAATCCATAACGTTATCAGCGATGGTTTCCCCGGCAGCGAGGTGATGGAAACGGCCGACCTCGACAGTGCCCTGGCACTGACCGAAAGCCATGACGACCTGGACCTGATCCTGCTCGACCTGAACATGCCCGGCATGCATGGCCTCAATGGCCTGATCAACCTGCGCAACGAGGCGCCGACCATTCCGGTGGTGATCGTTTCGGCGGAGCAGGACAAACAGATCGTGCTGCAGGCCATCACTTATGGCGCGGTGGGTTTCATCACCAAGTCGTCGCCCCGGGCGCAGATGACCGAGGCCATCGAGCAGATTCTCAACGGCAACGTCTACCTGCCCCCCGACATCATCCGCACCCAGCGCAGCAACAGCCCTCGGCGGATGAACGACACCCCGAGCTTCCCGCCGGAACTGCTGCAGGCACTGACCCGCAAGCAGTTGCTGGTGCTGGAACGCATGACCAAGGGCGAATCGAACAAACAGATCGCCTACACCCTGGAAATCGCCGAGACCACGGTCAAGGCCCACGTCTCGGCGATCCTGCGCAAACTCAACGTGCACAACCGGGTGCAGGCGATCCTCAGTGCCGGGGATATTGATTTCGGGTCGTATTTGCGCCGGTGAAAGACATGCCGGGCGGTGATAGGAACTGTAGGAGCCAGCTTGCTGGCGAATGCGGTGTAGCGGCTGGCCTCTTCGCTGGCAAGCCAGCTCCTACACAAGCCAGCTCCTACAATGAGGGTGGTGTGTCTGACACACCACCCTCGGTCACAACCACCCTTACCCGCTGATCGCCCCATCCACCAACGCCTGTGCCTCTTGCACCAATTGCTTGAGGTGCGCGTCGCCAATGAAGCTTTCGGCGTAGATCTTGTAGATGTCCTCGGTGCCCGAAGGACGGGCGGCGAACCAGCCGTTTTCGGTCATCACCTTCAGGCCACCAATTGCCTGGTCATTGCCCGGCGCCTTGCTGAGGATCTGCTGGATCGCTTCGCCGGCCAGTTCGGTGGACTTGACCTGTTCTGGCGCCAGCTTGCCCAGCAGGGCTTTCTGCGCAGGAGTGGCCTTGGCATCGACGCGCACGGCGAAGGGTTCGCCCAGCTCGGCGGTCAGGGCCGCATAGGCCTGGCTTGGATCGCGACCGGTACGGGCGGTCATTTCCGCCGCCAGCAAGGCCGGGATCAGGCCGTCCTTGTCGGTGCTCCAGACGCCGCCGTCCTTGCGCAGGAACGAAGCGCCGGCGCTTTCCTCACCGCCAAAGCCCAGGGAACCGTCGAACAAACCGTCGGCAAACCATTTGAAGCCCACTGGCACTTCGTACAGGCGACGACCCAGGCGCCTGGCCACGCGGTCGATCAGGCCACTGCTGACCACAGTCTTGCCCACGGCGGCGTCGGCACGCCATTGCGGGCGGTTCTGGAACAGGTAGTCGATGGACACGGCCAGGTAGTTGTTCGGCGCCAGCAGGCCACCGGACGGTGTGACGATGCCGTGGCGATCATGGTCCGGGTCGCAGGCAAAGGCCACGTCAAAACGTTCCTTGAGGCCGATCAGGCCTTGCATCGCATGACTGGAGGACGGGTCCATGCGGATCTGCCCGTCCCAATCCACCGACATGAAGCGGAAAGTCGGGTCGACCTCGGTGTTCACCACGTCCAGGTCCAGGCGATAGTGCTCGGCAATCGCCGACCAGTAGCGCACCCCGGCACCGCCCAGCGGATCGACGCCCAGGCGCAGTTTGGCGTCGCGGATCGCGTCAAAATCGATGACGTTGACCAGGTCGGCGACGTAGGTGTTGAGGTAATCATGCCGATGGGTGGTGTCAGCCTTGAGCGCCTGCTCGAGACTGATGCGCTTGACCCCGGCGAGCTTGTTCGCCAGCAGTTCGTTGGCCTTGGCTTCGATCCACTTGGTGATATGGGTATCGGCCGGTCCACCGTTGGTGGGGTTGTATTTGTAGCCACCGCTTTGCGGCGGGTTGTGCGATGGCGTGATGACGATACCGTCCGCCAGACCCGAAGTGCGGCCGCGGTTGTAGCAGAGGATGGCGTGGGAAACCGCCGGGGTCGGGGTGTATTCGTCGTTCGCCGCGATCATCACGGTCACGCCGTTGGCCGCCAGCACTTCCAGGGCGCTGGCGCCAGCCGGGGTCGACAGTGCGTGAGTGTCGATGCCGACAAACAGTGGGCCATCGATGCCCTGGGCCTGACGGTACAGGCAGATCGCCTGGCTGATCGCCAGGACGTGCCATTCATTGAAACTCAGCTCGAACGAGCTGCCACGGTGCCCCGAGGTGCCGAACGCCACGCGCTGGGTAGCCACCGAAGCATCGGGCTGGCCGGTGTAGTAGGCCGTTACCAGTCGCGGGATATCGACCAACAACTGGGCTGGTGCCGGCTTGCCCGCAAAAGGACTGAGTGTCATGCAAAACCTCTGGGAAGGAGTGGTTCGGGGTGTGGTGCTGTTCGATCGTTGTTGTAGGAGCGAGCTTGCTCGCGAAAAATCTGCAGGCGCCGCGATCATCCAGAAAGATCGCGTCATCGTTGACGTTCTTCGCGAGCAGGCTCGCTCCCACAGGAAATCGCCAGAATACCGTCAATGCAGTTTACTGGCAGTTTGACCATAGAGCGACGGTATCTATCCGCCCCAGCGCAGGATTTTTCCCGCCGATCAGTCAATCAACTCCAACCGCAAGGCATCCCCCAACAATCCCATCGCCGTGTCGAGGTCATGCTGGCCGCTGAACGCATGGCTCAGGCGCACATGTTGGGAGTGCAGGCCATGCAGGCTGAACAGTTCACCCGGGGCAATCACCACGCTTTGCTTGAGCATGCGCTGGAATACCCGGCGCATGTCCACCGGCCGCAGCGAACGCGCCCAGAGCGTTGCCCCCGCCGCTGGCTCGACGCATTCCAGGGCATCACCCAGGCGTTCATCCAGCACCTGGAGCATGCGTGCCTTGTGCTCACCGAGCAGGCGCCGCAGGACCTGCAAGTGCTGATCGATGCGCCCACTGCTGTACAGGCGGGCAATGGCTTTCTGGCGAATCGGTGACAGACGAAACGAACGCAACAGGAAGGTCCGCTGCAACTCGGCACTCAACGGCCGCGCCAGCAGGAATCCATAGGGCGCTTCCGGCCCCATGAGCTTGTCGAACGTGGAAAACACCAGCAACCGCTCCGGATCGAGCAGGTCGCGCAGGCGCGGCTCCCCGGGCTCATGACTCAACTCACCATGGATATCGTTTTCCAGCACCCAACAACCGTGCAGGCGCAACAGATAGGCGATGCGCTGCCGATTGTCCTGCGGCATCACGCTACCGCTGGGCATGCTCACCCCGGACGAGAGCAGCACCAGGCGCACCGTTTCACTGGCGAGCAAGCGCGCCAGCAATTCCGGATCGAGGCTGCCATCGATGGCCAGCGGCAACTCGATCACCTTGACCCCGGCCGCCTGCAGCAGCCGCAAGATCACCCAGTCACAGGGCGACTCCACCAGCACCGTCGCACCCTTGAGACCGAGCACCGCAATCAGGATTTCCAGCACCCCGCGCAAGTCGGCACCGATGTAGACATCGTCGGCGTGCCAGCAGCGACTGGCCGAGGTGGTATAGCGCGCCGCCAGGGCGGTGCGCAGCTCCAGTTCGCCACAGGGCTGCGAATGCGGTTGCTGCTGGCGCGGGTACTGGCGCACCAGCTCGCGCTCGAGCAGCAACAACGGGCTGTCCAGCGATTGCAATTGCGCCGGCTCGTCGGTGCTCATCACCAGCATCCCCGGCCGGCGGGCGCTGACATACAGGCTTTCCAGCAGATCGGTGCCGCCGCAGTACGGCGCATTCAGCGCCACTGGCAGCGCGTAGTAGCCGGATTTGGCCACCGAGTACACCCGCCCCTCTTTCTCCAGCAGCGAATAGGCGTACTGGATGGTCGAGATCGACACGCTCAGGCGCTCTGCCAGTTGGCGCAGCGAGGGCAGCTTGACCGGCGTTTCGGCCCCCACTTCATTGATCAGATTGGTCAGATAGCGGTACACAGCCTGGTAGGCAAAGTCGTTTTCCCTGGGCGCTTTCATGGCTGCTGTCCACGCAACGGCCAGGCCGGGAACCGCTGCCGGGCGCCAGCGCGGCCGACGTGTGTGCGATCAGTCAAACCGGGCTCCTTCAACGTCTCGCCGAGTATTCAGTCGGCGCCTGGGCGTTTTCCGCCGCAGGTACCGACTCGCTGGCCAGGGTCGGTTCGCTGGAGGCCACGGCGCGCCTGGCGTAGAGGCTGCGCACCAGGGCAATCGACAGGCCGCTGACATCGACAATCCATTGCAGCACCGGCTCCGGCGCGGGCAAGCCTTGCAACGCCTTGTGCACATCGAGCTGGGCCACCAGCATCCCCGGATGGCAACGGCGCAGGAAGCGCTCCAGACCGGCCCCGCCCTCGACAAACGGGGCGAACAGCAGGCAGACCTGTTGCGCCTCACTCAGGCCCAAGGTCTGCTGCGCCTCGATATTGGCCTGGATCCGCAGCGCCGGCACATCGCGAGGGTCGCCGTAGAGCGCCATGGCCTGGTTGCAGAAGCGCTCCGGCACTCCGCGCCGACGCATCAGCAGCAAGGCATGCTGCACGTAGTGGGTGAATCCGCGCTCATAGCTGTGGCCATACAGGTAGGTGGTCTGCAAACCATGGAAATGCGCCGCCAGCAGCGGGCTGGCGAAGTCGTTCTCGCGCATCTGCACGTCCAGCTCGTCGGGCTGCAGGCCGAGGAATTCGGTGAGCAGCGGCCAACGCTCCTCCAGGTTGCCGGTCACCAGGTCCTGGATATCGATGTGAATGGTCCCGCGCCGAGCATCGAACTGCGCCTCGGGCCGCCATTCGACGCGGTCCTGATCGGCATAGAGTTCGCGGTACAGATCGTCCTGCAACGCCTCGAGGGTGGCGAACAGCCCTTCAAAACTCTGCTCGGGCCCAGGAATCGGCGCCAACCCGGCCTTTCTCGCACCGCGCAGCAACCCGGCGAGGAACTGCCGCTGCTGGCGCGCCGTCTCCCCGCCCACCAGTGCGTCGACGCCGCCGTCCCAGCGAGCCATCTGCGCATAGAAGTCACCCATGGCCAAATAACCCTCATCACCGACCTCATAGAGGCAACCCGGCGTGCGCAAGTGCCCGAGCAGCAGCGAGTTGTGTCGGTTGAGTTCGCGCCCGGCGTCGGAAATCGGCATCGAATGGGCGAAAGGCAGGACTTCGCGATGATCGACCATCAACACCTCGACTCGAGGGTCATCGTAGACAAACAGCGCGCCGTAGCTGCGATGGATACTCTCGATCATGGCCGGCGTGGTGGCACCGAGCCGTAGCGTGGCGATACGCATCTGGAAGGTCGCCGGGCTCCTGCCGGCAATGCTCAATTGGGCGGCGCGCATGAAGGCCAGTGCGTAACAACTGTCTCGGCTGCCGCTGTGCGACACCAATACCTTGTAATGGCCGATACGCTCCGGACCGCCGGCCGCCACCAACAGGCGCTGAATCAGAAGTTGCAGAGCCGTGCGCTCTGCTCGAGAAAAGAAACTCAGCAAACGCGTCAAAACCTGGTGATAGACATTGTTCATCGCTGAATCATGTATAGCGCTCATCGTTATTTACCTGACATTCAATAAAACGGTATCAAAAGAACATTCATCCGCCGCTGCAGATTGATCGACGAAGTCTGTTTGGTGCTGGCCATTAGTATTGACCATTAAGTGATGGCACATTGCCTTCAGACACTATTGGACATGATTGTCCGCCGGCTCCCCCGGCGATCTTGCAAGCGCCGCCGACCGCCTGAATACGGGCCTTCCGACCTGAAGACTGGTGGCCTAGGACGCATCCGACAGCGTCCTACAAACATCGAGTACAGCAAATAAGGAATCAATAACCGACTAGGCGAACAGCAACTTGCAAGCGTCGCCATTACTTGTGAACTCTCGACACGAGGCGTAGACAAGCACTGCTCCATACACCAGGCACTGGGGTGGGTGCCAACTAAAACAAAGGGCTCAGCCATGACTCATTCCTTGAGATGAAAGTAGTCATTCAATTATCAGGGGCTGGAGGCTGATTAGAAGATACAGATGCCAGGGAAAAACCAGCTCAGTCGTTGAGCCGGCTATCAGCGGCCTGACGGAAAAGTTACTGGTGCCCGCTCCACCCACAAAAAAGCCCGCTTGCGCGGGCTTTGGGTGTCAGGCAGTGGCTCAGGCCGGTTCGATCTCAAGCGCGACGCGCTCACGGCAAGGGCATTCGTCCATATAACGATGGGCCTCGACGAACTCGGCAAACGGGAACACCCGAGTCTTGAGCGGCAACAGCACGCGGTCGGCGGTCAGTTGGTTGATCTCGCGCAGGGCACGCTGCATGGCCACCGGGTCCTGAGCAATTCCCAACTCCGGCTTGCCGGTGAAGTTACCGATGCAGTGCACAAAGAACTGGATGTTCTTCTGGAACGCGGCACAGGCCGGAAACGGTGTCTGGTTGCCGCCTTGCAGGCCATACAACACCAGGCTGCCGCGAGGCGCCAGGACATCGCCCAGCAACGACATCTGCGGGCCGCCCAGGCCGTCGAAGACCACATCCACGCCGCGATTGTCGGTGAGCTTGTTGATCCGCATCAGCAGATCTTCTTCCTCGGTGACGATCACTTTCTCGGCACCCAGCGACCGCAGGTACTCGCGCTCTTCAGCGCTCTTGGTCGCGGCAATCACCCGCACGCCCAGGGCCTTGCCCAGTTGCACGAAAGATGGGCCGGCGCAGTGGCTGGCGTCAGTGACCAGGGCAAACTGCCCGGGCTTGACCCGAGCCAGATCGACCAGGGCGAAATAGGCGATCAGCAGCGGCGTGTAATGCACAGCGGCTTCGATCGGGCTCAGCACGTCGGGATAGCGGGTCACGGAGGTGCGCGGCAGCACGATCTGCTCACCGTACACCGGGTAATCGTTGGGGCTTTGCGCCGGGAAGCTGGCTACCCGATCGCCAATCGCCAGGTCGTCGACGCCCTCGCCGAGCGCGGTGACTACGCCGGCCATTTCCTGGCCAATGCCGGAGGGCAGTCGGGCATGGGACGATGCCAGGTTCTGCCGCCACAGGGTGTCGTACCAACTGACGCCAATCGCCTCGACACGCACCTGTACTTCACCGGGTGCCGGCTGAGCGGCCGCATGCTCTTCGCACTTGAGCACCTCGGCAGGACCAAACTTGTGAAAACGGATCGTGCGGGACATCGCAAACCTCGTCAAAGTAACCTCTAATGCCCTGAACTCTATCCGGGCTTTCGCGCCAAGACCATCAGTGGCTATTAATAGTCGACATGCCTGTCATTGATTCCGCAGCTCCGGCAATCCGCCTGTCACCCTGGAAAACCGAGTCATCCTTGTGGGAAAAATGATTTACTCGTGCAGAGTAACAGCCTTTCCCCGTAAGATTCATGCCGGTCATTGTTCTCAAATGGCCGCTCTCGTCAAGTTTGCTGATTCTGCCAGGACTCCAGATGAATCGTAATGACCTGCGTCGTGTCGACCTGAACCTGTTGATCGTGTTTGAAACCCTGATGCATGAACGCAGCGTGACCCGCGCCGCGGAGAAGCTGTTTCTCGGTCAACCGGCCATCAGCGCGGCCCTGTCACGCCTGCGCAGCCTGTTCGACGACCCACTGTTCGTGCGCACCGGGCGCAGCATGGAACCGTCCGCCCGCGCCGTGGAAATCTTCGCCCTGCTGTCCCCGGCCCTGGACTCGATTTCCACCGCCGTCAGCCGCGCCGCCGAATTCGACCCGGCCACCAGCACCTCGGTGTTTCGCATCGGCCTGTCCGACGACGTCGAATTTGCCCTGCTGCCGATGCTGCTCAAGCGCCTGCGCGCCGAATCGCCGGGCATTGTGCTGGTGGTACGGCGGGTCAACTACATCCTGATGCCCGGCCTGCTGGCCTCCGGCGAAATCTCCATCGGCGTCAGCTACACTACCGACCTGCCGGCCAACGCCAAGCGCAAGGTCCTGCGTCGCAGCCAGCCGAAACTGCTACGCGCCGACACTGTGCCTGGCCCGTTGAGCCTGGACGACTACTGCGCCCGCCCCCACGCCCTGGTGTCATTCGCCGGCGACCTCAGTGGCTTCATCGATGAAGAGTTGGAAAAACTCGGACGCAAGCGCCACGTGGTACTGGCCGTCCCACAGTTCAACGGCCTGAGCACCCTGCTCGCCGGCACCGACATCGTCGCCACCGTCCCCGACTACACCGCCGAAGCCCTCACCGCCGCCGGCGGCGTGCGCGCGGAGGATCCGCCGCTGCCGACTCGCAGTTTTGAGCTGCATATGGCGTGGCGAGGGTCGCAGGATAATGACCCGGGGGAGCGATGGCTGCGCTCCAGGATCCAGATGTTCTTTGGCGACCCCGATAGTCTCTAGATCGAGATTCAGCGGCACGGCAGTCGCGCGACTGCGCCTACACGACTGCCCATGCTGACGAGCATGTTTGTGGTCAATATCGAGCAGAACTTGCAGCGGCAGACGATGGTTTCGTCGTGGTCGATCTGTTCGAAAGCTATCTGGATCACGCCGCCGGCAAGGTGAACGCGTGATGGTCGGCGCCGGCAAGACCACCCTGCTCAACCATATCCTGCGCAATCGCGAAGGCCTGCGCGTCGATTCCGGCGCGTTACAGCGCGAACTCGACCATTGCCTGCTGAGCGCCGAGGAAATCGCCGCCGGCCCGTCGGCCTGGCTCGCCCTGCCGGGCGCGACAGCCTTTGACGCCGGTGCCTTGTCGAGCGGGCCAACGCAGCAGTTACTGGCTGCTGCCCGTTGACCGAGGTAGAGGTGTTCCCCGGTCTCTTTCAGCCGAAGCAGCCGTTGGGTACTGACGCCACTCACCGACAGGCTGGAACAGCCGGAACGGGCCAACACCCCGCCGCCGTAAATCGCAGGCCTTCTTTTTTCACGCGTATGCAGTGAACCCTGTATTCCGTAAAAACGCGCGATCTGTATCTATCGGCAACATCCCGAGGTTGATACGGTCCGCACTCACTGCATTTCGATGAGGTAACCATGGATCTCGGCGCTATTGCGTTTGGTACAACCGATTGGTCAACGATAGAGCCGGTGAAGCATGCTGGCGAGACCGGGACTGCTTATTGGCGAACCTGTCAGTTCGGCTCGACGCGCGTGCGGATGGTCGAATACAGCGCTGGTTATCTGGCTGATCATTGGTGCTGGAGAGGTCACATCCTGCTGTGCCTGGAAGGTCAACTGCACACCGAACTGGAAGATGGTCGTCAATTCACCCTGACTGCCGGAATGAGCTATCAGGTGGGTAACGATGCTGAAGGACATCGGTCCTTCACCACGACGGGAGCAAAACTGTTCGTGGTGGATTAGTACTGCACAGACATACCAGTCAGATTAGCCCCAAGTCTGCGTTATCGGGTTTGAAGCGGCAGCGGTCGGAGAACTTCGCCGTCATGATGTGGGCTGGCTTGCCCGCTGTCGGGAGGTGCTTGTCGATGACGTGCGCCGCTACCGGCGTCTGGATACCGAAACGAGCAATGCGGCCATGGGTTTTGATGGATAATCGGCACGCTGTCACTGCATCAACGGAAGATTCATTCAAGGAAGAGAAGTCGTGTCGGCCACATCAGGGAACCGTAATATTTTTCGACTGGCAACCGCCCAGGCATTGGCGGGTGGTAACTCAGTCATCGTCTATGCAACCGGCGCCCTCGTGGGCGACATGCTTGCACCGGATAAAGCATTGGCGACATTGCCTATCTCCATTTTTGTCGTGGGCATGGCAAGTTGCACGCTACCTGCCGGCGCCATCGCCCAGCGTCATGGGCGCAGCCTCGTGTTTATGCTGGGATCCTTGTGCGGCATCCTGATGGGGGTGCTGGCAGCCATTGGCATTTATTTGTCTTCGTTCTTCATTTTTTGTACCGCGATGCTGTTGGGTGGCGCTTATGCCGCGGTGGTGCTGACGTTTCGTTTCGCCGCCGCAGAATGCGTCCCGCAAAACAGGCAGCCCTGGGCGCTTTCAATCGTCATGGCGGCCGGGCTGGCGGCGGGTGTACTTGGCCCACAGACGGTCACCTATACGATGGACCTCTGGGAGTCCCACCTGTTTGTCGTGACTTATGTTGCAGCCGCATTAATGGCAGTGGTTTCGGCGGCGGTGCTGCTAGGGGTCGATTTACCACGCCATGAGGCGGCTGTTCGCACGCCAGGTCGTCCGCTTGCGGTGATTGTTCGTCAGCCTCAACTCATCAATGCCATGCTCTGTGGCGTCATCATTTACACCTTGATGAATTTCCTGATGACTTCGGCCCCGCTCGCAATGAAGCATGAGCATCTTTCGCTGACATCATCGAATCTGGCATTGCAGTGGCACGTCATTGCAATGTACGCCCCCAGTTTTTTCACGGGAAATCTGATCCGCCGCTTCGGGCCAAACCGCGTTGTGTTGATGGGGTTGGTGTTAACCGGTGCGTCTATTGCTGTCGGGCTTGCCGGCGTGCAGTCCTACCACTTTTATCTATGCCTGGTTCTTCTGGGGATTGGTTGGAATTTCGGTTTTGTCGGCGCCTCGGCGCTCGTCCTTCGGTGTCATGAAACAAGCGAAAGAAACAAGGTCCAGGCGCTCAATGATTTCATTGTCTTTGGCGCCGTGGTGCTTGGCTCCTTTGCGTCGGGCGGTGTATTGAATCGATACGGTTGGACCTTTGTCTGTGCGCTGGCGTTTGTACCTGTACTGATGGCTATAGCGACGTTGATGTTGAGCGAGCATCGCGCCAGGTCTTCAGCTCAGGACCGCACAAGCCAGGTCCACCCATAATTCGATTTACCCTGGAAAACCGCCAGACTGCCCAATGACCCGCAGCACTCATGAGAGCGCTTGCTCACTCCTCCTCATCAATCTGATCCAGATAATCAACCTCATCATCCTCTTCGTCGTCCGCATCAAGAATGCCTTGAGCGTCGGCTTCGGCCCAAGGTTCGTCATCATGGAATTCGTGATCGAGCAGGTGGTCGTGCTCGGGCTCGGGGATGTCTCGTTCTTCGCTCATGGCTTTTCGGATCAACAGAAGGAAAAGCGGACTGTATAGGCAGATCCCTTCCTTCAGTCAACAATCCGCGCCTCTAGGGCGCGTCCATGCGCCGGAGAGCGAAATTCACCCCCGTCGAGACCGTAATGATCAACGGCGCCACCGTTGCGTCGGGCAAACAACACATCATTCAAGTCAACAGCACACTCTGGATATTGGTCAGCCGCCTGCGAGGCATGAAACTGGAAATGCCGCGTGGGGCCGCGCCGATCCCTACTCAGCAGATTACGCACATTGACAAAGTAAGGAACATTCCTTACTGTCGGATTTCCTTTTTCAGGAGAATCCTCATGCCTGCCATTCATGAAATCGCCACGCTGACCTCGAAGGGCCAGATAACGCTTCCCAAAACCGTTCGGCAGCTACTGGGCCTGGACACCGGTGGCAAGATCGCGTTTGACGTGCGCGCGGGCGAAGTTGTGGTCAGTCGTGTGGAGACCGTCCACGAAGACCCTGCTATCGGCGCATTCCTGGTCCTGCTTGAGGCCGACATTCGAAGCGGACGAAACATCACCGCATTGCCTGAAGATCTGGCGCAGACCATGCTCGCCAACGCAGGCCACGGTGTGAGTCTGGACGAAGAGATTGACGGTGAGGTCGCACTTTGATTCAGCGACATGGCTGGACACTGTTGTTCCATGAAGGTGTGATCTTACAGCTACGTAAACTGCAAGAGGCTGTCGCCCGGGCTGAACAGAGCGACCCACAAGGTTTTGAAAGCAATTCCAACGTCAAGCTGTTCCGAGCCTTGAGTCACTTGATCATGGATGGCGTCCCCGGCGATCCAGCAGGAGATGAATTCCGCCAGGGCAATACGCTTGGAGCAGCTTATCGCCATTGGCGACGGGCAAAGATTGGCAGGCGGTTTCGGTTGTTCTTTCGCTACGATTCGAAGTCCAGGATTATTGTCTTTGCATGGGTCAATGACGAACACACCTTGAGGTCGGCAGGCAGCAAGTCCGATCCTTATGCCGTGTTCGAGAAGATGCTGGGCCGGGGCAAACCTCCTGATGACTGGGATGCATTGATCAAAGCCGCGCGCAGCGACTGGCGCGCATCCAGAACGCCTGACTCCTGATCGAATTTGCGAGCAAGCCGAGAGACTCTACTTAGAGGATCGCCCCACCCGGCCGTAACCACGCCACGTTCCATTCGATGCGACCCTGGATCATGCCGAAGGTGTCTGGATTAATAAGCTGTAGGCACAGGTTCGCGGCAATTGTTGCAAAGCGGCTCGCCACTTCACAAATGCCGTCAACCACTCTGCCCGCAACATCCGTGCGCGGCTAGAGCGCTGCTCGGCTTTACTCAGTCGCTAAATCGTGGCTTCCATTCTCCCTCGGTGTAGTACGGACCTTTCCCGTACCTCACATCAAAACCTTGAGCCTGCATGCGACTAACCGCGTGTTGCCAACCTCTGATCATCGTGATGGATTGGGTCAAGTTCGAATAAATTGCTGCCGGAGTTCGCCACCGGGTTACATGGGTGCCGTTTGACGCCCAATAGTGATCTTCCAGCCAGAACAGATAATCATCGGTGAGCATCATGCTCTTGAGCGCCACTTCGTCGTGCCACTGCCCTCGCGGCAGCAGTGTCATGTTGTTGCGCTCAAAGAATAACTCGCGGTTAGTTCGCGACAGGCGTAAAGGGAAGCTAATCAGGAGGTCCGGCTCGTAGCCAAGCATACGGACGCCGGGGCGCTTTTGACGTGCATCGATGATAACCATCGTGCTGACGTCCAGTGAGCGATTGAGATCCACCCATCCCCCCGCACGCAGGTAAGCGAGTAGGATGGCTTTTTGATCCATGGCCAGCTTAAGCACCTCAGTGCTCTTATTGCCATATGTCTTCGCTACCAACGGACCGGACAGCTCTTGGAAATGCACGGCGCTGATCAGGTCATCATCCTGCGAAAGTACCTGATAAGCCCTCAGTAAGGCCTTGTCATCAATATCGTGTCCTTGGTCATGGGCCTGCACGACTAGGATAGCTGCTTTCCAATTCAATTCACCCCAACTGGGTCCACCAGATATTTCCTTTCTTTGGTTGTGGCTTCTCGACAGTATGCGAATCGCTCCACCCACATCATTACGCTCCATGGCCTTCTTCGCACTGGAGTGATTTGTTAGTGTGGCAATGTCGCCGGGGAGTTCGATAGCAGCTTTACCAGTGCCATAGAGGATCGCTCCCGCTATGCAGCCGGACAGCGTTCCAATTACAAGGAGCATTGCCATTAGAGCCACGCTAATACGCCAAACCCTCGTGTATTTCCCCAGTAGAAACATACTGATCGATTAGCCCCGCCGATAGATCTAATTAGCTGGCAGTACCTTGTAGATGTGAATCCCGGAAGTAAATAGGACATTTCCTAAAGTTACTCATTCCCAAAGAGTTTGGTGGTCAGCAGTATCCACGCAGAGCGGGTCGCGATCGCTGGAAGGGCTTACGTCAGTTGGAGCCATTCGCAATTGCACTGACGGTGCAGTACTAGCGAAATACGTTTTTTGGGGGGGGCGCGAACTGACGTCCTGGCGTTGAAACCACTACGCTAACACCACGTGAAACTGCTTTTGAATATCTGGAGAACATGTAGGTAGCGTCTTGCAGGCTAGTGATTGCTAGATAGGATGCCTTCGGTGCTGCCCAGCTTTGGCAGGAACAGGCCTCCGTGCCCCCTGATTCGACCAATAGTCATCGCCATCCGGACCAGACGCTCGAGCCCGACAGCGCCCAGCCCTATCAAGGCTGGTAATTCCCTATTTTTGTGTTAACGATTGCTCTACGCCTTTAGCCACAATCGACTGGATTTACCTACCATTCAGTCCGTTTGAGGGGCACTCCACCCCCTGCCCCTGGGCTGGTATCTCATGTTGCCCCTCACTCCTCCTGATCAATCTGATCCAGATAATCAACCTCATCATCCTCTTCGTCGTCCGCATCAAGAATGCCTTGAGCGTCGGCTTCGGCCCAAGGTTCGTCATCATGGAATTCGTGATCGAGCAGGTGGTCGTGCTCGGGCTCGGGGATATCTCGTTCTTCGCTCATGGCTTTTCGGATCAACAGAAGGAAAAGCGGACTGTATAGGCAGGTCCCTTCCTTCAGTCAACGCGCGAAGCCCAGATCGGTCGGGGCAGGACACACAAGAGCCCGATAACGCGACGCCGAAAAACCCATAAATGGATCCTTAAACCATGGCCGGCCGATAATCGAACACCTTTTAGTTTTTATAAATACTTGTTTTTAAAGGCTTTTTTCGACAAAACAGAAAAGACTCAGCAAAACAGAAAAAACAGCCTCTTCTCAATGGATCCATAACTTGATTGACTTGCACCCCTCGGTGTCAGGCATCGCGCCTGCCCGCTGATAAAAATAACAAGGGTGTCGAGATGAATGACTGCTCAATCGGGCTCAAGCTTCGGCTTGCAGCCACCTGTGTGTGCCTGATGCGTTCTGCCTTTCTCCTGCCCCACGCCGAGGGCCGGTCATGAGTATCGACCTGAAGAAAGTCGTGGATGACAGCCCCATGGCCCGCTTCCAGTGGCTGGCCATCGGCATCTGCATCGTGCTGAACATGATCGATGGCTTCGACGTCCTGGTGATGGCCTTCACCGCTTCCTCGGTGTCTGCCGAATGGGCGTTGAACGGCGCGCAGGTCGGGCTGCTGTTGAGTGCCGGGCTGTTTGGCATGGCGGCGGGATCGCTGTTTATTGCGCCTTGGGCGGATCGCTTCGGCCGCGTGCCGTTGATCCTGTTCTGCCTGCTGCTTTCGGGCGTCGGCATGCTGTTGTCGTCGCTGAGCCAGACGCCGCTGCAACTGGCGCTGCTGCGGGGGCTGACCGGCCTGGGGATCGGCGGGATTCTGGCCAGCAGCAACGTGATTGCCAGTGAGTTTGCCAACAAGCGCTGGCGCGGGCTGGCGGTGAGTCTGCAATCCACCGGCTATGCCCTGGGTGCGACCCTGGGCGGTCTGTTGTCGGTGTGGCTGCTGACCCATTTCGGTTGGCGTTCGGTGTTCATCTTCGGCGGTGCCGTGACCCTCGCGGTGATTCCCCTGGTGCTGCTGTTCCTGCCCGAATCGCTGGACTTCCTGGTCACCCGTCGCCCGGTCAATGCCCTTGCGCGGATCAATCGCCTGGCCGCCCGCCTCGGTCAGCCGGCACTGAGCGAACTGCCTTTGATCCCTTCGACGCCAAACGCCGGCAAGGGCCGTCTGGCCCAGTTGCTCGCACCTGAATCGCGGCGCACCACCCTGCTGATCTGGCTGCTGTTCTTCCTGGTGATGTTCGGCTTCTACTTCGTCATGAGCTGGACGCCGAAGCTATTGGTAGCTGCCGGCTTGTCGGCGCAACAAGGCATCAGCGGCGGCGTGCTGTTGAGCGTCGGCGGGATCTTTGGCGCGGCACTGATTGGCGCCCTGGCCTCGCGCTGGCGGCTGACCCGGGTGTTGGCGCTGTTCATGCTGATCTCGGCGGTCTTGCTGGTGCTGTTTGTCGGCTCGGCGTCTTCGGTGTCGATGGCCCTCGGCCTGGGCCTGTTGATCGGGCTGTTCGTCAACGGTTGTGTGGCGGGCCTGTACGCGCTGTCGCCTATTGTCTACGACGCTTCGGTGCGCACCACCGGGGTCGGCTGGGGCATAGGCATCGGGCGTATCGGCGCGATCCTCTCGCCGACCGTTGCTGGCGTGCTGCTCGACAGCGGCTGGCAGCCCCTGCACCTGTACGGCGTGTTTGCCGTGGTGTTCGTGATTGCCGCCATCGTCCTGCTGCAATTGCGTCCCGGCACTCCGGCACAGCCGGCCGGCGAACTCAGCCGAGCCTGATCCCCTGCAAAACCGGTAGCGAGGGCCGTGCTCTCGCTACCCACTTCATCCTCCAGGAATACAACAATAATGACTGTCCTCCCCCTCCCTCCCCGGGCCTTGCTCGGCGGTGCAATCGCTCTCGCCTTGAGTTCCTCGGTCAACGCCGAAAACGGGGGCTTCCTCGAAGACGCCAAGACCAGCCTGACCCTGCGCAATTACTACTTCAATCGCGACTTCAACGATTCTGGCGCCAGTAAAAGCAAGATCGAAGAATGGGCCCAGGGCGCGATCCTCAAGTTCAGTTCCGGCTACACCCCAGGCGTGGTCGGCTTCGGCCTGGACGGCATCGCCATGCTCGGCGTCAAGCTCGACAGCGGCCCGCAACGCAGCGGTTCGGAACTGCTGCCGGTACACGACGATGGTCGCGCCGCCGACAACTACGGACGTGCTGGACTGGCCGCGAAAATGCGCGTGTCGCAGACCGAATTGATGCTTGGCGAGCTGATGCCGGATGTGCCGCTGCTGCGCTACGACGACGGCCGCCTGCTGCCGCAGACCTTTCAGGGCGGCATGCTGGCGTCCCGCGAACTGTCGGGGCTGAACCTGCAGGGCGGGCGCTACACCGCTGTCAGTCTGCGCAACTCGTCAAACATGCAGGACCTCTCGGCCTGGGCCGCCCCCACGGTCATGTCGGACGGCTTCAACTATGCCGGCGCCGAGTACCGCTTCAACGAACAGCAGACCCTGATCGGCGCCTGGCACTCGCAGCTCGAAGACATCTATCAGCAAAGCTATCTGAACCTGCAGCACAAACAGACCTTCGGCGTCTGGACCCTCGGCGCCAACCTCGGCTACTTCATCGACAAGGATGACGGCAGCGCCCTGATCGGCGACGTGCAGAGTCATACCGCCTATGGGCTGTTCTCCGCCAACCTCGGTGGCCATACCCTGTACCTCGGGCTGCAGAAGGTCAGCGGCGACACCGGCTGGATGTCGGTGTATGGCAGCAGCGGCCGGACCCTGGGCAACGACATGTTCAACGGCAACTTCAGCAACGCTGACGAACGTTCATGGCAGGCGCGCTACGACTACAACTTTGCTGCCATGGGCATCCCCGGCCTGCAACTGATGACCCGCTACGGTCATGGTGAAAACGCCACGACCAAGGCCGGCACTAATGGTAAGGAATGGGAACGGGACACCGAAGTCAGCTATACCCTGCAAAGCGGCGCGCTGAAAAACCTCAGCCTGCGCGTCAACAACGCCACCAACCGTCGCAGCTTCAACAGCGACTTCGATCAGACCCGGGTCATCGTCAGCTACCCCCTGTCGTTCTGATCCTCCCGCCAGGGGCGCACGCCGCCCCTGCATCTCCCTCCCCACCTGCGCTACTATGGCCAATCCCTTTCTGGAAGTCGCCTGCATGAGCAAACCGGGTCAAATGGTGCTGGTCGCACTGCGCAAAATGATCGCCTCGGGCGAGCTGGCCGCCGGCGAGCGGCTGATGGAAATCCCCACCGCAGAACGTTTCGGCGTCTCGCGCATGCCGGTGCGCATGGCCTTCGTCACCCTCGAGCAGGAAGGTTTGCTGGTGCGCCATGGAGGACGGGGTTATCAGGTGCGCTCGGTGAGTGCCGACGATATCGCCGGTGCAGTGGAAGTGCGAGGCGTACTGGAAGGTCTGGCGGCGCGACAGAGCGCCGAGCGCGGTTTGAGCGAAGAAGCGCAGGCGGCGTTACGGGAATGTCTGGTGCGGGGCGATGCGCTGTTCGACAAAGGCTTCGTCACCGAAGAGGACATCGAGGCGTTCCATGACCTCAACATGCGCTTTCATCAGGTGATCGTCGACAGCAGCGCCAACCCGGCGATTGCCGAGGCCCTGGCGCGCAACGACCATCGCCCCTTCGCCTCGGTATCGGCGCTGGCCATCGATCGCCAGGACATGGCGCGCGAATACCGGCGCTTCAACTTCGCGCACATGCAGCACCACTCGGTGTTCGACGCGCTGATCAGCCGCCAGGGCGCACGCGCCGAAGCGATCATGCGCGAACACGCCAATGCCACCCTGCGTTACGCCGAGGTGTTTGGGGCAATCGGCAACAACGAGCGACTGAAAGTCATCGCTCGTGGCGAGTGACCGGCGGGCTTAAAGGTCGAGCACCAACAGCGCCGACTTGGACCGCGAGCAGCAGGGCGTGAACTGATCATTGGCCGCCTGCTCTTCCTCGGTGAGGAACAGGTCACGGTGATCGGGCACCCCTTCCAGCACACGGGTCAGGCAGGTGCCACAGATGCCCTGCTCACAGGACAGGGCAATCTCCACCCCGTGACTCTCCAGCACCTGCACCACGGTCTTGTCCGCTGGAATATCGAACACCTGCCCGCTGCTGCCCAGCTTGACCTGGAACGCGCCATCGCCCGCCGTGTCCACCGGTGCGGCGGCAAAGTACTCACGGTGCAACTGAGCCTCGCCCCAGCCCTGGGCCTTGGCGCTGTCGAGCACGTGTTGCATGAACCCTGATGGACCGCAGACATACAGGTGCAGGTCCGCCCGGGGATTGCCCAGGACCTTGGCCGCGTCCAGACGCGAGTCCGCGTCCTCATCAAAATGCAGGTGCACCCGGCCGGCGAAAGCAGCGCCCTTGAGTCGCTCGACAAAGGCCGCCCGCTCGCTGGAGCGCGCACAGTAATGCAGCTCGAAATCCGCACCGCTGGCCGCCAGCTGTTCGGCCATGCACAGGATCGGGGTGATGCCGATGCCACCGGCAAACAACAGGCTGCGCGCGCCTTCCGGCACCAGCGGGAACAGGTTGCGCGGCTCGCTGATCAACAGCCGGTCACCGTTGTTGATCTGCTCGTGCAGGCTCTGCGAGCCGCCACGTGAAGCGGCGTCCTTGAGCACGCCGATCTGGTAGCGGTGGCGCTCTTGCGGGTGGTTGCACAGCGAGTACTGGCGGATCAGGCCGCCGGGCAGGTGCACGTCGATGTGCGAGCCGGCGCTGAAGCCGGGCAGCTCCCCGCCTTGCGCGCAAACCAGCTCGTAGCTGCAGATATCCAATGCTTCGTTGTGGCGGGATTTGACGACGACTTCAATCATGACGCACCTTCAAGACCGGCCACCGCAGTGGCCGTAGACAAGATCAATGGGGTTCACCGGGCGTGACGCCGCTGGCTAGTTGGCCGTGGCGATCAACTCGACAGCCGGCGCTCGCTCGCGGGCGATGATGCGTTCCAGCACGCGCCGCGATTGCACGCCCCCGGCATCGATATTGAGCTTGAGCAGGTTGCGCTGAGGATTGGCCAGCAGGTTCTGCTGCTGCTGTTCGAGCATGTCCAGGTCTTCGCTGAAGATCTTGCCCTGGCCTTCACGGATGGTCGCGGTCAGCGCCTCATCGTGGGGATTGAAATTGCGTGCCATGCCCCAGAAGTACCAGATCGAGGTCTCGGTTTCCGGGGTGATGAAGTCGACGACGATGCTCGAAGCCTTGTGTTGCGGCTCGGCGTGGTAGCCGCCCTTGCCGGCATGAGCCACACCGACTTCGATCAGCACGTGGCTGGGCGGACTGAAACGGCAGATCTGCCAGCGGTCCACCGGCACGTCGTCGGCCAGGTTATTGCCGCGCAGGGCCATGCGCCAGAACGGCGGCGCCATGATGTTCTCCATGTGCCGTGCAGTGACGACCTCGTCGCCTTCGACCGTGGTCACTGGCGCCACTTCATCGATCTCTTTCTGGCCGATGCTCGAAGCATGCACGTAGGTTTCGTGGGTCAGGTCCATCAGGTTGTCGATCATCAGGCGATAGTCGCAATTGATGTGGAACAGCCCACCGCCGTAGGCCCACTCTTCACTGACCGCCCATTCCAGGTGGTGGATCAGCGCCGGATCAGCCTGCGCCTGATCGCCCGGCCAGACCCAGATGAAACCGTAGCGCTCGACCACCGCGTAGGTCTTGTTGCACGGAAAACCGCGCACGCGCTGACCGGGCATTTCCACGGTCTTGCCGTCGCAGCCCATCACCAGGCCGTGGTAGCCACAGACCAGGTTGCCGTTTTCGACGTAACCCAGCGACAGCGGCGCGCCACGGTGCGGGCAGAAATCTTCGACGGCAGCCACCCGGCCTTCCTGACCGCGATAGAAAACGATTTTCTCACCGCAGATCTGCCGGCCCAGAGGCTTGTCAGCGATCTCGTCGGGGGTGCAGGCGACATACCAGGTGTTCTTGGGATACATGGGACTCTCCGGAGCAGGCTTGTTTTTATGGATCCATTTAAACGACTCAAATCATTAACAGTCAAGGTTTTTGCAAAGCAGAACCATTTAATGGATCCATTGAGTGCGTTTATCGGTCACTCAACCCTCCTGTCGCCTGGATTGGCCACCCGCCCTTCCCGTCGGTATTGACTACGTGGAGGGCAGTTTTGAACTGAACCGCTTCAGCGCCTGCCTCGATAATCGTTAGCTCACTGATGAATTGTCGAGGTCAAGCATGACGAGCACCCCTGCGCAACACGTAAGCCCCGCCACACTGCGACGCGTGATCGTGGCCGCCGGCATCGGCAATTTTGTCGAGTGGTTCGACTTCGCCGTCTACGGGTTTCTCGCCACCACCATTGCCCAGCAATTCTTCCCCAGCGGCGATCCCAGCGCGGCGTTGCTCAAGACCTTCGCGGTGTTTGCCGTGGCTTTTGCGTTTCGGCCACTGGGCGGGATTTTCTTCGGCATGCTGGGTGACCGGATCGGCCGCAAGCGCACGCTGGCGATGACCATTTTGCTGATGGCCGCCGCGACCACCTTGATCGGTTTGCTGCCGACCTATGCCGCGATTGGTGTCACGGCGCCGATCCTGCTGTCGCTGATCCGTTGCGCCCAGGGCTTTTCCGCCGGCGGCGAATACGCCGGGGCCTGTGCCTATCTGATGGAGCATGCGCCGAACGATAAACGCGCCTGGTACGGCAGCTTCATTCCGGTGTCGACCTTTTCCGCTTTCGCTGCAGCGGCCGTGGTGGCCTACGCCCTCGAGGCGTCGTTATCGGCCGAAGCGATGGGCAGTTGGGGCTGGCGCCTGCCGTTCCTGATTGCCGCGCCGCTGGGGTTGGTGGGGCTTTACCTGCGCTGGAAACTGGATGAGACGCCGGCCTTCCAGGCAGTGACCGAAGAGCATGCCGTGGCCCACTCGCCGCTCAAGGAAACCTTGCGTAACCATGCTGGGGCAATGTGCTGCCTGGGCGCGTTCGTCTCGCTCACGGCGCTGTCGTTCTATATGTTCACCACCTATTTCGCGACCTACCTGCAAGTCGCCGGCGGCCTGAGTCGCGCAACCGCCTTGCTGGTATCGCTGATTGCCCTGCTGTTCGCCGCGGCGATCTGCCCATTGGCCGGACTGTATTCGGACCGGGTCGGGCGGCGCATGACAGTCATGACGGCTTGCGTGTTGTTGATCGTGGCGGTGTATCCGGCATTCATGCTGGCCAGTTCCGGCTCGTTCGCCGCGTCGGTGGTTGGGGTGATGCTGCTGGCGGTCGGCGCGGTGTTGTGCGGTGTAGTCACCGCCGCCCTGCTCTCGGAAACCTTCCCGACCCGTACCCGTTACACCGCCTCGGCCATCACCTACAACATGGCCTACACCATTTTCGGCGGCACTGCGCCACTGGTGGCGACCTGGCTGATCAGCACCAGCGGCAGCAACCTGTCACCGGCGTTTTACCTGATTGCGATTGCGCTGCTGGCGCTGGCAGGTGGATTGGCCTTGCCGGAGACGTCGCGGATTTCCCTGCATGAGGTGGCGGGCGAGCACAAAGGAGCAGGCGCCAAGGCCAGGGTCGTCAACACCTGACTTGGCACGCTGGGGGGCGCATCCGGCCCCCAGCTATTAACGTTTTCGATGGTAAATGGCTTTCTGTTAACGAATTCGAGACTCCGTTAACGCTTTCGCAGCCCTGAAATTATAGTTTTCGCCTGCCAACCTCTCCTGGTTGGCATTTCAAATGCGCTGATCAGGGAACTCGACGATTCAAGCCGGTTTCAAGGTCCTCGCTGATCGCGAAATGGCCGGTTCGAAGCATGAACCAGGCAACATTGCCCTACTGACCGACCATCACCCCGACCGGGGCTTTAACCTCCTTGACCACAAACGAGGTGCACACATCCTTGACCCCGGGAAAGCCATTTATATGCTTTCGGGCAAACTCGCTGAACTCAGCCAGGTCAGCCGCCAACACGGTCAATTGATAATCATAAGTGCCTGACACACAGTGACAGGCCATGACCTGCTCAAACGAGGTGATGGAGCGCTCGAACGCCTCCATATGCCGAGTGTCCTTCTGATCCAGCGCGACTTGTACGAAAGCGGTGATTGCATAGCCCAGCATCTCGGTGTTGATGCTGGCGTGGTAGCCACGTACCAGGCCTGCGTCTTCAAGTCGCTTGACCCGTCGCCAGCAGGGCGATGCGCTCAGTGAAACCAACTCCGCCAGTTCCGCACTCGACAGCCTGGCATCTCGCTGCAACGCCGCGAGGATGCGCCGGTCAGTGGCATCTATCTTCACTTTCGCAACGACCATGTCAAAAAATCCCCGAAGATGAATTGCACTGCATTGATAAGGCGAGGACCTTAGCACAGGGCTTTTGCGAACCACCCGATTTCCAGATCACCCATGAGCCTGATCACTCACAGAGTTTCACCACGCAGATCAACAGCAGCACACATAACGCCGGGTTGGACAGCACCAGGGCAAACGCAGCGCGTACAACGCGATAGTGATGCCTGGCTTTTTTCATCTAGCGGCGGCCGTCACACATAGGTCAGCCAATCAGCATAGTGTTCATCGCTGCCCCGCACCGCGGCGAAATAACCTTCTTGAATCTGTCGGGTAACCGGGCCTCGCGAGCCGGCGCCAATGGTCCTGCCGTCCAGTTCGCGAATAGGTGTGACCTCGGCGGCGGTGCCGGTAAAGAACGCTTCATCGCTGCAATACAACTCGTCGCGAGTGATCCGTTTCTCGCGGATCTCGAACCCCAGGTCCCGGGCAATCACCATCACCGAGTCACGGGTGATGCCGTCCAGGCAGGACGCCAGGTCGGGGGTGTAGATGACCTCATTGCGAACCATGAAGATATTCTCGCCAGCCCCTTCACTGACATAGCCTTCGGTATCCAGCAGCAGCGCCTCGTCAAACCCGAGTGACGTCACTTCACGGTTGGCCAGGATCGAGTTGATGTAGTAACCGCAGGCCTTGGCCCGGACCATGGAGACATTGACGTGATGGCGAGTGAACGAAGAAGTCTTTACCCGAATGCCGTGTTCCATGCCCTTCTCCCCCAGGTAGGAGCCCATGGGCCATGCGGCGACGGCGAGGTGTATTCGATTGGTGTGTGCCGCAATGCTCAGCAGATCGCAACCGATCCACACCAGGGGGCGCAGGTAACAGGCGTCGTACTGGTTGGCGCGAATCACCTGCAGACAGGCGTCAAGCAGCGCTTTTTCATCGAAGGGGATGTCCAGTTGAAAGATTTTCGCTGAATTGAACAGGCGAGCAATATGTTCCCTGAGGCGAAAAACGGCTGTTCCACCAGGGGTTTGATAGGCACGTATGCCTTCGAACACCCCCATTCCATAGTGCAGGGTATGGGTCAGGATGTGAGTATTGGCTTCGCGCCACTGGAGCAACTCGCCGTCTTTCCAGATTTTCCCGTCTCGATCCGCCATCGACATTCGCATGCTTCCCTTGGACAGTTGAACAACCTCACTCAATCAGCTGACTCGATGATCAGCCCATCACTGCCGGCTCAAGTCGAGTGCCGCGAGGGCGTCGGTCGCCCCTTTGCCCAGCCATCCCGCATCCGAATGCAGGGCGATAAAGCTCACGCCCTTTTCAAGATAGTGGCGGGCTTCTTGCGCCGACGTGGCAAAGATCCCGACGGCCTTCGAATGCTTGCGTGCCACCCGCAAGACATGCTCGACGGCCGCCTTGACGGCCGAGTGTCCGGTCTGGCCCAGATAACCCATGCTTGCCGACAGGTCGGCGGTGCCGATGAACAGGCAATCCACGCCCTCGACTGCGGCGATGGCGTCGACGTTCTCCAAACCTTGCACCGACTCGATCATGACGATGGCGCAGGCCTGGTTGTTCGCCGATTGCACGTACGTGGCGTGCAGACCGTAAGCCCCTGCCCTGACCATCCCCGCCACGCCCCTGACTCCGCATTGCCCGGGTTGCGGGAAGCGCATCGAGGCCACTGCGGCGCAGGCCTCGCCCGCCGTGTCGATGTTGGGGAACACAATGGTCTGCGCGCCACAATCCATGGCGCGCTTGACCCGTGCAGGGTCGTTGGCGGTCACACGCACCACCGCCTCGGCCCTTGCCCCGTTGAAGGCCGCAGCATCAATTGCCCTGAGTTGCGCCGCAAGATCCCGCGTGTCGCTGGGACCGTGTTCGGCATCGATGACCAGCCAATCGAAACCGCAGTGCGCCAGCAGTTCGGCGACGCCGGGGCTGGCGAGGGTCAACCAGCACCCCACGGTCGGCCTGGCGTTCTTCAAGCTCTGTTTGATGGGATTTACAAAGCGCATGGCAGGTCTCCCGACACCGTGATGCATCAATAATCGATGGCTCATGGTAGGCGGATGCCAAGGGTATTTTTCGCGCATTTTCAGGGTAAAAAAGCCCAGGCGACAGCACATTCATTTCAACATTCAGGCGTCCGCGAAACGTTCATCCTGCTCCAGACACTGAGGCGCCAGCGCTTGCCCCGCCGTCAGGTACAACTGCTTGAAGTGTTCGCAGTCCATGGCCTTGGCGAATAACCAGCCCTGTGCGTATTCGACGTGATTGGCCCGCAGGTAGTCGAGTTGCTGCACGTTCTCGACACCCTCGGCCACCAGGGTCAGGTGCAGGGCCCGGGCCATTTCGATGACGTGGGTCACCAACGGCACCGGGTGCTGCGCCTGGCTGATGCGATCGATGAACGACCTATCGATCTTCAGCACATCGAGCGGCAATTGCTGCAGGTACTGCAGGCTTGAATAACCGGTGCCGAAATCGTCCAGCGCTACCACGAAGCCGGCCGCGCGAGCCTGTTCGATGGTTCTGCTGGCCGCCGCCGGATCGATGAAGCTGCGCTCCGTGACTTCGAGCCAGACCTGCCCGGGCCACACACCGCTGCGCTCGATATGCCGCAGCAGGATCGGCAGGAAACGTCCGGAGCAGACATCCGCCGCCGCCAGGTTCAGCGCGATGTGCAGCGCACGATCACGCACCAGCAGCGGGCCCAGGTCGTGCATGATCGCCTCGATCACCTGATCGGTGATCGGCAGGATCAGCCCGCTGCGCTCGGCCAGCGGGATGAACAGATCGGGGGGCACCAGCTCGCCACTGGGCTTGCGCCAACGGATCAGCGCTTCGGCACCGATGCAGCGGCGACTGGCGACTTCGATGATCGGCTGATAATAAACAATGAACTCACGCCGGCGCACCGCCTTCTCCAATGCCGCCAAGGGTGACAGACCGCGACGCCTGGCCCGCAACACCAGAGTCAGCAGGCCACCGGCGCCGAGTAGACCGAGAGGCAACAGATACAGCTGGTTTTTCCAGAAGCTGCGCAGCAGAAACTCCCGGGGAATGGCCGCCAGCACGCTGAGGTTGGGCTGCGGCACGAGGGTGTAGAGGAACCCATCCTTGAGCCCGTGGCTCGGGCCTTGATGCACCAACGCCAGGAAGTGCGCGGTCGTCGAGTCGGTCGGCCCCAGCAGGCGCCCCTGTTTACTGGCGATGGCGAGCCTGATCCCATCGTCCAGGGTCACCTCGCGAAACTGCTCGGGATCCACCAGCACGTTGAACGCGGCGTATTGCAGGGCCAACATCGGCTTCAAGCCCTCGCTCTCGGGTGGCGCATCGATGGACACCCTGACCCCGTCTTCGGTAATGAAATCGTGCGGCAGAACCTGCGACCTGGGCGGTGTCGCGCCCCAGGAAGTACAGGCGAATACATCTTCTTCGTAGCCCACCGACTCCACCGAAAAGCTGTTCATCGCGACGATGCGCATCTGCTCGATGCTTTCCGGCGAACAGGGCTGCAAGTCGGTCAGGGCGACGTCCTTCAGCGCCCGGGAAGCCAGGTCGAGGGTCTGGCTGGCGCGCTGCGAGGCGATCTGCGCCAGTGTCACCAACCGCTCCTGGGCGGCGGCAACAGTCAGCCACCAGCCGATCAGCGAACTGATCGCCAGCGGCACAATCACTGCCAGAACACTGAGCACCAGTGCACGCCGTTTGACGCTTGAACCGTTCATGGGACCTTCCTGGACCGCTGGGTTGCCGGTCTACTTGACCTGGAACTCGATACTGTAGGGCACCGCCGTGCCGCGCCGGGCGGTGGCGCGCGGCTGGTAGACCTGCACGCTGTACTCACCCGAGGCCGGTAGCTCGGCACTCCAGTCGCCCCCGACATAACCACTGCCCAGGGCCGTCGCGGTGCCCGGCTGACTGCCCGGGGCGAAGACATTGAAGTTGGCGTTGTGGCTGCCGCTGATGCGCACGCTCATGTGCTGCCCGGCCTTGGCGCCGAGGGTGTAGAGCACGCTGTCGTAGCCACTGAAAGTGCCCTTGAGTACGGCGCTGGACGCGCCCTTGGCGAAGTGCACCGGGACGGTTGTGATCTTGTCCTCGGCCAGCGCCAGGGTGGACACGGACGCCGCGAAGATCAGGGAAAGCAGGAGTGCGGGTTTCATGATGTCGATTCCATTGAGTAAAAAAAGGGGCTGCAGTGCTGATCGCAGGAAACTACCAAAGGTAGCGATAGCCCAGGGTGATCGCCAGCGGTTGCTCGATGTCGTGGCCGTTGGCGTAGTCCGCCTCGACACTGATTTTGTGCCGCGTTCCCAACAGCAGCGCAGCGCCGCCGCCGACTTCGCCGCGGGCACCCGGCAAGGCATTGTCCAGCCCATGACCATTGACCTCGACCTGGCTGTCACCGGCTAGCTCGTCGATCCAGGAAGCATTCATGTAGCCCTGCAATTGCGCCCCGGAATCGAGCACCAGATTGCGCCCAACCCGTCCGCCGACCCGCGCCTGCAGCGAGTCGACCGCATCGGCGTCGACCTTCAGGCCATCGCTGCTGGTGTATTTCGAACCCTGCACATGGGCAGCGGCCAGTTGCGCCTGAGGCTCGACGAACCAGCCTTGGCCCAGGGCGATCTGCCGGCCCAGCTCGACGCTGGCACCGTAGGCGTCGGCGGAGTAATCGCCATGAACCCGCCCACCGACATTGTTGGTGATGCGCACATCGCCTTGCAGATGATCGTATTTGACGACGCCGTCGAGGTACCAGCCATCCTCACGCAGGTAGGTGGCGTAGACGCCGATGGATTGACTGTCGAGTTTGCCGCTGGACCGCACGCCGAAGTCCTGGTCAGAGTGACCGGCCCCCAGCATGCCGCCCAGGTACAGCGTGCCGCCAGCTTGCTCGAGGGCACCATCGGCACCGATCTGCGCGCCGCTCAAGCGCTGGTCGAAGGCCCGGCTGTAGCCGCTGTCCACCTTCAACTCGGCACCCAGGGCTCGAGTCCATATGCCACCCTGGTCGTTCCCTTGGCGCAACTCACCGAGGCGACGGGTCAAGGTGCTCATTTCGTTGTTCCACAGGTTGGCGGCGGCGCTTTGCATGCCCAGCGCGGCGTTAGCGCCTTTGGACAGGCGTTGCGGCTGGCTGGGTTGGCGGGCGGTTGCCACCGGCACGAGGGTGTTGCCGGGCGGTTGGAGAGTCGCAGGGGCTTGAGGGCTGGCCTGGGCAGGAGTGGATGAGGTCAGCGTCGACTGCGGCACGCTGGCGGGGACCGGCACTGCCTGGGCCGGCATTGAGGGATTCAATGGAGTCATCGGCACACCGGTCGGCACGGGCACTGACTGCGCAGGCATCGAGGGATTCAATGGGGTCATTGGCACACCGGTCGGCACGGGCACTGACTGCGCAGGCATCGAGGGATTCAGTGCGGTCATTGGCACGCCGGTCGGCACGGGCACTGACTGCGCAGGCATCGAGGGATTCAGTGCGGTCATTGGCACGCCGGTCGGCACGGGCACTGACTGCGTAGGCATCGAGGGATTCAATGCGGTCATTGGCACGCCGGTCGGCACGGGCACTGACTGCGCAGGCATCGAGGGATTCAGTGCGGTCATCGGCACGCCGGTCGGCACGGGCACTGACTGCGCAGGCATCGAGGGATTCAGTGCGGTCATTGGCACGCCGGTCGGCACGGGCACTGACTGCGCAGGCATCGAGGGATTCAGTGTCGTCATCGGCACACCGCTCGGCACGGGCACTGACTGCGCAGGTATCGAGGGATTCAGTGTCGTCATCGGCACGCCGGTCGGCACGGGCACTGACTGCGCAGGCATCGAGGGATTCAGTGTCGTCATCGGCACGCCGGTCGGCACGGGCACTGACTGCGCAGGCATCGAGGGATTCAGTGTCGTCATCGGCACACCGGTCGGCACGGGCACTGACTGCGCAGGTATCGAGGGATTCAATGCGGTCATTGGCACGCCCGTCGGCACGGGCACTGACTGCGCAGGCATCGAGGGATTCAGTGCGGTCATTGGCACGCCGGTCGGCACGGGCACTGACTGCGCAGGCATCGAGGGATTCAGTGTCGTCATCGGCACACCGGTCGGCACGGGCACTGACTGCGCAGGCATGGATGGATTCAGAGCCTGCATCGGCGCCAATTGGCCCACTTCCGCCAGGTACCAATCGCTACCCTGGCGTTGCAAGTCGTAGCGGAATGCACCTGCATCCACATGACCGCCGTACAGCGTGAACTGACCAGCGCCACCTCGACTACCGACCACTTTCAACGGCGCGCCATTGGCGTCCTTGCCGCTGTCGGCCACCAGCAATTCGTAATGACCGCTGACCTGCCCCATCACGTCAAGCAAGTCACCCCGGGTGCTGGCCAGGTCGGTCTTCATCTGGAAGCGACCGTTGCCGCTCAGGTCGTCATTGACCGTGAGTACCTGGAAGGTGTTACCGGCGAAAAACACCGTGGCGTGGTCGAGGGTCAAATTGCTCAGGGACGAATCACCGTTGAACTGCCAGAAGCTGTTGTTCAATTGCATGTCCAGACGGCCATTGCCCGGCGCTTGCAGGCGGCTGTCACCCGCCAGCAGACTGTCCGTGGTGGCGAGTTGGAGCTGGCCGTCGCCCTGCACATCCGCCAGGTTCAAGGCATCGACCTTGCTGCCTGTGGCAGTCACTTGCAATGTGCTGCCTGGCGCAGCCAGCAGGGCACTGGCGTGTGCACCGAGCAGTTGGCTGTCCGTCAGAGTGACTTGCCCCAGGCTGCCCGCCTGGGACTCGATCAACCCACTCGGGCCGCTCAGACTGCTGCGGGTCAATTGCAGTTGCCCAATGGCGCCAGGCGTGCGCGGACGCGTGAACTGCGCAGTGCTGCCGTCGAGATTGCTGATCGCACTGTCACTGGCACTGATCCACGCGTCGTCGTCGATGATCAGCGCCGCCGCCTGCGACCCGACGGCCAGCACCTGAGTGCCTTGCAGATCGATACGGCTGCCGCTCCCTGCTCTGGCTGCCGCCGAACGGGCACCTTCGCTGAACAATTGCCCATCACTCATCTCGATGCTCGAATTGCGCGAGGCACTGACCGCGTCAGCCACGTCGCCTCGGCTATGAACGGTGCTGCCCTGGTCGAGAACCACATGACTGTCGTTCTCCGCCCAGATGCCGGTGCTGGAGCCGGCGTCGGTCAACACGCTGCTATGAGATAGGGTCAGCGTGCCGTTGGAGCCGCTGACCAGCACGCCGGCGCTTTCCGCCTGATGGGTGTGAATCTGCGAATCACTAACCAGGCCGGCCAGGCTGTTACCGATTTCGCGGATGCCCGCACTGGTCATCTCAAGGGTTTCGATCTGAGTGCGCTCGACCTGCAGCAAGGCATCGCTGCCCACCTCGATGCCCGGGCTGAGGACGCCCAGGGTTTGCAGGCGGCTGTCGCTGATGTGCAGCTCGCCATCCTGCACCAGTGCGGCCGGACTCCGGCCATCGGTGGTCAGCAACGAACTGGCGGCGCTCATCTGTACCCGACCCTGGGTGTCGACGCGCAAGGCCGGCGCACCGCCGCCATGAGTGGTGGCATCCAGGCCCGCGGCCTGCAGATGGCCGCTGCCGCCCACCGCGATGCCAGGCCCGGCGCCATTGCGCAGCCAGGTGGCGCGCAGCGAGTAGTCAGCGCCTTGCACGGTTAACGCCGCGGCGGGGCCGAGCACATCCACTTGCTTGTGATCAAGACTGATGGACGCGACATTGCTCGCGTTCAGTTGCAACGGATTATTGAAGTCTGCGGCCAGCAGCGGATCGCTGAAAATGACGGCGATCACCAGTGCCAACGGCAATTGCAAATACGGCGGATGACGGAAAGTAAAACCTGAGGGGGTGTTGCCTGACACGCTCACGATCTTGTCCTCGAAGGGAATGTAGTTGTGCATGGCGCCATTCTTTGCGCCCCTCATTACCCTTGAGAATGGGAAAAGCAGTCATGATTTGTAGGAAAATGACTACACGCCTCGACAAGCAATGCCCTAGAGTGACGGGCAATTCCCTGGAGTTGTGACATGGCACGGATCCTCATTGCAGACGAACACCCAATGACCCGGCTCGCGGTTCGTCTGCTGCTGAAGGAACAACTGCACAGCATCGTCGGTGAGGCGCGCGATGGCCTGGAGGCTTTGAGCCTGGCCGCCAGCCTGACGCCCGACCTGCTGATCATCGACCTCGACCTGTCGCGCGTCACCGGCCTGGACGTCATCAGCCACCTGCGTGCACGGGGTGTGCAGCAGCCGATTCTCGGGTACAGCACCCAGGACTCCCGGCACTTTGTCAGCCGTTTCCTGCAAGTCGGTGCTTCCGGTTTCGTCAGCAAGCACCAGGAGCCCGAGGTGCTCAAGGAAGCCATCGCCGTGCTACTGCGCGGTCAGACCTACTTCCCTAGCGAGCTGCTCGGCAGCGTTCACCGCAACAGCCTGCAGGAGAAGGACGCCGAACGCATCGCCGCCCTCTCCAACCGCGAATTGAGCGTGCTCAGCCTGCTTGCCAGCGGCTACAGCAACCAGCAGATCGCCGGCGAACTGACCATCAGCGAGAAATCCGTCAGCACCTATCGCGCGCGCCTGCGGGCCAAGCTCAACCTGCACAGCATGCTCGACCTGTTCGATTTTGCTCGGCGCAACCGCCTTGCCGCGCCTGCCAGTCAGCTACAGGCACCGGCTGCCGAGCACACGCAAGACGCCGAGATGTGGCGCTCCATGGTGCAGAGCCTGCCGGCGGCCTTCTACGTGCGCGACACCGAGGCGCGGCTGCTGTACGCCAACCCGGCGCATCTGGCGATGTACCACACGCAACTGGAGCAGATCCTTGGCACCCAGACCACCGATGTTGATTGGTACAAGCCCGGTGACGCGCGCAACATGCTGCTGTTCCTGCAGCGCGCCATCGCCGAAGAGCGCGCCTTCGACAAAGACATCGAACTGAGCATCCACGGCAAGCGGCGGGTCCTGCACCACTGGGGGACCCCGTACCGCGACGCGCAAGGCCAGATGCTCGGGATGATCTGCTGCAGCACCGATATCACCCGGCGCTACGAACAACTCGACGCCCTGCGCGCTCGTGCCGAGCGCGCGGAGCTGGCGCAGCGGCAACTGCTGGAGTTGCTCGACAGTGTCAGCCAGCAACTGGGCTCGGGACTGGCGGGGCTGGGGACGACGCTCGCGGCGAGTGACAGCCCGCTCAATGCCTCGGTAAGCGAACAGCTAGGCGATTTGCAGAGTCATCTGGAGCATTTACAGCGCGCATTGCAGGCGCCCGACCCTGCCGCCCAGGCGAGACTTGCGGTCGACCTTGTAGAACTGGCCGTGCAGGTCTTGCGCGACCTGCGCGAGCGTGCGGAGTCCAAGCAGATCAGCCTGTTCCTCGACAGCGACAACCTGTCCCACGCGAGCGTCATGGCCGACCGCACACGCCTGCATGAACTGCTGTGCCACCTGGGTCGCTACGCCATCGACCTGACCCTGGCTGGCGAGGTTCGACTGAGCCTGGCCTGTACGCCAAAGCAGAGCAGCCTGGGCGTGCGCATGACCTTTCGCGGCAGCCCCGAGCCCACCGCCGACCCGCAGCGCGCCTATTCCCTGACGGAACTCACCCGTGAGGCCAGCACACCCGCACAACCGCGCAATCGCCTGGACCTCAACCTCGCCCGCCACCTGGCCAACCAACTCGGCGCCGAGTTGCACGTCAGCCATCTGCCGGAACAAGGCCTGACAGTGACCCTGCATTTGTTGTTGCCGATGGCGCCCTTGTAGGAGCGAGCTTGCGAAAACATCATCGCTGGCAAGCCAGCTCCTACAGGGAATTGTGCAAGCACCACAGAATCCGTGATCGATACAAAACTGTAGGAGCCAGCTTGCTGGCGAAGGCGCAGGGACAGCCGACATCATTGGTGGCTGGCATACCCTATTCGCTGGCAAGCCAGCTCCTACAGGGAATTGTGCAAGCACCACAGAATCCGTGATCGACACAAAACTGTAGGAGCCAGCTTGCTGGCGAAGGCGCAGGGACAGCCAACATCATTGGTGGCTGGCATACCCTATTCGCTGGCAAGCCAGCTCCTACAGGGAATTGTGCAAGCACCACAGAATCTGTGATCGATACAAAACTGTAGGAGCCAGCTTGCTGGCGAAGGCGCAGGGACAGCCGACATCATCGGTGGCTGGCATACCCTCTTCGCTGGCAAGCCAGCTCCTACAGGGAATTGTGCAAGCACCACAGAATCTGTGATCGACACAAAACTGTAGGAGCCAGCTTGCTGGCGAAGGCGCAGGGACAGCCGACATCATCGGTGGCTGGCATACCCTATTCGCTGGCAAGCCAGCTCCTACAGGAAATTGTGCAAGCACCACAGAATCTGTGATCGACACAAAACTGTAGGAGCCAACTTGCTGGCGAAGGCGCAGGGACAGCCGACATCATCGGTGGCTGGCATACCCTATTCGCTGGCAAGCCAGCTCCTACAGGGATGCACCACCCAATCAATCCGCCTTGTGCCACACCGCCGCGCTGACATCGATAGGCTTGGGCAACAGCTTGTTCTGGTAGAACAGATCCGCGGTGACTTGCTGCGCCTGGACGATGCTGTCGTCGATGGGCAGGATCGGTGACGCGGGGCGGTTGTCGAAATAGCGGACGATCACCTCATCGGGCAGGCCCATGTATTTCTTCACCACCTCGAGGCTGGCTTGCCGCTCGCTGCGGGTCAGGGCTTCGGCGGCGGTCAGTTGTTCCAACAGCGCCTCGACAAAGGCCGGATTGGTTTGCGCGTAGTCACGACGTGCGGTGTACACCGGGCCGGACAGTTGCAGTCCCGCACCGTTGGCCAGCACCCGCACGTTGCCCTGACTCAGGGCCAGCGAGGCATAAGGCTCCCAGATGGCCCAGGCATCGACGCTGCCCTGCTCGAAGGCTGCCCGTGCATTCGCCGGTGGCAGGTTGATCGGCTGGATATCCTGATAATTCAAGCCGGCCTTGTTCAGTGCCCGCAGGATCAGGTTGTGGGAACTGGAGCCGCGCTGGAAGGCGACTTTCTTGCCTTTCAGGTCGGCGATGTCCTTGAGCGGACTGTCGTCGCGCACCAGGATGGTTTCCGCTTCGGGTTTCGGCGGCTCGGCGCCGATGTAGACCAGGTCGGCACCCGCCGCTTGCGCGAACAACGGCGGAATGTCGCCGGTCGAGCCGACATCCAGGGCATTGACGTTGATCGCTTCAAGCATCTGCGGCCCGGCGGGAAATTCGATCCACTGCACGGTCGTCTGCGGGAAACGCTTCTCCAACAGCCCGTGTTCCTTGGCCAGGATCAAGGCAATGGAGCCTTTCTGATAGCCGATTCGCACACTGGCGGGATCTGCCGCCAGCACCGCACTGCTCAGGCTGAACAGGGCCAGGCCGGTATACAACGCTTTGCGCAATCTCATTGCTGTCTCACTGTTCAACGACCGCTCGCCGGTCCTGGATAAAAAAATCATTCAGCCGTCGACGGCTTTTCCCAAAGATTGATCCCGCCCTCCAGGGCAAATCGATCAATCTCGGCCAGTTCCTCGTCGCTGAACGTCAGATTGGCCAAGGCCCCGACGTTCTCGATGATCTGCTCCGGCCGACTCGCGCCGATCAATGCCGAGGTCACCCGTGGATCGCGCAGGGTCCAGGCCAGCGCCAGTTGGGCCAGGCTCTGGCCGCGACGCTGAGCGATTTGATTGAGTGCCCGCACATGGGCCAGATTGGCTTCGCTCAGGTGCGACTCCAGCAACGACCCGCCCCCCGGACGATTGACCCGTGCATCCGCCGGCACGCCATTGAGGTATTTGTCGGTGAGCAGCCCCTGGGCCAACGGAGTGAAGGCAATCACCCCGCTGCCGAGTTCCTCGGTGGTGTCCAGCAAGTCTTTTTCCACCCAACGGTTGAGCAGGTTGTACGCCGGTTGATGGATCAGCAGCGGCACCTTCCATTCCTTGAGCAGCGCAGCGATCTCCCGGGTCTTCACCCCCGAATAGGATGAAATGCCGATGTACAGCGCCTTGCCCTGCTGCACTGCCGTCGCCAGGGCACTGGCGGTTTCTTCCAGCGGGGTGTCCGGATCAAAGCGGTGCGAGTAGAAAATGTCGACGTAATCCAGACCCAAGCGTTGCAGGCTCTGGTCGAGGCTGGCCAGCACGTATTTACGCGAGCCACCGCCCTGGCCGTAAGGGCCGGGCCACATGTCCCAACCGGCCTTGCTGGAGATGATCAGCTCATCGCGGTATTGCTTGAAATCTTCCCGCAGCAACCGGCCGAAATTGATCTCGGCGCTGCCATAGGGCGGGCCATAGTTGTTGGCCAGGTCGAAATGGTTGATGCCCAGGTCGAACGCGGTGCGCAACAACGCGCGCTGGGTGTCGATGGGCGTGCTGTCGCCAAAGTTGTGCCACAGGCCCAGGGACAGGGCCGGCAGCACCAGGCCGCTGCGGCTGACACGGCGGTAAGGGATAGATTGGTAGCGGTTTGCGGCGGCGGTGTAGGTCATGTTGAATCCTCTGTTTGCGTCAGTTCAAAGGTTGGGCGAAGCGGTTGGCGGGGCGAATCAGGCCGAGGTTCTCGCGCAGGGTTCGGCCTTCGTATTCAGTTCTGAACAATCCGCGGCGCTGCAGTTCAGGCACCACCTGGCTGGCGAAATCCTCGAGGCCGCCAGGCAGGTGCGGCACCAGCACGTTGAAGCCGTCCGCCGCGCCCTGTTCGAACCATTCCTGCAATCGATCGGCAATCTGCTCGGCACTGCCCACCAGGCTGTAATGGCCGCGTCCGCCGGCAATCCTGCGCCCCAGTTCGGCAAGGCTGAGGTGGTCGCGACCGGCCAGCTCGGTGAGCAGCTTCTGCCGGCTTTGCTGACCACTGTCCGTCAGTGGCAAGTCGGGCAGCGGTCCGTCCAGCGGATAGCCCGACAGGTCGAAGTTCCCGAGCATACGTCCCAATAGCGCGACACCGACTTCAGGCTCGACCAGTTGCTGGAAGCTCTGGAACTTCTCCTGGGCCTGCGCTTCGCTGGCGCCGACCACGACAAACACCCCGGGCATGATCTTCAGCGAATCGGCGCTGCGCCCGTATTTGCCCAAGCGTCCCTTGAGATCGGCATAAAACGCCTGAGCATTGGCCAGCGAAGTCTGCGCGGTAAACACCACCTCGGCGGTTTGCGCCGCCAGTTCGCGACCGATTTCCGAGGAGCCGGCCTGGACAATCACCGGTCGCCCTTGTGGCGAGCGCGCCACGTTCAGCGGCCCCTGGACGCTGAAGTGCTCACCGACGTGATTGAGCACGTGCATCTTGTCCGGGTGGTAATAACTGCCACTGGCCTTGTCGCGAACAAACGCATCGTCTTCCCAGCTGTCCCACAGCCCTGTGACCACCTGGTGGAACTCCCGGGCACGGCTGTAGCGCTCAGCGTGGCCGATGTGCTGATCGCGGCCGAAATTCAGCGCTTCGGCGGCGTTGTCCGAGGTCACCAGGTTCCACCCCGCCCGCCCGCCGGACAGGTGATCCAGCGAAGCAAACTTGCGCGCCACGTGGTACGGCTCGTTATAGCTAGTGGTGGCCGTGGCAATCAGGCCGATGTGTTCGGTCACCGCGCTCAATGCCGACAGCAGCGTCAGCGGTTCAAAGTGATCGGAGCGCGCCATGCGACTGGCGATGTCCTGGGTCGGCGCCGCCACACTGTCGGCGACGAACAGGGCATCGAACTTCGCTGCCTCGGCGATTTGCGCCAGGCGTTTGTAATGGGCGAAATCCAGCCCGGCATTGGCCGGTACGTCACGATGGCGCCAGGCTGCGACGTGGTGCCCGGTGGCCATGAGGAAGGCGCCCAGTTTCAGTTGTGGACTCATGCTCAGAAATCCTTGCGCAATTGCACGCCGAAGTAGCGCTCGTCGTCACGGGGTACGGCGCGGTAAATGTAGCTGCCACCGCTGGCCAGCAACGGCGAGTACGACTTATCGGTGAGGTTCTTCGCCAGCAGTGCGACGCGCCAGCCCTCGCTGTAATCGGCCAGGGCCACACTGGCATTCCACAGGCCGTAGGCGCCCTGTTTGGTGTCGGGGTTCTGGCTGATGTCGTACTGCACTTCGCTCTGCCAGCTGTAGTCGGTGCCCAGTTCGATATCCAGGCCGTTGTCCAGCGGGATGCTGTAGTCGGCCCGCACGTAGCTTTTCCAGTCCGGGGTGTAAGGCAGTGGCTGGCCATCGACATTACAAGAGGCCGCCGCGCCGGCCGGGCAGTCGAACTGATCAATGCGCGCATGGGTGTAGGCCAGCGCCCCGGAGAGTTTCAGTTGGCGGGTGGCCTGCAGGGCGTAATCGAGTTCCACGCCTTCGGTGCTGACACTGCCGGCATTGATCAGGCGCGTGACCACTTGCCCGGCAACAGTATCGAAGAAGTTCGCCTGGTAGTTGTCGTACTCACTGTGGAACACCGCCAGGTTGGTGGTCAGGCGATTGTTCCAGGTCGTGGCCTTGATCCCCGCCTCCCAGGTATTGGAGGTTTCCGGCTTGAGCGCTTCGGTGTCGCGCGGCTGCATGTTGAAAAACACGTTATAGGCCGGCCCCTTGTAGCCACGCGAATAGGTCAGGTAGCTGGTGACCGAATCGCTCAGGTCGTACTGCAACCCCAGGCGCCCGGACCACCCGTCCTCGTCCACCGAACCGGAACTGCTGGTGGCCGGCTGGATGCCGCTGACGGTGGTGGCCGAAGTCGAGACCCGACGGTGATCGTATTCCAGCTCATCGTGGGTAAAGCGCAGGCCGGCGATCCCGCGAAAGTCCGAGGTGAAATTCAGGGTGCTCTCGCCAAACACCGCGTAACTGTCGTTAGTTGTGCTGTAGTCGGCAATCCCGCGGTTACTGCTGGTGGGCGTGGTCAGCGTGCGCTGGTAGGTCTCGTCGTCCTTGCCGTGCATATAGAACAGGCCGCCCACGTACTCGAGGAACTCACCTTTCGGCGAGGCCAGGCGCAACTCCTGGGAGTACTGATCGAATGCCAGGTCGCCTTTGTCGGCGGTGCCGGGGAATGCGGCAGTGATGGTGCCCAGGCGGTCGCCATCCTGGTACTGGGTGTTGTCCCAGCCGCGCCACGCCGTGATCGAGGTCAGGGTGTAGTCGCCGAGTTGCCAGTCGAGTTGACCGGACAGGCCCTTGTTGACGTCCTCGACGTGGGTCCGGGTGTTGGTGTTGATCTTGCGGTTATCACTGCTGGCCCGCACCGGGTTCAGCGCACTGGCGAAGGCCGGGGTCAGCGCCTGGCTGACCACCCCGTTGGGCGCATCGTCGTGGGACTGCATGTAGTCGGCGATGAAGGTGAACGTCAGCTCATCGTTGGGCGTGAATTCCAGTTTGCCCCGCGCGCCCTTGCGGTTGTAGCCGTTGACTTCCTGGCCGTTGTACTGGTTATCGACGTTGCCGTCGTAGCTGCCGAACAGCGTGGTGATCGAGCCTTTCAGGGTCTCTGGAATCAGGCTGCCACCGAGGCCGAAGCGGGTGCGGCTTTCGTTGCCGCTGAAATACGACTGGTCGATGTAGCCGTGGGTTTCGGCGGTCGGCGCCTTGCTGGTGATGTTCAACACCCCGGCCGAGGCGTTCTTGCCAAACAGCGTGCCCTGCGGACCCCGCAGGACTTCGACCCGCTGCAGGTCCATCAGATCAAGGGTGGCCTGCCCGGGACGGGCGTACACCACGCCATCGATCACCGTCGCCACGGTCGGCTCGACCCCTGGCGAAGTGGAAATGGTGCCCACGCCGCGGACAAACAACGAGGTGTCTTTGTTCGAGGCGCCGGTGCGGAAATTCAGCGACGGCACTTGCTGGACGATGGTCGCCACGCTATTGCGGCTATCGCGCTCCAGTTGCTCGCCATCGATCACCGAGACCGCTACCGGGACCTTCTGCAACGACTCTTCGCGGCGGGTGGCCGTGACCGTCACGGCTTGCAGCGTGGCCTCCTGCTCGCCACTTTCGGCAGCGAATGCAGCCGGCATGGGCAAGGCTGCGAGGCCGGCGAATAGCCAACTGGCGGCGCGAATCGATTGCGCCAGGTGCTTGGGTTGGCGAGGAAATCTGTGCATGGTCTGACCACTCGAAAATGTGCCCTGATCCGCTGCCGTTTCACGACGACAGCGCCTTGTATGTGTCTTGGGCATTCGCTCGAGCGAGTAGCAGACAACGCGCCTTGTTAGCGCTACCATCGCAAGTATCGACAACCCGCTAATAGATCGTCAAATACTTATAAATTAGCTTTATATGCCTTTTGGTTTTATAGAGGATGCACGCCTTGGATCAAGACAAACCCCGCAAGCGCCGTGGCGCCGGACGCGTCACGCTCGATACCGTGGCCCGCCAGGCTGGTGTCTCGGCGATCACCGTGTCGCGCTACTTCAATCAGCCGGAGCAGGTATCGCCTGAGCGCCGGGAGCGGATCGCTGCGGTCGTGGCGCAATTGGGTTATGTGCCTAATCTGGTGGCCGGCGGGCTGGCCTCGGCGCGGGGCAAGATTGTCGGCATGGTGATTCCGAACATCTCCGGGCCGATTTTTGCCAACACTATCCAGGGTTTCAGCGACACCCTCAGCCAGCACGGCTACCAGTTGCTGCTGGCGTCGAGCTATTTCAGCACCGAGCAGGAAGAGAACGCGGTGCGCGCCTTTCTCGGCTGGTCGCCGGCGGCGTTGGTGCTGACCAGCCACTTCCACAGCGCCGGCACCGAGAAGATGATCAGCGAGGCCGACATTCCGGTGATCGAGACCTGGGACTACCAACCCGAGCGCGGGCCGCTGCAGATCGGTTTTTCCCACTATGAAGTCGGTGTCAGCGCCGCCCGTTATTTGCATGGCAAGGGTTATCGGCGCATCGCCTTTGTGCAAAACAGCGCCACCGGCGACTTCAGCGCGCTGGAGCGGCGCGACGGCTATGCCGCCTGTCTTGCCGAACTGGGTCTGCAGCCCTGGGTGTTCGCACCGGATACCGGAAAACCGCCGTTCGAGGCGGGCAAACAGGCGATGGAGGCGTTGATGAACAGTGCGGCGCCACCCGACGCCATTATCTTCGCCAACGACAACCTCGCCGCCGGCGGCTTGCTGGCAGGACAACGCGCCGGCCTGAAGATCCCCGAAGACTGCGCGGTGCTCGGCTTCGGCGACTACCCCTTCGCCGAAATGCTCCTGCCGAGCCTGAGCAGCATCCGCCCGCCGGCCCTGGAGATCGGTGTGCTGGCGGCGACTCGGGTCCTGCAGAGCCTGGGGGTGTTGCCGGTCGAAGACGAGGTGCAGCGCCTGAACCTGCTGCAGTGCGAGGTGATTGAGCGGGAAAGTGCGTGAGCAAGCCAACTCCCACTGGGTTCTGAGGCGGCAGCACGTGCAAGCGCTGCAGCGCCTGACACTCTGCATTGCGGGAAAGCCCGCTCCCACAGGGGCTGAATGGTTTCGGGCCTTACTTCAGAACCCCATGCTGACCATCAGCCGCATCCAGTCGCGCTGCTACGACGAATTCCTCGCCCAGTTTCACCTTGAGTTCCCGCAGGTCGAATTCGAAGATATCAACGTCTACCTGCTGTGGAACCGCGAACAGAAACTGACCCGGGCCGAGTCGGTGTTTCTCGAGCGGTTCGAGCAGATGTTGATGGTGACGGACATGGCTGAGCGCTTTTAAGCAGGGGCGTTTGCGCCTGAAGCGGTGGCCAACCCAGCAAACAACCCGGGCAATCCGGCGATATTTTGTAACAACTGCCGGCAGCGCCGTGCAGCCTGCGTGCTACACCTTGGTGAGCCTCTCTGCCCTCGAGTCGACTGACAATGACCGCCACGCCCCTGCTCACCGCCTTTCTACCCATCGCCCTGGGCATCATCATGCTCGGCCTTGGCCTGTCGTTGACCCTGGCCGACTTTGCGCGGGTGGTGAAATACCCCAAGCCGGTGCTGATCGGTCTGGTCTGCCAGTTGCTGGTGCTGCCGTTCTTCTGCTTCCTGATTGCCAAGGGCTTCCAGCTGGAACCGGTCCTGGCGGTCGGCTTGATGCTGCTGGCCGCCTCCCCCGGCGGCACCACGGCCAACCTGTACAGCCACCTGGCCCACGGCGACGTGGCATTGAACGTGACGCTGACGGCGGTCAACTCGATGATCGCGATCCTCAGCATGCCGTTGCTGGTGAACCTGTCGCTGCTGTATTTCATGGCCGCTGACCAGGCGATCCCCCTGCAATTTGCCAAGGTGCTGCAGGTGTTCGCCATTGTCCTGGTGCCGGTGGCCCTGGGCATGCTGGTGCGCCACCTGGCGCCCGCCTTCGCCGGGCGCATGGAAAAACCGATGAAGATTGTCTCGGCGCTGTTCCTGGTGGCCACTGTCACCGTGGCCTTCATCAAGGACTGGCAGACCGTGGTCGACTACGCCCCCGTCGTCGGCCTGGCCGCGCTGGTGTTCAACCTGTTGAGCCTGGCCATCGGCTATGGCGTGCCACGCCTGTTGCGCCTGCCCCGACGCCAGGCGGTGGCGATCGGCATGGAAATCGGCATCCACAACGGCACCCTGGCCATCGCCCTGGCCCTCAGCCCGAGCCTGCTGAACAACTCGACCATGGCCATTCCGGCGGCCATCTACAGCCTGATCATGTTCTTCACCGCCGCCGGCTTCGGCTGGTGGGTCAACCGTGTGCATGGGCAACAACTGCGCCTGGAAGAACGGGAGCTGGCCGGATAAAGGCGCCTACACCTGCTGCACCACGCTGCGATTGCGCCCCTGCTGCTTGGCCTGGTACATCAACTCGTCGGCGCGCTTGAGCACCTCGGTGATCTCGCCGCCGCTGCCCGTCCAGACCGCCACGCCGAGGGAGATGGTCAGGTGCCCCACCGTGTCGATCGGCGTCTGTGCCACTGACTGGCGCAAACGCTCAGCGACATCACCGGCCACGCCCAACGACGCCCCCGGCAGCAACAGCAAGAACTCTTCACCGCCGACCCGACACGCCAGGTCGACCTCCCGCGAACAGCCCTTCATCAACTGCGCCACCACGCTCAAGGCCAGATCGCCGACGTCGTGGCCGTAGGTGTCATTGACCTGTTTGAAGTGATCGATATCCAGCGCGATCACCGCAAATGCCTGCGCCTTGGCTTCCAGCGACTCCAATGCCTGATCCATCGCCCGGCGGTTCAACAGGCCGGTCAGGGGATCGGTCTGCGCCTGGCGGCTGAGGCCACCGAGTTTTTCCTGGACCTGGCCGAAGCCCTTGAGCAGCGCCTGCTTGATCGCTTGCGCCTCGACGTACCAGGCGCGCACCGCGTTGATCCGCTCGGCGGTGTGCGGGGCATCCATCTGCCCGGCACTTTCGGCCAGTTGCTTGAGCGGCCGGGTAATCAGGTTGGTGACCCACCAGATCGCGAGGAGGCCGATCAGGCTCAAGGGCGCTGCGCCGAGCAGCATCTGGCTCATCAACTGGTCGAGGGTTTCCAGGGTCTGGGCCTTGGGCCGTTGCGACACCACCCCCCAGTTGGCCATCGGCACGCTGGCGTAGCCGGCGAGCATCTCCACGCCCTGGGAATTGAGGGCGTCCATGGCCCCACTCTGGCCCTGGATCACCGCGTCGACCACCGGGTTGCTGCCGATCACTTGTCCGACCCGGTGCATGTCCGGGTGATAGATCAGCCGACGCGAGCTGTCCACCACATAGGCCTGGGTCGACTCGCGATAGAAGTGGTTGCTGATCAGGGTGTGCAGCACCCCGGCCTTGCGCAGATCGATGGCGCCGCCGACAAAGCCCAGGTAGCGCCCATAGGGGTCGAGCACCGGCTGGGAAATGAACACCACCAATTCCCCCGCAGACGAATGATAAGCACGGCTGACCAGCGGCCGGCGCTCACGCAGGGCGCGACGTACGCCATCGATGTTGAGGGTGGTGTGTTCAAGTTGCAGGCTGTCCGGCGCGGCGCGCAGCACCATGGCGCTGGTGTTGACCACGGCGATGTTGGTGAAACCGGCGTCCTGTTCGCGCAGGCGGCGCACCTCGGCATCCAGCACCGCCGGCTTGTCGAAGTCCCGGCCGAGAATCACCGCGCTGTACGCCAGTTGCTGCTGCGAGGCCTGCAGGTACTCACCAATACTCGAGGCCACCTTGGCCGCGTAGGCCCGATTGGCCTCCAGCGCGTTCTCCACCAGTACGGTTCGCTGCACCCGGTAGGCGGCGTAGAAACTGTTGATGAGGGTAATCAGTGCCGTCGCTACAGCAAACAGCAGGATCAGCCGACGCAGATTTATCTTCCCTGAAAGACTGTCTGGCATACCGCTTACACCGCCCCTTCCGAGCCAGGGGCAAGAGCCTGCAACTGAGTCACGAGGTTGAGCAACGGGGTTCGAAGCATAAGCAGACGCCTGTTCATGAGTGAGCGGATTCAACGCTGGTGAGTGTAGCCAACCGCGCGCCACGCGCGGGCCGCAATTGTCGCGCTTGCCGGGATTGATATCCCGCGGATACAATTGCTAATAATTCTCACTAGCAAAAAACCGACGCGATGAGCGACCTCCCAGCGGCCATGCACCAGCAGCACCTTCGCAGTGTCGAAGCCCTCTACGTCGGCCACCAAGGCTGGCTGTACGCCTGGCTGCAACGCAAGCTGGGCAACCGGGTCGACGCCGCGGACCTGATGCACGACACCTTCACCCGGGTGCTGGCGGCCAAGGCGCTTCCCGACCTGGCCGAACCTCGGGCGTACCTGACCTGCGTGGCCAAGGGCATCATGATCAACTGGTATCAGCGCCAGGCCTTGGAGCGCGCTTACCTGGCGGCGCTGGCCCAGGTGCCCGAGGCCCTGGTGCCGTCGCCGGAACAGCGCTGCCTGATCCTCGAAACCCTGCATGAAGTCGATGCCCTGCTCAACACCTTGCCGCCGCTGGTCAAGCGCGCGTTCCTGCTGTCGCAGATCAGCGGGATGAAATACGACGATATCGCGCTGCAACTGGAGCTGTCCCTGGCTACGGTCAAGCGGTACATGAAGCAGGCCTTCCTGCAGTGTCTGCAGTTGATGCCGGAATGAGTGGCCCGGCGCAGATCGACTCGCTGATCCTCGATGAAGCCGCCGAGTGGCTGATGCGCCTCGCTGAAGGCAACCTCAGTAGCGAGGAGCTGCGCCAATGGCAGCAATGGCGTACCAGCAGCCTCGAGTGCGAGCGCGCCTGGCGCCGCGCGGAACGTCTGCTCGGCAGCCTCGGCGGCTTGCCCGCGGACCTGGCGCTTGCGAGCCTCGACCGCCCTGCCAGCCTGCAACGCCGCGCCATGCTCGCCCGTCTCGCAGCGCTCATGGCGCTGGCGCCGGCCAGTTGGCTGGGCTGGCAACTGAACGAACGCCAGGGCTGGAGCGCCGATTTCCATTCGCCGATTGGCCAGCGCCGGCAACTGACCCTGCTTGATGGCAGCCAGTTGACCCTCAACACCGACACCTCGATTGATGTCGCCTTCGATGGCCGGCAGCGTCTGGTGCGACTGCTCAGGGGCGAAATCCTGCTGCGCAGTGCTGCCGATATCCAGGTGCCCGCCCGGCCCTTGCGGGTCAGTACCGCCCAGGGACGATTGCAGGCCTTGGGCACGGTCTTCAGCGTGCGCGAGGAGACTGGCCTGACCCGCCTGGCGGTCCTTGAAGGGCGCGTGCAGATCGAATTGTCCGGGGGGGCGCAAGCGACGCCAAGTGTGCTCATGGCCGGCCAGCAATGCGCGTTTTCCGCCAGCGCAATCGGCGCCCTGAGCAGCACCGACAGCAGCCGCATCGCCTGGACCGAAGGCATGCTGGTGGCCGACCGCATGCCCATGGGCGAGTTCGCCGCCGAGCTGGCGCGCTATCGCCCGGGCATCGTCCGCTGCGATCCGGCCGTTGCCGGGATACGGGTGTCCGGGGCATTTCCGCTGGACGACAGCCAGCGCGCGCTGAACATGCTGGGCCAGACATATCCGGTGCAAGTGTCCTCACGGCTGGGCGGTTACTGGGTGACGATCGCGCCCGTTTGACCCGCGCAAAAAATATTTTCGCATTGGCCTGACACTTTTTTCGCGCTCGGCTGGCAAGGGAATAACACCCCTTCTCCCTTGCCCACAGGATCACTTCTCGATGCCCGTTGTTCGTCTTCCCGCCACCACTCCACCGTTCCGTCGCACCGCCTACGCACTCTTTGGCCTGTTGTGCAGCGGCGCCTGCGCCCAGGCCTGGGCAGCACAGCCGCAGGCGCTGAGCAACAGCCAACAACGCAGCTACCAGATCCCGTCCGGCAACCTCGGGCAGACACTCTCGCGCTTCGCCGCCGAAAGCCATATCGCCCTGTCCTTCGATCCGAGCCTGACCGACGGCCAACAAAGCCCGGGACTGAGCGGCAGCTACTCGCCCCTGGAAGCCCTGACCCGCCTGCTCAGCGGCACCGGCTTGGACCTGCAGCAACGCGCCGACGCCAGCTACACCCTGATGCGCTCGGCCAACGCCGACGCCCTGCAACTGGCGCCGACCGCCATCACCGGCCAGGGTCTGGGCGTGACCACCGAGGGCACCCACTCCTACACCACTGATGAAGTGAGCATCGGCAAGGGCAACATCAAGCTCAAGGACATCCCGCAGTCGGTGTCGGTGGTCACCCGCCAGCGCATGGACGACCAGAACATGAACAGCCTGCAGGACGCCATGCGCCAGGTCACCGGGGTGACGATCAAGACCTACAACTCCGGATCCAGCCTGAATGACGTGTACATGCGCGGCTTCCTGGTCGATCAGGTGCAGGTCGACGGCGTCTCGCAACCCACCGGCCAGGGCGACATGGCCACCAGTTTCGACCTGGCGATGTACGACCGCATCGAAGTCCTGCGCGGCCCTTCAGGCCTGTACCAGGGCGCCGGCGAACCCGGCGGCACGATCAACGTGGTGCGCAAACGCGCGTTGAACACGTTTGCCCTCGGCGGCGAACTGGCCGCCGGTTCCTACGATCACTACCGTTCCTCGGTGGACGTCACCGGCCCGTTGAACGACCAGGGCAACGTGCGCGGGCGCTTCATCACCGCGTACGAGAACAACCAATCCTTCGTCGACCATGCGCAGAACGAACGGCCGATGGCTTACGGGCGCCTGGAGTTCGACCTCGACCCGGCCACCACCCTGTCGGTCGGCGGCGCCTATCAGCAGAACCATTCGACCCCGGCCTTCGGCTTGCCGGCCTACGCCAACGGTAACCTGCTCGACGTGCCGCGCTCGACCTTCGTCGATGCCAAATGGAACGAGCTCAACGAAAAAGTCTGGGAAACCTTCGCCGAAGTCGACCACGCCCTGGACAACGGCGGCCAGTTCAAGACCACCCTGACCTACCGCGACGCCGAGACCCCGCAGCGCAATTTCACCTGGGCTGACGGTGCAGTCGAAGAGAACGGCGATAGCTGGGCGGTGGCCTACAACTACTACACCCACATCAAGACCATCGGCGTCGACAGCTTCGTCACCACCCCCTTCGAAGCCATGGACCGCAACCACGAATTCACCCTCGGTGCCGAGTACCAGCACCTGGACAAGGACTTCACTTACGGCGGCGGCGACTACTTCCCGATCAACGTCTTCGATCCGGGTAGCATCGATATCCCCAAGCAGAACTACGAACAGAACAACGGCAACTGGTCCAAGTCCGATCAATACGGGCTCTACACCCGCGCCAAGTTCAACGTCACCGACTGGCTGGACGTGATCGGCGGCAGCCGGGTGACCTGGTACGAGAGCGACGCGAAAAAGGCCAACCCGTTCTTCAACGACTTCGGCGAGGCCCACACCAGCATCAACCGCAAGGTAGTGCCGTACGGCGCGCTGATCGCCAAGCTGACGCCAGAGCTGTCGGCCTATGCCAGCTACACCGGGGTGTTCAAGCCGCAGAGCGAGATCGGTTCGGACAATGAGCCAATCGGTCCGCGCAAGGGCAAGCAGTATGAAATCGGCCTCAAGCGCGAGTTTTTCGACGGGCGCCTGAATGCCAGCGTGGCGGTGTTCCGCATCTACGATGAGAACCGTGCCGAGTACAACAACAGCACCGCCTCCTACATGGCCCAGGGCAAGGCCCGCAGCGAAGGCTGGGAAACCGAGTTGAGCGGCAACCTCAGCGACAACTGGAGCATCGTCACCGGCTACGCCTACACCGCCACCAAGATGCTCAAGGCCGATGACGGCACCCAAGGCCAGACCTTCAGCACCATCACCCCACGGCACAACTTCAACCTGTGGACCCGGTACGACTTCACCGACGGCCCGCTCAAGGACTTCAACGTCGGCGGCGGCGTGCGGGTTGTCAGCGATACCTACTACCAACGCGAAGTACGCTTCGAACAAGGAGGCTTCGCCGTCGCCACGGCCCAGGTCGGCTACCGCTTCAACGAAAACCTGTCCTCGACCCTGACCGCCAACAACCTGTTCGACCGCAAGTACTACGACCGCGTGGATGCGTCCTGGGGCACCAACTTCTACGGCGACCCGCGCAACCTGACCCTGACCTTGCGCGCGCAATACTGACCCACTGTAGGAGCTGGCTTGCCAGCGAAGGGGCCATCAGCAACACCGCATCAGCTTCTTCGCTGCGATGCGGCGGCCCGACAAGCCAGCTCCTACAGGGTTTTGCATGCATGACAGGATGTGTGATCGCCACAATCCCACAGTAGGAGCTGGCTTGCCAGCGAAGGGGCCATCAGCAACACCGCATCAAGCAGATCAGCTCATGTATCATGCGCGCCCTCTCGCAAAAGGACTGCCCCCATGACCCCTCCCCGCATCCGCGCGCTCGCGCTGTGTGTGTTCCATCACCAGGGCAAGATCCTGGTCAATCGCTTTGACGACCCGGTCACCGGATGCTGCATGTACCGGCCGTCGGGCGGCGGGATTGAGTTTGGCGAGACCAGTGCCCAGGCCATCGTCCGCGAGATCCACGAGGAACTGGACCTGCCCATCGACAACCTGCACCTGCTCGGCACCCTCGAGAGCCTGTTCGTCTACAACGACAAACCGGGCCACGAGATTGTCATGGTCTACGATGGCCAATTCAGCGACCCAACCCGCTATGAACAGGCGCACCTCGACGGCCACGAAAGCAACGGCGCGCCGTTCCGGGCTACCTGGCAGGACGGTTCAAGTTTCACCGATGAGTCGCCGCTGGTGCCGCAAGGGTTGCAGTCACTCCTGCAGAGTGCCGGGTTGTTGGCCTGACACATTCGCCCCTCGCCAGTCTCTCGGCGACTGCCCGTAGCAGTCACGAAACACTCGGCTGAAGTGCGACAGGTCGTTGAAACCCCAGCGAAAGGCGATATCGGAAATACGCAGCCTGGCGCTGGCCGGGTTCAACAGTTCGCTGCTGCAGCGCTCCAGGCGCCGGCGCAGCAGGTAGCGCATCAACGAGGAGCCCTCGTGCTCGAACAACTTGTTGATGTAGCGCGCCGACAGGCCGGTGGCCAGGGCGACCTGCTGGGCGTTGAGACTGGGATCACGCAGGTTGTCGTTGACGAACACCTTGACCCGCATCAGCGTCAGCGCCTGGCTGCGCGAATGCTCGGCATCCAGGGTTTGCAGGTTGCCCAGGGTCAAGGCAATCAGGTTGGTAGCCGACTCGGACAGCTTGACCATCTCGGCCGCGGAGAACTGGTTGATCTGGGCCGTCACGCTCTCGAGGAACATGCGCAGCACCCGGCCCACCGGGTTATCCATCGAGACCCGGGTCGCCACCCGGCTTTCCATGCCCACCACCAACTGGTTGAGACCGGCACGCGGGACACTGACGATGATCTGCCGCCAGTCCTCGGCAAACTGTAATTGGTGCGGGCGGGTCGCGTCGTAGATGGCGAACTCGCCGGGCTTGATGATGCCCCGGTTGCCGTCCTGCTCCAGGCATTCGGTGCCGGCCAGCATCAACACCGCAAAATACTTGTCTTCGTCTCGCGAGCGCGGTTGCAGGTGGCGCCGATTGACCGCCTGCGCCGCTGCACTGACATCGCTGATGCGCAGCAACTCGCACTTCTGCGACCTGACCTTGCCAAAGAACCCGGGATTGAGCGTGGCGCCGATCTCGACGTCGGCGAACATCCGCAGAATCATCTCCCGCCAGTAATCCACGCGCTCGGACACCGAACCGGTTTCGGTCGCGACATCGATGTTTTCACTTGCCCAGTTGACCGTTGACGCCTTCGCGCCGACATCGTCCTGCCGCCACTGATTGCCCATGCGCAAAGCCCTCTTGTTGTTTTCATGCCCCAGTCCAACCACCTGCCAGGCACTTCCCTGGGCCCTGCACCGCAAAGGTCCCGAACGCCCCATCCGCTCGGATCGCCATAACCCACTTATTAACGCACTCCCCGCCCTCCTTGCCAGTACCGGCGATCAAAGGGCCGCCTGAGAAAAGTTTTGCTTCCGCCACAGCCAAGAAGCCAAGGCGCCGGCGTCGCATCCTTGAGCCAGCGCCGAACGGCATCGGCGCGCAGCGACCTCCAGGGACAGGCCCCTTGAATGTTCCCCAGCGAAGGGACAATCCAACATAGGCGACAGACCATGAGCACGATCAAAACGTGGCTAGTGCAACACAAGCAGACCCTCTGGTTCGGGCTGACCCTGATCGGCACGTCCTTTTCCACCATGGCGGTGGAAGTGGCACCCGGTGATTACGAGCAGTACCCAATAGACGCAACGATCGGCGCCGTCTATTACCAGCATGCAACCACCGATTCCCTGCGCAGCGACGGCCACCAGGCCGCCCGCGACTTCAATCTGACCAGCGACATCGGCATCCTGCGACTGCTCCACGTCTATCAACTCAGCGACTCGGTGACCATTGACCCGCAGTTCCTCCTGCCGTTCGGCCAGGTGGATGGCAATGGCAGCGCCTCGGCCCTCGGCGACACCAGCGGCGTCGGCGACCTGATCCTCACCGCGCCGATCAAGCTGCTGCTCAACAGTGCCCGCGACACCCTCAGCGCCAACGCCTATCTCTACGTGCCCAGTGGCAGCTACGACAAGAACGATGCGCTGAACCTCGGCGAGAATCGCTGGAAGGTCGACTTCCAGGGCGCCTACATCAAGCATTTCTACGACAAATGGGCCGTGGACCTGGTGGCCGATGCGATCTGGTATGGCGACAACGACGCCTACGGCCCCAGCTCCGCCGTGCTCAAGCAAAAGACCTCCTACAGCGCCCAGATCATGACGCGCTACATGCCCGATCCCGCCACCGCGTTCGCCGTCGGCCTGGGCCACCTCTGGGGCGGCGAAACCGAGGTTGACGGGGCCGAGCGCGATGACGCCATGCGCTCGACCAACCTGCGCCTGACCGCCACCAAGTTCGTCACGCCCCAGGACCAACTGCAGCTGCAACTCGGCCGCGACCTGACGGTGGACAACGGCCCCAAGGAAGACTTTCGCATGAACCTGCGGTACGCCCGGGTGTTCTGACCCGACCTGCCACGGCCCACCGACAGCCACTGTCCATCCGTCCAACAACAAGAGAACAGCCATGGAATCCGCGATTGATAAACACCTGATGTGCCCCCGCCTGCGCGACCGTCGCATTGAAGCTGACTACACCCCGCCCTACCCCGGCTGGGTCGGTCGCGCCGACGCCGCGGTCGAGCAAGTGGTGATGGGCTATTTCGGCGTGCAGTCCAGGGGCGAGCAGCAGTTGAGTGCCGCCTGCAAGGCCCTGCGCAGCATCGTCCAGCAACTGAGCCTGGAGGACGGGCCGGGGCATCATGACCTGACCCACTACGTCGATGCCGCCGGCTACGACAACATGATCGCCATCGCCTACTGGGACAACCCGCAGGCGTTCCTGCGCTGGCAAGCCAGCAAGCCGGTCGCGCGCTGGTGGGACGACGAAGCCCTGGGCAGCGATGGCCTGGGCTACTTCCGGGAAATCCTCAGCCCGGGGGTCGAGCGCTTCGAAACCTTCTACGCCATGCCCAACGACCTGGAGGGTATCGGGCGGGTCATGGGTTCACGCAGCGACGAGATTCAGGAGCACGGTTACTGGGGCTCGATGCGCGATCGCATTCCGCTGTCCCAGACCGATGCCATGGTTCCCAGTGGTCAACTGCACAGCCAGTCGAGCAACCGCCGCGAGCTGATCCAGGGCCACGAGAATCTGGTGGTGATCCGTTCGGGCCAGGACTGGAGCGAAACCGAAGGCACCGAGCGTGACCTGTACCTGAACCAGATGGAGCCGGCGTTGCGCGCCGGTATGCAGTTCTTGCGCGACGACGGCCTGCCCGTGGGCTGTTACAGCAATCGCTACATGCAGCACCTGGATGCCGCCGGCCAACGCCTGGAGAAAACCTTCTCGGTCAGCCACTGGCGCTCCCTGGCGCATCTGGAGCGCTGGTCGGAATCCCATCCGACGCACATCGAGATCTTCGGCACCTTCATGAAGATCGTCCAGACCCTGGGCGGCGAGTTGAAGTGGAAGGGCTATCACGAGGTCAGCGTGCTGCGCGCCGAGGACCAACGCTACGAATACATCAATTGCCACCCTGCGACCGGCCTGCTGCGTCGTGGCTGACAACCGTCTTGAGGAGATGATCATGAACCCCCATTCCACCACTGCCGCGGTCCGCGCGGTTGCCCTGAAACAGGCGCTCGAGGAACAGCAACTGATTCCCCCGGGCTACGTCGAGCACTTCACCCAGGTCATGCAAACCGAATTCGACCCGGCCAATGGCGCACGAGTGGTCGCCCGCGCCTGGGTCGACCCGCAGTACCGCGAACTGCTGCTCAGGGACGGCACCGCCGCCTGCGCGCAGTTTGGCTACACCGGCGTCCAGGGCGAGTACATCGTCGCTCTGGAAAACACCCCGAACCTGCAGAACGTCATCGTCTGCACCCTGTGCTCCTGCACGGCCTGGCCGGTCCTCGGGCTGCCGCCGGACTGGTACAAAAGCTTCGAATATCGCGCCCGGGTGGTCCGGGAGTCGCGCACGGTCCTGCGCGAGATGGGCCTGGACCTGCCGCTCGACGTCGAAATCCGCGTCTGGGATACCAGCGCCGAAACCCGCTACATGGTCCTGCCGTTTCGCCCCGCCGGCACTGATGGCTGGAGCGAGGAACAGCTCGCCGCACTGGTGACCAAGGATGTACTGATCGGCATCGCCCGCCCGCCCCCCCCCGCAACCCCACACGCAGGAGCGCAATAATGGACGGCATCCATGACCTGGGCGGTGTCCAGGGTTTCGGCCCGGTACAGCACCGGGCCAACTCCCTGAGCTACCAGCCGGTGTTCCATGAAGACTGGGAACACCTGGGCTACAGCCTGCTATTCCTCGGTGCGGCAGAGCTTGGCCTGTTCAATGTCGACGAACTGCGCCACGCCATCGAACGGCTGGAGCCGCGGCAATACCTCAACTCCAGCTACTACGATCGGATCGTCACCGGGGTCGCGTCGCTGTTCGTCGAGAAAGGCGCGCTCAGCCAGCAGCGCCTCGAAGAACTGGCGGCAGCGCCCTACCCGCTGGCATTGAAGATCGGTCCCGGCCGGGCTGCCCGCCCTCCGGCAGAACCCTTCGAGGTCGGCCAGCGGGTGCGGGTGACCGATGAACACATCCAGGGGCACATTCGTGCGCCGGGATACGTGCGCGGCAAGTACGGCGTGGTGGTCCATCGCACAGGTCATCGCTGGCCGTTTCCCGACGCTGTCGGCCACGGCATGCCCAGCGCCGATGAGGCGACCTATCACGTGCTCTTTACCACCCAGGAACTGTGGGGCGACGCCGCCGACGCCGGCACCGTGGTGGTGGACCTGTTTGGCGGCTACCTGCTCGAGGACTGAGCCGGGTGAGTGCCCGCGCTCGCTATGGCGAGCGCTTTTTAATCACGAGGAGACACCATGTCTGTCATTCGACCCAACCACAAAGAACTCGACGTCATCGCCAAGCGCCTTGGCATCAGCCTGACGCCCACGCAACTGGCGGATTATCACGCAGTCCTGCAAGCCAATTTCGACGCCTATGACCTGCTGGACCAGCAAGCGGATTTCCTCCCGCCGCTGAACCGGCCGCATTCGCCGGCGCAGATCCCCAGTGCCGCGCAGAATCGCCTTGGCGCCTGGCAGTGCCAGACCCATATCCCGGGCAATCCAGAGGGTGCGCTGGCGGGCAAAAGCCTGGTGATCAAGGACAACATCGCGGTCGCCGGCCTGCCGATGCTCAACGGTTCCTTTACCCTCGACGGTTATCGGCCAGCGGTCGATGCCACGGTGGTCAGCCGCCTGCTGGACGCCGGCGCCAGTGTGGTCGGCAAGGCCGTCTGCGAAGCCCTGTGCTTCTCCGGTGGCTCCCATACCGCTGCCAGCGGCCCGGTACACAATCCGCTGCGCCAGGGCTACTCGGCCGGTGGTTCGTCGTCAGGCTGCGCGGCGCTGGTGGCCGCCGGCGAGGTCGACCTGGCGGTGGGCAGCGACCAGGGCGGATCGGTGCGGATCCCGGCTTCGTTCTGCGGCGTCTACGGCATGAAACCGACCCACGGCCTGGTGCCCTATACCGGTGCCATGCCGATCGAAAGCACCCTCGATCACCTCGGGCCGATCACCCGCAACGTGCGCGACAATGTGCTGATGCTCGAGGCCATGGCCGGAGTCGATGGGTTGGACCCGCGCCAGCTCGCGGGAACCCGCACTGCCCCCTATACCGAGGGGTTAACGCGGGGTGTTGAAGGCATGCGCATTGCCCTGCTCAAGGAAGGTTTTGCCCACCCCAACACCGAGGCCGATGTCGATCAGGCAGTGCTGGCGGCCTGTGAGGTCCTGCAGGCCCAGGGCGCGATCATCGATGAGGTGTCGATCCCCCTGCACTTGCTCGGACCGGCCATCTGGCTGGCGATCGCCGCCGAGGGCGCCACCTGGCAGATGATGCAAGGCAATAGCCATGGCTTCAACTGGCGCGGCCTGTACCTGACCGACATGATGGAACACCACGCCCGGTGGCGCGAACGGGTCGACGAGTTGCCCGAAACCGTGAAGACCACGATGATCCTCGGCGAGTACATCAGCGGTCGCTACCACGGGACTTACTACGGCAAGGCGCAGAACCTGGGGCGGCAATTGCGCCAGGCCTATGACCAGGTCCTGGCCACCCACGACCTGCTGCTATTGCCGACCCTGCCGCTAAAAGCGACCCCGCTGCCGCCGGCGGATGCGCCATTGGCCGACCACCTTGGGCGCAGTTTCGAGATGCTCGCCAATACCTGCGGCTTTGATGTCAGTGGACACCCGGCCATGTCCCTGCCCTGTGCCTTGAGCAATGGCCTGCCTGTGGGTCTGCAACTGGTGGGTCGACACTTTGCCGAGGCGGACATCTACCGCGCAGCCCGAGCCTTCGAACAGGCCACGGACTGGCGGCAGCGTTAGTCGCTCAACTCGAATGCACAATGCCCTCATCGGGCAAGTCGTCCAGCACTTCCGGCTGGCTCGGGTCCTCGGTGATCACCGTGAAGTCACTGACTTCAATGGCCCCCACGCCGTAACCGAGCAGGTGGAAGGAGAACGCCTTGCGCGATTCGGGGTTGTCGAAGCTGAAGTCCATCTGCAGCGGCTGGTCGCCGGTCACGACCATTTCTTCCGGCAGGCCCAGAGGCACGTCCTGCTCCATTTCCTTGGCCTTGAGCAGGATGTAGGCGGTTTCCTGCGGGTCGACCGCACGCACCGTCAGGCGCACCCGGGTGTGGGAGCCCTTGGGCATTTCCAGGTACTGCGCGCCGATCAGGTTGTCGGCCCAGTCATCCTTGACCTGTGCCTGCAACGGGATGATCGCCGAGCTGCCGAACTGGTAGTGCTGGTTCAGCGGGGTGCGCAGCAGGGTTCGGTCCAGGGCCGTGGCACGGGCCGTGATCTGGCGTGCCCGCAGGCCGCCGTACTGGCCGATGAAACTGGCGCGATCGGCAATGAAACCCTCGCTGTTGTAGTAGCGGCAGCGCTGCTGGAAGTCGCATTCGGTCAGGGTGCCCTGGCCATCGTGGTAGCGCAGCTTGCCGTTGGTGTACGACATGATTTCGCGGCCCGTCGTGTAGTCGCGGAACAGCGAGCGGCCACTGAGGGCGGACGGCACCGGCAAGGCGAAATAGTCGAGGATCGAGGCGCTCAGGTCGACGTGGCCGTAGACCCCGTGCTTGATCTTCGGCAGTTCTGCCTGCTCTGGCGCCAGGGTCAGGTTGAAGCCCCAGGACGAGGCCAAGCGAACGCCATCGATGCCATGGGATTCATCGGAGGTGATCACGACCAGTGTGTCCTTGAGCACGCCTTCGCGCTCCAGGCCATCGAGGAACGCGCCGAGCGCATCGTCGAGGTAGCTGACCGCGGCCTGCTTGGCGGTGTCGTAACGTTGCAGATAGTCTTCCGGCGCCGAGTACGGCTGGTGGGTGCCAACGGTCAACAGGGTCAACATCCACGGCTGCTGCTGTTGCTTCAGGCCGCTGACATAGTCCAGCGCGCCCTCGAAGAACGCCTTGTCGTCCTTGCCCCAGGGGAATTCCAGGTAGTTGTTGTTGCTGAACCACTCCAGGCCATGGGTCGCGGCGAAGCCGATGTGCGGCATGATCTTGTCTTTGGCCATGAAGCGCAGGCCGGCGCCCTGCAGGTAATGGGTGGCAAAACCGTTCTTGTGCAACTGCGCCGGCAGGCAGGCCTGGTTGCGTTCGGCCTGGGTCAGCATCTCGACACCCTTGGGCGTGCCGTTGTCGAGCTTGTCGTAGTCGCCGCAGAGCATCGCGTACAGGCCGCGAATGGTCTGGTGGCTGTGCAGTACGTAATCCGGGGTGTTCATGCCGCGCTCGGCCCAACGGCTGAGGTTGGGCATGAGGTTTTCCTGATAACTGCTGTGCAGGGCCTCGCGGTTCACCCCGACATACGCCCCGGGTATCCCCTCCAGGGTGATGATCAGCACGTTGCGCGCACGGCCCGGTGCGGCCAGGAGTTTTTCGCCGTCAAGGTCGAGCTGGGTCAGGCCGGCCATTTGTGGCGGCACCTCTACCTGGTCGCCTTCCAGCCATTCCTCGCCACGCATCTGCAGATCGCCGATGGCGGCGGCCAGCAGTTGGTGCGGCAGGTTGAACTGGCGCCATTGATCGGCTTCGCTCGGGTGCAGGTACTGCGCGCCCCAGTGGGCGGTCAACAGCAGCACAGGCGCGGCCCAGGCACTGCGCGGCAGGCGCGGCTGCGGCGTGGCGCGGCCCAGCCACTGGGTCGCCAGCCACACCAGCAGCGCCAGCACCAGCGATGCCGCCAGCCACGGCTGGGCAAAACTGCCGCTGGTGGACTTTTCGAGGAATTGCGGATCGACCAGGTAATTGAGGTCGGCGGCGTTCGGCAGGCGGCCAACAGCGCTGACCAACTCGGCGGTGGCGATATTGAACAGGCCCCAGACCAGCAACAGCGGCAAGCTCAGCCACAGGGGACGGCGATGCAGCACCAGCACCAGCAGGCTGCCAATGCCCAGGTCCGAGAGATAGCCCATGGGGTCCGACCACCCCAGGGCCGCGCGCAGGCACAGCGGAACCACCAACACCAGGCCGATCAGGGCAACGAGGCGCGCACGTGGTCGCTGCAACCAGTGACGAATAATCTTCACAAAAAGGCTTCCAGACATTAAATCTTCATATAGATGTGCTCGATGTTACCAAGGGATACACACAAAGGCCCCCTTAAACTCAGGGGCTGTCGCGATTGAAGTGGTTGATCCCAGGGACATGCGCAGCGATTTATCGGCTGATTGTCCGCAAACCCTGGGTTAGAGCGCTGTAAGAGAAGTCCGTAAAACCCTTCCCCAAGTCCGCAGCAAGTTGTTTCAGGCTGTTTAATGTCGCCGCTGAATAATCCTTCGCACGCCGTGGGCCACCCGGGCTGAAAAAATCCCAAGCTCTGCTAACGTCAGCAATGCACACGATCGCTATCAACCCTGCGAGGGACTCCAGCATGTCGACCCCAGCGCTGCCGCTGATCACCCGCGTCAAAGCCTCGCTCTGTGCCACGGCACTGGGTGCCACGCTGCTGGCGTTGAGCGCCTGTACCGGCATCGATGCGCAAACCACCGCCTACGTCGGCGTGCCCCATCCGGCACCAACCCTGGCGGCGAATGTCCAGGTCTTGCGCAGTGAGCCGCTGCGCCCGCACATTCGCCTGGGCGAGGTGCTGATCGACGCCAGCGTCGACCCGGCGCCACCGATTACCGATGTCGAACAGAAGCTGCGCGAAGAAGCGGCGAAGATCGGCGGCGACGCGGCGGTGGTGGTGTATGACCGCATCCAGCCGGTTGGCATCTACGTCAACGGCCCGCTGTGGGCGCGGGATGCGCAACAGATCGAGGGGCGCAAGCTCAAGGCGATTGTCATACGTTACCGCTGATTCCACCGGCAAAGCCGTTGACGGGTGACAAGGTTCGGTCACGAAAATTCAATACATTACTGGATAATTCGATATAGCTACCTACGCTAATCCTCCAGTAGCGCTATTTCGAATCAGCAGCGTCATGAAACCTGAAAGGAAGGAGTCTTCATGCTTTTTGGCCGTCCGCATGTCTCGTTTGTGAGCCTGACCCTGCTGTCGCTGGCGGCTGCCCAGCAAGCCCATGCCGGCGGCCTCATGCTCTATGAGATCGGCACCGACAACACCGGCCTGGCCAATGCAGGCGCCGCCGCACGTGCACAGGGCCCTTCCACCATCGCCAGCAACCCGGCCGGCCTGAGCTACCTGCCGGGGACGCAGATCACCGGTGGCCTGCAGGTGCTGTATGGAGACCTCGGCTTCAACCGCGACGGCAACAGCAACGTCGCCGGCAGCAACAGCGGCAACGCTCTCGATCCGATCCCTAGCGCGAGCTTTTTCATCAGCCATCAACTCGACGACAACTGGAGTGTCGGCTTCGGCTCCTATGGCGACTTCGGCCTGGCGGTCAACTACGACAACGACTGGTCGGGGCGTTACTTCGCGCAGAATTCCAGCATCGCCGGGCTGTCCCTGGTGCCCAGCGTGGCCTATCGCTTCGACGATCAGTGGTCGGTGGGCGTCGGCGTCAAGGCCATGTACGGCATGCTCCAGACCCAGGCGGCGATCGACCGCTCGCCGCTCGGCCTGCTCGATCGCGGCGACGGCCAGTACAAATACAAGGACAGCGACTGGGGCTACGGCGCCAACGTCGGGGTGATCTACGCCCCGCAACCCGGTACGCGGATTGGCCTGGCCTACACCAGCAAGGTCGACCTCGACTTCAAGGACAATCTCGACGTGAAGGGCAATGGTGCGGTGCTGAGTCGCCTCGACGGCCTCGACACCCAACTGTCGATGCAAGTCCCGCAGACCCTCACCCTGAGCCTGTTCCAGCAACTCGACCGGCAATGGGCGCTGCTGGCCTCGGTGAATTGGCAGGACTGGTCGGAATTCGGCGAAGTCGGCGTCGAGGTTGACACCGCCACTGCCGGTGCACGCTCGACCACTGTGGATGCCCACTACAAGGACACCTGGCAACTGGCCCTCGGCGCGCAATACCAGGCCACCGAGCAGTGGCTGTGGAATGTCGGCGTGGCTTATGACAGCAGCGCCGTTTCCGACAGCAATCGCTCAGTCGTGGTGCCGATGGCCGAGGCCTGGCGCCTTGAAACCGGTGCCACCTACGCCTTGAACAAAGACACCGACATCAACCTCAGCTGGGCCATGGTCTGGCTCGGTGACATGCCGGTAGACCAGAGCAAATCCCTGTCGGGCGATCGAATTTCGGGACAATTCGACAGCGCCTGGATTCAAGCCGTGACCGGCAACATGACCTGGCGCTTCTGACGCCCCCACCCCTTACCCTTGAACCCTGAACAAAGGCAATTAAAAACATGGAGTCAAACGCTATGAGCTTGTCACGAAAACTGATTTTCGGCGCCGCACTGACCACCCTTTTGTTAGGCGGTTGCACCTCAAAAATCACCGAGAAGGACCAGTACTCCGGATTCCTGTCCAACTACAACAACATGGAGGAAGTGACTACCCCTAGCGGTGACACCGCCCTGCGCTGGGTCAGCCCGTCGTGGAACCCGAATGCCTATGACACCGTGGCCTTCAACAAGCTGGAGTTCTACCCGGCGCCCAAGCCCGATGAGCGCGTCAACCGCCAGACCCTGACTGACCTGCAGAACTACATGTCCAACGGTGCCAAGGCCACGCTGGGTACCAAGTACCGCATCGTGCCCAACGCCCAGTCGGCTCCCGCCGGCGCCAAGGTGCTCAACCTGCGTGCGGCAATTACCGGCGTCAGCGCCGCCAACGAAGGCATGAAGTGGTACGAAGTGGTCCCCATCGCTGCCGTAGTGGGCGCCACCAGTGCTGCAACCGGTCACCGCGACCAGGACACCACGCTGTTCATCGAGGCTGAACTGGTGGATGCGCGGACCAACCAGACCGTGGTTCGGGTCGTGCGCAAACTGTTCGGCAAAACCCTGGAAAACTCCAGCCAGAAAATCACCGCCAACGACTTCAAGGCGGCGATCGCCAAGCTCAACAGCGACTTGCAGACGTTTATTCGATAAGCCCTGCATGAATGCCAGCGCCCTGCCGAGGGGTGCTGGCATTTGAGCATAACCGCGCTTGCCTTCGCGCCAGCCGGACGCTACTGTCAAACCCATGAATCAAGCCCGCGTGACCTCGACCACCTTTACCACGACCGCCCCCGGCGGGTCGTGAGAGGTGCTGTGAGCCAACCGGCACAGTGACTTCAAAGGCCCCGCCAGCCATGGACGGGGCCTTTTTATTGCCTCGCTGTCGCTGGCTTCACTGCAAGGAAATGCACCATGCACGCACTCTTGATCCTCGACATGCAAGTCGGCCTGTTCCGCGGCCCCGACGCGCCCTGGCGCAGCGAAGCCCTGCTGGGCAACATCAATCGCTTGCTGGACAAGGCCCACCAGGCCGGCGCGCCGGTGTTTCTCGCAAGGCACGTCGGCCCACCCGGCTCGCCGATCGAGCCCGGCAGCCCGTTGACCTGTTTGATCCCGGAATTGGCGTTGCGGGGCGATGAAATCATCTTTGAAAAAAACCGCCCCAGTGCCTTTTCCGGCACCGAACTCGCCCAGCGTCTGCGTGAACTCGGCGTATCGACGCTACTGATCGCCGGGATGAAGACCCAGTACTGCGTCGACAGCACCTGCCGCGTCGCCCGTGACCTGGGCTTCGACGCGCTACTGGTCGAAGACGCCCATGGTTGCAGTGACACCGCGACACTCAGTGCCGAGGCGATCATCGCCCATCACAATGCGACCCTGGCCGGGCCGTTCTGTCGGCTGGTGCGCAGTGCCGACTGGCAATTCCCTCAGGGAGAACAGCCATGAACCTGCAGATTCGCCTGGCCGGCGCCAGCGATGCCAGCGCCATCAGTCAGGTAGTGCTGGCGGCGTTGCGCGAGTCCAATGCGGCTGATTACTCGCAAGAGATCATCGAGCAGGTGGCCGCCAACTTCTCGCCGGCAGCGATTCTCGGCTTGCTTGAGCAGCGTCAGGTTTTTGTAGCGACCGACGACCAGCAGGTGATCGCCACCGCCAGCCTTGACCGCGATGTGGTGCGCAGTGTGTTCGTCGATCCTCGGTGTCAGGGCAGCGGCATTGGCCGGCAATTGATGATGGCGATTCATCAAGCCGCCGTCCGGGCCGGTATCGACACCCTGCGGGTGCCCTCCTCGCTGACCGCCGAGGGCTTTTACCGCCGGCTTGGTTACGAGGTGCAGGGCGAGCAGTTCCATGGTGCCGAACGCACGATCATCATGCGCAAGCACTTGCCTGCAAGTACGGCGTGATATGGGCCATGGCGCGCTCGACGTAGTGCTCCTTCTCGCCCACGGGCGCGACGTAGTGCACGGCGTTACGCGCCGCTTCTTCGCCCTGCAGGCGGGCAATGATCCACGCCGCCAGGTAGGTCGAGGCCAGGCAGCCGCCGGCGGTGGCGACGTTGCCGCGGGCGAAGAACGCCTGGTTCAGCACTTCGACGCCTGCGGACTGGACCCAGGGTTTGGTGGTCAGGTCGGTGCAGGCCGGCACATTGTGCAGCAGGCCGAGCCTGGCCATCACCAGCGCGCCGGAACACTGGGCCGCCAATAGCTGGCGCTCGGGATCGAGTTGCAACTGCGCCATCAACGCCGGGTCGGCCACGGCTTCGCGGGTCAGCGCGCCGCTGCCGATGATCACCGCGTCGGCTGCACTGGCTTCCTGCAAGGTGGATTGGGATTCGATCAGCAAGCCATTCATCGAACGCACTCGCGGCGTCGGACTGGCGATCGACACACGCCAACCGGGAGTCTTGATCCGGTTCAGCACACCGAGGGCAATCAGGGAATCGAGTTCGTTGAAACCTTCGAAGGTGACGATAGTGATGTGCATGGCCGGCTCTTCCTTAACGGGACGTTGTGTCGAGTCAGGCTAAGGCGAATAATCAGGACAATCAAAAAATTGTACTGGATACAAGCCCATGGCCCGCTCTCGCTACAAGTCGCTGGTGGACGCCTTCGCCGCCGATATTCGCAGCGGTCGTTTGGCCCCCGGCACCCGCCTGCCGACCCACCGCGAGCTGGCCGGCCAGCACGGCCTGGCGCTGGCCACCGCCACCCGGGTCTACGCCGAGCTGGAAAGCATGGGCCTGGTCAGCGGCGAAACCGGGCGCGGCACTTTCGTCCGCGAGACCGCCCTGCCCGCCGGCCTCGGTGTCGACCAGCACGCCGTGGCCTCGGGCCTGCTCGATTTGAACTTCAATTACCCGGCGCTGCCCGGCCAGGCCGAGTTGCTGCGCGGTGCCTTGCGCCAACTGGCCACCGCCGGCGATCTGGAAGCCTTGCTGCGCTACCAGCCCCATGGCGGCCGGCCCCACGAGCGCGCCGCCGTCGCCCGGCATCTGCGGTGCCGAGGGCTGACGGTCGACGAGTCGCAGGTACTGCTGGTCAGCGGCGCCCAGCACGGGCTGGCAGTGACCCTGATGGGCCTGCTGCGCCCCGGCGATCTGGTCGCCACCGATGCCCTCACCTACCCCGGCTTCAAGGTGCTGGCCGAGGCCCAGCGCCTGGAGCTGGCATCGATTCCCGCAGCCGATGGCGAGCCCGACCTGCAGGCCCTGGCGCGCCTGTGCCGACAACGCAAGGTGCGAGCGCTGTATTGCATGCCGACCCTGCACAACCCGCTGGGCTGGGTCGCCAGCCTGGCGTGGCGCCAACAGTTGGTGCGGATTGCTCGCGAACATGACCTGCTGATCATCGAAGACGCAGCCTATGCCTTTCTGGCCGACCAGCCGCCAGCCCCCGTGGCCGCGCTGGCGCCTGAGCGTTGCGTCTACGTGTCAGGGTTGTCGAAGAGTGTCGCCACCGGCCTGCGGGTTGGATTTGTCGCTGCGCCCCTGGCCTGGATTCCCGTCCTCGAACGCAGCATCCGCGCCACCGTGTGGAACACCCCCGGCGTCATGACCTCGATTGCCTGCCAATGGCTGGACGACGGCACCGTCACGCGCCTGGAACAACAAAAACGCGAGGATGCCGCTCAGCGCCAGGCCATGGCCCGGCGGATCCTCCACGGCCTGGCTTGCATCAGCCACCCGCAGTCGTACTTCATCTGGTTGCAGCTGGGCGAGGACGTGCGCGCCGATCAGCTGGCGATGGCGTTGATGGAGGAGAACGTCTCGGTGTCGACCGCCGAGCCGTTCGCCACCTCAACCGCCGTGCCTCACGCGATCCGCCTGGCCCTCGGCTCGCTGCCGCTGGACAGTCTCGAACTCGCGCTGCAAACGGTGCGGCGGGTGGTCGAGGCGCACAGTTATTGAGGTTCGGCAGCCTTGGACTGAACCACCCCGCGCTCCTCGAGCAAGCGCACAAACATCGTCAGGCTCTGCGACACCGTGCCCCGGCGCCACACCAGCCAGGTGCGCAAATAGCGAAACGCCTCGCTCAGCGGCCAGATGCTCACGGTGCTGCAACCGGGCATGCTTTCGAGCATGCTGCGCGGCATCAACGCCAGCCCGGCACCGGCACTGACGCAGGCGAGCATGCCGTGGTAGGACTCCATTTCATGGATCCGCCCCGGCACCGCAGCGTCCTTGCTGAACCAGCTTTCGAAGTGATGACGGTATGAGCAGTTGGCGCGAAAGGCGTAGATGCTCTCGCCGTTGACGTCCCGCGCGCGCTGGATCGGCGCGTGGTTGAGCGGCGCGATCAAGACCATTTCTTCCTCGAACGCCGGCACCCCTTCCAGCGCCGGGTGCAGCACCGGACCGTCGACAAAAGCCGCCACCAGCCGTCCCGAGAGCACGCCATCGATCATGGTGCCGGAGGGGCCGGTGGACAGGTCCAGTTCGACCTTGGCGTACTGCTGGTTGTAGGCCGCCAGCAGTCCGGGGATGCGCACCGCCGCGGTGCTTTCCAGCGAGCCGAGGGAAAACGCGCCCTGGGGTTCTTCGCCGGCCACCGTGGCCCGGGCTTCCTGGACCAGGTCGAGAATGCGTCGCGCGTAGTCGAGAAAACTCCAGCCCGCCGGCGACAGGCGCAGGCGGCTTTTCTCGCGGATAAACAGGTCGACGCCCAGGTCCTGCTCCAGCTGCTTGATGCGCGTGGTCAGGTTCGACGGCACCCGGTGGATCTGCTGGGCGGCGGCGCTGATGCTGCCGTGCTCGGCCACGGCCTTGAAGATTTCCAACTGAACCAGATCCACTTCATTCTCCAAACGTGAACGACAAGCTCAGGATTATTCAGTTTTCAGTACGGATACGCCAGCGTAATCTGCGCCCATCCCCACCCCGCAGGACGGTGCCATGACTGACGTATCCAGCCTCACCCACGCTATTTCGACCAATCCGGCCACCGGGCAACAGGTCGGCCAGTACCCCTACCAATCCGCCGATCAGTTACAGGCGGCACTGGCTTGCGCCGCCAGCGGTTTCGCTCTGTGGCGCCGCAAGCCACTGGCCCAACGCGCCGACGCCCTGCTCGCCCTGGCCCGCGCCCTGCGCGACAACGCGACGGCCATGGCCGAGATGATCACCCTGGAGATGGGCAAGCCGATCACCCAGGCCCGTGGCGAAATCGAGAAATGCGCCCAGCTCTGCGAGTGGTACGCCGCCCAGGGCCCGGCCATGCTCAGCGCCGAAGCGACCCAGGTCGAAGGCGGCAAGGCGCGCATCGAGTACCGGCCGCTGGGGCCGATCCTCGCGGTGATGCCGTGGAACTTCCCGATCTGGCAGGTTTTGCGCGGCGCGGTCCCAGCGCTGCTCGCCGGCAACACTTACGTGCTCAAGCATGCGCCGAACGTCATGGGCAGCGCCTATCTGCTGCGTGATGTTTTCCAGCAAGCCGACTTTGCTCCCGGCGTGTTTGAAGTGATCAACGTCACCCCGGACGGTGTGTCGACAGCGATTGCCGACCCACGGATCGCCGCCGTGACCCTGACCGGCAGCGTGCGCGCCGGTATCGCCATCGGTGCCCAGGCTGGTGCGGCGTTGAAGAAATGTGTGCTGGAACTGGGCGGCAGCGACCCGTTTATCGTGCTCAACGACGCCGACCTCGACGAAGCGGTCAAGGCTGCAGTGATTGGTCGTTACCAGAACACCGGGCAAGTCTGCGCGGCGGCCAAGCGCTTGATTGTCGAGCAAGGGGTGGTCGCGGCATTCACCCGCAAGTTCGTCGAGCACACGCAGAAACTGGTGATGGGCGATCCGACGTTGGCCGCGACCTACCTCGGGCCAATGGCCCGCGCCGATCTGCGCGAAGAGCTGGACGGCCAGGTGCGCGAGACCCTGGAGCAAGGCGCGACGCTGCTGCTCGGCGGTGGCAAGGTCGAGGGCCCTGGCAACTTCTACCAGCCGACGGTGCTGGGGGATGTCACCGACCAGATGACCTCGTTCAAACAGGAACTGTTCGGCCCGGTCGCCTCGATCATCACCGCCCGCGACCCGGCCCACGCCCTGACGTTGGCCAACGACAGCGAATTCGGCCTGACCGCGACTGTGTACACCGCCAACGCCGAACTGGCGCAGCAGTTTGCCGACGAACTGGAAACCGGCGGCGTGTTCATCAACGGCTACAGCGCCTCCGACCCGCGAGTGAGCTTTGGCGGGGTGAAGAAAAGCGGCTTCGGTCGTGAACTCTCACACTTCGGCGTCCGCGAATTCTGCAATGCGCAGGCGGTGTGGCTGGATCGGAAGTGATTGGCTGATCGATGCAATCCCTTTAGGAGCCGGCTTGCCGGCGAAGGCGGTGTATCAGGCATACCGAGGCGTCTGATTCGCTGGCAAGCCAGCTCCTACAAGGATCGCAGGCGATCGTAAATCTCTGTAGGAGCCGGCTTGCCGGCGAAGGCGATGTGTCAGAAATACCGCGGCGCCTGAATTGCCAGGTATCGGACTGACTCACCTCACCCCATCAATGCTGCAAAATCTTCGACAGAAAACTCCGCGCCCGGTCCGAGCGCGGGGCGCCAAAGAATTCTTCGGACTTGACGTCCTCGATGATCTCGCCGCCGTCCATGAACACGATGCGATCCGCGACTTTGCGGGCGAAGCCCATTTCGTGGGTGACGCACATCATGGTCATGCCTTCGCGGGCCAGTTGCACCATGACGTCGAGCACCTCGTTGACCATCTCCGGGTCGAGCGCCGAAGTCGGTTCGTCGAACAGCATGGCAATCGGGTCCATGGCCAGGGCTCGCGCAATGGCCACCCGTTGTTGCTGGCCGCCGGACAACTGGATCGGGTACTTGTGCGCATGGGCCTTGAGCCCGACCCGCTCCAGCAGCGCCATGCCCTTCTTGGTCGCCGTGTCGCGATCACGACCGAGCACCTTGATCTGCGCCAGGTTGAGGTTGTCGATGATGCTCAGGTGCGGGAACAGTTCGAAGTGCTGGAACACCATCCCCACCCGCGCCCGCAGCTTGGGCAAGTCGACGCCCTTGCCGGTGACCGGCTGATTCTCGATGAAAATCTCGCCTTCCTGCACCGGCTCCAGGCCGTTGACGCATTTGATCAAGGTGCTCTTGCCCGAACCGGACGGCCCGCACACCACCATCACTTCACCCTTGGAAAGCTCGGTGGTGCAGTTCTTCAGGACCTGAAAGTTGCCGTACCATTTGCTCAGGTTTTTCATCTGGATCATGCGGTTCTCCCTACATTTCTTTTCAGGCGCTTGGTCAGGTTGGACAGCAGGTAGCAGATCACCAGGTAGACCAGGGCCACGAACAGGTACAGTTCAACCAGGCGCCCGTCACGCTGGGCGAACTTGCTGGCGGCGCCGGTAAAGTCGGCGATCGACAGCACGTACACCAGTGAGGTGTCCTGGAACAGGATGATGGTCTGGGTCAGCAGCAACGGGGTCATGCGGCGCATGGCCTGGGGCAGGATCACGTAGAACATCGATTGCGCCGGGCGCAAACCGAGAGCTGCCGCCGCTTGTCGCTGGCCACCGCTGATGCTCTGGATCCCGCCGCGAATGATCTCGCTGTAGTACGCCGCCTCGAACATGCAGAAGGTGACGAAGGCAGTCACCACCGGGCCGATCTGCACCGGTCGCTCCGTGCCGAAGGCCATTTGCAACAGCAACGGCATCAGGAAGTAGAACCAGAAAATCACCAGCACCAACGGAATGCTGCGCATCACCGTCACATAGCCCAGGGCAAAACCGCGCAGCACCCGGTTGGCGGACAGGCGCATCAGCGCCAGCACGGTGCCGGCGACAATGCCCACCGACATCGCCACCAGGGTCAGCATCAGGGTGAATTTCAGGCCGTTCCACAGGGCCGGCATGGCCCGCACAATGACGCTTGGGTCTAGATCAAACATGACTACCTCGTCGCGCCGCGCAGGGCCAGGGAACGTTCAATGCGACCCATGACGAAGGTCACCAGCAACGAAATGACCACGTAGATCACGGTTGCGGCGGTGAACGCCTCAAAGGTGTTGAACGAGTATTCGCTGACGTTGCGTGCCTGCGCGGTCAATTCCATCAGGCCGATGGTCAGGGCCACCGACGAGTTCTTCAGGGTGTTCAGTGCCTCGGACGTCAGCGGTGGAAACACCACGCGCAACGCCTGGGGCAACAGCACCTGCATATACATCTGCGTCGGCCGCAGCCCCAGGGCCAATGCCGCACCGCGCTGCCCCGCCGCCACCGACTCGATGCCGGCCTTGAACAGCTCCGACAGCTTGGCCGAGGTAAACAGGGTCAGGGCCACCACTGCGCTGAAGAACGACGGATAGGGCAAATCCTGCTTGAGGTAATCGCCCATCGACACCGGCAACAGCTCGGGCACGACGAAGAAGCAGATGAACATCTGCACCAGCAGCGGGATATTGCGGAACACCTCGGTGTACAGGTTGCCCAGCCACACCAGCGGCCGCAGCGTGCTGGTACGCAGGGTGCCGACCAGGCCACCGATGACAAACGCGAGGATGAACGCCGCGAGCGTAGTCGCGACAGTCCAGCTGGTGCCAGTCACCAGCCAATGCAGATACGAGGACGATTCTCCGGGCGCAAAGTCCCAGAACACGTTCCAGTTCCAGTTGTAATCCATGAAGCACCAACCTTTGCGAGAAAGCGGAACGCTTGCGTGCTGATTTCACCGCGAATTCGGACCTGTCACGGCTCATGTAGGAGCTGGCTTGCCAGCGAAGGCGTCGCCACTAACGGTGCAAGGCTCCAGGCAGCCTTCGCTGGCAAGCCGCAAGCGGGCGCCAGCTCCTACAGGGGGATGTAGTGCGGTTCCGAAATCGGGGAGATCAGCTGTATGACCCGCCGTGATCAGACACCCGTGTCGTTCGGGTTGGCGATGGCCTGTTTCAGCGCGTCGCTCATCGGCAGGTTGATCACCGCGTTTTTCGGCGGGATCGGTTGCTCGAACCATTTCGGGTACTGGCTGTTGATCACGCCGCTGCTGTAGAGGTTGCGCAGCACGTCGTCGGCAAAGGTCTTGAACTGCGGGTCGTTCTTGCGGATGCCGATGGCATAGGGTTCGGCCGACATCGGCTCGGGCAACAAGGTGTAAGCGTCCGGGCTGCGGCTCTGGGCGATGGTCGCCATCAGTTGCACGTCGTCGTTGATGTAGGCCACGGCGCGACCGGTTTCCAGCATCAGGAAGGCTTCGCCGCCGTCTTTGGCGTTGAGGATTTTCAGGCCCAGTTGCTTGTCGCGGTTGAGGTTCTTGGTGATCCACTCGCCGCTGCCGCCGGTAATCACCACCACCGCCTTGCCCTTGAGGTCATCGACACTGTTGATCCCGGCGGTTTTCTTCACCGCGTACTTGGCGCTGGCCACGTAGCTGGTGAGCAGGAAGCCGATCTGCTTCTGCCGTTCGACGGTGTTGGTGGTGACGCCGCATTCGAGGTCGATGGTGCCGTTGATCAGCAGCGGCGTTCGGGTGGCCGCGACCACCGAGACGTACTCGGTCTTGAGGTTCGGCTCGCCGACCTTGACCTTGATCTGGTCGACGATCTTCTGGCACAAATCAATGCTGTAGCCAATCGGTTGCTGCGCGTCATTGAGGTACGAAAACGGCAACGAGGCGTCGCGATAACCGAGGGTGACGGTCCCTGATTCCTTGATCTTCTTCAGGGTTCCGGTCAATTCGTCCGCTTGTGCGGCGCTGGTGCCCAGGCACGCAGCAATGACGAGGGCGAGCAGCTGTTTCTTTTTATCGAGCATGGGGATCTCCGACTATTGTTATGGCAGCTTGGGCACAGCAAAAGGCAAAGGCTTCAGCGCAGGGCTGACAGCGCTTCGCGGATATTGACGACAGCTTTTTCTATTTTTTCTCGCGAGGTGGCAAACGACAGCCGGAAATACCCCGGCAACCCGAATGCCAGGCCCGGCACCACCGCCACCCCGGCGTGGTTGAGCAGATACGACGACAACTCGACGTCATCGCTGATCACCCGCCCTTCCGGGGTGACCCGACCGAATAAAGCGCTGCACTCGGGGAAGGCGTAGAACGCCCCCGCCGGCGCACTCAGACGCAACCCTTCACACTGACTCAGACCCTCCACCAACACGCGCCCGCGCTCGGCGTACTCGGCGGCGCTGCGGCTGACGAAATCCTGCGGTCCTTCGAGGGCAGCGCGCGAGGCTTCCTGGGAAATCGCACTGGCACCCGAGGTGCTCTGCGACTGGATCTTGCTGATGGCCGCGATCAACGCCTTGGGCCCGGCGGCGTAACCGATGCGCCAACCGGTCATGGCGTAGGCCTTGGCCACGCCATTGATCAGCAGCGTGCGCTCGCGCAGTTGCGGACAGGCATTGCCGAAGGAAACGAAGGGCTGATCGGCAAGCAGCACGTGCTCGTAGATCTCATCGGACATCACCAGCACCCGCGGGAAGTCCTCGAGCACCTTGCCCAGCGCCTGCAGTTCGGCCTCGGTGTAGATCGCCCCGCTCGGGTTGGACGGCGAGTTGAGGATCAGCCAGCGGCTGTTCTCGGTCAGTGCGTTTTGCAACGCCTCGGCGGTGAGCTTGAAACCAGCCTCGATGCCGCAGGGAATGACCTGTGGGCTGCCGCCATTGAGGGTGACGATATCGGAATAGGAGACCCAGTACGGCGCGGGGATGATCACCTCGTCGCCGGCTTCGAGGGTGGCCATGAAGGTATTGAAGATGACTTGTTTGGCGCCGTTGCCGACGGTGATTTCGTCGACGCCGTAGGCCAGGCCGTTTTCCCGCTGGAACTTGCCGACGATCGCCTGGCGCAGGGCCAGGGTGCCTTGTGGGGCGGTGTAGCGGGTATGGCCGTCGCGCATGGCCTGGGCGGCCGCGTCGACAATATGAGAGGGGGTATCGAAGTCCGGTTCGCCGAGGCTCATGTCGACAATGTCGCGACCCTCGTTGGCCAGTTCCTTGGCACGCATGGAGATGATCATGCTGGGAGAAGAGGAAATCTGTTTGACGCGCTGACTTTCAAAACTCATGAAATACCCGCCTTCCTTGGAGGTGCACTAACGATCTGCGGAGGATCGTCTAGCGCCTCTCAGTTGTTGTACGACGTAGTATGACATGTGATTTTCTGATTTCGCAATCACCAAAACCGACTGATTTCAGGCCCAAAAAAAAGCCAGAAAGCCCCTTCACAACCGTGGTTATTGGGGCAATCGGGCTTAATGTGAACGCTTATGGTGCGACGATGTGGTACGACAACTAAAAAAAGGCACCGGCGGGTGACCAAACCTGACCGGTGCCAAAACGACCTGTTCGAAGTGGGTATCAAGCCTTAGCCAAGGGTGTTCAGGCACACCACCTTGGGCTGGGTCATTTCCTCATAAGCGAAGCGCACGCCTTCGCGGCCGAGGCTGCCGTACTTGGAACCACCAAACGGCATCGCATCGAAACGGTAGTCGGACGAGTCATTGATCATCACCCCGCCCGCCTCGATCTGCCGCGCGGCACGCAGGGCGGTGTCCAGATTGCCGGTGAAGATCCCGGCGTGCAGGCTGTATTCCGGCTCGTTGGCCAGGGCAATGGCCTCCTCGAAGCTGTCGAACGGCTGCAGCACCACCACTGGCGCGAACACCTCATGGCGCCACAACCGGCTGGCGTGGTTGACGTTCTCCAGCACGGTCGCCGAGTAGCACGAGCCCTGGCGCTGGTTGCCACAGAGCAAGGTGGCGCCTTCGCGGATCGCTTCGTTGACTACCTGCTCGGCATTCTGTGCGGCCTGCACGCTGATCATCGGCCCGATATCGGTGCCGGCCAGCGCCGGATTGCCGGCCACCAGCGCGGCGGCCTGGCGCACAAACCCCGCGCGGAACGCCTCGTACACCGAGGCCTGGACCAGCAGGCGCTGGGTGCCGATGCAGTTCTGCCCCGCCGCCCAGAAGGCCCCGGAGACGCAGCTGTCGATGGCCGCCGGCAAGTCGCAGTCAGCCATGACGATCACCGGGGCATTGCCGCCGAGGTCCATCGCCAGCTTCTTCAAGCCGGCGGTGCGGGCGATCTGTTCCCCGGTGACGAAGCCACCGGTGAAGGAAATCATCCGCACCTCGCGGGCCGCTACCAGCGCCTTGCCCAGTTCCGCGCCACCGGTGGCCACGGTCACCACCGACTCCGGCAACCCGGCCTGCACCAGGTAGGACACCAGGCGCAGGGCCGACAACGGCGCCAGTTCCGAAGGCTTGAGGATCACCGCATTGCCGCCGGCAATCGCCGGGCCGAGCTTGTGCGCCACCAGGTTCAGCGGGTCGTTGTACGGCGTGATCGCCACGATCAGGCCCAACGGCTCGCGAGTGAACCAGCCCTGGCGCGATTCCGAGCCTTCGTAGGCATCGAACGGCACCACCTCGCCGGCGTTGCGCTTGGCTTCTTCGGCCGACAGTTTCAGGGTATTGACGCAGCGTTTGACCTCCTTCTGCGCCTGCACCAGGGTCTTGCCGGCTTCGTCGACAATCAGTTGGGCGAACACCCGGGCGTCGCGCTCGATGTCCAGCGCGGCCTGCTCGAGAATCCGCGCCCGGCGATGGCGCGGCAGGCTGGCGCACAGCCGCGCACCCTGGCGGCCCTGCTCGAGCAGTTGCGGGACCTGGGTCGCACAGACCTGGTCGACACGGCCAATGACGCTGCCGTCAAACGGGTTGAATACGTCGATTTGTGGCTCGACGACCGCCAGGGCCAGACGCGATACGTTCACAGGCTTACTCCTGGGCAGAGGCTACGGTGTTGTGCAGGCTGATGATGTCGGACAACAACGCATAGGCGGTTTCGGTGCGTCCGGCACCTGGACCCGAGACGGTGACCGCGCCGAGCAGGCCGGTGTTGAACGACACGGCATTGATCGCCCCGCTGATCCCGGCCAATGGGTGGGCGTTGGGCAGCAGGCGCGGTTCGACGCTGGCGTTGATCGAGCCATCGGCGTTGCGCGAGGCGGCGCCGATCAGCTTCCAGCGGGCACCGTCGGCGCGGGCATGGTCGATGTCGGCCAGGGTCAGGGCGCTGATGCCACGGCAGCTGACATCGCTGACACTGAGCTTGGCGTCGAGCAGTTCGTTGGCGAGGATCACCACTTTCAGGCGTACGTCATAACCATCGACATCGGCGCTTGGGTCGGCTTCGGCGTAACCCAGCTCCTGCGCTTCGCGCACCGCCTCGGCAAAGGCCAGGCCGTTTTCCATGCGGGTCAGGACGAAGTTCGAGGTGCCGTTGAGGATGCCCTCGAAACCACTCATCTCGCTGCCGGCCAGGGTCTGCTTGGCCAGGCGGATCACCGGGGTGCCGCTCATCACTGCGCCTTCGTATTCAAAGGCCACGTTGTTGCGGCGCGCCAGGGTCTTCAGTTCGTCGGCATGCAGGGCAATCGGGCCCTTGTTGGTGGTGACCACATGCTTGCCCGCTTCCAGCGCCCAGCGGCAGAAGGTGGTGGCTGGCTCACCATCGACCGGGTTGGTGAAGGTGGCTTCGGCGATGATGTCAGCGCCGGACTCCTTGATCACCGCTTCATTCAACGCCTCGGCATGGCCGCCCGGCAACTGGGCGAAGGCACCCTTGGCCGCTGGCAGGCTGGCCAATTGAGCGGCGTCGAGACCGTCGCGGCCGATGATCGAACCGAGGAACAAGTCGGTCACGCCGACGATTTTCAAGGTAAAGCCGAGCTCGGTTTTCCATTGTTGATTACGCTCGGCAATCAACTGCGCCAAGGCACGGTTGACACCACCAAAGCCGACCAGCGCGAGTTTATATTCAGTCATTGTTATAGGCCCTTGATCCAGGTGAGTGGGTTGTTGGGCACTAGGTTAGGTGCGGGGAGCGGGCAGTGAAATAGGCCAATTTGCTTCATTTATTGAGCGTTTTGACCAGCGGCTGCGGCTGCATAATGCACTGTGCAGGAGCGAGCTTGCTGGCGAAGAACGTCAACGATAACGCGCCCAACCTGACACCCCGCAGCGGTCTCGGGTTCTTCGCGAGCAAGCTCGCTCCTACAGAGTTTTTTGCGTCGAACATACAGCTGCGTCCGGCGCAAATTGACTGTGGGAGCGGGCTTGCCCCGGGCGGCGTTCCGATGATGGCGCTGGGCCTGATACACCGAGTTGTTTGCATCGCTAGCAGGCTAGCTCCCACAGAGAAAATCTGCGGCACATGCTGGATTGAGGTTTGGCGCTGAACCTGTGGGAGCTAGCCTGCTAGCGATGGCGGCGGAGCGCCGCCCGGGCTGCTCCCACATTAGAGAAAGGAGCTGTCTACACCACCGACGACAACACAAACGACGTCACGGTGTTTTCCACGCCCGGCAGGGCCGAGATCTGGTTCCATACCCGGTGTACGCGCTCCGGAGTGGCGGCGCCGACGCGCAGCATCAGGTCGAATTCGCCGCTCATGACGTCGCACTGGATGACTTCCGGCATCGCCCGCAGGGCCTGCAGGACTTCGGCGCCGCGCATGCGGTCATAGCGGTAGACGAAGATCACTGCGTTGATCTGCGAACTGCCGTCGAGGCCCTCGCCGGTGCGTACCGTGTAGCCCTGGATCGCGCCGTCGCGCTCCAGGCGTTCGATGCGCTGGCGTACGGCGTTGCGCGACAGGTTGACCTTGGCCGCCAGCTCGGCATGGGCGGCGCGGGCGTTAAGTCGCAACTCGGCGATGATCCGTTCGTCCAGCGGGTCGAGAATGCGCTTCATGACGCCTCCTTTGGCAGCGCCTGCACGCGTTGCCGAATCGCCGTCAGATCATCGGCTTCGATGCCATACAACCGCGATCCACACGCCTGCCTGTCAACCTCCCCGACCGGTGCAACAGCAATCCCCAACTCCGCCAGCAAGCGCGACGATTTGCCGGGCGCAATCTCACCCAATGTCACCATCGGCGCCACCAGACTGCGCCGATACAAACGTGCCGCGAGCACCCCGGTGGCGGTGTGCGGGTCGATCACATAGCCGGTGTCACGGTGCAGCGAAGTGATTTCCTCAACCGTCTCGGCATCACTCACCGAGTAGGAGTCGATGATCATCCGCGCCTGCAACCAGCACTCGTTGGCCATGCTCATCTCGCCCGTGGCCTCGAAGCGCTCCATCAGCGCCCGGACTGCGTCGCCGTCATGCCCATACAACTCCCAGAGAAACCGTTCGAGGTTGGAGAAAATCGACAGGTCCATGGCCGGCGACAAAGTGCTGTTGGCCGGCCCGCGGGAGTAGTGATTCTTCAGAAACAGCTGGTGCAGGGCGTCATTGCGATTGGTGGCGACGATCATCTGAGTGATCGGCAAGCCCATCTTCTCGGCGATGTAGCCGGCATACACCTGGGCGAAACTCGCCGCCGGCACGCTGAAGCCGATCGGCCGCTGCCCTCCCCCCAACTGCAACACCGCATGGAAATAGAACACCAGGTGCGCCAGGACGCTGACCCAGTTGCTCGAATTGAAACTGACCGCCTCATACTCGGCGCACGGCCAGTCGCGGAAGACTTCGGTGACCAGGGTCTGGCACTGGTCGAAGCTGCCATTGAGCACCAGGCGATGCACCCTCGGCTGATCCACCGCCTGCAACTGCTGCCACTGTTGCGGCGCGATGCCGGTGCCGGGATACACCAGCACCAGCTCGGCGTCGTCACAGTCCTTGAACGCCTCGATCGCGGCCAGCCCGGTATCGCCATTGGTAGCGCCGAGCACCAGGGCGCGACGCTGGCGTTTGCGCAAAAAGTACTGCACCAGTTGTGCTTGCAACTGGGCGGCAAAATCCTTGGAAGAGCGGGTCGGGCCATGGAACAGCTCCAGCACCCACTCATTACGGTCGACCTGATGCAACGGCGCCACCGAACGGTGGCTGAAAGAGCTGCAGGCGGCCTTGAGCAGCCCACGCAAATCGGTCTCGGGAATCGCTTCGCCGACGAACCGGCTGATCACCCGCCAGGCCAGTTCGTCATAGGCCAGGGTCGACCAGTTGGCGATCTCCTGCGGGCTGAAACGCGGTAGCTCGACCGGCACGAACAAACCGCCGTCGGCGGCGATGGCGGACAACACCACCTGTTCGAAATCGGCGCTGATTGCAGCACTGCGGGTACTCACATAACGCATGTTGGGCTCCGGCCATTTATTTGAAGCGGTGGGCCTGCTCGACCAACCAGGTGGCAAACATCACGGCGTCGGGATGCTGGTCGGCGCCAGCCCCGCGCACCAGGTAAAACGATTCGCTGGCCTCGATGCGCTGCTGGAACGGCTCGACCAGCCGTCCTTCGCGCAGCAACTCGACCACCATCGACGAACGCGCCAGGGCAATCCCCTGCCCCAGCTCGGCCATGCGCAAAGTGGAAATCAGGGTGTCAAACTGCATGCCGCTCGACGGGTCGACCCCCTGGGCACCGACCATATTCGCCCAGTAGCCCCAGCCCTCTTCGTAGCCCAGCACGTGCAGCAGCCGATGCTGGGCCACATCGCTGGGCTCCTTGATCGGCGAACGAGCCATCAGCGCCGGCGAGCAGACCGGCACCAGGCTGTCCCAGGTCAGGCGCTGCGCCACCAGGCCCGGCCACTGCCCGTGCCCCCAGCGAATCTCCATGTCGTCTTCGCCGTCCAGCTCCTTGACCCAGATGTTGCTGATGTAGCGGATATCCACCTGCGGATGGGCCTGCTGGAAGCTCACCAGCTTCGGCGCCAGCCAGTGCACGAAGAACGACAGACTGCCGCGCACCTTGATCGGCCGCCGCTGGTGCTGGCCGAAAATCTCGTTGGTGCCCACCGCCAGCCGTGTGATCGCGTCCTGCACCACCGGCAGGTAGGCCTGGCCTTCCTCGGTCAGCGCCAGGCCCCGGGCGAGGCGCTTGAACAGCGCGACGCCGAGGTGGCTTTCCAGTTGGCGGATCTGCTGGCTGACCGCGCCCTGGGTCAGGAACAGCTCGTCAGCGGCGTGGGTGAAGTTGAGGTTGCGGGCCGAGACCTCGAAGGCGCGTAGCCAGTTGAGTGGGGGGAGCGGTTTTTGTTTCATGGGTTGGGGCTCGGGGCGGTAGTTGTGGGAGCGAGCAATCAGGATGCCAGCGTCATCGTTGACGATCATCGCGAGCAGGCTCGCTCCCACAGGGTTCGGCGCCATACCGGGTTGGGGCGCGTTGCCTAGGCCGCCGGGGCCAGGGACAAGCGGCGCTCGCGACTTTTGCGGGTAATGTAATACACGAAGTAGCACCAGGCGATGAAAGGCACGCCGAAGTACAGGGCGACGCGCTGTTCGGGGTCGAAGCCGATGCCGACGCAGGCCAGGCTGCAGCACACCAGCGCGCCCAGCGGCACCCATGGATAGCCACGGACGCGGAACTTCAAGTCGTTGATGTCACCGCCGTTGGCCACGTAGTGTCGGCGAAAGGCGATCTGGCTGGCGGCGATGCTCATCCACACCACGACCACCGCGAGACCGGAAATCGACACCAGCGCCAGGTAGATGGTGTCGGCGGCAAACACACTGCTGAGCAGGGACGCCGCACCACCGGCCATGCTGACGATAATCGCGTTCAGCGGTGTACCCATGCGGGTCAGGGCCGAGAACTGCTTGGGCAAGTGGCCCTGGTCGCTGAGGGTCCAGAGCATCCGCGAGGCGGCGTACAGACCGGAGTTGGCCGCCGACAACAGCGCGGTGATGATCACGAAGTTCATGATGTCCGCCGAGTACGGAATGCCGATATAAGTGAACACCGTCACGAACGGACTCTCCACCAGACCCGCCTGCTCACGGGGCAACAGGGTCGCGAGGACAAAGATGGTGCCGACAAAGAAGATCGCCAGGCGCAGCACGGTGGTGCGGATCGCCCGTGGCACGTTGCGCTGTGGGTCCTTGGTTTCACCGGCGGCAATGCCGATCAGCTCGGTGCCGGAGAAGGCAAAGGCCACCGCCAGCAGGGTCATGGCAATCGGCATGAAGCCGGTGGGGAACAGCCCTTCGCGGGTGAAGTTGCCGAGGCCAATGCTGTGCGCCTGTTCGATGTTCAACAGGCCGAGAATCGCCCCGCCGCCGATCATCAGGAACACGATCACCGTCACCACCTTGATCAACGACAACCAGAACTCGGTTTCGGCAAACAGTCGCACCGAGATCACGTTGGTGAGGAACACCACGCAAGCGAACATCGCACTCCAGATCCACACCGGGGTGTCGGGGAACCAGCGGGTCATGAGGATCCCGGCGGCGGTGAATTCCGAACCGATGGCTACGGTCCAGGTCAGCCAGTAGAGCCAGGCCACGGTGTAGCCGGTGCCAGGGCCGAGGAAGCGGGTGGCGTAGGTGCTGAAGGAGCCGGTCTCGGGCATCTGCACCGCCAGTTCGCCGAGGCACATCATCACCATGTAGACCATCAGCGCGCCGATGATGTAGGCGATCACCGCGCCCATCGGCCCGGCCTGGTTGACGGTGTAGCCGGAGGTGAGGAACAGCCCGGTGCCGATCACGCCGCCGAGGGCGAGCATGACGATATGCCGGGTCTGCATTTCTTGCTTGAATCCGGAACGCGGATGAGTTTGTTGTTCTTGTCTGGACATGGTTGTTCTCATGAAAGTAGTGAGGGCACGCGTCTGCGCGAGTTACCTGGCAGAGGAAAAACAGGTCGCCGCTACGTTTTATTGTTATCGCTCTTCATGAAGTCCCACGGCGCAAGGTGCCGTGGGATGGGGGACGCCGGGGTCAGCCTGCGGTCTCGGGGCAAGGCTGCTGGACGGCGGACCGGGTGACGGCCGCCGCTTGCGATTCGCGCAAGCGGCGAACAAAGGCAAAGGCCTGCTGCAGGTCTTCGAGCAGGTCGTCGGTGTCTTCGATGCCGACCGAGACCCGCACCAGACCTTCGGAAATCCCCAGGGCCTGACGCTCCTCCAGGGTGTTCTCGACGTGACTGGTGGTGCGCGCCGGGCCGTAGATGGTTTCCACCGCACCGAGGTTGCCCGCGCAATGGGCATAACGCAGACGCGGCAGCAGCAGCTTGACCGTGTCCATGCCACCCACCAGCACGAAGCTGACGATGGCGCCGAAACCGCGCATCTGCGCGCAGGCGATCGTGTGGTTCGGATGGCTCGGCAGCCCCGGATAATTCACCGATTCCACCAGCGACTCGGTGCACAGGAAGTCCGCCAGGGCGCGCGCGCTGTGCTGCTGCTGACGCATACGCAGCACCAGGGTTTTCATCCCGCGAATAATCATGAACGCCGAGAACGGATCGAGGGCCGCGCCGTTGATTTCCCGGTAATGCCGCACCTCGGCCATCAGCGTTTCGCTGCCGCAGACCAGGCCACCGAGCACATCGCCGTGGCCGCTGAGGAATTTGGTCGCGCTGTGAATCACCACGTCCACGCCCAGCGCCAGCGGGTTCTGGTTCAGCGGCGTGGCGAAGGTATTGTCCGCCACCACCAGCGCGCCGACGCGTTTGGCCGCCGTCACCAGACGCTGGATATCGAGAATCTTCAGGGTCGGGTTGGTCGGGGTTTCCAGGTACAGCACCTTGCAGCCCTTGGCGATCTCGGCCTCGATCTGCGCGTGATCGAAGGTCTCGCACAAGGTCACCGCCACGCCCATGCGCGGCAGGAACTCCTCGAAAATTTTATTGGTGCCGCCGTAGCTGTCACGGGTCGAAACCACTCGGTCGCCGTGCATCAGAAAGGTGTAAAGCACGCTGCTGATCGCTGCCATGCCCGTGCTGAACGCCACCGCCGACGCAGCTTGCTCCAGCTCGCAAATCTTCGCTTCCAGCACTTCTACGGTCGGATTACTCATGCGGCTGTAGATAAAACCGGGCTCCTTGCCCAGCGCCACGTCGTACCAGTGATCGATGTCGTCGTAGCCGTAGGCCGCACTGGCAACGATCGGCGTCTGCGTCGCGTTATACGGATGGCGCACCTGCTCGCCACCCCACACCACCCGAGTCCCCGCACCGGCATTCGGCAGCCCTGCGTTGTCCGTTTTTTTATTCATGAAGACTTCTCGCATTGAAGACGGCAAGCGTTGAGTCACTCGCCGGGTATGGGGGGCAATATAGGGAAATGCGCGCGGGGGGTGAAACGATGGATCTGTGGTCTGAGGGGCGGGTTTTTTAATGACTCGGAGCATCACCACAAAACCCTGTTGCGCTTGCAACCCCCCTGTAGGAGCTGGCTTGCCAGCGAACAGGCCCTAAAATCCAACACCCAAAGCCCCTGAAAGCCCTACCCCACAGCCCATTTGCCTGCAACCCCATCCCTTGAGTAGAATGAGATTAATTATCAATCATGTACTTTCCGGGATGCCGATGGTCAGCAACGATTCCCCCGCTACTGCAGACCTCGGGTTGCTCTACCGCACCCACCATTCGTGGCTGCACGGCTGGCTGAGCCGACGCACCGGATGCCACGACCGCGCCGCGGACCTGGTGCAGGACACCTTTGTCCGCCTGCTCAAAACCCGCCAGGCCAGCCCCTTGCGCGAACCCCGTGCCTACCTGAGCAGCATTGCCCGCGGGCTGATGATCGACCAGTACCGCCGACGCGAACTCGAGCGGGCCTACCTGGAGAGTGTCGCGCTGCTGCCGCGCCAGGACGTTCCTTGCGAAGAAAGCCGGATGCTGATCCTCGATGCCCTTGAGCGCATCGATCGCATGCTCGATGCCCTCAAGCCGCGGGTGCGCCAGGCGTTCCTCCTGGCCCAGCTCGAGGGCCTGACCTGCGCGCAAATCGCCGAACAACTCGGTGTTTCCGTGTCGACGGTGGAGCGCGACCTGGCCAAGGCCCTGCAACACTGCTATCGCCTGCGCTATGTCGATGCGTGAGCCGCAGACGCTGGCCCCAGCAGTGGTCGACCAGGCCATCGACTGGCTGGTGCACCTGCGTTTCAACCAGGCCGATGAGCAAACCCAGGGCGATTTCCAGCACTGGCTGCAACAGCACCCCGAACATCAACTGGCGTGGCAGCGCGTGGCATCCCTCGGCGACGACTTCACCGGCATCCCCGCGCAATTGGCCCGGCAAACCCTCGATGGCAGCCACCAGGGCATGGGTCGCCGCGAAGGCCTGAAGCTGCTGGCCCTGTTCGCCACTGTCGGCGGCGCAGCCTGGCTCGGCCGCGATTACACCCCCCTGCCCGCCATGCTGGCCGAGCAGCGCAGCGACACCGGCGAACAACGCCGTTTCCAGTTCGATGACGGCAGCCAGGTCCAGCTCAACAGCGACAGCGCCATCGACAGCGATTTCACCCCGCAGCGGCGACTGATCATTCTGCGTCGAGGTGAAATCATCGTCGATGTCGGCGCTGATCAACAGGCGGCTTTAGCCCGCCCGCTCTGGGTGCAAACCCGCGACGGGCTGATTCGTGCCCAGGGCAGCCGCCTGCTGGCCCGCGAGCGTGACGACGGCACCCTGCTGGCGGTTCAGGGCGGCGCCGCGACGGTCTTTCCCGGGGCGGGTCAGCCCCCCGTCCAGGCCACGAATCAACTGCTGTTCACCTCAGATGGCAGCCGTGACCTCAAGGACAACGGCCTCGACCCCTGGGGCTGGAGCGACGGCGTGATCAGCGCACGCAATATGCGCCTCGCGGATTTCATCGCCGAATTGTCGCGCTATCGCCCCGGGGTCCTGCGCTGCGCCGACGAGGTTGCCGAGCGCCGTGTGTCCGGCACCTTCCAACTGGCCGACAACGATCAGGTACTGACCCTGCTCGCCCAATCCCTGCGCTTGCAGATCGATTACCGGACCCGCTACTGGGTGACCTTGACCGCCCCCAGCTGAGTCCCGCCACCCTCTGCATATATTTGCAAAATATAATGAGGGGCTTTCGCATTCTCGTTCGACCTGTAAGGAAGGCCGGAACACAGGCCAGTCAGCCAACACCCTTCCTCGGAGCGAGAAAATGCGTTTGTCCCCGGTTCCACAGCGCCACCCATTGAGTCGTGCCCTGCAGGCCGCGATCCTCGGTCTGTTCGTCGGCAGCTACGCCCTGCCGTCACTGGCGCAACCCTCGAGCGCCGGACACAGCAGCCAGGTCCAGCAGTGGAACATCGCACCCGGCCCACTGGCGCCGGCGCTTGACCGCTTTGCCCGCGAGGCCGGCATCAGCCTGTCCTTTGACGCGGCGAGCGTGGCCAATCGCACCACTAAAGGGGTCAACGGCAGCCTCGACACCGCGTCCGCCCTGTCCGCGTTGCTGCAGGGCAGCGAATTGCAGTTCGAGCAGCAAGGCCCGAATGCCTACCTGCTGACCCCGCGCCCCGCCACGGCCGGCCCGCTGGAGCTGGACGCCACCGACGTCGAGGACTACCGCCTCGGGCCCGTGATCATCAATGCCAAGGTTCGCTCCGGCGCCGATGACGACGACCAATCGGTGGTCGCCAAGGAGCTCTGGGTCGGCGGCAAAGTCGCCACCAGCATCCTCAACACCCCCGCCTCGGTGTCGGTGGTGACCAACAAGGAAATGCAGCAGCGCAGCGTCAGCACCACCGAAGAGGCGCTGCAATACACCCCCGGCGTGATCAGTGACTTCTACGGTTCGGACGACCGCAACGACTACTTCCAGATTCGCGGCTTCCAGGCCACCACCTACCGTGACGGCCTGACCCTGAGCTCGATGCGCGGCGTGCGCGAAGACCCGTTCGCCTACGAGCGCATCGAAATCCTGCGGGGCGCCAACTCCACCCTGTTCGGCCCGGCCGACCCAGGCGGATCGGTCAACTTCGTCACCAAGCAGCCGCGCTTCGAGCAGTTTGGCCACGGCTACGTGACCTACGGCTCCTTCAACCATGTCGAGACCGGCATCGATGTCGGCGACGCGCTGAACGACGAGAAAACCGTGGCCGGGCGCTTTACCGCCAAGGGCCAGAACAGCGACCGCGAGTACGACCACTCCCAGGACGACAACCAGCTGTTCATGGGCGGCCTGACCTGGGCACCCACCGATTACACCTCGGCAACCCTGGTCCTCGACTACCTGAAAACCCAGAGCTCGCCCAACAGCGGCGGCTACCCGCTGGACAAGGAATACGACCGCAGCGATTTCTTCGGTGAGCCCAGCTACAACTTCCACGACGTAGAACGCACCAACCTCAGCGGCAACGTCACCCACGACTTCGACAACGGCTTCGTGCTGCGCAGCAACATGCGCTACAGCACCCTGACCGATGATTTCGGCTACGTGTACCTGAGCGACAGCCCGACCCGTGTCGGCACCACGGTTGACCGTTATCTGTTCGGAACCGACAGCGAAGCCGACCAGTTCAACGGCAACCTGATGCTGCAATACGATGCCCGCTTCGAGAACATCGACAGCAGCAGCCTGGTGGGCGTCGAGTACCTCGATTCGTCGACCAAGGAAAGTTCGTTCTACGCCCTGACGGCCCCAATCGACATCGCCAACCCGGTGTTCACCGGCGTTTCACGGGATCTCACGCCCTACGCCGTGAACAAGCGCGACGCCACCACCAAGGCGGTATTCCTGCAGCAGAACCTGTCGTTCTACGAGCGCTTCATCGTCACCGGCGGCATGCGCAACGACTCCATGGACCTGACCAGCAAGGGCCTGCAATCCAGGGAAAAAGACAACTTCTCGGAAACCTCCTACCGCGGCGCGCTGACCTACATCGTCAATGACGAAGTCTCGACCTACGTCAGCATGGTCGAATCCGTCTCCCCGCCCCAGGTCGGCGTCACCCCACAGACCGGCCGCCAGTACGAAGTTGGCGTGAAATATTCGCCAATGACCATGGACGCCCTGTTCTCCGCCGCCGTCTACGACCTGACCCAGGAAAACGTCACCATCGCCGTGGTCCTGCCCAGCGGCATCATCGAACAGCAAACCGTCGGCGAATCCCGCGTCCGCGGCCTCGACCTCGGAGCCAAGGCGCAAATCACCCAGGAGCTCAGCCTGATCGGCGGCTACTCCTACATGGAATCGGAAGTCCTGCGCGGCACCCTGTACGACGGCAGCTCGCTCAAAGGCAACGAATTCACCACCGCACCCAAGCACTCGGCGTCACTTTGGAGCTACTACGATGTGCCGGGCACCGACGTCAGCGTTGGCCTGGGGGCGCGTTATGTCGGGGCTTATTACATGAATGCGCAGAACACCAGCGAAACTGATGGGACCACCCTGTTTGATGCTGCTTTCAACTACAAGATTGCCAAAGGGACGGATCTGGCGGTGAACGTGAGTAACTTGCTGGATGAGCAGCATGTGGTGGGGTCGGGGACGGCGAACTACTACAACCCGGGGCGGGAGATTACGGCGAAGGTGAGTTATAACTGGTAGGGATTTTTACGGAAAAAAGTGGTGCCCGCTGTTTAGCGGTCACCACGAGTTATAAAGGAGTATTGCCCACGTGATGGTGCGACATAACAGTTACGTCAATTCAGCACGCAATTGGAAAACAGCATGGCTTTTTTTGCACACCGCGACCCGTTACTTCCCCCAGCAACAACCTGGTCGCCACTTCGGTCCGCACTGATAAATATTAAAACAACTGCCCATGCCAGCTCACGTAAAAAAGCGCCAATTATTTAAGTCGCTCAAAGCACTTAAAGCTTCCGAGAACTTTTCCTTTTATCGGCACAACGCACCTCCTTAACTGCTCTCCAGTGGACTCCAATGGCGTTATGCTTAGTACAAATTGAAGTCCGTCTTGTCCAAAAGATAAATCTTGGAATCCAACATCAGCGTACTCAGTCGAGAAGTCTTTACCTTCAAAGCTACATAGATTAAGCCTATCTAGCACCTCAACCTCGCGCTTGACATCGAGCACTTCGACCATTAGGCACTGATCATTAAATGATTTGATATATCGCACCGGCACATCACCGCTTCTGCCTGAATTAATTTCAGACGCATTTGAGTAGTCGGCAGCGCTAACTTGCGAAAAAACAAACGATGCTACCACTAAAAACAGAACACCAAGAAAAACGCTCATCTCAGCCCCCTTACATATCGAGATCTTCTTGAAAACCTGTCTGCTGGCACTGAGAGCCAATTTTTTTGCTCACATATAACTGAAGAAAAACCAGCAAGATCATTATCAGCAATATATGATTGAATTATCTCCCTAGTGCTTCCGGTATAGTCGCCACGATAAATTATATCTACGACCACATCCTGAATTTTTGCATCCAACACCTCCCAATCTACATTGCCATATTTTCTTTCAACATCCACCTTTCGTGAGATTCGCAAAACTTCCGACTTCATGAACTCATAGATAGGAATAAAAAAATCATACTGCTGCTTGCGCGATATGACAGCACTCTTTATTTCGTTGTCGGCACTTTCAAAATAGATCATCGCTGCCTGGCCTTTGAGTCCTTTGGCGCCAACCAGCCAACTCAATAATGGCTCAGTTATTCCTGCGGACTGCAAGTCCTCCTGCGGTGAAGGTCGCTGCCCCAAATCATACCCTCGTCCAATAGTTATGCCCGAAGCGCCGCCGGGCCAGTGAATCTTTCGACTAAAAAATCGATGTCCGGCATGTGACGAATCTTCGTGATCATTACCTTCTACATCGAAGGTAAGCTGTCCAAATGGCACGTTCAGCCAACGAAGATCATTATCGTCATTTAAAGTTGAAAATGCCCCGACCAACCCAATCGGATGAAAGTGATAAGGCCTCCCCCAACTCGGCAACCCCACCCTCTCCGCCACCTCACTCCACCACCCAAGCTGCTCGATCCGCTGTTTCTCCGCCACCCAGTTCAACTCCAGCGTCGACCCGCAGTACCCCATCAGCTCATCCACCCCATCCCACTTCTCCCGGGTGTAAAACCATTCAATTTCCTCGCGCAGGACCATGGGCTGGAAGCTGCATCAGACTGCTGGTCCAGAGAAGAATTACCACGTTAAGTTCCTAAGATATTCGGTCCTCACATTGCTTTCTCGGGCGATACAAAAGTTTTTAGTGATTTCAAATGCTATTGTTCCGTGCGGAGTGACAAAACTCTCGATAGCACAGTTTTCATCTCGCAGCAAAATCCAAGCGCGCTGGGACTTTGTTAAATGAGACTTTAATTTTGACCCCAATGACGGGTCAGCCTTGTAATCAGAGGAGATTTTTGAAATCAACTCCTTGTATGCAACATTAAGCTTTCCGTCCGCCTGATTAAAAACCTCCTTGGAGCATTGATATATCCCTTGACTGTCCAATGACTCGGCGGGACATTTATCGACATTTGATGGTGCTGCAAAACATCCAACACCGATGGAACAAGCCACAACAAAAAATATGGGTTTATGCGAGATGACGATCATATTATTTACCTCTCAAATATTTAGCTCGTTGGCGCCCGGGTTCGTACTGATAGATTGCAGGGGTGCTTTCAATGTAGGTGATCATTTCCAACTTGTTATTGTGCATCCCAGACCTCATAGGATTAGGTCCGGCAGTAAACCCTTGATAAACAAAGTCAACCAGCACGTCACGAATGATTGGATCGAGATCATCCCAATCTACTTTGCCAACTTGACCTGAAGTCCACTTATCGTAAATAGAGATAGCACGCTTAACGCATGCTGGATATATTGCATTAAACAACGATATCTGCTGCCCTTCTGTTATCGCCCCAATCAGAATTTTGTTTTTTATTACGAATTCTCTAGCACCACCGCCCTTCAGCCCATGAGCCGAAGAAATTAATAGAGCTTTCTCACCGGCAATTCCAGCCTGTGTCATATGTGTATAGATTTCGCTTTCAGTTCTACTACCCATATCATACCCGCGCCCCAAAGTAACTCCAGAAAGATCATTGCCAGGCCAATGTATTACCTTGCTGTAGTGCATTGAGTTTGGGATATCATTACCTTCCGCATTATAAGTAATCATACCGGGGAAGTTTATTGATTTCTCCTTAGTAGTGAATGCCCCGACCAACCCAATTGGATGAAAGTGATAAGGCCTCCCCCAACTCGGCAACCCCACCCTTTCCGCCACCTCACTCCACCACCCAAGTTGCTCAATCCGCTGTTTCTCCGCCACCCAGTTCAACTCCGGCGTTGACCCGCAGTGCCCCATCAGTTCATCCACCCCATCCCACTTCTCCCGGGTGTAAAACCACTCGCTTTCCTTGCGCAAAACCATCTGTGAAATAGCCTGCGCATGAGCCGGCAGTTGCAGCGCGGCTTGCAGTTCGTCGCCGGTGATATGGCCGTCGCGGTTGCGGTCGATGATGTCGTACAGGCGTTGTTTCATCGGGCCGGCGTTGTCGGTGTCGGCCAGGGGTTTGAAGCGTTGGCATTGGGCTTCGGTGAATTCGCCGATGACGCTGAAGAACGAGGCGGTGTTGTGGCGTGGGGTGCTGTAGTCGAAAAGTACGTCGTAGCCTTCCCAGGCCCAGGGGCTGACGGTCGGGGTGACGCCGGCTTCTTCGCAAACCCAGCCGTTGAGCAGGTTTTGCTCGGCGTCGTGCAGCAGGCCGTCGAGGCGGTACCAGCGCCGGTCGTTGCGGCCATCGCGGCCGGGCACGTGGAATTTTTTCTCGGCGGGCAAGCCGTCCAGCAGGCTTCGCGGGATCAGCAGGTCGGCGTCGCTGAGCGGGCTGGTTTCGCTCCAGGTTCTGAGCAGCGGCCCGGTGACATCGTCGCGATGGGGCACGACGGCGGTGCCCTTGGCCAGTTTCAGCCAGGTTTTTTCTTTGGCGGGCAAGCGCTGGGCCCAGGCACGACTGGTTTCGAAGTACAGGTCGATGTCATCGCCACTGAAGACTTCAAGGTGCAGTCGCTGCTCCGGGCGTTCGACGTAGCCGTCCTGATAGTCGCCGATATGGCCGATCAGGGCGCCGGCCTTGATCGGTACCGGTTGCTCCAGCACGACGATTTGATCGACCGCTTGCGGCGCGGGTTCGCTTTCCAGGTCGGCGAAGTACAGGTACTGATTGACCCGCTCCAGCTTGCGGAAATCGCCTTCGCCGCTGACGGTGAGCACGGTGCCGGTGGGCAACTCCAGCAGGATCTCGCTGTGAATATCCGGCTCGGCGCGCACATTGACCCGCTCTCGCGAGGAGACAATGCGGTGCTCGCCGTCAGCCTCCGGGCGCAGCAGGCTGGCGGCGATGTAGCCCAGCAATGCGCCGTCGGCGTCGAGCAGTGCGCTTGGGCCGAGGCGATTTTCCAGCTTGCGGTAACGGCCTTTTCCGCTGACCACCACCTCGGTGCCGCGCGGCAACAGGTCGAGGACCTTGCCCTGATAGTCGGCGTTGCGCACGTTCAGGCCAGTCTCTTCGGGGTGGCCGGGGCGACCATCGTTGGCCGTCTGCTTGACGCGGCGGATCGAGCTTTGCGGCCAGAACGGTGGCCGCGCTTGCGCGCGATTGTCCTGATACAGCGCCCAATCCTGCAGGTGCAAATACAAGCTGTAGAAGGTCAGGCTCGGCGGTACGTCCGGGCTGCCGGTGATGTGCGGCGCCTGCAGGTGGTGGCGCACCAGCACGAAATTGCGCGAGAAAGGCACGTCAACGGTGATGCCCTCGACGAAATAGCGGGTGGTGGGCGAGCGGCTGTCGACGCGGTAGGCCACCACTTCACCGTCCGCCAGACAATGCACGCTGGACTGATCCAGGGTGCCGGCGGTGCCGCCGTCGAAATGCACGCCGCCATGGAACATGCCGTTGCGCCCGAGCGGGTAATAACCGGCGGCGGCCTTGGCCATGTGGGTCAGTTGCTGCAGCGGGTCACGGCTGTCCTTGAACGGGTGGCTCCAGTTTTTCAGCGGGGTCAGCTTGGGCGTGTCGGGCAGCTTGGGGTTGAGGCCGTTGTCGCGGATGGGCAGGATTCGCGGTTTTGGCCGTTGTGTGGGCGCCCTCTTGGGCACATCGGGGAGGCCGAAAAAGAAAGAAAGCCAACTGGCCATGCTGAGTGTCGCTCCTAGTTTTACGAAGAATCAGGCAGGGAATCCGTGGGGTTCAGGGCACGGATTTGTGCTTGTTCAAGGGCGCAAGGAGAACTTTTCCTACCCTCGTTCAAGCGCTGGAAGGCTTTCACGAAGGTGATAACTGATGGAATCAGATGATTCCCAGAAGCGTGTAGGATCGATCTGGAACCTGATGCTGCAATACGATGCCCGCCTCGAGAACATCGACAGCAGCAGCCTGGTGGGTGTCGAATATCTCTATTCGTCGACTAGGAAAGCTCCACCGCAGGCATGCGCAACGACTCCATGGACCTGACCAGCAAGGGCCTGCAATCCAAGGAAAAGACAACTTCTCGGAAACCTCCTACCGCGGCGCGCTGACCTACATCGTCAACGACGAAGTCTCGACCTACGTCAGCATGGTCGAATCCGTCTCCCCGCCCCAGGTCGGCGTGACACCCCAGACCGGCCGCCAGTACGAGGTCGGCGTGAAATACTCGCCAATGGCCATGGACGCCCTGTTCTCCGCCGCCGTCTACGACCTGACCCAGGAAAACGTCACCATCGCCGTGGTCCTGCCCAGCGGCATCATCGAACAGCAAACCGTCGGCGAATCCCGAGTCCGCGGCCTCGACCTCGAAGCCAAGGCGCAAATCACCCAGGACCTCAGCCTGATCGGCGGCTACTCCTACATGGAATCCGAAGTCCTGCGCGGCACCCTGTACGACGGCAGCTCGCTCAAAGGCAACGAATTCACCACCGCACCCAAGCACTCGGCGTCGCTGTGGAGCTACTACGATGTGCCAGGCACCGACGTCAGCATTGGCCTGGGGGCGCGGTATGTCGGGGCTTATTACATGAATGCCGAGAACACCAGCAAGAGTGATGGCACTACCCTGTTTGATGCTGCCTTCAACTACCAGATCGCCAAGGGAACTGACTTGGCGGTGAATGTGAGTAATTTGCTGGATGAACAGCATGTGGTGGGGTCGGGGACGGCGAACTACTACAACCCGGGACGGGAGATTACGGCGAAGGTGAGTTATAACTGGTAAGGATCGGTTACAGGCAGTGCCCGCTGTTTGGCGGGCGCGGCAGGATTAGTGCGTCACCGAGTCAGTAGCCTGCTGACGGCAATATTCAATGTAGGCGGCCGCCGGCATCGCTTTATGGAACATCCAACCCTGACCGAACTGAACGCCATGTTCACGCAAATAGTCCGCTTGAGCGGGCAGCTCGATGCCCTCCGCAATCATATAAAGCCCAAGGCTGTGAGCCATGTTGATGATATGCAGCGCAACTTTCGAGGTGGCCGAATCAGTGGCCAATGTATCGACAAATATTTTGTCGATTTTCAACGCATCGACCTGCAGATTTTCCAGAAGCGAAAGGCTCGAATAGCCCGTCCCGAAATCGTCGATATAAACCGGGTGTCCCGCACTGCGCAAAGCTTCGATGACTGGCCGTGTCTGCTCAGCATCCATGAAGCCGCGCTCCGTAGCCTCGATACACAGCTGCTTGGGCAAGACCTTATAGCGGGTGACATAGTCGTTCAATAATGGCGGGACGCGCAGGCTTTGCATATCTTGCGCGGACAGATTGATAGAGATGTAGAGGTCGGGATGGGCAGCCAGAAAATCGCCCATCTCACTGAACACCAGCTCAATCAGCAGATCCGTGAGTGGCTGTATCAACTCCAGGGATTCAGCCAACTGAATGAACAGGTCGGGGGCGACATAATGCCCGTCAGGCATTTGCCAGCGCATGAGTGCTTCAGCGCCCACACAGCGCCCACTGGATAAATCGACAATGGGTTGGAAGTGGACCTGGAACTGACGTAAACGAATGGCCTCCTGCATTTGGTATTTAGGCGACGAGAAACGCCGATGCAGCGTCAGCAACACCCAGACGCCCAATGCACTGATCAGCACCCCCAGCGGCAACCAGATCAGCAACTGCCCTCGCCACGCAGTGCTTTGTGCGTCGAGCGGCGTATAGGCAACCACGGCAATCGGGAATTGCGGCGAGTGCTGGACATCGAAAAACTGCTTATCCTCGATAAAGTTGTCTCGCCCTTTGGCTAGCGCCATCGCCAGCAATGCGGGGTTTGTTTCAGGCCAGGCCGCGACGACCTTTTGGTTGTTCAGATCAATTACGCCCAACTGGATCCTGGAATCTCGCGGAACGATATCAATGAAGGAAATCGAATCGATGACCACAACGTACCGTCCGAGCCTGAGGTGAGTCATTGGCTTTTCGACACCTAGATCATTCCCCGCCTGATACCAGATGGAAAAACCATTCGGCCCTGTGGCGTCCGGTGCCTGTATCGCCAGGTCCCCGCCCTCTGCCCGCATTGAGGAGCAGCGAACTTTTTTACCGTCGACGAACAGAATCTCCTGAACATACCGGTTTTCGAAGGTGACTTGGCGCAGCTTCAACAAATGCTCCGGGCTGCAGTCCTCACCTGCAAACTGCTGCATGTTTTCCAGTGCCAGTTTGGCTTGCTCCAGGACAAGATCCGTGCGAATCAAGGTTCGGGCGGTGAACTCCTTCATTTCTGAAAGCACTAACTTCTGCGCCTGCACGCTCGAGATATAGACACTGAGACTTAACGGCCCGAAGACGATCAGGAAGAGCAAGCAAAAAGTCAGCGAGACCAGTTGCCGTTTACCCACAGTTCGCTCCTTCACGGCTATCACGCCTAAAGATCATTGCCACGCCGGTTATGACTGCCCCCTATCAGGCTTTGGCCCGAGGGCCAGCGATGGCCCAGATGATCAGGCCGATCACCGGAAGCAATGCAATCAGTGCGACCCAGAGCACTTTCTTCGGGACTTCAGCACTGCTTTTCACGACTTGAATGATCGCCCAGATATCGGCGACAAAAATGGCAAAAGCGACAAGGTCGTACAGGAACGAACCCATGGAAACACTCCGATGCGATGGACTGAAGCTGAGAATAGGCAAAATGCTCCGCTGAGCAAGGCGAAAGTTGCTTCAGTGGAGCATTTTCAGCGGGTCGAGCGAGTGCTGCGGGCCGACGATGGGCAACCTTGGAAGGCCGCCTTGGGTCGGTTTCAGCCCTTCAAGACAGGCTGAAGTCGGTGAATCTACCCTGAGGGTGTCAGGGCTGCCGGGTCGGGATCAGTCCCGCTTCCCGGTAGCTCAGGATCAGATCGTCGAACAGACCAATATCGAGCCGGGTACGGGCAATCAATTGAGCCCCGGCAACGGCGGTGTAAATCGCCCGAGCGCGTCGACCACAGTTTTCCGCGCTGCCCATTCCGACATCACTCAGCACCTGCGTCAGCCAGTTCACATTAGCGTCTGCAAACGCCGTGACTTCGCGCTTGACCTCCTCGGGCAAGTCTTCGTATTCCGCCGCCATAAAGCTGGAGAGGCAGAGGCGGTTGCCGTCCTCCAGGGATGTTCGGAAGATTGACGGGTAGCGTTCCAGGCAACGGATGGGATCGGGATTCGACTCGCGTATCGATTCCAGAACGCCAGCCGTGTCCTGCCAGTATCGTGCGGCGACTGCGGCACCCAGGTCGGCCTTGCTGGAAAAATGGTAATAAATGCTCGCGTTCTTGATCCCCACCACTTCGCCGATGCTTCGAAAGTTGATGCCGTTGTAACCGTGCCGCTGCGCCGCTGTTTTTGCAGCCGCCAGGATGGCCTCACGCGCGTTTTCGCTCACGCTTGAACTCCTTGCTGATCAGTCGAGGGACGAATTATACGCCCGGACACACAAATCTGCCAACTGACAGGTAGGGATTGACAGCCCGAAAACGTGAGCGCATCGTATACCTACCAACTGACAGGTAGATTATGAAATGACCTATTCAAACGCGCAGTCCGAAACCTCTACATTACCCACGATGACAATCCACGATTGGTTTGATGGCCCTTACCCTGCTCGCGTGCGCATTGCATTGGCTGAAAAAGGCCTGCTCCCACACGTCGAGTTCAAATCGGTGAATCTGTGGACAGGGCAACACAAGACCCCAGCGTTTCTGGCCATCAACTATTCCGGAACGTTACCGGTGTTGGAGTTGAGTGACGGCACGCTCATTGCCGAGTGCACGGCTATTACCCAGTATTTGGACACCCTGGATGGCAATCCCACCCTTACCGGGCGAACCCCGGTGACGAAGGGGCTCATCCACATGATGACCAAGCGTGCCGAAATCGAGTTTCTCGACGCGGTCAGCGTCTACTTTCATCACGCCACTCCGGGGCTTGGCCCGCAGGTCGAGCTTTACCAGAACCCCGAATGGGGCAATCGCATGCGCGACAAGGCGGTCCGCGGCATGCACTACTTTGACAGCGTTCTGCACAATCAACCGTTCGTTGCAGGCGACAGCTTCACCATGGCCGATATCGCAGTTTTGGGCGGCATGATTTTCGCCTCTCTGGTCAAGCTCCCTGTACCGGACGAATGTGCAGCGTTGCGAGCGTGGCATGTGCGCATGCAACAAAGGCCGAGCGTTCAAGAGTGGCGAGCGATGGTAGAACGCGGCGCGCCGCAAAACTGAAGCAAAGGCACATCTGCCCTCCCGGGTCCGGGCGGGCAGATGCAATTGCGCTCAGAATCAGTACGGTGCTTCGACTACCTTTTGGACAGGAGGGTGACAGGCAGCTATCTGGTCAGAAGCAACCTGTTTCATGGCCACCCTCATTACTCATGAACGCGGCGTTTCCCTTTGAGCGATTGCTCGATCATCCGCCCAATTTGCTGGCAAGCATTTCTCGTACGGCGCCGATCAAATGAGATTCGCCGGCACGCGCAGGTAACAAGGGCGCGAACAGTAGTTCATCGACAGCGCTCACTAATCGAACACAGACGCCACTCTTTCCGTCCGGAGGTCACGATTACGAATGAAACCAATACCAAGGCGCAGAAAGCACGTTACCAGCATGAGGTTTTCAAACTGTTGGCCACGGAAATAGGCAATGAACATCCGCACTCAAACATTCATGTGATCGACTGCCGCGCCAGTGCCTATGGCTAGGGCGGCTTGAGCCAGGAGTACAAGCTGCGCCCCCCTTGATCTCGATTTCACCGCAAACGGCACGATTCGCGTTCACCTGGGTTTCGATGCAGCTCTGGGTCTTTCAGTGGGACGACCGTGGTGGGTCGATTTCTGCCTTTCATGAAGTGCATGAATCGCCCCAAAGCTGACAGTGGTGAATGGCAGAAATCGGCCAGAAGCAGCCCTTCGCGCGCGCAGTTCTATGGGGCTCGCTTGCGCTGTCTTACACCACCGTGGCCACCGCGGCCGACGAATCTGCGGTGGCGTCAATTTTTGGCGAGAGAATTGCCGACCGCATTATCAGGTAGGCGCAAGAGGAACTGCGCTTGTCGATCCATGGCGCTGTGCTGCCTTAATGGTCGTCGATGCGATGCTACTGGCGATCACCAAAGGATTATGCGTCCAACAAGGAGCGGTTGCTGTCTTGATACACCGGCACAGTGCCGCTGGCTATTAATGCCAACCGTTGCCCGGAGCGCATCAGTCCAGGCGCTTGGCGAACGATGAGTATGCCATCGGTATCACTACGGACAAGGCTGCGCTCACCGATGTTTTCGCTGTCCAGATGCACCACCTGAGCAATGACATCACCTTTTCTGACCATCTCGCCCAGGCTTTTTTCATAGACCACAATGCCTGCCGCCGGGCACGGAATGTGAGAGGCGGCTACTAGTGGAAAGGTTTGCGCACTGGTCCTTGGACCCTCTGCAGCTGCGGGTTCAAAATCAACGATGATGCCTTCCTCGGCCATAAAATCCAGCAGTCCTGCCGCATCCGCCTGCGCAATGTGGTCGCTGATTTCAGTCTTGCCCCGCAGTTCCACCGTCGCCGAAAATCCGCGTGCGCCTGAGGTAATGGCGTTGTTGATTTCAAGCTCGCGCCAAGTGCTGCAAACAGCGTTCTCAAACGCTTGTCCGCCCATATCGTCAGGTTCCAGCAAGGCAAACGGGATGTTCATCGCGCTCGCCAACCTGAGCGCCTGCAGCTCTTGAGCCTGTGAGGCATAGAGATGGGCCACGCAATCAACGTCGCAGTGCAGATCCAGCACAATGTCATGCTGCATCGCCATTTTCATCAGCTCAAGCTTCAGGGTCGCCGCTGGGGTCAAAGGCCGCAGCGAGGCGAGGTGCGAGGCAACACAGTCCTTCCATTGCTCACTCGTAAGCCTGATTCCTGCTTCGATTTGCTGATTTACAAAGCGGCTGCAGTCAGGGAAGTTGCGATTGAAGTTTTCCCCGTTCGCCAGATCGAATCGGCCCAGCACGCTATCGAACAAGCGCTGCGCCATGCCCAGTGGATTGGCGTAAGGGATGACGGTCACCTGGCCGCTGATTTTGCCCAGTTCGTCCAATGCCTTTAACTGAACCAGCAGATGCTGCAGCACCAGAAGCCCGGGGTGCTCATCAGCGTGCAAGCCCGCCTGTAGGTAGATACTTTTGCCTGAGATCGCCGCCCCGAAGGAATACACCGTCAGTTGCTGGGTACAGCCCGGGGAGAGTGCGGGAAGGGCGATTGTTTTCCTGGTGATCGAGCGGCTCATCGCACGAATCTCCCGAGCACATCGATGCTGACCAGACTTTGCGAATCCCTCAGGGCCTCAACCGGCAACCCCGTCGAAGCTGGCCCAGGCTGGGAGTAATAGGCATTGCGAACGGTCATATTGTCATGCAGGTCAGCCGGGCTGCTGCTGCCCACGTAATGAGTCGTGACCTTGCACACATGATCAAAGCTCAAGCCATGGCCTAGCAGGGCATTGTTCAAAGCGATCATCGCCTTGCGGGTCTGCTCCGGCAGAGCCATGGCTCTATTGCTAATCCGGACCCCGGCCCAGAAAAAATGACCTTTCTGCCGTAGCGTCAGCGTCAGATCGCCTACACGACGGACACTGAACACTGAGTTGCGCTGGCTGCCTGAACGATGGGCGAAGGTCAGTTCTCCCACCAGCGCTGTGCCCGCCGGCAAGCGGGTAATGGCCGCGCCCCCCGGATCGGTCACCAGACCTTTTTCAACGAATGCATCGAGCGCAGATTCGGCTCGGTCCGGGCAGATGAACCAATGATCTGCCAGCAGTTCATCGGCCCCGAGATCTACAGCCGCCAGGGCTTCGACCAGTTGGCCGGCACGCACTTCTTGAGCGTGCCCTTCACCCACCTGAGCAACAACATTGACCCAGACCATCTGGTCGAAATCCGTGATTCGAATTTCAAGCCCCGCCTTCTCTATCACGGTGCTGCGCAGGAAGTGTCGAGACTCGGCGGCATGCACATCGACTTCAATTAGCATGCCGCTGTAGTAGAAATATGGCACCGCGATGGGCTGGATGATGACGTCTGTGCCGAACGCCTGTTGCAGAAGCGCCACCATCTCCTGCTCGGATTCGATACTTTGCTCGACGTAATACACCACCAGCTTGCCCACCACCGGCGTTTGCAACCTGGCTTTGGACAGGATGATCCGGATCGACTGCACGACATGCCGGGTCTGCGCGAGCAAATCGTTTTCGTGGGCCACCTGGCCGAATTCGTCGAGCGGACACTGGCCGCAGGTCCATGCAAATCCGTCGTCCTGAACCAGCAAGGAATAGGGATGCTCGATTTTCATCTTCCACAACGAGCCGAACGGTAAACGGTACTGACTGGATTGATTGTTCATCAGCTTGAAACTCGAGTTATTGAAGGCCGGGAGAAGGCAAAAAAGGCGCAACCTTGCCCGTGCGGCATCACCCAAGTGCTGCCACCTCAAAAGGCTGAAGGTTGTCCTCCATTGGATGAATCAGTCGACCAGTCTTTGCTGGAACAACACGCCCATGTCATTAGCTGACTGGGAAGCACCGGCGATTTCGCGGCATTGCCAGGCAATCGCCTGATTACTGGTCACCACCGGCTTACCTGTGCGCCGTTCTAGTTCTTCGATGATCGGACTGACACAGATGCCGGTACAGGAAATGAAAATTCCATCGGCGTCCGGACTGTCTGCCGCCAGCGCGACGTCGAGGAAGGCCTGGGCGGGGGTACGGAACATGTCCTCGGCATCGCGCTGACCAAAGGTCCGGGCACCGACAATCTCAACGCCAGCTGAATCAAGCGTCTGCGCCACCAGCCGATTGATCGACGGTACGTAAGGGGTGATCACGGCCAACCTGCCAAGATCCAGTGCTCGCAGCGCCTTGAGCACCGCACCGATCGGTGTGACGACGGGCACATCAGGCCGCACTCGATGGATCATTTCGGCCACCCTGTCCTGCCCCAGCACAATGGTGCCGGATGTACAGCCATAGACGATTGCATGCATCCATTGTGCGTCGGGCAAGAGCGCCGCGGCGCTGGTAATGTTGTTGGCGACGGCGCTCAAGCCCTCGATGGTAGTCTCGCCGCTGAACGCCATGCGCCCGGTGTAGAGCGAAGCCTCGGCCGGACAGAACGCCAGCAACTCCGCGGCCATCACTACTTCGACCGACAATTCCAGCAAACCAATGGCTGGCGAGTGAATCGGCCCCTGTCGCAGGCATGGCGACGGCGCCAATGGCCACTCACCCTGCTGCAAGGCCTGTTGTGCTTGGCTTGTGCTGCTCAATGGTTTCATCGAGTCGGTATCCCAATCGAGGAGGAGAAAACGTGTTCAGTTTTGGCCCAGGCTTACTGCCCCGCCTGTAAGGACGGTTTTTCGCCGGCGCTGCGGGCCGCCGCCAGCCAATCGTTGTAGATCTTCTGATGGGCCTTAATCCACAGGGTGACATGACGCTCGATATCAGCCGGCGTTTTCTCGCCACTGAACAGGCGGTTGTTCTGCGCGTTGATGTCATTCACGTCGATGTTCACCAACTGGAAGAACTTGCCTGCCGCCGGATTCGCTTCGACAAAGTCCTTGTTCGCCACCACGTGTTGGGTGTTGACGGCATAGCCATAATATTTGCCGGCGGGCTGTGGCTCGCCAGCGGGCGCCGGCACCTCCAGCCAGACCACGTCCTTGTTCGGCACCAGCAAGGCGCTGACGTAATAAGGGGTCCAGGTGTAATAGAGGACCGGCTTGCCCTCTTTGTACCGCGCAATCACATCGGCCATCAGCGCCGAATAGGCACCGGTCTTCTGGCTGACCGTTGCCTGCAAGCCGGTGCTTTTGAGCAGGTTCTCGATAATTTTTTCGCAGGCCCATCCCGGCGTGCACCCGGTCAGGTCGGCCTTGCCATCACCGTCGGTATCGAAAAGCTTAGCGATCGAAGGGTCCTTGAGCTGATCGATGTTAGTGATGTGGTACTGGTCAGCGGTCTTCTTGTCGATCAGGTAACCCTGCTGGGCATTAGCCGACAAACTGCCCGAACGCACCAGCTTCGCATCGCCGCCGGACTTCTCGTAGAAGTCATTGTGCAGAGGCTCCCAACTGCCAGCCAGGAAGGTAGCGTCACCATTGGCAATGGCGATGTGTGCCGTGGCGTATTCCACTTCCTTGGCCTCCTTGACGTCGTAGCCCAAGTCTTTCAAGCCATGCACCACCAACTGATTCTGAAACGACACACCTTGATCGGTACTTTTCGCAGGGATCACGACCACGCCCTTGCCCGGCTGCATCTCCTGCGCGACACCGGCCAGAGAAGTAGAAGCGATGGCTGCGAACAGCGAAACCATCAACAGACGCTTTGAAAATTTATGGCATTTCATTGTGAATACTCCGTTGAAAAACCTGGGTCTGGCGCAAAGCCCGACAAGGGAGGCCTACACCCCATGCACTTGGTTGCTCACTGCTTTTGCAGCCTGCCTTTTCTGTTGCGGGTAACACTGCTTTTGTTCGAAACCCTGCTGGCGTGGCCTAGCGATTGCGTCATTCGGTCAAGCACGATCGCCATCAGCACGATCCCCACTCCGCCCACTGCCGCCAGCCCCAGGTCGAGCCTGCCGATGCCCCTGAGCACCATCTGACCGAGCCCGCCGACGGCAATCATCGATGCAATGACCACCATCGATAGCGACATCATCAGCGCCTGGTTGACCCCGGCCATGATGGTCGGCATGGCCAGCGGCACTTGAACCTTGAGCAGTATTTGCCAGGGCGATGCACCGAAAGAGCGGGAGGCCTCAATCAGGTCGGGACGGACCTGGCGAATGCCCAGATTGGTCAGGCGCACCAGCGGCGCCAGGGCAAAGATGATGGTGACCAGAACGCCGGGAACGTTGCCGATGCCGAAGAGCATGACCACGGGCACTAGGTAGACAAACGCGGGGGTGGTTTGCATCGCATCGAGGATCGGCCGCACAAGGCCTTGCAATCGATCACTGCGAGCGCAGGCAATGCCCAGGGGTACACCCACGACAATGCAGAACAGCAACGATGTCAGGACTAGTGACAGGGTGACCATTGCCTCCGACCAGGCACCGATCAATCCGATCAACACGAATGAGGCCACGGCACCGACGGCCAGCCGGTAGCCATTGGCGCGCCACGCTAGCACGCCGATCAGCAGCAACATGACTGGCGGCGGCACCGCCTGCAAAGCCAGGTCCAGACTGCTAAGGGTCTGGTCGACGGGCACCCGGATCGCTTGAAAGGCCGGGCGAAAATGCGCAACCACCCAATCCAGCCCGTTGGTGACCCATCGATCCAGCGGAATCACCGCCTGATCGCTGAATGGCCGCCAGGGATCAAACCGCGCCTGTTGCTCCGTTGCCGTCGAGCCGCTCAGAAAATCTCCAGCTGACTGGACAATCTCGGCTGCCGACACCTCATGGGAGGGCGCGACGTCTGTCGGCGCCGCCTGGGCCAGACCCGCCAGCCAGAAACACGCAAGTGCAATGAAACAGGCTTGAACCCACGGATGATTTTTATAGTTATTACGTTTCATGGTGTATCCCGGTCGGTGTTATTGGCGCTGTCGAAAAAACCTGGAGCGCGCCGCCAGATGGACTGAATCAGCCGCAGTAAAGGGCTCAACAACAGGTATCGGGTTCATTTACCCCGGCCACGGGCTCTTCGGCCGCCAGCGGTTTGCGCCCCAACAGTTCGAAGACCCGGGAACGGCTGATTGCGCCGCAGAACTGGCCGTCGGGATCGACGACTGGCAAGTCGTGCCTGAAGTTGGCGAGGGTGTTGTACAAGCTGCAAACCGATGCCGTCGTAGACACGCTATGGTCCGCTCCCAGCAACGCGCACAGCAGATCGGTCTGGCCCTTGAGCTCAATCCCGGCGTCCAGCGAGGCGATGGACACGATGCCGAGGAACTTGCGTTGCTTATCAACTACGTAGCCAAACTCCAGATCATTGGCTAGCAGCCGGACGCGGGCTTCCTGCAGGCTGTACCGACTGGCGTCGAGCAAGGATTCGGCGGGCATGTCGGACACATCCAGCGCCGAATAGACATGGGTCACGTCGACATTTTTGAAGAATGACCGCACATAGTCATTGCGCGGCTGCTTGACGATCTCTTCCTTGGTGCCAACCTGTACCACTACGCCATCCTGCATGATCGCAATACGATCTCCGATGCGGAACGCCTCTTCGATGTCGTGGGAAATGAAGATGATGGTGCGCTTGTCATTGCGCTGAAGCCTCTTCAATTCGTCCTGCATCTCGGCGCGAATCATTGGGTCAAGTGCGGAGAACGCTTCGTCCATCAGCAACACCGACGGATCGCTGGCCAGCGCCCGGGCCAGTCCGACCCGTTGTTGCATGCCGCCGGACAATTCATGAGGGAAACTGTTGGAACGTGTGCCGAGTCCGACTTGTTCCAGCACCTTCTGCGCCTTCAGGTTGCGCTCCGATCGCGGCTCACCCGCGAGTTCTAGGCCGAAAGCCACATTCTGCAAAACCGTCAAATGGGGCATCAACGCAAACGACTGAAACACCATGCTGATGTGCCGCCTACGCAGTTCGCGCAGTTGAGATTCGGACATCGAAGCAATATCGGCCCCATCGAATAGAACCTGCCCGCAGGTCGGATCGATCAGGCGGTTCAGCAAGCGAACCAGCGTGGACTTGCCTGATCCAGAAAGCCCCATCACCACAAAGATCTCGCCTTCGTACACGCTGAAAGAAGCATTGTTGACGGCCAGCGATTGACCGGTCCTGGCGAAAATTTCCGTGCGTTCCCGCCCCTCTTTCACCAGGCGCATCGCCTCTTCAGGACAGCCTCCAAAAACCTTGAACAGGTTTTTGACTTCGAGCTTGCATTTCATGGGTCACTCCGTCTTCGGGTTTGCGACTATGTCCATTGCAGGTCAGAAGTTGCGCGCGAACCTTCGTTCGCCTCATGCCTTGAACAAATAGTACGACCGCCCCTCCCCCACCGGAAGGGCAGCTGTATTTATACTCCTGATAACGATATGTTATGAGAACCGTCCCATTCCGAAGCGCAATCATGACCTCCAGACGTCACCTCCTCGGCTCCATGAACCGGCTCGTTGCCTTCGAAGCCGCCGCCAGGCGCTGTAACTTCACTCGGGCCGCCGAAGAACTGCTGATTTCCCAACCCGCCATCAGCCGTCAGATCAAGGAGCTGGAATACACGCTGGGGGTGGCGCTGTTTGTGCGCTTTGGCACGCGCCTAGAACTGACCGAGGCCGGCAGAAAACTGCTCAGCTCGGTGACGGTGGCTTTCGAAAACATCGAGCACACCGCCCTGGCATTGCGCCCGGAGGTGGAAGAAAGTGCGGTGGTGCGGCTGCGGACCAGTGTTGCCGCCTCCAACTGGCTATTGCCGGCGCTCAGTGACTTCTACGCTGCCAACCCGGATGTCCTGTTGCAGTTGATCTGTGTCGACGAATCGCCCTCGGTGGATATGGCGGATTTCGACATTGAAGTGCGATTCGGCAGCGGCAACTGGAGCGACGGGGTCAGTTATCCATTGCTCGATGAGGTTATCCTGCCCGTCGCCAGCCCGGAATTCCTACGCCAGCATTCGATCAACAAGGTTGAAGACCTCTGCAACGTACCGCTGCTACAGCTGGCCACTCATCACAGCCCGTTGATGGACTGGAAGCAATGGCTGCCAAACCAGGTCCTGGATAAACCCGTCTCGACCTTGCTGAGGTATTACTCGACCTATTCAACGCTGCTGGACGCGGCCGTTTACGGCCATGGCGTGGCACTCGGCTGGAAGTACTACGCAGCGGAGGCGCTCGTACAGGGGAAGTTGTGCCCGGTGCTCTCATTGAGGAAGACCAGCCGGCTCAAGGAGTTTTTGGTGGTCAACCGTCAGCACATGAGCAAACCCCATGTGATCAAAACGACCGACTGGATCAGAGCGTACGCCGAGTCCACCCGGATCAGGTTTAGTGATGTGTGAGAGGTTTCGGCAATTGAATGTCCGGGGCGGCCGCTGAGGGAAAGCCGAAGGCCGGGTCGTTCAGAAATGCCGGATCGGTGTCCAAAGGACCAGCCAGCAAGGCAAGGTTCTGTCGCTTTGTTCCGCGACCGTCCGCTTATGGCCGAAAACAGACGATCTATAACACTTATCAAAACACCCTCTTCACCACCCCATGCTTCCAGACGGCACACCCGTGAACTGCCTTTAATTATTCACGGCCGCCACCTTTCACGTACAAACTCGATCAGCGCCTGCAGCGCTGGCGGTACGTGGCGCCGGCTGGAGTAATAAATAAAAAATCGGCTTGGCAGGGATTTCCAGTCCTGGAGAATTTCCTCCAGTTGCCCCTGAACCAGGTACTCCCGGGCCATCTCCTCATACACGTACGCGATCCCGGCACCGTCCTTCGCGGCCTGGATCATCAGGGTGTCATCTTCCAGTATCAACGGTCCGGCCACCGTCAGGCGCATGGGCTGCCCCTCGGCAAGATATTCCCACTTATACAGTTTGCCGCTGGGGAAACGTCGGCCGATACAGACGTGCTCAAGTAGCTGTTGTGGCGTGTCCGGTGTCCCGTACTTCCTGAGGTAACCGGGGGCAGCGACGGTGACAAATCCCTGCGGCGAGCCCACCGGGACGGCGACCATGTCCCCGGCAAGGCTCTCGCCGAAGCGCACGCCCGCATCGAACCCTTTGTCGATGATGTCGCACAAGCCATCGTCGACCACCAACTCGACGTTGACACGCGGGCAGGCAGCCGTGAATGGCGCCAGCAGTGGCGCAATGACCAGGCGGGCTGCGGGGCGCGATACGTTCAAGCGCAGCGTACCGGTGGGCACTTCCTGCTTGAAGGTCAGCTCCTGCAGCGCCTTGGCGACCTCCGCCAACGCTGGGACCAGTGTGGCGAGCAACTGATGGCCTGCTTCCGTGGGCGTCACGCTGCGAGTGGTTCGGTTGAGCAGCCTGACCCCCAGCCTGCCCTCCAGCGCACGCATGGCGTGGCTTATTGCCGATGCGGACACCCCGCGCTCGTCGGCAGCTTTACGGAAGCTGTGGTGGCGAGCGACGGCGGCGAAGGCGTCGAGCTCGGAAAGATCACATGGGGTTTTCATGAACAGGATTCAGTAGTTCAAACACGATTGGCTATCTTATCGTCGGTAACTTCGCGTTGGATACTTTGCGCATCAATCGACGTGAGGTGTTTATGCAGAAGAATCGACTGGGTACATCCGAGTTGTGGATTTCGCCCATTGGCATGGGCACCTGGGCCATTGCAGGTCAAGGATGGGAGTTCAGCTGGGGGGCACAGGATGATCACGATAGCCTGGCGGCATTGGAGTACGCGGTAGAGCGCGGGGTCAATTGGATTGACACAGCGGCGGTCTATGGACTCGGTCATGCCGAAAGTCTGACCGGGCAATTGCTGCGTCAGGTGCCCGCCTCGCGTCGTCCTTTGGTGTTCACCAAAGGCAGTCTGGTGTGGGATCCCGAGACCCGTGAGATTGCTCATTCACTCGCCCCCCGGTCACTGATGAAAGAGATCGAGGACAGCCTGCGGCGCTTGCAGGTCGATGTCATCGACCTTTATCAGATTCACTGGCCGGCGTTTCCGCCAGGTGGCAACAGCGACGGCATCGAGGAGGCGTTGGCAACGCTGGCCCAAGCCAGGGCGCAGGGCAAAATAAGGGCCATTGGCGTATCAAACTTCGATGTGGCCCAACTGGAGCGAGCCCGTACGGTCACCGATATCGCCGCCCTTCAACCGCCGTATTCAGCGTTGATGCGTGAGATCGAGGACGAGATTCTGCCTTATTGCGCAACGGCGCAGATCGGCGTGATTGCCTACTCGACCTTACAATCCGGCCTGCTGACGGGAAGCATGACCCGCGAACGAATTGCCAACCTGCCCGACGACGACTGGCGAAAATCGCGCAGCGCTGATTTCCAGGAACCACGCCTGAGCAAGAACCTGGTGTTGGTGGAAGTGATGGCAACCATCGGTGCCAGGCATGGCGTCAGTGCGGCAGCCATCGCCATCGCTTGGGTACTGCGTGATTCGGCCGTCACCGGCGCGATAGTAGGCGCACGCCAGCCCGAACAGGTGAATGGATTGATCGATGCAATCGGCGTTCGTCTTGCCCCCGCTGAAATAGAAGAAATAAGCCACTACTTGCCTGAAGGTATGGGGACCAACGTACCTGACAGCGTGGCTTGAGTGAGCGGATGTCTGCCCGTTGATGCTTGGCGAAACGTGCAGAACGATCAGGTGCTCATGTCATTAAATCATCCGGCTGTCGTACCATCGGTACATCGACAAAACGGAGGTTGATATGGGAAATGGTCAGGGCAAGCGAGTCGTTGTCATTGGTGCAGGCATCGTTGGTGGGTCAATGGCTTATCACTTGGCAGCCAAAGGCGCGAATGTCACCCTGGTCGAGGCTGGAGATATTGCTTCGGGAGTGACTGGCAGCTCTTTCGCCTGGCTCAATACCTCACACCCCGAACCTGACCCGATTGCGCAACTGCGCGGTGCTGCCATCAAGGAGTACCGCCGACTCGAAACGCACCTGCCTGGCCTGGAGATCCAATGGACGGGTGCCCTGTCTTACGGCGCGACGGTGATCGGAACCCCGCCGCTCTCGGATCAACAGGCTTCGGCAACCCGGGTGTCTCGAGCGCAGATTCTCGACCTGGAACCCAATCTCAAGAACCCACCCCAGTCTGCTGTCTATGAGGCGGGACAAGGCGCGCTGGACGCAGTGGCGGCCACCCATGCGTTGATCGCAGCTGCCCAGGGGTACGGAGCGAAGATCCTCACTCAGACGCGAATGCTGGGTTTTGAAACCCGGGGTACAACGGTGACCGGAGTCGAAACGACAATAGGCATCATCGATGCCGATATTGTCGTACTGGCGGCCGGAACAGGCATCACCAAGCTGACAGACATGCTTGGGATATCCCTGCCAATAGACGCCTCGCCCGCCATTTTCATCCGTTACACGTCACAACCCAAGCTCGTGCACACCCTCATCTCCAGCCCTGAAATGGAGGTGAGGCAAACCTCGGAGGGTGCATTGCTGGCGGCGGAAGATTACCTGGACGACGCCATGGAAAATCAGCCGGGAGCGATAGCGCTTCGCACCGCCAGGACAATCCAGAACGAACTCCATGGGGTTGTTTCCATACATCCGGAACGGGCTTGTGTCGGCCTCAGGCCCATGCCCGCCGATGGCCTCCCCATCATCGGTTATCTACCGAAAGTCGCCGGTGTCTATGTTTGCGCCATGCACCCTGGAGTGACATTGGCGGCGGTAGTGGGACGCCTTGCCAGCGAGGAGATCATCGATGACGAAGCGTCCAGCGCCCTGAGCCCATGCCGGCCTGATCGATTCTTCCAAGCGTAGGAGGTCCCCTGGTGAGACAGCAACCGGCCTCATTCGGGTGATCATCTGCCACTACCCTGCTACCCCAACCATCCACTCAGCAACGCGGCACCCAACGCGACCAACACAGTATTGAGACAGACCAGCATGAAGCCGAACCTGACCAGTTCGCCTTCCTCACTGGCCTGGGTTTTGGCCAGCCCCAGGATCAGCATGACAATCGACAGCGAGCCCAGCGCGGCATGCCCTGCCGCGCTGTTCTGGACGGCCGCCAACAATAGGCGAGAGGATTCGGGCAGCATCGCGATGGCCGGCATGAAGATCGCGTTGCCGCCAACATTCGACCCGGTCATGTAGCCTGACAGCCCGCCAAACAGGGCCACCAGCGACGTCGCGGCGGTGGGCGACAGCCCTGCCAGCAGTTGCATCAAACCCGCAAGGAAGCCGGCCTTCACCATCATCTGCGACATCGCGAGGAAAAAGAAAATGGTCAACAACGGCCGCTTTGCCCGCGCCAGCAGCGCAGCAGGCATGCTGACGTCGAGTGCTGTCTGGCGTGGTGCGTTGCGCGTCTGAAACCCTAGCCCGATCAGCACCAGAACCAGTGCCACACCGGGTGAGGCGAGTGGCTTCCAGGTGACCTGCGCGCCCTGGACAACCCAGTGATCCTGCCAGGAGGTGATTGTCCACAGCACCTTCAACGCGACGATGCAGGTAATCAACACCAGATACGGCCATGCCTGACGCGGCCATTGCACCGCACCGCTCCCGCTATCGTTGCGGCGCAGGCGCCACAGCCCGACAGTGAGTACCGCTCCTGCCGTCACCAGGCCCGCAGCAACGCCGGCCACTTCCGGCCCCAGCCACCGACTGGCACTGTAGAGCACGCCCACAAACAGCAACCAGAAAGCGCCCAACGCCCTCCACTCCCGCGCGTCACGAACGCCTGCAAGATAGAGCGCGATTGCACTGAGGGCGAAAAACACCGGTGCGCTGGTCAGTGCCGAGGTCGATGCCAGCGCGGGGGCGTCCAGGTGAACCAACGAAGCACCAATGACCGTTGCCAGGCCCAGCGTTCCCCAGGGCATGATTGCCATGCCGGTCAGTGCGATTCGCAGCGCAATCCGACGTTCGAAGAGACTCAGCAGCAGCGGCACCGTTGCGATCAACGACACGCCGAAGCCGGTCATCGCCTCAAGCAACGGTGCCAGCCCAAGGACGATAAACACCACTTGATCGCCGCGTCCAAGCCCCAGTGACCGCACCCATTGGCTAAGCGCCAGGTTGACGCCCATGCGCTCGATAAAAATCACGAAGACCAGACCTGGAACGATCACGAAAGCCGTGCTTGCAAACAGCACGGCCGTATCTTGCGCGGCGGCCACCATACTGCCCAGGCGCCACGCGTCAGCAGCACCGGCGAACCAGAGCACCATGACCAATAGAGTGCCCGCAAGTGCCGCGTGAACAGGTGGCCGGCGCAGCACGACGAGCATGGCGGTCACCAACAGGACCGGGGAAAGATGGAACAGTGCGAGCATGCCAATAATATCCTGAGTGTGTTCTCGACCAAGGCTGCGTACGCAGACTGCTGGCAAAATAATATTTCGCCTGGCCAGATAAAGGGCCGCAGTTTTCTGATAGTTTTCGAGAAAATTTCTCACGGATCGACCATGGCAAAAAACGACGCCGCACCTCAATCGCTGGACAAGTTCGACCGTGCCATCCTCGACCTCGTCCAGCGCGACAACACGATGCCGCTGCGCCTTATGGCCGAACAGGTCAATCTTTCCACGGCCGCCGTTCAGCGCCGCATCAAGCGCATGGAAGAAGTGGGCGTGATCACCGGCAACGTCGCCATCGTCGATCCCACCGCCGTAGGACGGCCGATCACGATCATTGTCGAAGTGATGGCCGAGCGCACCAGCATCGAGGCGCTGGAGGCGATGAAGGCGCACTTCGCGGTGCCCGAAGTTCAGCAGTGCTACTACGTCACCGGTGAAGTGGATTTCGTCCTGGTGTTGACCGTTGCCAGCATGCAGGAATACCAGGCGTTGGCCCGGCGATTGTTTGCCGAAAACGCCAACGTGACCTGGTTCAAGACCATCGTGGCGCTGGACCGGGTGAAGGTCGGGCTTGGGGTGCCGAGTGTGTCGGGGTAACTGGTCATTCAAGAGCGTGTTGCGGATCGAAACTGCTTGGAATTAGCCAGGACAGTCGTACTTGATAACCGAAGGGGAAGGTATTTTTTAGTGGTTGATTTTGGACGCTCTGAGTGTCCGCTATCGGCCAGAAGTGGTCATTACTTCTCACATGATGCGTCGCCGGAAGTTTTCTATTCATCCCCCCCCTGTGTCGCTCGTAAACAGCAATCCACCTATTCGCCATAGTGTTATTACGTGATAATTTGGGCACACTTCGAGTGCGGTAGTGACTACGTTCGAATAGGAAGGGTAGGGAATGAGAAAGCGGTTTATGCAGCTTACGCTGGTGATGGCTACGTCGCTTGTGATTGCGGGTTGTGCTGGTCGCTACGAGGACTTCTACACTCCCGCCCCCGGAGTCACTCCCGAATTGATCGCCGCCAATCGGGTCTCCCCGGCTCCCGAAGAACCGCTAATCGAGCGCTCGGAGTTTGGCGACATCAAACAGATCATTGCCGACTATTATAAGCGGGGATTTGTGTCCATCGGCAGTTCGATGTTCAACAGTGGCGAGGTGGCTTCTGAACATCAAGCCCTGGCACAAGGTAGCGCCGTTGGGGCTGACTTGGTTTTGGTCTTCTACCCCAAATATACGGACTCAGTGACGTCCAGCGTGCCCATCACCACCCCGACAACCAGCACGTCGTATGCTACCGGATCAGCGACAGCATATGGGCCAGGCGGCCCAGCAACCACTTACGGCAACGTGTTGACGACCACCCATGGGACTAATACGACCTATGTCCCGATGACAGTGAACCGGTCTGACTACGGCGCTGTGTTTTTTGTGAAATATCGGAACAAATTTGGGGTCTCTGTTCGAAACCTGAATGATCTTGAGCGCCAAGCTCTGCAGACCAACCAAGGGGTGGCGGTAGAGGTTATCGTCGATGACAGTCCCGCCTTCTGGGCAGACATCCTTCCCGGCGACTTCATCGTGTCTATCGATAATGAAAAAGTGGCCAATCAGGAGGGCTTTTCTCGGTTGATTGATGCCCATAGCGGCCAGGCCATTACTGTGACCTTGGTTCGCCAGGGGCAGGTGCTGGTGAAAAAAGTGACGTTGGGTAGCTAGCGACTGGCTTATTTCTGGCCGGTTGTAGCCTGTCGCCACCGGCAGCAATGGGTCGGATAGCGACGGTCTAGCATCGACAGTCGCTATAGATAGTCAGACTTCCGTCTGTCCCGCCATTTCCAGGGCATTTCTCTGCGAGCTGGAGTCTGACCCGGATGGCCCAGGTATCTCTGAATCGAAGCGGGGCTTTCTGGCCGACTAGCTTTCCCTTGTTCCACGGCTGATGGGTGTATGTAGCAATAGTGTTCATGGTGGTGTCCTCCACGTTGGGGGAGGACAAGGATGGATCAGGCACAGTGCGCCGTGGTCGCTTTCGACCCAAAGCGGCCTGTCGGATGATCGAGGCCAGCCCAAAAGCGGTCGTCTTAATTAACGATAAAATTGGTATCTACAAATCGGTAGGTTAACTCCATTGGGTCGGCAGTCACTCCCTTTTGCTGCATGTGTTTGGAATAGGAATCCCACTTGACGCTGATACGGCTGGGAAGATCATCTCGAAAGTCCATCTGCTCGGCGACTATTTCAAACCACGTTCCTTGGGTGGCATAGGTCTCGCGTAGTTTGGGCTCCATTCGAGCCAAGACGTTCAATTGCTCTGGCTCAATCCTGCCAATGGATTGTAAAACGTATAACTCCAATAGCTTTAGAAATGGTTTGCCTTCGTAGCGACTCATGACTGCATCCTTGTGCATGGTGTGATTGATGTCTGTAGCTTCGTCTGACATGCGTACGCCTTCAGCGTCATTGGCAAAAATGTGAGGCGTAGATAGCACCCATAACACGGCTTACAGTCGGGAAATCCGCTTCATCGCTTTTTCACCTTGGTAATCAGTATATGATTGGATCGGGGCATCTTCCCGCGGAAGCTCATGCAGCGACCTATCAACCTTTGGATAAAAAATCACATATCCCATCTTCGTGCCAATTGGTGATTAACCTTTAGCTTTACTCTAACGATATTAAGAGGCCGCCAAACAAATTAGCCGTGCTCTACTCGAATCAACTCATCGTAGTCGCCAAATGACGGTACTCGAGAATAATTTGACGAAACATCGGCATGAGAGTTCGCAATTTCAAGCTTATGAGGATTGAATGATTCTTTCCTGATAACAACTCCCCCGCTGCGATCAAATAAATATGAAGCACCACTAATCACCTTATCTGACTCACCATCGAACTCTCGGTATATAGCCGTAGTTAAAAATAACATTTCAGGCTCAACCTCCTGAAAAGCGTACGTCAGCGATACACGCAAATTCTCATCAAGAAATCCTACACCTATTACCTTGTCAGAAATATCGAGAAAGCAGTATGGCTGACTGACAGAGTCAACTAATACCGTATAAGTTTTCTTGTTGGTATGAGCAAGCTCAGCCTGCTCTTTAGACCAAACTTCTGTCGGCTTCTTCTTCGCTCTAAACCATGACTTGCAAAAAAAAATTGACGATTCATAAATAAATACCCCCATCAACATCTCGAATCAGCATGCCCGCTCGATCAGCAGTACTTGATAACTGCTTTCAGAATTGGTCGCACCTGATCAGAAATCTCAAGATAGTACTGACCAAGCAACGTCCGCACTGCCAATTCATCACTTGTAGGAAAACTTGCGATTCTCCCATTCACCGGATGCTTCGATGGTAATTCGTTTACGCTCCAGCCGTATTTGTCTCAGAGGTGGTCGCGGCAAACGCGACATTGCTCAAGGAGAAATGTGACATGGATGACGGCAAGCCCTACGACCTTCGATATTCGAAAACAGCACCGGTGAAGCTACCAATTTGATATCACTGTGTCCACTGTCCGCTCTTGGCCGAAAGTTGCCCTACCCCACAGACACGACTCGCTCAAAGCGAAGGCATCAAAGCTGATGAGAGGTGAATTCATCCATCCAGCCCCCTACCTCTCCAACCCAACCCGCAACAACGCCTCCACCTCCCCCTCAACCCCCATCACCCTAAACGCACTCACCCGCGCCCTCCCCGTATTCCCCACCGGCACCCAAACCCTCGAAAACGCCAACGCCGCCAAAATCCTCGGCACCTGCCCCGTCACTTCCCGCCAATCCCGATCCAGCCACCCCACCCGCAACATCCACCAATGGGCCTTCGCATGCGCGAACGGCATCCGCTGAGTCAACACATGCGCCCGCTCCAGCCAGCGATACGCGACCGGAATGTCACCCGACTCCATCGCAGCCCGAGCCTCGACGAACGCTTGATCAATGGCCTGTCGCAGGCGTGTGTTCATATTCACCTCAACACCTAGTTATCGTGGCGCGCTCATTTCACTACGAATCAGGTCGTACAGCGGTTGGGCGCCGAAGTTGGTCAGGGGTTTGCCGTTGACGAAGAAGCTTGGGGTGCGGGTGACGCCGAGGGTTTTCGCGTCGGCGGCGTCGCGGGCGATGGTCGCGGTGATGTCAGCGGACATGAGGATTTCCCGGGCCTTGGCTTCGTCGAGGCCGGCCTGGATGGCGGCGGTCCAGGCGGCGGTGGCGTTGGCGTCGTCGTGCCATTGCGGCTGGGATTCGAGGACGGCTTGCAGGACTTGCGGGTAGACGCCTTGTTTGCGGGCGGTTTCCAGCAGGCGGATGGCTTGTTCGGAGCCGACGTGCAGGGGCACGTAACGGAGCACCAGGCGGATGTCGTCCGGGTGTTTGGCCATCATTTGTTTGACGATGGGGTAGAAGGCGCGGCAGCTTTCGCAGGATGGGTCGAAGAATTCGACCACGGTCACCGAGGCTTTGGCCGGGCCGAAACTTGGCGCGTTGAAGCGCACCAGGGCGCTGCTGTCCTGCACGGGCGCGGTGACTTGCACCGGGGTGGTGGCGCGATTGTAGTAGAACGCGGCGGCGCTGAAGCCGATCACCGCAACGGCAGTGATGGCGATGACGAGGGTGCGACGACTCATGGGGTGACTCTCCGGCGGAGGATTTCGAGAAGGATGATCAACAGGCTGAAGACGCCCAGTGACAGCAACGGCAATGGCAGGCCGCTGAGGATGGTCATGTCGGCGCCCGAGCAGGACGGGCCGGCGCCGCAGGGTTGCAGGCTTTCGGTGATAAAACCGAAATACAGCAGGTTGTGAAACAAGGCGAGCAACCAGCCGGCGCCGGCCAGGGGCAGGCCGTAGCGCCAGACGCGGGTGTCGGAGACCCAGCAGGCGACGCCCAGCACCACCACCAGCGGGAACATGAACGCCCGCTGGAACCAGCACAACACGCAGGGCGCCTGGCCCATGACTTCGCCAACGAACAACACGACCAGGCTGGACACCAGGGCCAGCAGCCAGGCGATCAGTAACAGCGGCCAGCCTTTGGGGAGAGGCTGTGAAGGGGACGGGGGCATCCGGTGAAATCCTTTTTCAAGAGGTAGGCGGACGCCATTCAACAGCCTGAAGCCACTACAGAGTCAAGCGCTTATCGGCTCATGCCTTGGCAGACCACAACCGGATCTGCTCCAGCGACGCCGTTGCCCCGCCGCAGACCACCACCAACACATTGTCGAAAGCCTTGAGCGCCGCGCCCTCATAGACCACCGCCAATGCCGCGCCGCAGGCTGGCTCCACCAGCACCCGGTGATCGAACAGGAAGCGCTCGCAAGCGTCCAGCGCCTGCTGATCGGTCACCAGTTCGCTGTGGATGCTGTGGCTGCCGAGGTAGTTCACCGCCTGGTCGCACACGCGTTTGGCGCCGAGCGAGGTGGCGATCGAGGTGATCTGATCCAACTGCACCGGTTTGCCCGCCAGGGTCGCCGCGTGGAACGACGCCGCGCCTTCGGTTTCCACGGCGATCACCGGCACGTCGTGCCAGCCATTGCGCTGCAGGCCTTCGATGACACCGCAGAGCAAACCACCGCCACCGACCGAGAGCACCACCGCATCGGGCTTTTGTCCGCTGGCGGCGACTTCGTCGATCAGGGTGGCGTGGCCGGTCCACAGCAGTGGGTCGTCGAATGGATGGATAAAGGCGTCGTTGCCCTTGATCAGCCCTTGCGCCAGCTGGTTGGCTTCCTGCCAGGAACTGCCATGGACGATCACCTCGGCGCCTTCCAGCGCCAGCAGTTCCTTGGCCCGTTCGGTGGTGGTTTCCGGGACCACTACCACCACTGGCACGCCCATCTTGCGTCCGGCGTAGGCCACCGCCAGCCCGGCGTTGCCGCCGGACGACGAGATAAACCGCTCGGCGCCATTGGCTCGATGGATTTCGCAGGCATGGCCGACGCCGCGCAGTTTGAACGAGCCGCAGGGCTGCAGGGCGTCGAGCTTGAGGTTGACCGTGCAATGGGCGGCGAGGCTCAGGGGGCGGGATTCGATCAGCGGCGTGTTGATGTGCAAGGGCATGATGGGCAGGTCCTGAAAAATGGGTTCAGCGTTGCGCCGCGTTATCGCCGCGCAACTGCTCGAGGTAGTTGTAAATCGTGAAGCGGGTCACACCGAGGGCGGTGGCGGCTTTTTCCACGCCGCCCTTGACGATGAACAGGCCCCGCTCCTGCATCACTCGCACGGCTTCGACCTTGGCTTTTTTGTTCATCTTGCCGAGACCCAGGGTGGCCAGTGAGTCCTGAATGATCTGCGCCATCAGCACTTCCATATCCCCCGGTTCCGCGGCCGGTTCGCCGGCGGGCTGGAGCATTGGTTGCAACTGTTCGAGGAAGGCCTGGGCGACGCTCAAGCCGGTGAGGTCGGCGTTGATGCAGAGGCTGGCGAAGGGGGTTCCGTTGCGGTCGCGGTAGACCACGGTGGCGCTGCGCAAATGGCGGCCGTTGACCAGGGTCGGGTAGTCGGGGATGACCACGGGGTCGCAGCCGTCGCTGGCGGCAGTGGCCGCGGTGACGGCGGCAAAGCCCTTGTCCTGCTCCGGCCCGCCGAGGATCGGGCTGCCGACCTTGCGCCCGGAAATATGCCCGTTGGCAATCGCCAGCACCGACTGCTGCGGACGCTCGAGGTCGTGCAGGAGGATCTCGGTATTGCGCCCGATCACACTGGACAAGGCGCTGATGGCGGCGCGCAACACCTGCAGGGTGGTGTGGCGTTCGAGGGTGGTATCCAGCATGGGCATTGCGGTCCGATTTTCAACATTCTGTTGAAATATAGGCGTACCGTTGATTTCCCGCAAGCCCGGCCAGCCCCCAATTCCCCCCCACATCCCCCCCAATACCCGGCTCATGGCCAGTATTGATTGGATCCACTTGGACGGTCTGCAAGCCCCATGGCTGACGGCTCTGAAGCGCCGCAGAACAGGCCTGAAACGGCGCTGGCACGGACTTTGCCCCATGCCCAAATAAAGGGCAAAGTGCCATCGACCGGTAATATTGTTCAGGGTTCGCTCTCTCTTTTGTAGGAGCGAGCTTGCTCGCGAAAAACGTTAACGATTACGCGGACATTCTGAATGAACGCGGTGTCCTGAAGTTTTTCGCGAGCAAGCTCGCTCCGACAGTGAGGGAGAGAGCTCCAACAACATCACCCTCGACACGAAGTATGCCCGGTACACACCCACGCAGGCAGTGAGGCGAACCGGATGAACAACACACCTACCCCAGCGTCGCCCTTGATGGAGCGTTCGCGCATTGCGTCAGCCATGTTCTATGCGCTGTACCTGATGGACGCCGGCGCATCGCCGATGGACGACGAGAGCCAGCCCTCTCCCACCGACCCGTCCTACTACCGGCCGCAGCCCGCCGACCCGGCCGCTGCGCTGCTGGAAATCCGCGGCATGCCCGAGGCCAACCATGGCTCGCTGTCCCTGCCCAATGGCGGCCAGGGCGACCGCAACACGCCGCGCACCGACAACGTGTTGCCGCCGGCGCTGCAGACGTCGTTCAACTTCCCCACCAACGGCAAGCCCAGCCCGTTGTTCGGCGCCGAGCCGTTCACCCAGCAGATTCTGTTGTTCGAGGAATTCGGCCCGGAAAAACTCGACCCGCAAACCCCACCAGCACCGATGACCTTCCCGGTCCCAACCCTGGGGCCAATGCCGGGCCAGGACCCCAACAGCATCGCCCGCAGCGGTCCGGCGGGCACTGCGTTGGAAGCCTTCCTCCGGCAACCGGGGTTGACCCCCTACCCCACCCAGTATTCCAACGTGCTGGATCGCAACCCGTGGAAGGCGCAGATCGAAGCCTTCCTCAACCGCGCCCCGGTCGGTTCGCCCGCCGAAGGCCGGCCCGGTGGCAAGGGCTGGTCGCACCAGCGCTGGAACGAGTTCTACCCGCAGGCCGCATTCAAGACCGTGCAAGCCGGCGCGCGGCAGAACCTCGGCCTGCGCGACAACAAGCAGATGCACGGCTACGCCAAGGGTGAGTTCGGCCCGGGCGGGCTCTACTACCAGACCTCGGACATGCCCACCACCAAGGGCACGACCAAGGGCATCGACATTCGCATCCATCCGAAGATGCCGATCCAGAACCACAACTCGGTGTGGACCTTCGACGGCACCCTGCCGCCAAAACTGTTGATGGTGCGCTACGGCCAACCACTGCTGATGCGTCATTACAACGCCTTGCCGATCGACCCGGCGGCCAACAACGGCTTCGGCCTGCACACCATCAGCACCCACGAACACAACGGCCACAACCCGGCCGAAAGCGACGGCTATGCCAACGCCTTCTTCTTCCCCGGCCAGTACTACGACTACCGCTGGCCGGTGCAACTGGCCGGCTACGACACCATCAACACCAAGGCCGAGGACCCACGCGCGGCGTTCCCCTGCTCGCCTGGCGAAACCCTGTGGGTCAACGACATGGCGCCGTCGAAGAAGACCTGCGAGAACGGCAGCATCAAGATCCGTGGCGACTGGCGCGAAACCATGAGCACCCACTGGTTCCACGACCACATGCTCGATTTCACCGCGCAGAACGTCTACAAGGGCAACGCGGTGATGATGAACTACTACAGCGCCATCGACCGCGGCAACGAGACCTTCGAAGACGGCGTCAACCTGCGTTTCCCCAGCGGCAGCGCCATGCCCTGGGGCAACCGCGACTACGACGTCAACCTGGTGCTCGGCGACAAGGCCTGGGATGCCAACGGCCAGTTGTGGTTCAACCCGTTCAACACCGATGGCTTCCTCGGCGACCAGATGCTGGTCAACTGGCAGTACCAGCCGTTCCTCAACGTGCGCGCGCGCAGCTACCGCTTCCGCATCCTCAACGGCTCGGTGTCGCGCTACTTCAAGCTGGCGGTGGTCCGCGAAATCAAGGGCACCAGCGGTGAATTCCAGGGCCCGTCCGGCTCGGGTGTGTCTTACGCGCGGGTGCCGTTCCACATGATCGGCAACGACGGCAACATCATGGAGCACGCGGTGCCGTTCGACGGCACCCTGGACCTGGATGGCGACGGCGACCTGAAGAACAACAACGCGATCCTGCCGACCCAGGCCATCGCCGAGCGCTACGACATCATCATCAATTTCGCCAAACACGGGATCAAGACTGGCGACAAGCTGTACTTCGTCAACGTGATGGAGCACAAGACCGGCAAGGGCCCGGAGAAAGACGCGGTGCCCCTGGGCGACGTGCTGTCCGGCAAGTACAAGGCCGAACTCAAGGACAGCAGCAAAGGCCCGAAATGGGACAAGGGCGATCCGGTGGTGGGCAAGTTCCTGCAACTGATCGTCAACTCCTACTCCGGCCAGGACCAGAGCATGGACCCGGTCGCCTACGAGCCGGCCAAACCGGGCAAGCCCGAAGGCAAGAAAATGATCCCGCTGACCATCAACCGCGACGATGCCGCTGACAAGGCCAAGCTCGAACTGGCGCGCCATCGCAGCTTCACCTTCGGCCGTTCCGACGGCACCGACCTGGCGCCCTGGACCATCAAGACCGATGACGGTTTCGGCTACAGCATGGACCCACGGCAGCTGACCGCAGCGGCCACCCTGTCCACCGGCCCGACCGATGCCGGCTTCAGCGGCGACGGCACCCTGGAAGTGTGGAAGATCAAGAACGGCGGCAACGGCTGGAGCCATCCGGTGCACGTGCACTTCGAGGAAGGGGTGATTCTCGACCGCGACGGCAAGGCCCCGCCGGACTGGGAAAAATGGGCGCGCAAGGACGTGTTCCGCATCGGCCCGGAAGTCGACAGCTCGGTGGAAGTGACCATGGCCATCCGTTTCCGCGAGTTTGCCGGGACCTACATGGAGCACTGCCACAACACCCAGCACGAGGACTCGTCGATGTTGCTGCGCTGGGACATCGAGCACCCCGGCCAATTCGAATTGATGCCGACCCCGCTGCCGAGCTGGGATGGCGTCGAGTACGTCGCCACGGCTGCGCTGCCAACCTTCCGCAGCGGCGGCAAGGGCAGCGGCAACCCTGACGATGAGGAAGAAGGCGAAGGTGGCGACGACGGCAGCGAGAACAAAAAACCCATCGCCGGCGCCGACAGTGCCAGCACGGCCGCGGGCGCGGCGGTGACCCTCAACGTCCTGGCCAACGACAGCGATCCGGACAACAACCTGCCGCTGTCGGTGGTCGGTTTGAGTCAGCCGGACTCCGGCAAGGGCGTCGTCACCACCGATGGCACGACCATTACCTACACCCCACCGGCCACGGTGACCGAGGGTTTCACGGCGGTGTTCACCTATGACCTGCGCGATGCCAAGGGCGGGATATCGGCGACGCCGGGCACGGTGACCGTCAACGTGCCGGCCGCCGTCACCAGCAACGAGGACCTGCAGGTGACCAGCGCCAGCGTCACGGCGCGCAGCAACAGCCGCTACACCTGGGACCTGGCCGGTACCACGTCGAAGACCGACTCGGTGTTGACCGTAACCGCCGCGACCACCGGCGGACCGGTCAGCCTCGGCACCGCGACCCTGTCGTCAGCCCCCACCGGCGCACGCTGGCGGGTCTCGATCACCACCACCGGCAATGCCCCGGCGGCGGGGGCGAGCGTGACGATCAAGTCGTCCTCCGGCAAGACCATCACCGCCCCGGTTTCGGTGCGCTGATCGCGACCCTCTTGCACCTCGGCCCGGACGGTCGGGGTGCAAGGTTTTTTATCAGTACCTGCACAGGACGCATATCATGAGCACGTTATCCTGGACTGCACCGAACCCACTGATCCGCCTGCTGCTGTTGTTCCTGCTCGGCCTTGCGCGCTGGGTCAGCGCCGCCGAGGACGGCGACCCGGGCACGCCCTGGGGCAAGGACTATTTCCCCAACACCGCGCTGATCAATCAGGACGGCCAGACCCTGCACTTCTTCGATGACATGATCAAAGACAAGGTGGTCGCGATCAATTTCATCTTCACCTCTTGCACCGACTCCTGCCCGCTGGAAACTGCACGCCTGCTGCAGGTGCAGAAAATCCTCGGCGACCGGGTCGGCAAGGACGTGTTCCTCTACTCCATCAGCATCGACCCGGAAACCGACACCCCGCCAGTGTTGAAAAAGTACGCCGAGAAATTTCGCATCGGCCCGGGCTGGCAGTTCCTCACTGGCAACAAGGACGACATCACCGCCCTGCGCAAAAACCTCGGGCTGTTCATCGATGGCATCGACAACGGCCGCAACAAGGACCACAACCTGAGCCTGATCATCGGCAACCAGAGCACCGGGCGCTGGATGAAATCCTCGCCGATGGAGAACCCCTACATCCTCGCCGACCGCCTGAGCAAGACCCTGCAGAACTGGAAGCAACCGAGCAGCAATACCCAGGACTACGCCAGCGCCCCGACCCTGCGCCCACCGAGTGCCGGCGAGCAGATCTACCGCACTCGCTGCTCGTCCTGCCACACCCTGGGCGACACCGCCAACGCCGGCCTGCGCGGCATCGGCCCGGACCTGATCGGCGTCACCCGCCAGCGCGACCCGCAATGGCTCAAGCGCTGGATCCGCGAACCGGACCAGATGCTCAGCGAAAAAGACCCGCTGGCGATGCAGCTGTATGCGCAATACAACAACCTGGCGATGCCCAACCTGCGCCTCGGCGACATCGAGATCAACGCCCTGCTGACCTTCCTCGCCGAAGAAACCGAACGCGTGCAGCCCGAGCCGCCGGTGGTCCAGGAAAACCATGAGGACCACATGCAACACGCCGGGCACCAGATGGCGCCGCAGGGCGGTTGAGGTCCAGCCCACGCCTGGCACGATCAATCAGCAGACGCTCCCCCTCGCCGATGGGGGGGCAATGGTTTGGGGTCCTCTTCAGGATGGCGCCGTATACACGCGTCCCTCCACCCGCCGTCAATGAGAGAACAACAACCATGTTTTACGAAAGCATTGATACCGCCGCGATCAACGATGAAGACCTGCCGTGGGTGCCGTTCGTGCCCTACAGCAATGAGGTCTTTATCAAATACCTCAAATGCGACCCGATTCGCGGTGAGACCATCACCCTGCTCAAGGCCCCGGCCGGCACCACCCTGCCCAAGCACCATCACTCCGGCACGGTGATCGTCTACACCATCAAGGGCGGCTGGAAGTACCTGGAACACGACTGGATCTCCAAGGCCGGCGGCGTGGTGTTCGAAACCGCAGGCTCCAGCCATACCCCGGTGGCCCTGCCGGAATACGGCGACGAAATCATCACCCTGAACATCACCCAGGGCGACCTGCTGTACTTCGACGACAGCGACAACCTGGTCGCCATCGAAAACTGGAAAACCAGCGTCGAACGCTACCTGGCGTTCTGTCAGGCCAACGATGTCGAGCCCCGGGACATCACCAGCTTTGCTGTCTGAACGCCCCCACAGCCTCTTCGACCGCCCGGCGCCGCACCGGGCGGCCGTGTCGTTGCCACCTGAACATCACGGAGACCCCCATGTCCCAGAAGCTGCATCCCGCCGGGCCCTTCGCCTTGAAACTCTGTGCGCTGCTGGCGACATCGGTCGCCAGTGCCCAGGACACCTTGCCCTTCCCGCCCACGCCTTCGGCCAGTGAGGCGAAACCGACGCTGCAAGAATCCACGCACCATAAACGCCAGGCGCAATCGCACCTGCCGGCCGACGCGCCGAACATCCTGGTGATCATGCTCGACGATGCCGGCTTCGCCCAGGCCGATACCGTCGGTGGCGCGATCCACACGCCAACCCTGACACGCGTGGCCGACAGCGGCGTGCGCTACAACGCCTTCCACACCGCCGCGATCAGCTCCGCCACCCGTGCCGCGCTGCTCACCGGGCGCAATCACCACCGCGTTGGAAACGGCGTGATCGCCGAACTGGCCACCGATTGGGACGGCTACACGGGCAAGATTCCAAAGAGTTCGGCGACCATGGCCGAGGTGCTCAAGCAATATGGCTACAGCACCGCCGCGTTCGGCAAATGGCACAACACGCCACCGATGGACACCACTGCCGCGGGGCCTTTCGACACCTGGCCGACGGCTTACGGTTTCGAACATTTCTACGGTTTCCTGGCCGGGGAAACCTCGCAATACGAACCACGCCTGTACCGCGACAACACCCCGATCGAACCGCCGCGCGACCCGAACTATCACCTCAGCGAAGACCTGGCGAACCAGGCCGTCAACTGGCTGCAGGATCAACAGACCTATGCGCCGGACAAGCCGTTTTTCATGTACTGGACCCCGGGTGCAGTGCACGGCCCGCACCAGGTCAACGCGCAGTGGGCGGACAAGTACAAAGGCAAGTTCGACGCCGGTTGGGACGCTTACCGCGAGCAGACCTTTGCTCGCCAGAAAGCCCTGGGCTTTATCCCGGCCAATGCCGTGCTTACCCCGCGCCCAGCGGAACTGCCGGCCTGGGACAGCCTGTCGGCCGAGCAAAAGCAGTATCAGGCGCGCTTGATGGAGGTGTATGCCGGCTTCATGGAGCATGCGGACACCCAGGCCGGCAAGCTCCTCGACCAGCTCGAACGCAGCGGCAAGCGGGACAACACGCTGATTTTCTATGTGTTCAGCGACAACGGCGCTTCGGCCGAGGGTATGGAAGGCACGATCAACGAACTGCTGGCGCAGAACGGTATCCCGGTGCCCAAGGAACAGCAGTTGAAAGTCCTCAATGAGATGTACGGAGGCCTGTCGGCGCTGGGCGGGCCGAAGTTGGAGAACATGTACAACGCCGCCTGGGCCTGGGCCGGTTCGGGGCCTTTTGTCGGCACCAAGCTGGTGGCCGGTTACTTTGGCGGGACACGCACACCACTGGCGGTTTCCTGGCCGAAGCAGATCAAGGCCGACGCGCGGGTGCGCGGACAGTTCCATCACGTCAACGACATCGCTCCCACCGTGTATGACCTGCTGGCGATCTCCCCGCCTACCGAGGTCAATGGCATCGCCCAGGACCCGCTCGACGGCGTCAGCATGCGCTACACCTTCAATGACCCCGAGGTGAAATCGAAAAAACCGGCGCAGTACTTCGAGGTGCTGGGCAGTCGTGGCGTGTACAAGGACGGCTGGATGGCTTCGGTATTCGGCCCGCGCAAGCCGTGGGTGCAAGGGTTCGCTCAGTTCATGGGCTGGGATTCGAGCAAGGATCAGTGGTCGCTGTACAACCTGCAGGATGACTACTCCCAGGCCAAGGATGTCGCTGCCGCCCATCCGCAAAAACTCGCCGAGCTGAAGGCTGAATTCGACGTGCAGGCCAAGGCCAACCATGTCTACCCGATCGGTGCCGGCCTGTATCCGTTCCTCGACCCGCAGGCTCGGATCTCCACCACCCGGCACGAGTGGCACTTCAGCGACCACGTGCAACGCTTCCCGGAATTCGCCGCGCCGAACCTGCGCAACCAGAACAACAGCGTGGTGGTGGACGCCGACGTACCAGCCAATGCTTCGGGCGTGTTGTATGCCTTGGGCGGGATCGGCGGCGGGGTCAGCCTGTACATGGATGACGGCTTCCTGGTCTACGAGTACAACGCCCTGGCGATTGCCCGGGTCAAGCTGAAGTCGGCCGAGCGAGTTCCGGCCGGGCGCCTCAGCATTGAAATGTTGACGGTGATGTCAGCCCCTAAACCCGGCGCGCCCGCCAACCTGACCCTGCGCCTCAACGGCAAGGAAATCGCCAGCGCCACCACGCCTTTCACCCCACCGCTGACCTTCACTGCCAGCGAAACCTTCGACGTCGCCACCGACGAGGGCTCCCCGGTCACCCTCGACTACTTCGACCGCGCGCCGTTTCATTTCAATGGCAAGATCAATGACGTGCATGTGATGTATCTGCCGTAGTTTGCTCGCTCCACTGCAACCCACTGTAGGAGCGAGCCTGCTCGCGATGGTCGTCAACGATGACGCGTACATCCTGGATTAACGCGGCGGCTTCAGGCTCATCGCTGCGATGCGGCGGCCCGACAGGCCAGCTCCTACATCAGGCTGATGAAACCCGGCCATATCGGGTGATCCTCGGCCTCACCGGCTTAAACCAGATTCCACAGATGAAACCCAATCCACTGTAGGAGCGAGCCTGCTCGCGATGGTCGTCAACGATGACGCGTACATCC